>JBGSIA010000058.1:0-11621 GCA_041751935.1 Pirellulaceae bacterium | reverse complement strand
TGGTGTAGACTTGGACATAATGTTTTTCCTGAAGCAGGAGGAGTTACTAAGCTGCTCGCAGTGAACAGCTCCTCCTGCCAGGATGCTTCGAGAGAATCCAAGTGCACTAAACCGCCGCGCCAGCGGCTTACTTGAACCAGCAATTGCTCGGGCAATCATCAGTCGATCCTTCTGGCCACGCGATAAGGTTTCTTCGTTCGTCGACAGCTCCGTTTCCAGCCCCGCAGGAAGATGCCGCATCACATCCAACAGCCCCACCATTTCCAGAGCCCACTGCAAGTTCTCGCTGCCAACATTGAGACGCCCCAGAGTAATATTTTCCTTGAGAGTTCCGGCAAAAATCTCTGGATGGGCGGCATAACCGATCCGGTCAGCCGTGGTGTCGCGATCCAAATCCCGGCGGTCGACTCCATCGAGGGTGACAAATCCACTGGTCAATTTTTCTCGTCCAACGATCGTTCGCAAGAGCAACGATTTTCCGCATCCCGAGGGCCCAACAACGGCGACTGCTTGTTCCGGCTCGGCCACTGCGCTGAACTTGTCGATGATTAACTCGCTGCCAGACTGGAATGTCACCGCCCGCAACTGAACTCGCGTTCCACGCTCGCTGGTTATTACTGCCTGGCCAGTCAGACTCACTGTGGGAAGATCCAAAAGCACACCAATCTTATCCACCGCTGCCATTAAATCGTAAAACGCTTCCATGTGCTTACCAAGCTTCGCAAACGCGCCGACAATGACCGTGACCACCAGCTCGGCAGCAACCAGTTGGCCCAGAGTCAATTGCCCGCTAATGACCAAATACCCGCCAAGCGACAGCAGCGCCACCGACGCTAGAGCGTAAAGCATCAGCGCTGTAACGATTTGACGCAGCAGCACCGCGAAGTGTTCTCTGCGGTAATCCAGGTACTCAGCCGCAAGATCATCCACTCGCTCCGAGGCAAACGCTTGTCCGCTGTGCATGGCAAACGCAGTCGGATGACGGACCAGTTCTTGTAGCCACGCAACCATCTTGTACTTTGCGACGGACTCGTCCTTGGCCGTCCCTATTGCACCGCGTCCCAGTCCGAAAATGATAATCATCATGCATAGCAGCAACATCAGGTCGAAGCCCAGCAGAAACGGATGGTAAAATGCCAACAGCACCATCCCCGTCGCGGTGCTGATCACCAGAGCCAACCCATCGAGTAACAGCATCGCCACGACTTTTTGTACTGTAACGATGTCCAGAAAGCGGTTCACCAGCTCCGGCCCATGATGATGATGCAGTGCCGACGGATCGAGTCGTGGTAAACGTTCACCCAGTTCAACAGCCAGTCGAACAAAGAATCGCCGCTGAACAATCTCGGCCACCCAGGCTACCAACACGCGTAAGGCGGCAGCAAACATCAAGAATGTCAACAGCAGGATTCCCAGGACCACAAGCGGCTGGAGAAAGCTGCCAAAAGCGACCGTGTTAACTAGCGCTTCGACGGCAAGCGGGGTCGCCAAAGCCAGGACACCGGTAACGATCGAAAACACAACCACCGACACTACGTCACCGTAGTCCGGACGTAGCATTTCAAGAAAACGTGTTAGCGGTTTGTGTTTTGCACCTGCGGCCATCGGTTATCGAACCCTTTCGTTCAATTCAAGGCAACCGTCGACTGCTGTGTGACTGTTCATGCACCCCTCAAACCACAATAACAATAACGCGAATAATTATACACGACAAAAATGTCGTCAACTAGTCTTCGTCCAGGTTTGCGTTTATCGTTAAATCAAAGACTCCGACAACAGTCGCAAATTAGAGAAATGGCCCGGAAAAATCCGGTTATGTGGTAGTCGAATTCTTTCTCCGGCATGTTGTAGTCAGCGAAACAAGTGAACCTCAATACCAGGACGTTTGCAGGGCAGATGGGAAAAACGGCAAGATCGCATTCGCAGAATGAGGAATCCACCAGGCCCCTGCCAGGACCGGAGGTGGGGGAGCCCGTACATCGCTGGACCTTTCTTACCAATCACGCTCATGTGCTAGCGGTATTACATATGACTCCGGAACTCGTTCTCCGACAGGTTGCCACGAGAGTCGGCATTACCGAGAGGGCTGTTCAGCGTATTGTCCAAGATCTGGAAGCGGAAGGGTTCATTCGGCGAGAGAAAGTGGGGCGGCAAAACCATTACCAAGTGCTGACCGATCGCCCGTTACGACATCCAATTGAAGCGCATCGCAAGATCGGCGACCTGTTGAACCTCGTTTCTGAGGGAAAGTGAGTCTTTCAAAGATTCCCCACGCTCAAAAGTTCGAAGGTGTCCATTTACAAAAGTCGGGCTAATCGCCTAAACTGCCGGGCTTCATTGAACGGTAAGTCATTTATTCTGGGAATATTTGGGTCGTGTTTGAGTCGCTATCTGACGGATTGCAGTCGGCATTTAAGAGCTTGCGCGGTAAGGGCAAGCTGACCGAAGGCAATATGCGCGATGGGCTCGATATCGTCCAAAACTCGCTTCTTGAGGCCGACGTTAGCTATTCGGTCGTCCAGGATTTCATGAGCCACATTTCCGAGAAGGCGCTCGGAAGGCGGGTTTTATTAAGCCTGCGGCCCCATGAAGAACTGGTTCGGATCGTCCACGACGAGCTTATCTCGTTGCTTGGACCCGTCGACGCATCGCTGCACTTGAAGAGCAACGGTCCCACAATCTTGATGCTCTGTGGGTTGCAAGGTAGCGGCAAGACGACGACTTGCGGCAAGCTTTCGCAAATGCTCGTCGAGCAGAACGTCAAACCATTCATGGTTGCGGCGGACTTACAGCGACCGGCAGCGATTGACCAACTGCACGTTATCGGCGACCAACTGGGGGTGCGGGTTTACAGTGACAAAGGCGAGAAGGACCCGGTGAAGGTCTGCCAGGCGGGCGTGGAAAAAGCGAAAGCCGCCGGGGCGCGTGTCATTATTCTGGATACCGCTGGCCGATTGGCAATCGACAAGGAGTTGATGGCCGAACTGCAGCGTGTGGACAAAAAGCTTTCACCGGATCAGGTGTACTTGGTCGTCGACGGAATGACTGGGCAAGATGCGGTCAATAGCGCCGGAGCGTTCAACGAGGCGTTGGAGCTGGACGGCGTCATCATGACCAAGCTGGACGGTGACACCCGGGGCGGGGCATTGCTTTCGGTAAAACATGTCACTGGCGTGCCGATTAAGTTTATTGGAACTGGTGAACATTTTGATGCTTTGGAGCCTTTTCGACCCGAAGGGATGGCGGGACGAATCCTGCAAATGGGCGATATTGTCGCCGCCGCCCGCGAAGCCCACCGCATCGTGGACGAAAAAGAGCGGGAAGAATTAGAAAAGAAGATGGCTTCCGGCGATTTTACGCTGGACGACTTCAAGAAAATGATGGAAAAAGTATCCAAACCAGGACTGATGGGCAAAATGCTCGGTTTGATGCCTGGAATGGGCCAGTTCAAGGACATGCTCGATAGCGAGGAAGCGGCTGGCGGAATCCGTCAAACCATCGGTGCGATCAACAGCATGACGCTGGAGGAAAGACGGAACCCGAAAATCATCGACGCTCCACGAAGGACGCGAATTGCTCAAGGTGCAGGAATTCAAACGCCAGTGATTTCGCAACTGATCAAGCAGTTCGAGGTCATGAAGCCGATGATGCAGGCCATGTCTGGCTCCGGTGCCGGTGAGCGGATGCGGATGATGCAGCAGTTGCAGTCCAGCGGTGCAATGATGGACCCATCAATGCGCGGCATGAAGATGAAAAAAGGCACCGGCAAGCGTCTTTCCAACGCAGAACGAGAAAAACTAAAAAAAGAACGCGACAAGTTAGCTCGCCGATCCAAGCGAAAAGGTCGCTGACTTATTCAAAATAACCATTTGTCCTAACAACTAAACCTTTACGAAGAGAAACGATGTCCGTAAGAATTCGAATGAAGAAAATGGGTCGGGCGCACCGACCATTCTATCGTGTGTGTGCGATGAATCAGCGCAGCCCGCGCGATGGTCGCGTTATCGAGGAACTCGGCTATTACGATCCGATGGTTCCCGAAACCGACGCGAGAACGGTGCTCAAGGCTGATCGTATTGACTACTGGCTCAGCGTCGGTGCCCAACCAAGCGACAAGGTGGCTGTACTGATTAAAAAGTACGGCACGTCCGGAACGCATTTGGAGGCCCAAAAGGCAGCTGTCGAGCGTTTGGGAACTCGCAAGCACTACACGCCCGCTCCGCCGGCGCCCAAGGCCGCCAAGCCCTCGCCTCCGCCAGTTGCGGAAGCACTAGCGGCAGAATCGGAATCAGCCGAGTAAAGTCAAACGCAAACGCGACAGAATGACCATTCGATTTGATGTCGTGACGTTGTTCCCGGCAATGTTCGACGGCTATCTGACGCAGGGTTTGCTCGATAAGGCAGTCCGCAACAAGATCGTCAATATTCATCGGCACGATTTGCGTCAATGGTCACGCGATAATCCACACCGCCAAGTGGACGACAAACCATTCGGCGGCGGACCCGGGATGTTGATCCAGGTCGAACCAACGGTTCGATGCGTCGAAGCGGTCGAGGCGATGGATTGTCAACCGAGTCGCAAGATTCTGTTGACACCGCAAGGAAAAAAGTTTGACCAAAGGTTGGCCGAAGATTTCGCCACTAGCGGTCGACTGCTCGTTTTGTGCGGGCGGTATGAAGGATTTGATCAACGGGTCGCGGATATCCTCGAACCGGAAGAAGTCAGCGTCGGCGACTTTGTCCTCAACGGAGGCGAGGTAGCGGCGATGATCATCATTGACGCGGTCGTGCGGCTTGTGCCTGGCGTTCTCGGCGATGAACAAAGTAGTATCGATGATTCGTTCAGCCGAGGAAATCGGTTGCTTGAGTTTCCCCAATACACACGACCGAGAGAGTTTCGCGGGCACGAAGTGCCTGAGGTGCTGCTTAGCGGCGACCACGGCGCGATTGCCCGTTGGCGGGCCGAGCAAAGCCGAACCAGAACCGAACAACGACGCAGCGATTTGCTGTAACCACTTAACCTTTATTTCAATTAGTTCACTTAGGGATCCGCGGCAATGAGCCAAGCTATCATGGACCTGGTCGAAAAGACCTCGCTAAAAGCCGAAGCACCACAATTTGAGATTGGTGATACGGTTGACGTCCACACCAAGATTCTTGAAGGCAACAAAGAACGCATTCAAGTCTTCACCGGTGTTGTTATCGGGCGCAGCGGCACTGGCTCGCGGGAAATGTTTTCGGTTCGACGCATCGTCGCTGGCGAAGGCGTCGAGCGTAAGTTCCCTGTGCACAGCCCCCGTATTGATAAGATCGAAGTCAAACGCAGCGGTGTCGTTCGTCGTGCCAAGCTGTATTTTCTACGTGATCGCGTCGGAAAGGCCGTGCGTCTGAAAGAGCGTCGTCGTTCGGTCTGAGGCGAGACCTCAGAGCTAAGGCGAAACTACGGGACTGGACGAATCGATACGCGACAAGCGGTGCCACGTCAGCCGATCTTAACAACACTTGGCCAAAAGTGAAATGAAGTTTGGGGTCGCCGACGCATTGCGATTGTGGCACGAACGCTATGTCGACTGGCGTTACGGAGCGATCGATCCTGCTGCGCGGGTGGGCAAACGCGGCGAACAGGCGGCCGCGCGTTTGCTTCGTCGCAAAGGGCTCGTAGTCATCGCCGAAAGTGAGTCCGATCGCGGCGGCGAGATTGATCTCATCGCGATCGATCGCAAACGATCGCTGATGATTTTTGTCGAAGTCAAAACGTTGGCCACACGAAAACCTGGTCATCCGGCTGAACGCGTCGACGAGAACAAACAATTGCGAATCACACGGGCCGCATTGCGGTATCTGAAACGCAAGTCTCTGCTTGGTTGCAAATGTCGATTCGACGTGATCGCGGTTTGGTGGCCAAGCGAGACTCCCCTGCCCGAGCGCATCGAACATTACGAATCAGCCTTTGAAGCGATTGGTGAGGGGCAATTCTTTGCTTAGATAATCCTGCCCTCGGCTCTTGCGTTCAAGTTCAGGCAGCAAGTTGCAAGATTGCTTAAGCGAGTGGCGGATTAGATTGCACCACGTAGCAGCGTCTCTCCGAGACGCTGATCAAGTCTCGGAGAGACTCGACTACGTGAGGCAAATGAGTTTCTTCTTGGCCTTTAATCTCAAACCACAATCCGCGACGACTTGTCCCAGCGGACAAAACCTTCGATCGCTTGGTATTCCGGCAACCCGAGTTGGTCATAGCGCCGCGCCGTTTGGGCATTGCGATCTTCGGCGCGTTGCCAAAACTCGCGAATGTCCGTGCCTGGAAACAAAGCGCGATCTTTTTGAGATTGATGTTTGAAGATAGCGACCCGTTTTCGTTCCACTTCATCGGGGCTCAGGGGCACCGCCATATCGATTCGATGGGTGGGCCACTCTTGCCAGGCACCACGGTAGAGCCAGACCTCGCATGTCGCGTACCAGTCGTCGTCGCGACATCGGTCACAAGCCTGCATGATCGCACTAAGACAGGTTCGGTGCGTGCCGTGTGGGTCGGAAAGATCGCCGGCGGCATACACTTGATGCGGACAAATTTCACGCAGCAAGTTAACAGTCAATCCGACGTCTTCGTCGCCCAGCGGTTTCTTCTTCACGCGGCCGGTCTCATAAAACGGCAGGTTCTGGAAGTGCAATTGCTCACTGGGGATTCCGCAGTATCGAGTTGCCGCTCGGGCCTCGCCCTTGCGAATCAATCCTTTGATGCGCTGCACAGCAGGGCTGTCAACTTGTCCCGGTTGCTTATTGCGCAAGAACTGGTCGACGTGTCCATCCAACTCACGCATGGGGTCGGTGGTGAGTGAAAATTCTTTGCAGTAGTCCTCGACAAACTCCGAAAACCGAATCGCGTCATCGTCAAAAACAGCGATGTTCCCCGACGTTTGGTAGGCGACATGCACCTGGTGACCTTGATCGACCAAGCGAATCAAAGTGCCCCCCATCGAAATCACATCGTCGTCAGGGTGAGGTGAAAAAATCAGCACTCGCTTGGGGAAGATATTATCGAATGGACTGGGACGGTCGCCCGGTTGCTTTGCGGCTGCAGGCTTGCCGCCTGGCCAACCAGAGATTGTCGCTTGCATGTGCCGAAACACTTCTAGGTTGATGTCGTAGGCGTTGCCGCGTTCGGCCAGCAGATCCTGCATTCCGGCTTCGTTATAGTCCGCGTCGGTAAGCTTGAGTAATGACTTATTGGTTGCTGCCGAAAGCTTCAGTACAGCCATTCGTACGGTTTGACGCGTCCACGCTACCGGACCAAGCAGCCAGGGTGATTCAATGCGTGACAGCTCCGCTGCGGCGGCTTCATCCAACCACACTGTGGCGTTGGAGTGTTGCTGCAAAAAAGTTGCCGGGATCGATGCGGTCATTTCACCTTCGATGGTTCGCTTGACGATCCCTGCCTTGCCTTCACCGAACGCTAGCAAGATAACTCGACGGGCTTCAAGAATAGTACCGACTCCCATCGTGATCGCCCGACGCGGCACGTTCTCGGCTCCGAAAAACTCACTTGCTGCATCGAGCCGTGTGACTTGATCCAGAGTGATCAGTCGTGTGCGAACGGTGGACTCGGACCCAGGTTCGTTGTGTCCGATATGACCTGAGCGACCAATCCCCAGTATCAAAAAATCAATCCCGCCGGTTTGAGAGATCTTTGCCTCATAATCACGACAGAACTCAGACACGCGATCAAGAAGAAGGGTGCCGTCAGGAATGTGAATATTACGGCGATCAATATCAACCGCATCGAACAAATGCTCATTCATGAACCGCACATGGCTTTGCAGTTCGTTCGGGTGCATTGGGTAGTATTCGTCGAGATTGAATGTGACAACATTCGCGAACGAAAGACCTTCGTCTTGATGCAGTCTTACCAGTTCTGCGTAAAGACCAGTGGGCGTTGAGCCGGTCGACAGTCCCAGCACTAACGCTTTTCCTTGAGCCGCCCGACTGCGAATCTCGGAGGCAATTTGTCTGGCGAGTTCGCGGACAACCTCCGACGAATCATCACGGACTTCACAACGAATTCGCTCACGATTTCCCGACATCCAATTCTCCCATTTGCTTAACCGAACAAGCCCATCAATTTTGCTGCGGCGATTGCTGTGAAAGCAAGCAAAATGCTATTGAACCATCGCTGCGGTACTCTGTGAACCAGCCAACGACCTGCCAACATCCCCAGTGGAATGGCCGGTGCAAAGACTGCGTTTACTGTCAAAGAATCCGTCGTAATCAATCCGAGATGGTAGCTGAGTGGAAGTTTCAGTACGTTGAGTACGAGAAACAACCAGGCACTTGTGCCAATCAATTCCCACTTCGGCAAATTCACGGCAAGTAAGTACAACGCAACCACTGGTCCAGCGGCGTTTGCCAACATCGTGGTTAACCCCGCGAGCAGTCCCAGCGTTACGGCGAACCAGGGAGCATGCGGTACTGCTTCCCACATCGTCGGTCGCCACTGTTTCGCTACTTGCACACCGGTGAGTACAAAGATTATCACACCGACAAGAACACGGAAGACGCTTTCGTCAAGCCGGTCCATCAGCAACCATCCTGCCAAGATGCCCAGGAGCGTCGGCGGCAGCAAACGCCGGAAGTGTGCCCAATCCGCCTTACGACCGAAGACTCCAATCGCGCATAGATCACCGACAACCAACATCGGCAGAAGCACGCCGGTTGAGTCCAACGTGCCAAATACGATGGCATACAAGACCACATGCAACATACTGACGCCTGGGAATCCAGATTTGCTAAATCCAATTCCCAATGCACCAATGGCAAGCCAAACGACGTCCAGCGTCGACAGGCTATTCATAGTCCCATTTCATGATCCAGGGATCCTGGAATTCCTCTTGGTACTGTTTCAGTTTTGTTTTGTACGCATGGAGAATATCGCGGTGGCCGTCGCTGGTGGCGAGGTTCGTCGTTTCATGAGGATCCGACTGAATGTCGTACAGTTCAAATTGAGGTCGTTGGATATAGGTTCCAACCGTCTTATTGCCATAGGGAGCGTCTTTCCCCTTGGCCCACTGAGCCTGCCAACTGCTCGCTGCCCAAAGATCGGATGCGAACGGATAAGGCAAGGGATAAGCAATGTTCCAAATCAATTTGTACTTGCCCGCGCGGATGACTCGCATCGGATAGTACATCTGAATTTCATGAAACGTATGCGATGCAAAGATCGTCTCGTGATGAGCAGCCGAAGGGTTGGCTAAACAGTGCAACCACGATTTGCCGTGGTAGGAATTGAATGGTTGTCCGCCGTCACGGTTTTCTCGCATCGCCTCATCGCGTTCTTTCCAAAACTGATTGGCATTGATCATTTTTTTCGGCGCGTTCGTCTCGTGGTTCAATCCACCACCAAAGTCCAACAGCGTTGGTGTGATATCAATGTGGCTCAACATCGCATCGGATTGAGTACCACGATTCTCTTGATAAGGATCTCGCACAACCATCGGCACTCGCAGACCACCTTCATAGACGGTTGTCTTGCCGCCGGCAAACGCCATGCCGTGGTCGCTGGTGAAGACGATAAGCGTCTTTTCGTACAGGTCCGCTTCCTTCAATATCGCCACCAACCGAGCGACGCCAGCGTCCACTCGCGAGCAGGATTGGTAATACTGGGCCAACTCTTCTCGGGTCTCGGGAGTATCGGGTAAGAACGGCGGCACCACAACTTTCGCCGCATCATAAAACACTTCATCAATACCGGCGTGTGCGGCATCCTGTGGGCGGTTGCCGAACAAGTCGGGCTTGAGCTGGAGTGTCGAGTCTTTATCGATTCCTCCCCCGCGGTGAGGATCAGCGGTCGCAAAGTACAGAAAGAATGGACGCTCGTCATCCTTTTGGATAATGAAATCGCGAGCGGTATTTGCCATTTGAACGGGATTGCGTTCATTGGCCTTCATGTAGGTTTCGTAATGATAGACCGCTTCAGGAGCAACATGATATTTGCCAATGTGTCCGGTACGGTAGCCGGCGCCGGCCATCACTCGCGGTAGTGCAAGACTAACGACGTCATGAAATGAAGCGAACTTATGGTAGTGATGCTGGTGCCCGAACTGGCCGTTGCGATGATTGTGCAAGCCGCTCATCACGACACTGCGACTTGCACTGCAGGACGCGGTGGTGGCGAATGCGTTGCGGAAAATCATTCCATCTTTGGCAATCGCGTCAATCGCAGGAGTAAGGGCTACGGGGTCGCCGTAACAACCCAGTGTCGGGCTCTCGTCGTCGGTGATGATGAACAGGACATTCCTTTCCGCAGCTTTGGTGCTGACCATCCCAACACACAGCATTACGGCGAAAATAACAGCAGGACGTTTCAAGTCAATTCGCATGGACATGAGGCAATCGGCAGGTTGGGTTGCGAGGGCAGTCAGAACGTTAAGCCGAAAAGTATACCATGGCGTCGATGCTGACTAAAATATCTGCCACGCTTTCTCGTCGAGCTCTTTAGCTAACTCGGGGTCATTCGCTCGGGCCAGCAAATCGTAGTACGCATAGGGATACTTGAAGACGTGGCCGATGCCGAGGGTTTTATCGCCTCTCAATTGCCAATACTTCGTCACATTGGGTCGCAGATCGCTGATGCGGTGATCGCTGATCTTTCGCTCACCGGGTTGTGGCCCTTTCCGCGTGACGGTGACGAACTTGCGAAACGCGGTGCGGCAATTCTCTGCCCATTCAACATCGCCCATCGCCGCAAGTTCAACCAACGATTGGCCAAATGTCATCATGTGACCGGCAAATCCTTGGCCGTAACCCTGGTACCGATCAATCGCAGCGCTCGCTTCACGCAAAATAAAACGGGAAGCCGCCATAGCATCAGCAAACGGAGGCGGGTCAACATCGTTGTCCGGCGCGATATCGCGCCAAGGCTTGATGGCACGAATTAGCTTACAGACGCCTTGGACGCGTGCGGTCGTCGCGGTCTCGGGCATCATTCGAAATCCTTTGACTGCGTGCATCGCAAAAATGGCGTCGTGACCTACTTCCCGCAGTACCCCGCTGCCCTCTGCTAGCACCTTGCCGACTTGCTCGGCCGCATCATCCACAACATCGCTTTCAGGCAACGACCGGCAAAGCTCGGTTGTCGCCCAATTTATATCAAAAAGTTCAACGATGCGGTTTGCGGTTGCTTCCTCAAGATCATTATCAACGCACATCAAGTGGGCCGAAATCATCGCAGCGCCACGGTGCCCATCAGCAAAGTAGCTTCGATCGGTCGCTCGTGCGAGTGCGTTCAGCCCCAGTTCCACCAGCCGCTTTTCACTTAGGCTCTGCTGCTGAGCAAGTGCGACTTGGTCCAAGTGGATCAGCGCAGTACTCAACATCGCAGTGCTCGCTAGCGCAAACTGTCGTCGATCAATCATCGTGCTCCGCTCTGGGTATCGTTTGGTCACAGATTTGTATTGTCTCACAATTATCACCTGAGGCAACAACGAATCTCGGTAACTATTCAGCCTGTTGAAATTGATCTTGGCTGAAACGGGGAAATTGATACTGTTGATGCGATCATGGATGAATCGCAGTCCACAGCCGTCGCCGAACCGCCAGTCGATAACAGTCTACTGGAAAAGCTGCTTCAT
>JBGSIA010000057.1:0-77135 GCA_041751935.1 Pirellulaceae bacterium | reverse complement strand
TATCTCTGTCCCTTAGACTGAGCTTCAAGGGATAGCGGACCGACAGAAAACGCATAGCCGTTCAAGGTGCCCAGCCAAGCGTCTCAGTTCAACGTCCAAACTATCCCGCGGTTCCGCTACGCTCCACGCGGGATAGTTTGTTATTCGATCAATGGACCGGGCAACGATTTTTTTCCACGACCTGCATTCGCGGATCGCGTTATATTTTTCACTGTGACCAACGAAGAAGAACAGCATCTTTACTATGCACGACGACAGAATTTGAATGTGCCGTTTGGAAGACCACGACCGTTTGTCTTTGGCATAGACACAGGCCTAGTTGGCACCGTCGCTGTATCCGCAGATGGACAAGTGATGGTCTACGACAGCGATCACGCGACTGGCAAAGGAGGTTTTGACTTATGGCTTGTACGCAGCATGAACGTTCAAGATTAATCTGTTTTAAGTTCACAAAATTGAGCAGAGTATGACTTCGGCGAGCGACCGTTCGTCCGTAGTCGCGGCCAGAGCCACTAAAACCGAATGCGAAACCGAGAAAACGGGTCAGGGCGCGTCGTCCTAAGCCTGAGAAAGGTAGCGAATGAAAGATTCGTACGAGGTAAGACTTAGCCAGTCGCCTCGGCCTCGAGTGATGCGATGTGACGGACAACTCACGCATCGAAACATTCAAAGAGGTACAACCGGACTGTGTATTGAATTGCGAAAACAACTCTCTGTGGTGGCTGACGTTATCTTGACAAGGGGAATGCAACAGTCATGACGAACGTAAATGACAAATCCGTCATGATCCCCACGGAGTCTGAGACCAAACGCACAGGATCTGACCCCAATAGGCACTAGACCTTAAACAAGCGAACGGCGAGTCGGTTTCTGGCCGTTTTTTCGGCGCAGCCGCTTACGACCCAGCTTTGCAGGTGGAGTGAATTATTAGGCTTGGTTCGCATGGTCTTGGGGTCTTTCTTGAGTGGGGCGCCGCGGCGGTATCAGTGCATCCGGACACTGACTTCGTGGAGTTGAATGGTCAGCACCGCAGCGGAAGACGAACGTCGCGATCGATGAGCAGCAACCAGTCCACTGAAGGTCGATAACACAACAACCGATACACCAGAATCCTGCTTCGCCTGATGATCTGCGCCGGAACCATCAGCACCCGTTCGCGGAACGTCGTGAAGTCCATTCCAATCAGCTTGCTCTTGATCGCCGCTTGCTCCTCCTTCTGCTTCGTTGTTCCGCTGGGTTTGATCATCAGCCCCGACCAGATCTTCAGGTTCCAGGCCAGCGACGCGATCACCATGTAAGCCCAGTTGCTCCTCAAGCCATTCAGCGGAGCCAACAACGCACTCTGCTTCAGTTGCGAGACGTTGTTCTCTTGGTTGCAGCGAGCGTTGGCATCGACCACGACTTGCCGGGTCGACTTCGAAGATTTCGTCGCGTTGGTGATGTAGAAGAAATAGACCGGCTCTTCCTTGTCGAACTGTCGCAACTGCCCACGTTTCAGATGAACTTCCTTGTGCAACACCACGACGCGATAGGTTCGACCGCACTTACCGGGTTGGTAGTCGAACTCGGCAATCCGTTCACCGGCGAGTTTCTTGTTGAGATACTGGTTCCGCACCACGATGGCTTCTTTCTCGCGTGCCCGTTTCGCTCGAGGTTTGACCGTTGGTGCCTTGAGCGTGTGTCGCCTTCGCATCACTCGCAACACCATTTCGTTTCTTAATTTACTGTTTAAATTCAACGTGAACGGCTGCACGTCCAGCGGATGCGTTTACCTCTATCACAATACAGGTTACTGCCTTCTTATCGGGGCCGACGGCGGCACAAGTATTAGCTTTCCACCGACCATACCGTCATCGAACAAGGTACTCAAGAACAACATCGTCATCAGCAATGAATGGTCGGTCCGCGCCGGGCGAACGGGATACGAACTGGACGGTAATTGTTACTTCCATGTTCCTGGAAAAGGACCGCGCCGATTCGAGTGGAATAAACAATTCTTCGCTACGATTGACGATTTCCGCGCGGCCACGGGTCAAGAATCACACGGCCATTATGCCGACCCACTGCTGCAGGAGATTGCTGATGTTGGCAAGATTTCCTCCGAGGGTCTTTTCGAATCCGCTCCGAAGCAATCCCGACTTTCGGAGGGTAATACGAGCCGGTTTTCGCTGCAGGTGATGAGTCCTTGCCTCGACGCCGCAGTACCGCTGAGAGGGATCAACGATGTATTCGCAGGCAGTGGGCCCGACATCGGTGCCGTAGAGAAACACTGAACAGTCAATCGTGACCGCCGTCTACTTGCGGAGCAGCTTAATGACAGGTTTAAATGTACTTGCGACCAATTAAGAATTTCAAAATCCCTTTTGACGGAGACACCGTCATCCACGGCAAACGAATTGCCTACAAGACCTGGCCCTTACTGGAGAACCCCTGGATGCAGCAGAAATGGAACTTTAACCTCACTCTCAAGGACGGCCCCACCCGTGTGTATGATGTTGACCAATGGTGCATCGACGAGAATACCGGACGATGAAGCGCATTCTCGTCACCATCTTCACATTCATTCCGTTCGTCTTGACACTCGCTGAAATCATTCTCGTGCGAAATGGCAAGCCGTGATCATCGTGCCGGAGGGTCTTTATAAACACATCCAAATCGCTCCGAGCCCGAATCGCTCCAAGACGTGTGAAAGACGAATATCCTTTACTTCATCGAAGCCGTAAACAAGGCCCGCAAACAGTGAAGACCATGATCTTGAAACACACTCTCACATTCATCCTCGCGTTCTTCATCGGACACAGCGCATTCGCAAAAACGAATCTTGTCGAGAATGGTCAGCCGCGGGCGGAGATTGTCATCAGTGACAAACCCACGCGCATGGTGCGGGTCGCTGCGCAGGAGTTTCGCAGCACGATCGAAAAAATCAGCGGCGCGCGACTGCCCATTGTCACCCAGCCTTCGGGCAAGGCGGTGAAAGTGTTCATCGGAGCCAGCGCGCATACGCCCGTGAAGGCGGATGGGCTGGAGCACGGTGCGTATCGCATCGCCACGGGGGCGGACTGGCTCGCGCTCATCGGTGATGACACGGATTTCGTGCCGACCGAACCTTGGGCAAGGAATAATGGCGATATTTCGCGTGCCCAGGCCGAGTGGGAGAAGATCGTCGGTGCACCATATGGAATGCCGTCGCGCGGCTTGTATAAGCACCGCCTGAAACTCCCCGGCGACACCGGAAAACCGGACGGTGCGGTGACCGCTAAGAACGAGAGCCTCGAAATCTGGGGCCTCGACGAGCGGGGCAGTTTCAACGCGGTGTGTGGCTATTTGCAAAAGCTCGGCGTGCGGTGGTATATGCCGGGGGAACTTGGCGAGGTGCTCCCTTCGCTGAAAACGATCTCGCTGCAGAAGATCGATGAAACGGTGAAACCCGACTTCGCGCTGCGGCAGTTCAACTTCCGCTTTGCCACCGCCGGCTACGACACTTCTCTGTGGGCCATGCGGCTCGGCATCCGCAACGACGAGAAGATCCATCTCGCCCACGGCATGGAAAACATGACCGGCAACGACGCCACCTTCGCCGCGCATCCCGAGTGGTTCGCGGTCTACGGCGGCAGACGCGACTATACCCCCCGGCTACAGCAAGAACCAACTCTGCTACTCCGACGAAGGCCTGTTCCGCGAGACAGTGCGCTGGGCGCGTGCGTTGCTAGACACCTACCCGCTCAAGACCGTCTCCATCATGCCGCCGGACGGCTACACTTCTATTTGCCAGTGCGAAAAGTGCAAAGGCAAAGACTCACCGGAACGCAATGAGCGCGGGCTGCTCAGCGACCACGTGTGGGACTTTGCCAATCGCGTGGCGAAGGAACTTGCGAAGACGCATCCGCAAGCGAAAGTGCTGAACTGCGCTTATGGCGTCTACACACTGCCGCCGCTGAAAATCGAGAAGCTGGAGCCCAACGTGCAGGTCTGCATCGTCGGTGGCCGACGTCCGCTGAACCTCGGCGGGTCCAAAGCCGAAGGGGAGACAGCACCCGAAACGCTGCGAGCGGCTTGGACAAAGAAGACCGACAACCCGCTCATCATCTTCGAGAACTACCCCTTCATCGACCGCGGCTGGTATCTGCCCGCTTTTGCCGCCCGCTCGCTCGTGGACACCGTGAACGCCACGAAGGGCACGTCGTTGGGCGAAGACATCTGGCTCTCGGCAGGGCGGGATTTCGACACGGTCGGCGTCGGATTCAATCACTTCCTCGTCTATTTCACCGCCTGCGCCTACTGGGGCGGCAAGGACGCGAACGCCGACGACATGTTGCGTGAGTATTGCCAACTCTTCTACGGCCCCGCCGAGCAAGAGATGTTCGCCTTCTTCACGCACTGCGAGGCACACTGGAAAGCCACGAGCGACGACAAGGCGAAGGCGGATGAGGTGATCGCGTTGTTCGAGAAAGCAAAGGCGAAAGCCGATTCCGCTAGCGTGCATGGCAAACGCATCGCCCTTCTTGACGACGTCCTCAAAGGCTTGCGGATGAAGTCCGTTCAACTCGGCCAGAAACGCGGTCTCGTCCCCACCTTGCGCCTCGTCGGCGATGCCAAAGGCGTCGTCGTCGACAGCAAGCTCGACGATGAGTATTGGCAAACGTGTCCCGTCGCCGCCACCGGCAAGTTCCGCGAGCTTCAAACCGGCCGCTTTCCCACCTTTGGCACCTCGTTCAAAGCCGGCTGGCAGGGAAGTAACCTCCTCTTCGCCATTCGCTGCGACGAGATCCGGGGCGAGAAGCCGAACAGTACGTCCACCCGCGATGGCGACCAGGCCATTTGGTATGGTGACGCCATCGAGATCGAGATCGCCACGGAAACGCACTCTTATTATTCTATCGCCGTCAGTCCCACCGGTCACGTCACCGATCTCGACCGCGGTGCACCGAAGAGCCAATGGTACGGTTGGGACTCCAAGGCAGAGGTCGCCACGCACATCGCGGAGGATCATTGGACCGTCGAAATCAGCCTGCCCGTCACACAAGATGAAAACGATCCGCTGCATCAAATCATCGGCCGCAAGCCAACGCAGAGCCTCCCCTGGCACATTAACCTCTGCCGCCAGCGTATTCGCGACGACGGCCAGGAGCACAGCGCTTTCTCGCCCACGGGCAACGCGAATTTCCATATGCCGATGAAGTTCGCTCGCTTCTACGATGGCAAGTCTCACCAGTTCGAAGCGGATCCGAACGTGACTGATTTCGTGATTGGTTTCCGCGACGCGGAGAAAAACCGCAAAGCGGACGCGTTTCTCGCGCTCGTCGAAGGGAAGATCACCGACTTCCAGAAGTCCGCTGCGCTCGAGCAAGCTGCGCTGCGAGACAAGTCCGCCAACTACATCGACCAAATTCCCATCGAAGCCGTCCGCAAGGCCGCACAGATGCAGAACTTGCTTGCTAACGCCAAGGCGCCGGAGATCATCGCCCGATTCGGCGAAGAAGATTTCTTCAAGTGGCCCTTCTGGAAACGCGGCGACGGCCTGCACCATCGAGGGCGTGCCTATTTCATCACCAAAACTGGCGACAAAGCCGAAACCGACCTCACCGCCGCACTCGACTGGAGCACCGAACCGCGCACGCGCGATACTATTTTGCTCGCCCAAGCTCAGAACCGCGAATTGAACCTCAAGAACGACGACAAAGCCCGTGCTGCGTACGAAGCCATTGTCGAAGGCAAGACCCGCATTGGCGGTTCCGACGAATACACCGCCCTGCAAGGCATCGCCCGAATTCAGACCCGCAAAGGCCAGTTCGAAGAAGCACTCAAGACCCTGAACCGCGCCCAGCCCGACAAACTTCAGGGCGTGTGGAAGACGAACATCCTTAATTCCATCGAAGCCGTGAACAAGGCCCGCAAGGCCCAGTAGGGCCCATCATTGAACCCACTACAATTCGACTGCCTGGATGCCGACGGTGACGGCTTCGTGACAGAAGAAGAACTCAAATCGCTTCGGAGCAACCGATGAAACAGAAACTCATGAAGTCCGTGCTGCTGGCTCTCTTACTCGCGATGACGACTTCGGCTGCGGTCGCACAGTCGCATTGGTCGCAGTTTCGTGGACCTGGTTCGCGTGGTGTCGCAGAAGGAACTCAAATACCCGACCGTTGGTCAGCCACTGAAAACGTTGCTTGGAAGCGAGATATTCCGGGCCGTGGTTGGTCATCGCCCGTCGTTTGGAACGATCATGTTTTTTTGACCACGGTGATCAATACCGGAACGACCGAAGAGGCGAAGAAGGGGCTTTACTTCGGTGGCAATCGACCCGCGCCTCCAGATTCGATTCATCGGTGGATGGTTATTTGCCTTGATCTCAAGAGCGGCGAAACTCGGTGGGAGCGACTGGTTCACGAAAGCAAACCAGAATCGGCAATTCATCTCAAGAGTAGCTTCGCCTCCGAAACTCCTGTGACCGATGGCGAGCGAGTTTATTGTTGTTTTGGCAGCGTGGGCATTTTCTGTTTCGATTTCGATGGTAACGAACTTTGGCGGCACGAACTTGAGCCGCTGCCGACACGCTACGGATGGGGAAACGCTGCCTCGCCTGTCCTACACCAAGGCAAACTCTACTACTGCAACGATAACGACCAAGCGTCCTACCTTCTGTCGCTCGATACAAAGTCAGGCAAGGAGCTTTGGCGAACACCCCGTGACGAGAAAAGCAATTGGGCGACTCCGCTTATCTGGGAGAATGACACGCGAACAGAGATCGTTACTCCTGGAAGTGGCGCAGTCCGATCTTATGACCTTGATGGCAAGCTGCAATGGTCGCTTAGCGGCATGTCCAGCATCACGATCGCGACTCCCTATGCTGCGCATGGGCTGCTGTATGTCACTTCCGGTTATGTCGGCGATCAACAAAGACCGATCTATGCGATCAAACCGGGAGCCTCGGGAGACATAACTCTCGATGGCGATGCGACGTCGAATGAATTCATTGTTTGGTCACTGCCTCAGGCTGCTCCTTACAATCCCAGCACGATTGTCTCGGGGGATCGGATGTTTGTGCTCTACGACCGAGGGCTTGTCGCTTGCTATGACGCTCGAACCGGCAAGGAGCTTTTTGGTCAACAGCGATTGCCCAATGGAAGAGCCTTTACATCGTCACCTTGGTCGACCGGCGGCAAAATTTTCTGCCTCAATGAAGATGGAGTGACCTATGTGCTCAACGACAGCGATCAGTTCGAGTTGTTGCACACGAATCAACTTGCTGCTAATGAAATGGGCATGGCCACACCCGCGATTGCGGGCGACCGTCTGCTCATTCGCACCTCGTCCAGCGTGTATTGCATCAAGAATGATCGATGACGCTCATTAGCCTGTCCGAAAAGAGATCGACACGCGGACTGCCGACCGTGGTATCTTGGTATTGATGATTTTAGATTCACTCACCACAAACGGTGGGCCGCTTTTTCGTAACGGCTGCCAACGACGAATGTTCCAAGCGGCATCCGCAATCCTAAGAAGAGAATTCAACATGTTACGGAACTTTGCCAAGTCGACAGGCGTGATGGGTACGCCCGATTGTCGTCGAACATTCACTAGTCATTGCCTGCTCCGGGTGAAAGCCGTCGTCACGGCCGCGATTGCAGTACTCGTTGCACAAACACTGTATTCGCCATTACTTCGGGCCGCGTCAGGCGATCAGCCAAACATCGTTGTGATCTTTATTGATGACATGGGTTACGCGGATATCAATCCGTTTGGAAACAACGCCTACCAGACGCCCAACCTAAATCGGATGGCCGCCGAAGGACGTAAGTTCACGGATTTCGTCGTTTCATCGGCGGTCTGTTCTGCGTCGCGCAGCGCGCTGTTGACGGGTTGTTATCACCGTCGTGTTGGAATCTCTGGAGCGCTTGGTCCGACGTCGCAAATCGGAATCAACGCCGATGAAACGACGCTTGCTGAAATTTGTAGGAGCAAGGGATACGCCACCGCCATATTCGGAAAATGGCACCTGGGTCACCATCCAAAGTTTTTACCGACAGCTCACGGCTTTGATCACTACTACGGGTTGCCGTATAGCAACGATATGTGGCCGCTGCATCCGGCCAACATCGTTCGCAAAGCGAATGACCCCAACGCCAAAGGACCTTGGCCGCCGCTTCCTTTGCTTGAAGGCACCAAAGTTGTGAACTCCGATGTGCAACCGGCGGATCAAGAACAACTCACCAAAACATTGACCCAGCGAGCGACGAAGTTCATTCGCGACAGCGGCGACAAGCCGTTCTTTTTGTATTTGCCGCACCCGATGGTGCATGTGCCCTTATACGCGTCCGAAGATTTTCGTGGTAAAAGCGGCGCCGGCATCTTTGGCGATGTGGTGATGGAAGTGGATTGGTCCGTGGGTCAGATCCTGGATACGCTCGAAGAGACCGGACAGTCCGAAAATACGCTTGTTATTTTTACCAGTGACAATGGCCCCTGGTTGTCGTACGGTGACCATGCCGGAAGCGCAGGTCCGCTTCGCGAAGGCAAGGGCACCATGTTCGAAGGCGGTTACCGCGAACCGACGCTGATGCGTTGGAAAGGAAAAATCCCAGCGGGCACAACCTGTGACAAGCTCGCCTCAACGATTGACGTGCTACCGACGGTGGCTGCAATTATCGGTGCTGAGCTTCCGCAACACCAAATTGATGGCGTCAACATCCGTCCGCTGATGTTCGATGACGATGCCCCTTCGCCTAGAGACTATTTCTATTGCTACTACGGCGGCGGTGAACTGCAAGCGATTCGCAATGAACGTTTCAAATTGACGTTTCCACACCAATACCGCACTCTCGCGGGAAGCGAGGGCGGATCGGGCGGAATGCCAGCCAATTACAAGTCAGTGAGAATTGAGCAATCACTTTTTGATCTTGATAACGATGTCGCCGAAACAAAAGATGTTTCCAATGAGTATCCCGATGTTTTGAAAGAGCTATTAGCGGCTGCAGAAGTCGCTCGTAAAGATCTCGGTGACAAGCTTACCAAACGAACCGGAAGTGGCGTGCGCCCGGCTGGTAAGCTAACGGAAACCGACGAGCGACTGATCTGGTGAGCCATCAAATGAACGTATTTCTTGCGGCCGCCGTGGAGCAGGCACTTAAAAGCGTTGCCGAAGGCGGTATTCCAATTGGTGCGGTGCTCGTGCTTGATGACCAAATCATCGCTCGCGGGCACAATCAACGAGTGCAACGAAAAAGTGCAATTCGACACGCGGAGATGGATGCGATCGAGAACGCTGGCCGATTGCCAGCGTCAAAGTACCACCGAGCAACACTCTACTCGACGCTTTCACCGTGCGATATGTGCAGCGGTGCAGCACTACTTTACGGAATTCCGCGAATCGTTATTGGCGAGAATCGAACGTTCAAGGGTCCCGAAGACTATGTTCGTGCACGAGGTGTTTCGGTTGAAGTTGTCGATAACGATCAATGTTTCCAATTGATGCAGGCCTTTATCAAAAAACATCCAGAACTATGGGACGAAGACATCGGCATGTGACCCTTATTTGATTTCGATCTTCAGCGGAGCCGTCCACTGCTTTTGCTCGGCGGTGTAATACAAGTACGTTCGTGATGCGGGTCCGGTGTATTGCCCTGGTATGGTTGCAGTACAACTCAAGTTGATCACTTTGTTTTCCGCAGGTTGAATTGTTCGCCAATACAAAACGACTTCACGTCCTCGGAGTTCGTAGTAATCAAACACCCCAGCATCTTGCATCTCATCAAGCTGAGTGATCCGGGGTACTACGCCACCGGGAAGCCCCACAATTGCCACCGTCATCGGCAAACCCTCATTGGATGTGTTTTGCAAATGTACTTCGACATCGGCATTGTCCCCGGAAGCGATGACGCCTCCTGCTTGGTTCTTACCGAGGAACTTTGTTGTCAACCGCAACGGACAGCGATTGTCGCTGGAGGGTGACATCGCGTGATAGGCCACGTCGATACTGTAAGAGAGACTCTTGACGCCGCTGGCGACGAGTTCAAGTTTGATCTCTTGGGGACCGCTAGAACCAGAGAGCAGTTTTTCGCCCAGGCCTGGAATTTCGATCGTACCTCCGCTTCTCGAATCATTCGGCAAATCGGCTTCGCCAATCACCTGCCCATCATGTAGGACCTGCAGCGATCCACCAACAACCTCGTTGGAATGATTGCGAGCGATCGAGACCAGTGCCTTGAGTGCTAGAACTGTTGCTTGTGTCGAACCAAAGCCTCCTTTACCGTCACGCCGACTCATCAGCCACTGGCGTGTTCTGGCAATCATCGTTTCGCTGACGTCCATGACTTTGCTCATATCCACGAACTGCATCAGACCAAACGCGGACAGAGCCTCGTGTCCAGGATCAACACCGAACCATTCATAACCCTGGCAATCACATTCGAAGCTCGTCAGTTTCTCGTAGCCACGCTCCAGCATCGATAGCGCTTGCCGGGAAACTTCGGGTTTGGCCGTTTGATTTTCCTGCAAGTACAAAAGCGCCATCGTATTGGGATAATTCGTCGCTGATGTTTGCTCGAAACACCCGTGTGGTTCCCGAAGCAGACTCTCAATACCAGACATGACGTCAGCAATCGGAGAGGGATACGCTCGCACCGTCACGGCCAACGACCCATCGACAAGATTTCCAGGAAGCGACAACAGAACCTTTTCCTTTGTTCGAATTCGTCCCGCCAGCGATTGGGTTGCCGGATAGCCGTTAGGAGAAACATGCACTGTGCGGCGAATCGAGTCAGCCACTTGGCTTCCTTTGCCACGGATCGTGATATTCGCATCATGCTCGGCAGAACTCGCGATAACGTTTAGGGGAATCGTTTCTCGACATCGTTCTTTGGCGGGAATATCGACGATTAACGGCTCAACACTCGTCGGCTTCAAGGAAGCATCCGCGACAAGAGATAATTCGATTCTTGCTTCGTTGTCGGTTGCGTTGACAACAGCAATCGGCAAATCAATGCGATCGCCGACCGTGACTTCCAATGGCAACTCGGGGTCGATCTGGAACGGTATTCGCATTGACAGCGAACGAAACGAAAGCGGACGTCACTGGGAAATTCCCCGATTGCAGCGTCTGGCCATCAAGTCGCGTGGTTTGCAATCGAATTTCGCGATTGGGCTCTGACGATTTCGCTTGCACAACGTTCACGTCCAGTCGGACTGCGGTGCGAGGCTTGCTGGGTACTCGGTCAAAACCATTGACTGCGATCATGAACGAGTCGAGTTTCAGCAGAGGGCAGGCTCGATACCATCTCAGTCTCCTCGGGCAATGATCTTCGCCGCCGATTCCAAGCGGCTTTGCGGATATCGCGTCCAGTATTCAATGCGATGCAAAAGACCCAAGCCTTCAAATTCCCCACATTTTCGATTTGCTGTCGATTTCGCCAACACTTCAAAAAGGTTTCTTGCAACGCATCGTGCGCGTCGTCGTGCGAGCCAACCATATAAAACAGCGTTCCCAGAATCTCTCGATGAGCCTCGGCAAAAAGCGACTCCAGCTCCTCACGGAGCCGCTTTTCTTGGGCAGCGAAAGTCTCAGGGGTGGTTGTCATCAGTACGCCGGCATCGCCTAGGAACTCGGGAGCATTGAACTTTTCCTGGGCTCGATTCGATTCAGTTTCGGTACCAATCAAGACGAACGTGCCAACGACCTAGATTTAGAATTTCACAAAAATTAATACCACCAGATTCGCTAGCGGTTTTCTGCGCACGTCTGGGACGCCACAATCTGACTCTATCATGATAAGACTCTCACGATTGATCTTGCTACTTTGTTGCCTAGTGTGGCGGACCGCCGCGATTGCCGAAGACTTGACTGGCGGCACTTGGCTTCGCCACGGATTTACGGCCCAGTCACGTGATGCTCTCCAGGATCACCTGAGGACGAGCGTTCACAGCGGCACCGTGCCGGGCGGCGCATTGTTGCTGATCCGCAACGACGAAACGATCATGCGTGAAGGCTTTGGCTTCGGTCATATTCGACGCCAACAGCCGTTCACCCCTGACGCGGTTTTCCGTATCGCGTCACTCTCCAAGCCAATCATCGCCACGCTCGTGGTGAAGCTTCATGCGGACGGTGTGCTGGATATGCACCAACCGATTCGCACGTATTTGCCGCAAGCGGAACTCCTGCGTCTACAGTCAGGCGAGAAACCGAGCCGCATTCCCACGCTGGCTGAATGCTTGAAACACACCGCAGCGTTTGCTGCCGATGAGTCCGAGATCGGACGGCCGTGGCTGACTTTCACCGGCAAGGGTCTCTCTCTTGCCGAGGTTGTCCAGCATGAAGTCGCTCTACCGATGAGCCGCGATCCCGGACAGACGTTTGCTTACAGCGGGATTGGATACGATATCGCCGGTCGGATTATCGAATCGGTCACCGACCGATCGCTTGAACAGGTACTCCAAAGTGAGCTTTGCGAACCGTTGGGGATGACCCACACGACCTACTACCCAGACCGAGTCACCTACGATGCGATGCCCAGTTTCTACTGGAAGTGGCGAAGTGACGGTAAATTTCGTCGGCGCATCGATAGGCCGCTCGTTCCCACCGGTGAGTATGTGTCGGTGGGTGGCGGGATCGTCTCTACATTGGATGATCTGGCGAGCTTCCTACGTCTGCATCGTAACCTTGGTAATCACCAGGGTAAACCGCTCCTACCGCGTGCAGCAATCGAAAAGATGTACGTGCGCGAAGAACCAGGATCGTTTTACGGATGCGGGTTTACCCTGGGACCTGCGGACGAGAACGGCTTGGCAAGCTGGATCTATCACACCGGCAGCAGCGGTACCATGTTCTGGTTGGATCGCCAGCGCGATACGATCGGCGTCTTGGCAACACAGCATGCCCTCAGCGCCGGTGAAGCAATCCCAGAAAGCAAGAAACTCATTAAGAATGGCACGCCGTCATGGCAAAAGGTGTTCAAGCAAACGCATCTCGATCCGATTCTGGGCTGGAACAATTAGCTGCCGATGGTCTGGCCATTGCTTTACAAAATCGCGTTGTCTCGCTCAATGCACAGAACTCATTAAGCGTCACCTTCTGGTTTCAGCAAGTCGAGACGGCTTTCTGTTCAAGTCTAAATCGTGATGCAGCGAGTCCGCGCGACGACCGGCCATTTTTCAACGGCTCGTCCGTTGCTAACACACCACAGGTCGCTGTGCAGAGCTACCGTGGGACAAATATGGCGCGGAATTCCATACAGCACGGTGCCAACGGGAAAACTCGCCGAGCGCTGCGTCTCCAGCACCAAATGTTCTTCGCTGTGAGTGACAACTGCGGCATCCTCTAGCCCGAAAAAACGTACGCGAGGTTGCGGCATCTCGCTGGCAACAGCCTTGTAACCCAGATCGATACAGATTCGATGTTTCGCCGGGTGGCTGACGACCCGCGTCAGCAACACGGCAGCGTTTTGAAACTCCAAGTCGGGCGAAATTTCGGTCTGACCAAAGTCCCACAAGACAGGCGTTCCCGCCCCGACTTCCACGCCTTCGTGCTGAGCAAGGAAACGCGTTGTCGGTGTTCCAGCGGCGACAACTTTAGGAACCGCGCAACCTAGACGTTGAAGCTGTTCCCGCAGCCTCCATACAGGCTCGAACGTATCGTGGGCTTGTTCACTCAGTACATTTAGATCGGGCTCGTGCAGATGGCCATCGTATGCATGTAGACCGCCTGGAACGATCCCCGGAGAGCCACACAGTTTCCGGTAAAGCTGGGCGGCCGTTTCATCGACTTGGATCCCGGTCCGATTCATTCCCACATTCAAATCAACCAACAACTCGACCACCAAGTTGTGCGCAACGGCGGCTGCGGAAACGGCTTGGAGTGAAGCAAGATTATCCACCAAAGTCGAGAATCGAACGTCAGGAAACTTTTCAATCAAAGCGAACGTGCGGCCGACGTTGGGTCCCACCGGCTGGTAAGCGATTAAAATGTCTTTACCGCCTGCGGCGGCAGTCATCTCCGCTTCGGCAATCGTTGACGCTTTGAACTTGTTGATCCCGGCGGCAAGCTTTATCGCGATGATTTGAGGTGTCTTGTGCGTCTTGACGTGGGGTCGCAATCGACCTGCGTCTCCAGCCAAGGCAATCATTCGTCGCAAGTTCTCGACAATCCGGTCGGGGTAAACCAAAAGCGTTGGTGAAGCAATTTCATCAGCGTTATTGATCACCCACCAAACAGGATTCGTCACACTAAGACCCTTTACGGCTTGCCGATTTAATGATGGCCGTTCTCACGGGCACTAATCGGTTGTCCAAAACTTTAAACACATCGGCTTGTCGACTTCCAATTCTTCGCCGGTCGGCGTGAGCTTACCATTTGTTTCATCAACTGCAAAAACAACGATATTGTTACTGTTTTGATTCGCGACCAACAGGAACCGACCATCTGGCGAGAAGCGAAAGTTGCGTGGATGTTCGCCACCGCTGGATACAGCGAACAATCGTTTGAGAGTCCCTTGTTTTGTATCGTAGGCAAACGCGGCGATCTCATTGGGACCACGGTTACTGCAATAAACAAACTTACCGTTGGGGTGAAACAAAATTTCCGCTGAGGCTCGCACTGTATCCGCAGTCGCATCATCGGACATCGTACTGACCACCGCGATCTTCTCGATAGTTGGCGATGCGTAACGATAGGTGGTGATCGTGCCAGAAATTTCACCGAGGGCTAGCAGGAACTGATTGTCCGGCGAGAACACAAAATGGCGGGGACCGGCGCCGGGATCGAGGTCGATCGCTGGCGGATTGGACGGAGTCAGGGCACCGTCGCTGGCAAGATCGTACAGGTAGATTTTGTCAGTACCTAAGTCAGCGGCGGCGAGTCGTTTGCCACTGGGATCGAACAAGATACTGTGAGCGTGCGGTTCGCTTTGCCGATTGGCAACAGTACTCGATCCAACGTGCTGGACATGACCCGATGCCGGTGCGACGCTTCCGTCTTGATTGACCGGATAAACGGCGACACTGCCGCTTCCATAGTTGGCGATTGCGGCGTAGGTATGAGCGTCATTGACAGTGACGAAACATGGCCCATCACCTTTCGCATCCTGCTGACTTGTCGATTTTAGTTTGCCAGTAGCTTCGTCGACGCTCCAAGCAACAATGGACGCATCTTTGGTGCTCTTGTCTCGTCGCAATTCCGAGACGCTGTAGAGCGATTTTGTTGCTGGCACCGCCCAAATGAATGACGGTCGTCGCGTTTCAGCAACGCTTTGAGGCGGCGAAAGCTTACCAGTCGTCGTGTCGAACATCGACGCGTAAATCGCTTCACCTCCAGTACCAATGTAAACTCGGATCGATTCAGCAGCGGAAGCGGTTGTAGCAGTCATGATCAAAGCAAGAATCAAAACCGTCGTTCGCATCATATGCCTCTCGGGTAGCGGAAACCAAACAGCGATCGGTAAGTGTTACTCTTCGGTAACAGTAACCGTGGTCATCTTGTCGCCTTTTTCGATTTGATCGACGATATCTTGCCCCTCGATCACTTTACCGAACACCGTGTGCTTGCCGTCCAACCATGGCGTAGCAACGTGTGTGATAAAGAATTGCGAGCCGTTGGTGTTGGGGCCGGCGTTCGCCATCGACAACACGCCGGGACCATCGTGGGTGAGGTCGGGATCGAATTCGTCTTCGAACTTGTAACCCGGTCCGCCGGTGCCGGTACCTTGCGGGCAACCACCTTGGATCATGAAGTCTGCGATCACGCGATGGAACTGTAACCCATCATAAAAATTCTGTTCACAAAGCTTTTCAAAATTGGCGACGGTTTTGGGCGTCTTGTCGGCGAAAAGTTCGACTCGGATGGTGCCACGGTTGGTCTCGAAGGTTGCTACTTTCATGCGTCTGTCGTTGCTGGGTTCTCAGAAGGTTCTAGAAAAAAAGTACTAATTGGTCGGATACGAAACTGCCTTAACGAATCGTTGGTGTCCAGCCTTTAGGCGGTCTTGCCTGGGAACAAATCGGCTAAAGCCTCAACACCAACGGCGTGTACTCGAGCTTTTAGGGGCTGACTCTTTCTCGAAAGGTCTACAGTGCTGTAAGTTCATTCTGCGGCTGGTTGTTCGTTAGCGAACTCATTGAGCTGAATCTCAATATCTTGACTTGTTCCGGCATCGATATCGTCGATGTTGAACTCCGCTGCTTGATCCAGCGGTATAGGATGCCGTGAGCCATCAGGCATCAGCAATTCCGCACTTTGAATTCCGGTACCGTCACCTCCGGGGGCTTGTTTGACCAACAGCACCGCCGAAGACTTTGAACCGGTAACATTGAATGCCATCGCGCCACCAGAAGTCTCTGCCTGCTTGGAAGTTTCCGTTAGGCTCAAGCTCATCGCCTCGATCGTCCCCACATGTTCAACGATCACGGGGTTACCATTGAGTTGTGATTTGTAAACTTCAGCGATCGCGCCAGTCCCAGCCCTGTAGGCAAAGAAAGCTCCACCACAACAGACTAGGCCCCCAAGCGCCATGATGCCTCCGATAATCCCCAGCACCCACAGCCAAGTGTTTGAACCACGAGGTTTAGGTGCTTGGTCGCCGTACATCGTACCGGGACCTGCTTGTTGGAACGGGTTATCGGGTCGATTGGACATCTTTCCATCCTCGGAAATATGGCGGCCAGTGGCGGTGAAACGATTGAGAATCGATTACATTAGAGCGATAGTCGGCGACTGGGCATAGTCGGCGATTGCGTACAGTCGGCGGTGACGTGTAGTCGACAAATCAAAATGTTCCTCAAAGTCCCGACGACCCCGATGATCAAGCTTTCTCAACTTTTTTTCGCGGCCCTGGTGCTTGAAATTTCAATTTGCCAGGCGATTGGCAATGATCCGATGACGACGGTTGCCGGGATGTCGCTGCAGGAGACTGCAGAGTTGCTTTCCAGCGACAATCGCACCGAACGGTTGCTGGGCGTGATGACGCTGGGCATTTTCGGCGAGCTGGCAGGTGAATCATTGACACAGGCACTGGATCACGAGGACAAAGCCGTTCGATATACAGCGGCGGTGCACTTGGGACGAATTGGCGGTGAGCCACTTACCCTGGCGAAGCCTCGTTTGTTGGGATTGATGAAGGCAGATTCTTCGGAGGCTGTGCAAATGGCTGCCGCGTTCGCTACCTGCCGAGCCGGTGACGTCGAGTCTGGTTTGCCGCTGCTCTTGGATCGAGTCCAAACGCACCAGCGAGCAATGGCCACAAGCGCCGCGGAGCTGATCGGAATGCTCGGATCGGATGCCAAGTCGGCAATCCCGGTCTTGCAGAGGATCGCTGCGGCGAACCCACCCTCAGGCAATGGCGATTACCACATAGGTGGCGCCGCTCGCAAGGCGCTGCGAGAATTGCTCCCAGAGTGAGACGACGCGTTTGCAGTTCGTTTGCCCTCAGAATTTTACATGAAATTGAACATGCTTTTTCGCCAATTGCTATTGTTGCTCGTTACGCTCGCCAGCGTCATTCAATTGAGCGCCGACGAACGGCCAAATATCTTGTGGATTAGCTGCGAGGACATATCTCCGAACCTCGGCTGTTATGGTGACCCGCACGCGATCACGCCGCACTTGGATAAGCTCGCGCGACAGGGAGTTCGATTCAGTCGCGCGTTTACGCCCGCTGGTGTGTGCGCAGTCGTGCGAAGCGGCGTGATCACTGGAATGTATCCGCCGTCGATCGGGTCGCAACACATGCGCAGTAGGATCGTTCCGCCGCCAGAGGTAAAAGCCTTCCCGGAACTCCTTCGCGCCGCGGGTTACTTTTGCACCAATCGCGTCAAAACGGACTACCAGTTTGATTCGACGCCAAGCATTTGGGATCGCCAAGGAGCGAACCATTCGGATTGGCGTGAGCGCACCAATCCCCAGCAGCCGTTCTTTAGCGTGATCAATCTCACGATGACACACGAGAGCCAAGTTCGGCACAGCGGAAAACAACACGATAGTGTGATAGAGCAAATCGGCGCAGCGAACGCCCACGACCCAAATCAAGTCAGTGACACATTGCCCGATTACCTACCCAACACCGATGCGACAAGAACCAATTGGGCTTGGTACCAAGACAACATCACTCTGATGGACAAAACCGCTGGCGAGATAATGGCGAAACTCGACGAAGACGGACTAACCGATTCGACTCTCGTAGTGTTTTGGAGCGATCACGGCATGGGACTTCCAAGAGGCAAACGCTGGCTGTACGACAGCGGAACACGCGTGCCAGTGATCGCCCGCTGGCCAAGTAAACTAGAAAGCGATACGGAACGAACGGACTTGACCAGTGTCCTGGATCTAACGGCAACGACCCTTGCGGTCGCAGGCGTTGAGGTGCCCAGCTACATGCACGGCCGCGTATTGTTCACGGCCGATAGACCTGGAAAAAATGCCAGCGTCGAACCGCCGTATCTGTTCTTTCACCGTGATCGAATGGACGAAGTCTACGACTTACAGCGAGCCTGTCGCGACAGGCGGTGGAAGTACATTCGCAACCACGAGCCGGAGAAACCTTACGCCCAGCGTCTTGATTACATGGACGAGATGCCTGCGATGAAAGATTGGCGGCGACTGGCCGCCGTGGATCGACTTGTCGGCGGACAGAAAAATTGGTTTGCAAAAACGAAACCGGTTGAAGAATTGTATGACATCGAAAAAGACCCCTGGGAACTCGTCAACTTGGCGGATCTACCGCAATACCAAGAGCGGCTGGCGCGGATGCGCGAGGCGACACAATCGTGGCAAGAGTCAATCGGCGACACGGGGTTGATTCCGGAACCGATATTGATGGAAGAAATGCAGCCTGACGGGCAAACCCCACAAGCTCAGCCGCCGCACTTTGATGTCGATGGCGACCGAATCACCCTCCGCTGCGAGACACCAGGCGCCTCGATTGTCTACCGGTTGGCAGCCAGCGGCGATGACAACTGGAGTTTGTATGTTAAGTCCTTTGCATCCCCCGATGGTCCGGTAGAAGCACTCGCTTGTCGCTTGGGATACCAGAACAGCCCGGTAGTTCGCTGGAACGGAGGGGAGTAGCGTTTGGTTGCTCTACAATAATTTCTCCGAATTTGTCCGCGTCCTTATTCAAAGCAAAGGGTCGGGCTCGTGGAGCAGGATGGTCGATGACTTTCAGGTTGTTCCATAACGAGTGGGGTTCGCCCACTATTCAGCGTTAAAAACCAGATGGGAACCATTGCCGATTTTGATTCGTCGCGATTTGCACCCGAGCCAATATCGGCTGTGCAACGCGATACTTCCTGAGGAAACGTAAGGTTGAATTCACACTTCCACAAACGTGAAAATCGGTTATCCTAGGGCTGGTTCAAGAATTGCTCAAACTCGCACGTGTCTAGCGACAAGCTAAAAACATGGGCGGCAGCGTGCGATTTCGGTGGTGGTAGGTAGGTAGTGTTATTTAACAAGGCGGGTACAGGGTGTTTGTGTGTACAAACGGCTGTCCGCACCGCCCGACGGTCAACTCCATTGATGATTCACTAGGGGGAATCGATTTCATGACCAAATGCAAGTTGGAATATATTTGGCTCGATGGCTACCAGCCCACCCAGAGCCTGCGTAGCAAGACCAAGATCATCGAGGATTTCAGCGGCAACGTTGAAGACGCCCCAGAATGGTGTTTTGATGGATCGTCGACTCAGCAGGCTCCCGGTGGTTCGAGCGACTGTTTGCTCAAGCCCGTTTTTTGCTGTCCTGATCCCGGCCGCAGTGGCACGGGATTTCTGGTGATGTGCGAAGTCATGAATCCGGACGGCTCACCACACCGGACCAATGGTCGCGCCACCATCCATGATTCGGATGACGATTTTTGGTTTGGCTTTGAGCAGGAATACACGATCTGGAATCCTGAAACGCAAAAGCCAATCGGATTTCCTGCTGACGGTGAACCTGGGCCCCAGGGACCGTATTACTGCAGCGTTGGAGCTGGCAAGGCAGTCGGCCGAGAGATCGTCGAACAGCACTTGGAAATGTGCCTCGAAGCTGGCTTGAATGTCGAAGGCATCAACGCTGAAGTGTTAATCGGCCAGTGGGAATTCCAGATTTTCGCTAAGGGTGCTGCCCGTGCTGGCGATGAAGTTTGGGTTGCTCGCTACTTGCTCGAGCGAATCGCCGAAGAGCACGGTCTGTCGATCAATTGGCACTGCAAACCGGTCAAAGGCGACTGGAACGGCAGCGGCATGCATGCGAACTTCAGTAACACGCTGTTGCGAACTTGCGGCAGCAAAGAAGTTTACGATGCTGTTTGCAATGCTTTCCAGCCGCGGATCAAGGAACACATCGACGTCTACGGTGCGGACAACAACCAGCGTTTGACTGGCCTGCACGAAACGCAGTCGATCGACAAGTTCAGCTACGGTGTTTCCGATCGAGGTGCATCGATCCGTATTCCCATCGCCACGGTCCAGAGAGGCTGGAAAGGTTGGCTTGAAGATCGCCGTCCGGCAAGTAACGCTGACCCCTACATGGTAGCCAGCGCAATTGTCACGACAGTCAAAAACGCCAAGATCCCAGCCCTGGCCTAGGTGCCGACCGGCATCTTTGACATTTGAGCATGAGATAATCTGAAACCCGGCCAATAGAAGGCCGGGTTTTTTAATTGAATGAGCTACAGGCACGTGCCAAGGTATCGGAGCGCAAGTGATCGCCGCTAAGGACATTCTCGTTTCCGTCATTGTCCCAGCTTTTAATCGGGAAGCGACAATTGCACGTTCCATAAATAGCGTTCTCGCCCAGACTCATACGAAGCTAGAACTCCTAATTGTCGATGATGGCTCCGCAGACTCAACACTCGAGATTGCCACGGCATTGATGCGATCCGATGCGAGGATGATTGTGTTGGTAAATGCGCGCACCAAAGGGGCGCCCGGAGCCCGCAACACTGGGCTTGATCACGCCACTGGAACGTACGTTGTTTTCCTCGATTCAGACGATTGCCTTGAGCCACGAATGATCGAAACACTGATCTCTCAGGCGATAAACAAACCTCCAGCAACAATCATCACCTGCCATTCACGACTTGTCGAAGAATCGGAGGGCAAAGAAACTACCGTGGGATCTTTCACCTGGACACCGGTGGGGATGATCGTCCCACAGCTCCTCAATGGACAGACCTACGTCGACATGAACGCCGCCCTAATTGCCACGCAAATTTTGCGGGAAGTAGGTGGCCTGGACGAAAGTTGCCCCAGCTTTCAAGAATGGGATTTGCATCTCCGGCTAGCAGAAAAATGCCACTATTCGAGTGTGCCCGAACTGCTAGTTCGGTATTATCAGCACGCCGAACAGATGTCCAAAAGCGATCGTCGCAATGTCCAAGGCCGTCTCTACATCTATCGCAAGCATCGGGCACTCTGGCGACAACACCATCAAAAGGTAAACTGGAAACATCGTGTGATGGAATTGCTTAGCCAAATCCAGTCCTTCAAAAAAGATCGATTCGCGTTTTTGATGCAGCTCGTCACTATAGAACCGAAAATGCTCGTTTGGTGGCTAACGGAAAGCGTCAAGGCAATCGCCGGGCCAGTCTTGCGGCGACGTAATCCCACATCATTCACCTAGCAACACAATTCGGCTGCGGCATGAGCGTTGAACACATTAAGCACATCGACCAAACAATAGCAATCATCATTCGCTCAAGTTTCCACTCTGATGGCATTGAATTCTTTACGCCAAGTGTTTTTTCTCAACAACTTGGCTACATGAACCGTCCTACGGGATATGTGATCGAACCGCATGTCCACAATCCTGTAGAACGTGCTGTCGTCTGGACGCAAGAAGTACTGCTCATCAAGTCAGGCAAAGTGCGAGTCGACTTTTATACCGACGGGAAACATTATCTCGAAAGCAGCATCCTCACATCCGGTGACGTAATCTTGCTCGCCGCTGGAGGCCACGGCTTAGAAATGCTGGAACCGTCCGTCATTATCGAGGTCAAGCAAGGTCCCTACTTCGGCGACCAAGACAAGACACGCTTTGAACCAGTGTCCACAGAAAGGATTCGCATTCGTGAGTGATCCATTCGGACTGTACAGCAGCTACTACGACGTACTTTACCAAGACAAGAACTATGAAGCGGAATCCGCTTATATTCTATCGCTGCTGAATTCATTCGGTGATCACCCCATTGAACTCCTTGAATTGGGCTGTGGTACGGGAAAGCACGGTGAATTGCTAGCTCGCTCGGGCATGCGTGTCACCGGCGTGGAACGAAGTCCAGAGATGTATGATCGAGCCATCATACGATCGTTGAGTGTCGAACCCGCCTCACAAGCAAATGCCACCGGATCTTTGCATGTACTTCTCGGCGACGCAAAAGCATTTCGCAGCGAGACACGCTATGACGCTGTGCTCGCTCTGTTTCACGTCGTCAGCTATCAAACAACAAATGAAGATGTTGCGGCGATGTTTGAGACAGCCGCGTTGCACCTGAAACCATCAGGCATATTTTTGTTTGATGTTTGGTATGGGCCAGCGGTACTCAGCGAAAGACCAGCCGTTCGGGTGAAGCGAATGTCGTCTGACGCAATTGACGTTCTGCGAATTGCGGAACCTGTGCAGAACGTTAACCGCAATTGTGTTGATGTGCACTATGAGATTATTGTCACCGATCGCGAAACTGGACGTGTCTCTCGTTTTTCTGAACATCACCTCATGCGATACTATTTCACACCCGAGTTGGAATGGATCGCTGAGCGGAACGGACTTAAAATCGTCCACCAGGAAGAGTGGCTTAGCGGCGCCGCGCCCAGTTGCAATACCTGGGGAATTACTTTCGTAGCGAAAAAAATCAACTAACAGTTTTTCCATGATTCCGGTCAACACACCTCTATTGGACGGCAACGAGAAAAAGTATCTCATCGAATGTATCGATTCCGGCTGGATTAGTAGCGAGGGGCCATTCGTCAGTAAATTCGAAGAGGCCTTCGCAGGCCATGTCGGTCGACGCCATGGCATATCATGTGCAAATGGCTCGGGAGCACTCGACATTGCAGTCGCAGCGGCTGGAATTGGCCCCGGCGACGAAGTAATCATGCCTACGTTTACGATCATCTCGCCAGCCGCATCCGTCGTTCGCGCAGGCGGTGTCCCAAAGCTCGTCGATAGCGATCCGCTGACATGGAACATGGATGTAGATCAAATCGAAGCAAAAATTTCCAGCAAGACTAAAGCTATTTTAGTTGTGCATATCTATGGCCTGCCCGCAGATATGGACCGAATACTTGATATTGCGGCACGTTATGGACTGAAAGTAATTGAAGATGCTGCGGAAATGCATGGTCAAACTTATCGAGATCGGCCCTGCGGAAATTTTGGACTTATTAGCACGTTTAGCTTTTACCCGAACAAACACATCACCTGTGGTGAAGGTGGTATGGTTGTTACAGACGACGACGAAATTGCTGAACACTGCCGCCGACTACGCAACCTCTGCTTCCAACCCAAACAGCGTTTTATCCATGACGAACTAGGATGGAACTATCGCATGACCAATATGCAAGCCGCACTTGGATTGGCGCAATTGGAGCGTCTGGAACCGCATGTCCAGCGAAAGCGAGAAATAGGTCGCTTGTATCACAATCTGCTCTCCGAGGCGCCGGGTATTACCTTGCCCCAAGCATCTTCTCGCTATGCAGAAAACATCTATTGGGTATTTGGACTTGTTCTTGATGAAACAGTAACTCTTTCGGCTAAAGAACTCGCAGCACGTCTTGGCGAAGCACAAATTGGAACACGACCATTCTTTTGGCCGATGCACGAACAACCTATCTTCAAATCCATGAAGCTATTTGATGGCGAACACTATCCGGTTGCTGAACGACTCGCGCGAAGGGGATTATACGTGCCAAGTGGCTTGGGCTTAAAGGATGATGACGTGCGCCAAGTTTGCAGAGTGCTTATCGCGGCGTTAGAGGACTCGGCATGAAAATCGGAGTGTACCTTGCTGGCTATTCGTCAAAACTTGGCGGTAGCGCTCGGTTTGAGTCGGAAGTCACCACCGCATTAGCTGCCAATTCGGGGTCGAGCCATGATTTTTTCCTAGTCAATCACTCGGCTGACAAGACGGTTGACTTAAAACACATACAGCTCCCTCCCCTTGCCCCCGTAACTCGATCACGTTTACTCCTTGAACGGCTAAACTTGACGACTTCGCAGTCAAAGGTGTTCAAGGATTCTCTTGGACAACATGAAATCGACTTACTCTTTTCGCCGCATCCAAGCACGATCTGTGATGAGCTCCCGTTCGTCGTTACATGCTGGGATCTTCAGCATCGCATGCAACCCTTTTTTCCAGAAGTCTCAACAACTGGATGGACGTGGCAGAATCGTGAAAACCATTACTGCAACACGTTACGCAGGGCCGCTGCAGTGATCACGGGGACCGAACAGGGAAAAGCGGAAGTCGAGCGATTCTACGGAGTGGCAAACGAACGTATAGCTGTTATTCCATTCGCGGTTCCAGAGGCCCTCATAACGACCGAAGCCGTGCGTCCTTCATGGGCGCCTGGCCAACCTTTCGTTATCTACCCGGCACAGTTCTGGCCGCACAAGAATCACATTACGATTCTGCGAGCAATGCGTCGGCTGAAGGACGACTTTGGAACTTATATCCAAGCTGTCTTTCCTGGCTCATCAAGCCTCGATCGATACTGCACCCTAAATTACATTCGCTCTACCGCTGAAGCATTGGATGTGGATGTATTGTATCCAGGGTTCGTTACAGATGCTGAGATGCGCTGGCTATACAGCAATGCAGTCTCTCTAGTTTTTGCAAGTTTATTCGGCCCCGACAATCTGCCTCCCATCGAAGCGATGCGTCTGGCTTGCCCAGTTATTGCTTCGGCAGTCCCAGGCGCGAGCGAACAACTGGGTGAGGCCGCTATCCTTGTCGCTCCGACAAACGAACAAGAGATGGCGATAGCGATTCAGCGACTACTCAGCAGTCCGACAGAACGTCAAAAATATATCGATCGAGGAGTGGCCCGAGTCGAAAATCTCAACATGAATCAATACGTGGAATCACTCTTGAAGGTATTTGACCAGATAGCCAGCTTTCGTCGTTGCTGGCCCAGTGGCCTTGATGCCTGAGCGGAATTAATTTACCGAAGCACTATGCGACGGCTGATGCTGGGAATCACTCCTCTCAAACGCGCTTGGATAGTGTCAGTAGTGTCGCGCAGTCAGTTGGCCCTGCAGCGCTTGGTGCAAGCCAGTCGCTCAATGCGATCACCGATTGCATGAAAAGCCCAAACGGCATCTTCATTACTCGAGGCAGCCGCGGCATCCAGCCATCCTGGAATAAATTAGCACCTGTCGCGGCGAGGCTAAGCACCCCAGAAATGTGAACGACGTCAAATCCGCTATTAGAAAGTGTTAAATCCAATCCATCCGCAGTCCAACGCCAGAAATCCGTAGGGTGCGGATGATACATCCAATGGCCATGAGTCGTAAGAATTAGAGCCCCCTGAGGCTTTAGCAATCGGTGGCACTCTGCGAGATAGCTTTTCGTGTCGGCTACATGCTCCAACACTTGAAGTGAAAGCACTAGATCCGCCGACGCATCAGGCAATTCAACGGTGCCTTTTTCGCTCACCAGAGTATTGGCATTGGAGTTACTTGCAATATCGGCACCAATATAATGACAGGAATCCGGAAAAAGGCTGCGATAGGGCATCTCGCCGCACCCGAAGTCGACAATGGTCGCCGACTCGACTAACGACTGACTGTCGATTAGCACTTGCAAACACTTTCGGTATTGTGTCAACAGATAGTAACGGTCGTTAAGCAGCGAAGGATAAAGTCGCTTTTTTGCGGCCTTCAACTCTTCCACATCCGAATGGGCGATGGATTTCATCAATATTTCTCAGCAGAACGGGAAAGATAAATGACTCTCGAAATCTAGCCACACTAGCAAAGAATATCAGTACACTTAGATCTCGTCGATACTTTGCTGAAGAGGAAACAGTGATGCAACTACCACTCCCCGCCCCCCCCAAGAAACTTTGCGGTTGGCCCTGGGAATCCGAGCAACGAAACGTCCATGAATTGCGAGAGGCAAACCTCCCGTCAGTGACCATCGTTACCCCAAGCTTCAATCAAGGTAACTACCTCGAAGCGACGATTCGTTCGATCTTGTTACAAGACTACCCCAATCTTCAATACATAGTCGTCGATGGAGGTAGCACTGATAACAGTCATGAGATTCTCGACAGGTATTCCGAGTATATTTCTTGCGTAATTCGCGAAAGCGATGAGGGCCAGTCCGATGCGATCTGCAAAGGAATCAAATTGGCAAATGGTGATGTATTTAACTGGATCAACTCGGACGATTATTTACGGCCCGGTGTGCTTCGCGAATTGGGCCAGAACATGAAGCAGGACGTCGACCTTTACACTTTTCCCGTATCCGTCGAAGGCAACTCACATCGGCCATACTTGATGAAAAACTACAATCTCAACGCCGAAAGCATATTGCGGGACGACCGCTACTCTTTCAGCCAGCCGGGCATATGGTATCGCACCAATCTATTGCTGGCCTGTGGCGGAATCGACAGAAACTTAAATTACGGATTCGACTGGGACCTCCTGATCCGCTATCTCGCAGCGAGTCCCTGCGTCTTTTACTCGGATACCGTGGGGGCGATTTTTCGGATTCATGACCAATCTAAAACAGTCGTTGAATCGGCCAAAGACTCAAATACTGACAATCGATTCAAGCTTGAGAGCGATCTAATTCGAACGAAGCTGGAGAAAATGCTCCCTCCACACCTCGCTTACGCTTCTCGCTTGGGCCGCCGTCGACAACCGTGGCACCAATACTTAGTTGAATTACTTGACGATTTCGATCAGTCCCCTTTTCGCTCATCGACAAAAATTTTTCGCAAGATGCTTGAGGACCCTGGAGCACGTTTGTCAACGAGAACGTTTGGTGCAGTGCTACGATTGCTCTCTAGGTATTTTCGACCAAAATTTACCCGGACCGCTGCATAAACAAACCCGGTAATTCGTTTCTCAATACAATCCATTCAAGAATTCACTCGTTCCAGATCGTCGATAAGATTGACTGCTCCAGAAATGACGGCTGATCGCGAAAACAGTTGTTCCAGACGCGAACGGTTTGATCCTACTTGCTGGATACTGAGTCCTGCAAAAGCAGAAGCTGGATCCGTCGAACCAAGGAGATCGTCTTCAATTGAAAACACGCACAGGCCTTGACGCTTGAAATACTGAAACACAGTGCTCTCGTTAGTCATATAGACCTTCGCCCCTAGCCAAAGCAGAGTAATCACATTGCCGACCGCTTGTTGCCGTCGATGATTCATGATTGCTACCTTGCATGACAAAAGCAAACGGTTGTATTCCGTCCGCTCGACAAACTGAGTAAGTGGAGCGAATTGATCGTTCAATTGTTTCAATCCATAGTCAAGTATCCTTTCTCGGTAGTTTGGGTCACCATAGCTTAGGGGAACAATCGCACGATCAAAATGATTACGATGCTGTACCAGTAAATCTATTGCCTCGACGTGGTTGTTTGATGGGTCGCTTGAGTTTCCGACTAGAACATCATTGCCAGATGCGTTCTGGTCAATCAGCTCGGAACCGACAGTATCCAAAATGTTGTAATAAGTAAACCAGCTCCACTTCGCGCTGACGTTGAGTTTTGCACGAAGTAGCTCGAATTCTTCTTCAAGAAACAATCCGATCACATTGGCTCGCTGCATCGCTTGACGAATTGCCGAGTATTGACGATTCCTTACTCGACTCGACTGCATACGCTGGAGACAGCCTCTGCAGGACCTCAACAATCTTCGCAATCTGTTACTGGATCGCAGTTCAACTTCGGCGTACTTAAGACTTTCTGTTTTTTTGAACAGCAAGCGACATTTGAACTCGGGTAAATTGTCGTGGTACTCGGCTCCAAATGGGATCCAGGCAACAGGTACGGTCGCTGACAATTGGTTGATAACGCTGACCTGATTCCCGTACATTCCATGCGTTATTACACCCCTAGCGTCCTTTGTCAATTCGAAAACTTTGTTTACTTCCTCGTTATGGTAAAGCAAATGAGGATAAGCGTGATAGTGGTCACTGCGACTGCCCATTAACACGTACCGATGGCGATGCGGAACTACTGCACTAAAGTATTCGACTATGTATGCTACAAACTTGGGGTCATCGGGTATTAAATGAATGAATGAGTTCATCGTTCCACTTCATTCCAAAAATGAAACCAGGCGTTCTTCTCGCAGCATACAAACCCGCATGACTCGTACAGGTGAATTGCCGGACTATTTTCCGCTTGCGTCACGACGGATACTTCTTTACACCCGTGCTGAGTCGCATAGCAGATCACTCGGTCAATCAGGAGTTTTCCAAGACCGCGACCATGGTATTCTGGCGATACTGCGATTAATCCAATACTACAACAATTCCCTGCTACACGCAGAGTGACCAGGCCAACAGCTTCGCCGCTTTCATCTTCGATTACTTCGACGGTGTCAGCAATCTCACGACGACAACTGCGATGAATCCAGGTTTCGTAAAGTTTTTCGAAAACTACTTTCCCAAATTTGGCGTCTACGTTAAATCGCGAGCGTGATCCAGCTTGCAATGCCAATTTTACAAGCGATTCGTCGGCATTTCCCTGAGCATAGCGGTGGACAGCCCAGCGGCTGGGCAAGTCGCCTATGGGCGACTGAGCTGCCGAAGGGATCCGGTAGCGATATTTCAGATGGTCAACAACATGCCTTGACGCGAATGCCGTTTTGAACGACGCGAGATTTTTTGCATTGTCAATATCAACGGATAGGTAAACTAGCTTTATGCCGGATTGTAAAGCCTGGTAAATAAGCGACCTTGCCGAACGCGTATCGTTGCAATTCCTAAGACAGGCGACACGAAAGCCGAAAAACTCACTGTCCCATTGTAGTTCTTTAACCTTCGGAAGATTGCTGCCAAGATTCATTTATTTATTAGGAAAGAAGTTCAATTAACAAGGATATCACACGTTGTTGCTCGTTTTCGGTGAGGTCATAGTAGAAGGGCAAGCGAATCAGTCGAGCACTGAGATCCTCCGTAATGGGAAGTCTGACATTTACAGAATACTGCTTCCCTTGAGGAGAGGTATGCAATGGTACATAATGAAATACGGCGCCAATACCTTGCTCTCTCAATTTCGCTAGAACTTCGTCGCGTTGCAACGCGGAGCGGAGAATCAAAAAGTAAAGATGAAAATTACTGCGGCAGGACGGCGGAATTACTGGAAGCTGAATCCCATGGTTGAGGAGCGGCTGCAGTGTGCTAAAGTAACGATCATAAATTTCATGGCGCCGCGAGGAGATTCGATCCATTTCTTCAAGTTGGCCAAAAAGAAACGCAGCACAGAGTTCGCTGGGGACATACGAGGACCCGACATCAACCCAAGTGTATTTATCCACGAGCCCACGCATAAACTTCTGTCGATTCGTGCCTTTGTCGCGAAGTATCTCGGCTCGCTCGACGAACTTTTCATTATTGATGCAAAGAGCGCCCCCTTCACCACATATGTAATTTTTTGTTTCGTGAAAGCTGTAGCACCCCAGATCGCCGATTGATCCCAACGCTTTGTCTTTGTAGAAGGAATTGACAGCTTGAGCGGCATCTTCAATGAGAATCAGCTTATGTCGCCGCGTTATATCGCAGATGACATCCATTTCACACGCAACGCCGGCATAGTGAACGACGCAAACAGCTTTCGTTCGCGGTGTAATGGCTTGCTCGATTTGCTTGGGGTCGATATTGAGCGTGTCCGGGCATATATCGACGAATACAGGTTTAGCTCCCTCACGGACGAATGCCGAGGCCGTCGACACAAATGTGTACGATGGCATGATCACTTCATCGCCTTGATCGAACTGACACAACATCGACGCCAACTCCAAAGCCGCGGTACAGGAAGGCGTAAGGAGTACCTTGGAGATCCCAAACCGGTTTTGTAAAGTCCGGCAGCACATTTGAGTAAAATGAGCATCACCACCAAGATTCCCCATGGTGACCGCTTGAGCAATGTAATACAGCTCTTTGCCAGCGACAAAAGGTTTGTTGAAAGGTATGGGATAAGATGAGTTAACGCGAGTCATGGGCGACAACCTCCCATCGCGCATCGGGAAGAAAAACAGCACCCCAAGGCCGAGTGGCATACTCGAGTGTGCCGTTTTCTGCTCCGCGGAGACGGCTTTCGAAAAGTGGGTAGTCTTGGATTACATCAATGATGGGTGAATCCGTGCGAGGGCTAACGCCCATTCCAATGGTAAAACGCCCCGAGGGTAGGTGCAGCCTAGGCAGGGTGCATTTCACTAAATTCATTCCCGGCGACAAACGAATCACATCACCTCCATCGCTGGAGTAAAGGCAGCATACGGTATCTTCCCCGTCGCGTTTAAGTAAGAGTGATATTTTCGCCGACTCAACTGGAATGTCCGACTGTATCGAAATCGCGACCTGGCGAAACTCTCCGTCCTCGATTGTCGGAATCTTGTCGCCTTGTTTGTCATGTCCGGATACGGCGATTTCTACAATTCTAACAGGCGAGTCCGGCCGAAGGTCTCGCCGGAAGTAATCTAACGAAACACCACGAGTAGCTTCCGCTAGACCGTCGGAAAGGTATCGATCAATCGCCTGGGCCGTTGGTTCAAAAGCCATCAAACGTCCGGATTTTAGCCAAACGCATTTTTGAGTCAAAGCACGAACGGTGGTCATGTTGTGGCTGACAAATAGCACGGTCCGCCCCCCCGCAGCCACATCTTGCATTTTTCCAAGACACTTTTTTTGGAAATCAGCATCACCTACGGCGAGCACCTCGTCGACCACGAGTATTTCTGGCTCAAGATGCGCTGCAACAGCAAACGCGAGGCGAACATACATTCCGGAAGAGTATCGCTTGACCGGTGTGTCCAGAAATCGTTGAACGCCGGCGAACTCAACAATTTCGTCGAATTTGGAGCGTATTTCGGCACGATTCATCCCTAGAATTGCGCCATTGAGAAAAACATTTTCACGCCCGGTCAACTCTGAATGGAAGCCAGTCCCAACTTCCAACAAACTCGCAACGCGGCCCCTCAAAGTAACGTAGCCAAGTGTTGGCTCAGTGATCCGGCTGAGTATCTTTAAAAGTGTACTTTTTCCCGCTCCATTGCGACCAATGATACCAATGACTTCTCCTTGGTTCACGTCGAGGTTGATATCCTTAATCGCCCAAAACTCTTCAATCGTGTCGCCCTGAATGAGCTGCCGTCCGGAGATCGCATGCCACGCATTTCTCGCAGTTCGCCGAATTCCGGCGGTGAATGATTCTCGTAAATCCATCGATAAGGACGAACTGCTCTCCTGGTGACCCAGGAGATACGACTTACCAAGCTCTCTAATGGTGATCATGTTGATAAGTGATGGACTGGCAACTATCCGCTGGGTCTCTAACCAGCAGGCTAAATTAAGTCGGCAAATTGGCGCTCGACTTTGCGAAACCTTCGTATACCCAACGCAAGAAACAGGATACTAAACGTGATGCTCACCAGAAGGCCAGGAAAATACAGTGGCGATTGATTACCGAGAATGCACCAGCGAAACCCGTCAATTATACCGACGATGGGGTTCAGGGAATACCATAATCGGTATTGTTCGGGAATGACATTACTACTGAATCCAACTGGTGATGCATAAAAGCCAATTTGAATAGCGAACGGTACGAGGTGCCGAAAATCTCGATAGCGAACGTTGACTGCAGAAATCCACAGACTGGGGCCCAAGGTCGAAACGATTGCAAGCAGCACGAATAACGGAAACAATAGTATTTGAGGTCCAGGAAGATAGAGATACCACGCCATCAGTATCAATAATGCGACAAAGCTTATCGCTAAATCAATCAGCCCGGCACAGATCGTTGCGGCAGGGACAATCAGTCGAGGAAAATAGACTTTGCTGATCAGATTTGCGCTATTGATGAGGCTATTAGAAGCGTCTGATAACGTTGATGATAAAAACATCCACGGAAGCATGCCAGCGAAAACCATGAGCGGGTACGGGGTGTTACCATCGCTGGGTAATTGAGCAAGTTTTCCGAAAACTACAGTAAGCACGGCGATCGTTACAAACGGGCGAATAAGAGCCCAGGCAACACCAGCGACCGTTTGCTTGTATCGCACCGAGATGTCGCGCCATGCAAGTACCTGAAAAAGTTCACGGTATCGCCACAGGTCACGCCAGTAGTTCTTTTCCACGCGGCCGGCAGCTAGCGTCAGCTCGTAGGGCGTATTTGTGTGAAGTGAGCTCAAGGCTATCGATGCTTTGCCAAACTAGAACTCGTCTTGGCTGACATAATCAGGAACAATGGTTCGATACCACTGGGTCCATTGCTTCTGGGCCTGGGAAACAGCAGCGGATTTGGGATCTACTTCGGAGAGGTCCACTTCCGAAGTGAACTTTCGCCCTATGAAAGTCAATCCATCTTGAGCATATGCCCGGACGAGTTTGTCGCCATCGCTGAGCGCAAAGATCAGTGCCGGAACAACCTTAAGCTCATCACTGGAGCCAAGCAAACGAGCGGCAACCCGTCTTGCTTGCCACGATTGACTACCGCGAACAAGCCTCATTAGGCGATCCAGTTGTGCTGCCCGCGCCGCGGGCTCCGTTTCCAACTTAAGATCTTCAGGAATCGATTTGTCTTCGATCTTGTCGGCACCATCGCCCTCGAGCAAATCCAGTAGATCGGTAACCGCGGTCGCTACTGGTTGTTTGACAACTTGAGTGCCCTTGATTTGCACTTCTGCTGTGTTTGATGGAAGCGAGTAACCGCCAGCCATCGTTCCTTTGCTGATGCTAGCAATTGCTTTCTGCGTGCTACGAATCAAAAACAAAATCGCTAGACAAGTACTAACCGGTGCTCCGACCACGGATGAATCTTTGATTGCCCAGCCACCGGAGCCATCCTGCACACGTCGGAGTTCATCTACATTCTGGTCATACCAAGCATTGGAAGTGGCTCGGCCGGTTGCCAATTCGTTGAAGCTTTCGTATCGCTCGAGGGTATAAAGATAATAGTAGTACCAGTCGTGTTTTGAATCACGCTTGAACGGATTGCGATCTCGAAAACTATCCATACGTCGCAGGGCAGCGATTACTTCTTCTTGTTTAACTGGCGATTTTTTTCGACGCTCCGCAACCACCTCCGACTTATCAACTTGCTTGAGTGCCTTGGGCAGTCCCTCCAAGCGAGAACCACCGACAGCGTTGTCCCAAATCCGAAATACGTCTGAAAGGATCAGCACAGCACTACCGCCCGCGAGCCCCATTTGGACAGACATCTCTTCGCGTGGCTGGGCAATGAGACCACGTCCAGGCCCTGGATCTTCGCCTTGGTAAGGCCAGACGCCACTGACATCCTGCACGCGCATCGTCCAGCCTAGCAACCGATTGACGCGATCCAACGACAGCTTTACCCCGGCATGATCCAGCGTCCAGGAAGCCAAAGCCACGTACTGGACCATCGAAATATCACCTGTGGGCAGCGTTGGATATCCAAACCCAGCGTGCGGTTTCTGGAGGTTATACAGCGTATCTGCGAGGAACTGTAGATCTGCCGCGCGTTCTATCGGCTTGACTTCCGCCAGCAGCAACAGTGCCATCGATAGTTCATAAATCGTTTTCGCTGTCGGCTGGAATTTACCTCCATCTTTCTTAATATTGGCAATAAACGTGGTCGCGTTATCAAGCCCTAATTTGACGACTTTCGAATTCTCGTCGTGAACGTATTTGAAATGGGTATACGCCACCAAAAAAATCTGTCCGTCGCCTCCACCATAAGGTGTTGCCCGAATTTGTTCTTCGGTCAGCCGCTCCAAGTAACCGATCGCCTTGTCAACGATTGCGACAACCTCGGGATCTTCGGGTTTGTAGGCGTGGGCCGGGGCGGCGATGCAGAGCGTGGCCAGCGACAAAATCGCGGTAGCGATGATCGTAACTCGGTGCCGATGTTGACCGCTAAGTCGCCGCATAATGGGTCTGTTTGGTTGAGACGAGGAAACTAGGACAAGAAAACAGTGCAACGTGCGCACCAGTGTGGTTACTCGGATAGGCGACGTTCAGTTCGTTCGGCGAACAACTAGCCCAGCGAAATTCGCCTGACTAAGAGCCGTAACTCCTATAACATCATGGACTTGCTGCGGCGTGTCAAGCAGATTTTATCGTTCGGGACGCGTTTCCTGCGAGGATGCCAACCGACGGGCACGGGCTCGCGTAGCAACGAGCGTTACGAAATGTCCCTGTTGGACTATTCGCCCATGCTGGTTACGCAATTGGCGTTGCCAAACGACGCGACCAGCCCGGCGCCCGTGATGCTGCAGACTGTCGATCCGTGTTAGCACCTGAACCGTGTCGCCGAAAAAGATCGGGGCTTCGAACTGCCAATCGGTGATACCCACCAATGCCAAGGTTGCCGCTCGCGGGTAATGGCTGCTCAAACCTGCCAGCAAACTTAGTCCGAGCAGCCCGTGTGCGACGGGCTCACCAAATGGAGAACTTGCGGCACCGATTCGATGCAGCGGATCATTATCGCCAGTCAGATTGGCGAAGTCCGAGACGTCATCCGCAGTAACCTCCCGCCACTCGCTGAGCCAACTATCGCCGAGTTTCAAATCCTCAAAATGCAGCACGTTGGTAGCAGAAAGGGAGTCCAAGGATCACTCGATAAGCTTAAGGGTGTTTCTGTTGACATTATGGCTAGTTCAAAGCTAGCTGCGTGAAACTTCGCATCATCCTGGCGGCATGCACCCTGAGCCGGCAATCGCAAGGGGTGACTTTAGGGATAAATATTCGGTTCGCCCCGGCGGTTGCAACGATTAGATAAACGAATCAGCCACGCTCGCGGTCCAAGGAATTTATGTGAATGAACACCACGATCCCTCCAACAATGAATAATATAGCCACAGTGCCCGTTCCCCGAGGAGATCGATTATGAGTTGTCTTTTTGTTTCGTCCCGTCGTTGTCACGCCGTGAACCACCCGTTGGCACTAGCTATCATAATGGTTGCCACCGTGTGTACTTGCCGCAGTGCTTTTGCAAACGACCCCAGCTTCCAGGTGAAGTTGTTGACCGTGGACGCGAATGAAGGGATCGCCGCAGGAGATATCAATGGCGATGGTGTGATGGACTTGGTCGCAGGCCGAAATTGGTTTTCCGGCAACGACTGGGCGCCACGTCCGCTGCGAAGCATTGATGACTGGAATGGTTACGTGGAGAGCAACGGCGACTTTTTGCTGGACGTCAACGGGGATGGCCGACTCGATGTAATCGCTGGGTCGTTTCTTCCAACCGAGGTTTATTGGTACGAAAACCCTGGTGACGAAGGCTTGCGACTGGGAAAGTCATTTGCCAAGCACTTGCTCGTTGACACCGGTAACACCTGCAACGAGGGTCAGTTGATGCAGGATATCGATGGTGATGGCACTCCCGAATGGATCGTCAATAGTTGGAAAAAAGATGTCCCCATGGTGGTGTGGCGGTTAGTACCCAAAGCCGTCAAAGCAAACGATGCTTCACCGAAAGACGGAGGCGCGATTTACGAGATGCAGTCTCACGAGCTTGGACCTCGCGGAAATGGTCACGGAGTCGCAGTTGGCGATCTCAGCGGCGATGGTCGCGCTGACGTCCTTGTCGGCCAGGGCTGGTACGAGCAACCGAAGGATGGAGCTTGGGGAACACCGTGGACATTTCATGCCGATTGGGACTTGCATTCCAGCTTGCCGATGACGGTTCGCGACTTGAACGGTGACGGCAGGAACGATCTCGTGTTCGGCAACGGTCACGACTACGGACTATTTTGGTGGCAAAACCAGGGTCCAGACGAAACTGGAAAGCTGAAGTGGACTAAGCACGAGATTGACAACACGTACAGCCAGCCCCACGTACTGCACTGGGCAGACCTCAACGGTGACGGTACCGAAGAATTAATTACCGGGAAACGGTATTACGCTCACAACGGCAAAGATCCTGGCGGCCAGGAAATGCCGTGTTTGTATTACTACTCATGGGATCGTCAGGAGCTGAAATTCAAGCGACATACGATTGAGGAAGGACACGTGGGCTGTGGATTGCAAATCGTCGCAGAAGACCTGAATGGTGATGGAAAGCGGGACGTTGCCGTGGCGGGAAAGAGCGGAACGTACGTGCTGATCGCCCAATAACCAAAACCATCGTCATGGATCAACCGCTAACGATTCGCGCGGCACAGGACGCGGTCGACGATTGGATTCGCACCATCGGAGTTCGGTATTTTCATGAGTTGACGAATCTGGCTCAACTCGTTGAGGAGGTTGGCGAAGTGGCGAGAATCCTCTCGCGATCTCACGGCGAACAGTCGAACAAGCCAGGAGAAGTGCCTGGCGATTTGGCTGACGAACTCGCTGATGTCCTGTTTGTTACGATTTGCTTGGCCAACCAATCCAAGATCGACTTGGGCGAAGCATTGCGTCGGAATCTGGAAAAGAAGACTCGCCGCGATGCTGAGCGACATCGCGGAAACGAGAAGCTGCGATAGGTGCAAGTGCATCAAGCCAGGCTGAAAGCGGCAATCGGCTGGTGACGACTTCTCTCATCACACCGCTTGAGTGCCGCTACCGAATTTGCTGCGATATTCACTAGGGCTCAGTCCGGTCTCTCGTTTGAAGGCGGCGGCCATGTATTCGGGATGTTCATAGCCAGCCAACTTTGCCATTTCACCTATTCCCAGGTGTGTGTCGGTGAGCAATTCCTTCAAGCGATTGATGCGCAGTCGCAAGATCTCGTCGTGCGGGGTTCGCCCAATCGTTTGGATGAATCGATTCTCAAACACTCGGCGCGAAAGCGGGATTTGCTTTAACACGTCGGCGATACGAATATTCTCGTGTGCATGATCGCGAATATAACGAAGCGCGACAGCGACATCGTGGTCATCGATAGCCAACGTATCAGTCGACTCACGCATCTTTACGCCCAGCGGTGAAGTTACCAACCGACGCCGGGTGGGAGCGTGTCCAGACATCATTTGCTCGAGTAGTTCCGCAGCTTCGTAACCTGTTTTTTGTGTATCGGGAATGATGCTCGAAAGCGGAGTACTGGCGAACTCGCAAAGCAGCCGATCATTGTCGACTCCAAGGACGGCGACCTCTTCGGGCACGGCAATATCCAGTGACCGACAGACGTCAAGCACATGTTGCCCTTTGTGATCATAACAAGCGAAAATTGCGATCGGCCGTGGCAACTGTTTTAGCCACTTCGAGAGTTGCTGGCGTTCCTTATTGAGCGTAAACGCTGAGTCGTATCGCGGAATTGCTTGGTAGATATGGACTGAGCGACGCTTCTGCTCGGCCAAACGAACAAAGTGTTCACAGCGAAAGTTGGACCACTCAAAGCTGGGGTCGCCAGCGTAGGCGAGGTGCTTGAATCCTCGTTCGGAAAAGTGCTCCAGCGCCAGCCTGGCGATCGCTTCGTCATCGGTTTCGACCCAAGGAATGCCCGGCAGTTGTCGCGCTGCACTCAGGTCCACAACGGGCAAATTCAAGGCTTGCACCGCGTTCGCGATCGCCTCCGTTTCAACTCGCGCGATCAACCCATCACCGCTCCAGTTTTCAAGCCACTTGGGCGGCGGCGCACCACGTCCTTGTTCGGTAAGAAATACCGACCAGTTCGTGTGCTCTTTGTTGTATGCCAAGACTCCTTCAAGCAAGCCACGGCCGTACTCGTTGGAGGTCTCGACTAACAGAGCGACTGACCGACGTTTTGGCATTTTGATCTCAGGCGTTGATTAGAAGAAATGAATTCGTGCGAATGTGTAATTTTGTTTTTTTTCGTTGTATCACGTTGACTGCACGGGCACGCAACGAAAGGAGTTCAATAGGAATGCGATGAACTTAACAGAGCCGGAAATAAATTTAAGCTGAGTGAAAGCACTAGCAACTTTCCTCAGACTTTGCACAATAGCCTTCACGAAATTTCCTTCCTTTTCACCCACAAGAGTATCCACGGTGTCCGCATTTTCTAACATCGCCAAGATTCAGTACGAGGGCCCTCAAAGCAGCAACCCGTTGGCATTTCGCTGGTACAACCCCGATGAAATCGTCGAGGGCAAGTCGATGCGAGACCACTTGAGATTCACGGTTTGTTATTGGCACACGTTTCGAGGTACCGGCAGCGATCCGTTTGGCGGTGGAACGATGCATCGCCCCTGGGACGATGGCAGCGAGTCGGTAGAGAACGCGTGCAATCGTGCGCGAGTCGCATTCGAGTTCTTCGAAAAGCTTGGCGTTCCCTTCTATGCGTTCCACGACCGTGACGTCGCTCCCGAAGGTGGATCGCTGAGAGATACCAATGCCAATTTTGATGCCGTGGCCAAGGTGCTTGGCGAGGAGCAAAAGCGTAGCGGCGTCAAGCTGCTGTGGGGCACCGCAAACATGTTTAGCAATCCGCGGTTTATGCACGGCGCGGCGACAACGTGCAACGTCGAAGTTTATGCCTACGCGGCGGCTCAAGTTAAAAAAGCACTGGAAGTCACGCATGCTCTTGGCGGCGAGAACTATGTTTTTTGGGGTGGGCGTGAGGGCTATCAAAACTTGTACAACACCGACATGAAGCGGGAACTGGATCACTTGGCCCGCTTCTTCCACATGGCCGTTGATTACGCCAAGGAAATCGGATTCAAAGGTCAGTTCTTGATTGAGCCGAAACCCAAGGAGCCGACCAAGCATCAATACGATTCGGACGCTGCAGCGTGCATCAATTTCTTGCGGGCCTATGACTTGATGGACCACTTTAAGTTGAACATCGAGACCAACCACGCAACGCTTGCTGGGCATACGATGATGCACGAACTTGAGTACGCCGGTATGCAAGGGGCACTGGGCAGTATCGATGCCAACACCGGTGACCTTTTGTTGGGTTGGGACACCGATCAATTTCCCACCGACTATTACTTGACGACTCAGACAATGCTGGTGCTTCTGAAGTACGGACTGGCGCCGGGCGGCGTTAATTTTGACGCTAAGGTTCGGCGAGAAAGTTTCGAGCCGATTGATTTGTTCTACGCGCACATCGGAGGCATGGATGCGTTCGCGAGAGGACTCAAAATTGCTGCTGCGATCCGAGCGGACCGGGCAATCGACAAGATTGTCGACGAGCGATACAGCAGTTGGCATTCGGAACTCGGAAAGAAAATTGAAGCCGGAACGATAGGGCTGAAGGAACTGGAGTCATTGATGATTGAAAAGGGCGATGCGTCGGCCAATCAAAGCGGTCGCCAGGAACTGCTCGAAAACATCGTCAATCGCTACATCGATGGCGTGTAACGGCAAGCCCCGCAGGGGCAGTCGGCTATGATAAACCTTCGGACAGAAAGGACCGCTGTCTTTTCTGTCCACGGTGTCCGATCAATTGACTCCCTCCCTGCGGAACGCCCCTCGCCGAACAGCTAAACCCGAACAAACGTGAATTGTTTCGCCAACTCAAAGAAAAATGCGAAATTTCATTCAGTTTCACCAAGTAAATAGGTGTAGCTGCCCAAAGCCTTTTCGTAGAAGCGAATTGTTTTTCCAGCTTGCTCATTATCGATCCGCCCGGCTTGCACGGCTTCCTCGACGGCATCCTGCAGCTTCTCGATGAGTTCCCGGTCATCGAACTGGACATATCGCAGCACTTCGCTCACGGTATCGCCCTTAACGATCGACTGGATCGTTGCTGAGTCACCCTGCAGGTCTACATGCACGGCATGCGTATCACCGAACAGATTGTGCAGATCGCCAAGAATTTCTTGATAGGCTCCGACCATAAAAACCGCGATTTGGTATGGCTCATCGGGTCGAAATTCGTGCAACATCAATGTCCGTTGTCGCCGTCCGCCACAAACAAAACCATCGATTTTTCCGTCGCTGTCGCAGGTGATATCACCGAGAACCGCATGCCGTGTTGGCCGCTCATCCAGGCGGTGGATCGGCATCACCGGAAAGAGCTGATCGATTGCCCACGAGTCGGGCATCGATTGAAACAATGAAAAATTGGCGAAGTAGATGTCTGACAGCATCCGATCGAGGTCTTTCACCTCTTCAGGAGCCTCAACCATTTCGGCCGTGATCTCCTGAATCCGATTGCATATTGCAAAGTACAAGTTCTCTGCTGTGACTCGCTGTTCAAGTGGCAGGTAACCGCCACTGAATAAATTCATTGACAGATCCAACGAAGCCTGTGCATCGTGGAACGATTCGAGAAAATTCTCCGAAGTGAGGTCCTGGTAGGTCGACCACAGGTCATGCACCGGTTGCTCGAACTCTTCGGGAATTTCTGCAGGCAGTTCATGAAAATTCCCCTGGGCGGTCACTCCCAACGTATCCATGATCAAAACGCTGTGATGCGCAGCAACGGCGCGACCACTCTCAGAAACCAACTGAGGATGGGGCACCCCGGCTTCATCGCACACTGTCTGGACATGGTAAACAACGTCGTTAGCGTATTCTTGCATGGTGTAATTCATGCTGGATTCCGTGTCAGTGCGTGACCCGTCATAGTCAACACCGAGTCCACCGCCAACGTCCAAGTATTCCAGCCCTGCTCCGCGCCGATGCAGATCAACGTAGATCCTCGCCGCCTCGAGAATGGCGCTCTTGAGCTGACGAATATGAGTAATTTGGCTGCCGACGTGAAAATGGAGCAGCTTAAAGCAATCAGCCATTCCACAGGCTTCGAGACGATCCAGCTGCTGGAGCATCTCGCCAACCGTCAGCCCAAATTTCGAACGATATCCACCACTGGCTTGCCAACGTCCCGATCCACGTGTCGCAAGTTTGACTCGCATTCCAATCGTTGGGCGGACGCCAATTTCTTTGCTGTGACGCAGGATAAGGCTCAGTTCGCTAACTTTTTCCACGACAGGGATTACCGTGCGGCCGATCTGTTGAGCGAGCAAAGCCATACGAATGAAGTCGTCATCTTTGAACCCATTGCAAATGATCGGCATCTGAGGGTCCGTCATCGCTACGACGGCTAGCAGCTCTGGCTTACTGCCGGCCTCGACACCGAAGCCGAATTCGCGCCCGTACTGGATCACTTTCTGGACAACTTCACGCTGCTGGTTGACCTTGATCGGAAAGACACAGCGATAGCGGTTCTGGTACTCATGATCAGCGATTGCGATGCTAAAGCAATCATGTAGCTGACGCAGTCGATCTTGCAAGATTCCGTTGAAGCGAACCAAGATTGGCAGATCGAGACCTCGCTGAATCAGTCGATCGACAAGATCCTTTAGGTCGAGCGAGTGCGAGGGATCACGATCTGGGGAAACCAGCAACCGGCCTTCGGCAGAGACGTGAAAGTACCCGTCTCCCCAACGGTCGACGTCATACAGTGCTGCAGAATCTGCTCCGGTCCAAACATCTGACTCCGCAACACTCATTGATAATCGACCCTTCACGCGTTGAATGGATATGTCAGCGCTCCTCGAACGCATGCAAGTTTTTAGCCACCCTGGCTGGCACTTGCTAGCTAAAAGAAGTTACGAAGATCCCTAGAAATTAAATTTTCGTGTTTTTCCCCAAGCAAAGCGAACGAAAAAAACCCGATTGACCACACCTTCGCGGTGCAAGCCATCGGGTTTATTAGGCTTATTCTGGGTCCAGATCCCTAACGAGAGGGAACACCGGTCTTACGCTTGAAAGGAACTGCCGCAACCACAGGTTTTCACGGCGTTGGGATTCTCAAACGTGAACCCCTGTTTTTCCAAGCTATCGAACCAATCCACGGTGGTTCCGTCGAGATACAAGGCACTTTTCTTGTCGACAACCACGGGAACACCGTGGCAGTCAAACTTGCTGTCAGCCTTTTCGTCAAAGTTGTCATCGAAATTCAGCGTGTAATTGAACCCGCTGCAGCCACCACCGGCGACTCCGATTCGAAGCACCATCGTCTCGTCAAAATTATGTTCAGTGCGAAACCGCTTGACTTCCTCAGCGGCACGTTCAGTCAGCTTAACTGCCATCGTGGGATCAACCCCTTCAATAGGCGAATTGAATTGGACAAATATCAGCTACATCATATTCATGCAGGGGAGGTGCTGGCAAGTCGCAATCAACGTGAATTGGTGCGAAAACGCACGCCCAGCCACAATGCGAACTCAAAGGGGGTGGGCACATTCGGGGTCCACGGCGTACAACAGTCGCTGGCCATCCAGATTCTGCTTTCAGTGCCCATTCGCTGTGCACGTGTGAGCTTTCGCTTTTCGGTAGTTCGTATCCATGCGTCGAATTGGTTCCCTCAGCGATGAAACACAGGCGGAGCGATTTCGCGATTTCCTCACAACCGAGTCCATCGACGCTTTCGTTGACGTCGCCGAAGGTGCGAGCGGAAGCCACGATTTAGTTTACGAAATCTGGATTCGCGACGAATCCGCGGTCGACCGGGCGCGAGCACTCTTGGAGGATTATCGCCGGGCGCCAGACGACTCGCGGTTTAATCGTTCCCAGCAAGCCGGTCAGATTCGTGACCAGCGCATCGCGGAGAACATCAAACGAAAGAGTTTTACTCGCGCTGCACCGATGCGTCGTGCTTCAGCCACCGGCGGGTTGCCCGGTGGAGTTTCGGTTCGCCAGCAATCGATTCCCATCACGGTCGCGATTCTGGTGATCTCGGTGATCAGCAGTTTCGCAACAAGTTTTGGTAATCCTCGACGCGCTGCAGAGCCGGGGGAATATTCAGCGGAGGAGAAGATTTTCGCAACGATGTGTTTCCTCGACCCACGCGAAGTGGAGGCCCCGGAGTATGTCATCGATGACCCATTCAAGTCCATAAAAAACGGCGAACTTTGGCGACTTGTAACGCCACTGTTTTTGCACGGCAGCACGTTTCATTTGCTGTTCAATATGCTGTGGATCTATTCGCTTGGTTCCATGATCGAGCGGTTGCACGGCAGCGTGTTCTTTCTCGTCTTGACTGTGGTTACACAAATCGTTGGGATGCTGGTGCAGGTAATGTTTCCCGAAACGCTTGGCGGTTCGCCGTTTGCAATCGGAGCGTCGGGAGCCGTTTACGGTTTGTTTGGTTATTTATGGATTCGACCACTAATCGATGCGTCGTTCCCAATTCGATTGGCACCAACGAATGTAGCGCTGATGCTCGGTTGGTTGGTGCTTTGTTTCACTCCGATGATTCCCAATGTAGCCAATGGCGGTCACTTGGGCGGTTTGATCGCCGGGATGGCTGCGGCGCCGCTGGTGTGCCAGCTTCGATCGTGAATGGCCTGTGAACGCACCTTTCACTGAAACTCCCGCATCGATCGAAACTCCGGAAGATCGATTACAGCCGGACCCGGAATCGACGTGGGGTCACGCGATCCTCGAAGTCCTGCGGATCTCGCTGCCGCTGATGGTCAGTACGGCAACGTTTTCGTTAGTCCTGTTCGCGGATCGAACGTTGTTGCTGTGGTACGATGGCACAGCCATGAGCGCCTCGATGGCTGGCGGCAATCTCTATTGGACTGCGGTCTGTTTCCCGATGGGAATTGCCTCGATGACGGGCGCGATCATCAGCCAATTGGTTGGTGCCAAGCAACAGGAGTGCGTTGGTCGCTTTCTTTGGCAATCCGTTTGGTTGTCGCTGGGAACGCTGCCGTTCTTTGCCGCAATGGCATACTACGCGCCGGAACTGTTTCGATTAGCTGACCAACCGGAATCGCTGGTACCGCTCGAATCGATTTACTTGCGAACGTTGATGATCGGTAGCGTAGCCAGTGTGCTGGAAACAGCTTTGAGCGGATTTTTTAGTGGTACCGAACGCGCCGCAGCGATTATGTGGGTCAGCCTCGCCGCTGGCTTTCTGAATGTCGTTCTTGATCTGCTAATGATCTTTGGCTTCGGACCGATTCCGGAAATGGGAATCGCCGGTGCAGGACTGGCCAGCAGCATCGCTTTCTGGTTCAAAGCGGCATGCTTCGCCGGGATGTTGATAGCCCCCAGCCTGCAGCAACGCTACGGAATCATTCGCGGAATGAGTCTGGATTTGGCGATGTTCCGAAAACTGATTTATTTCGGCTTTCCGACTGGGTTGATGTACTTAAACGAGGCCGGTGGCTTCTCGATGATCGTGCTGCGGATCGGTCGACTTGGTGATGTACCACTCCGAGCGACAACCATGGCAATCAACTTCAACATGGTCGCCTTCATTCCGCTGGTCGGAGTTTCGATCGCGGCATCAGTCCTTGTGGGTCGGCACTTGATTCAAAGTGGCCCTAGACGCGCCATTCAATCCGTCGTCGCCGCACTCATGATCGGCTGGATCTATTCGCTGATTTGGGGAATCGGCTACATTCTCTTACCGGACTGGATGCTGTCGCTGTACAAGGTGCGAACTTCAACGCCGGAGTCGCTGGCCGCAATTGAAATGGCTAGCGGATTGTTGTGGTTCGTTGCCCTGTATGTCCTTGTCGACGCAACTCAACTGATTCTCTCTGGTGCACTTCGTGGCGCCGGTGATACATGGTTTGTGCTGGCCGCCGGTTTCAGCGTGTCCGTCATCACGCTATCGATTGGAATCTTCGGCGAGCCCACGACGGATGGTTTGATGTGGTGGTGGTGGATGGTGACATTGTGGGTGTGGCTGTTAGCCGTCAGCATGACCGCTCGATTCCTGCAAGGACGCTGGAAACAAATGCGAATGGTTTGACCCCATCCTCAACAACGACAAATCACTCCAAATCCACCAAGACAACATCGGTGCGGTATCGATTACCGTCGCGATAAATAATCATCGGAACGGAACTGCCAAGAGGGGTTAATCCGACTTGCGCGACAAGATGATCATCATCATCGACGAGTCGGCCGTCGAACTCGACGATGATGTCGCCACGTTGTAGCCGCGCGAGCGCCGCTGGCGATCCAGGCCGAACGTTTTTTACGAGTGCTCCTCCGGACGCTTGATAGCCCGCTGCAACCATGTCGGCGCGAGTGAACTCGGGCTCCAGTGTAACGCCCAGATATCCGCGACGAAGTTTGCCGAACCGAATCAACTGATCAGCCACTTGCACACCCATGTTGATGGGAATTGCAAAACCGATTCCTTCGCTGCCACCACTGCTGCTGGCGATCGCCGTATTGAGGGCGACCACCTCGCCACGCAAATTCAACAGCGGCCCACCGCTGTTACCGGGATTGATCGCCGCATCGGTCTGAAAAAAATCTTGCAGATCGATTTTCTGTTCGCCCAATGAGAGGTCACGTCGTCCTTTGGCGCTAACGATACCAAATGTCACGCTATGACTCAGACCGAATGGACTGCCAATGGCAATAACGAAATCGCCAATTTCAACCTGACCACTATCGCCCATCCGCGCCGGTGGTAAATCCATGGCTTCGATTTTCAAAACCGCAACATCGGTGCTGGCATCGGACAGGACACGTGAAGGGGATAGTTCACGACCGTCACTGGTTCGCAACAATATTTCACTTGGCTTAGAACCGGCGATCACGTGACGATTGGTTAACACCCAACGCTCGCCACCGAAATCGAGGATCACTCCTGAACCTGCCTCATCATACGACTCGCGTTTTCCAGCATTATTCTCGGTCTTGTGCGCTTCGATATGCATTACGCTGGGCTGGACCAGTTGCGCCACACGCTTAACAAGATTTCCCAGACGATCGAAGGCTTCGAATTCTTCTGCCAGCTCGTTAAACAATCGTTCGCGATTGCTGTCCAATGCCGCCTGATTGCCGGCTGAATTGCTGGTCGGAGCAATCCGCGCCACCGAACTTTGGTTTTGCGGAGCAAACGGCGTGATGGGTTGTGGGTCGATTGAAGAGGGTGCAATCGATGACGGCATCGTCGGTCGGCGCGCACGGAAAGTATCCGAATTCGAGGGTACGCCTCCATAGTTGCTACGGAGATCAGCACCAATGGTTTCCTGTGCCAATAGCCTCGATGCGTCCAGTGTGCAGGATGCGGTTAACGCGACAGAGGATGCCAGCACAAGGCGTTGGATTCGACGTGTAATCATTTAAGGTCGCGGACGTATGCAGGGAGGAAGGTTGCAACGACTGTGGTTCGATTCTAGGCATCGACCATTGAACCCGGCTAGCTTTCCCGACACTTGTTGAGCTGATCGTGACCGAATCAACACTCAGAACCGTTGTTAACGGCGCAATAAAAAACGGTCGGACAATTAGCCGACCGTCGTGATTGAATCAATCGTTGTAGCTGGCGCCACCGCATTCCAGATGGCGCTGAGCCCAAATCAAGATTAAACTGAATCGAACTCGACATTGTCGAATACACGGTTCCAGCTAATGCCCGTCCCGCCACCGCTTTTGGATTCGGCTTTGCGTCGACAATCGATGCAATCGGTGGCGTAAGGAACCGCGCGTAACCGCGTAATCGGAATCGGTTTATCACAGCCCTCACAAACGCCAAACTCACCTGCCTCGATGCGGGCGATCGCGTCGTCGATTGCATGAAGCTCGCGGCTTTCGACTTCGACGAGTTGGCTGTTCAATTCGTCTTGCACAGTATCTGCAGCAGCATCAAGCACATCTCCGGTTTTCTGTTGATGCAGTTCCTGCAACAAGCTCAGATCCCCTTGCAACGCCCGACGCAATGCGTCTCGACGACGAACCAGCGTCTCTCGGAGTTTTAATATCGCGGCTTTTCGGGTCATGGGCGTACCTCGCTAAATTGAACGACTGTCAGATCCAAACGCTGATCAAAATGCCAGACATTAGGAATTTGACACTCGAATTGTTTCCATTGGGGAAGTGTCTGCCGACTTGCACTCGGCATGCTACCTACGCATGCTCTGTTGAATTAGTTTCCTCTTCAGTCGGATACTTCGCCCCTATCATACGGACCAGGCCCCAAAAGTCGCCGCAACTGTCGCGCAAGTTGCTGAAAACAACTACCTGAATCGCCTAAAATAACGGTCGAATCGTTTGTAAAGATGGCTCTCCGTAAATTTGACCGTACAACCGGACATTGCGGACACGCACCCCCCTGCGTTGCGACGAGAATGTGGGGAAACCCGTAGGTCGGACTTCGATTGAATGACAGAGTGTCGAGCTCGAAGTATGGGGGTTGGTTGTTAGCACCGTTGCCTGCATCGTCGGCTAGAAGCCGACACCACTTTTATGCAAACCGACCACCGTTAGCTTACCGGTTCGCCGGTACCCAGCTGGGCTAAAACCTGCAGAACGCCGTTCAGATGAGCCAATCGGGGGCCAAAGCGGTCAACGAACTCATTGAGCATGAATTCGCCTTCAACGAGGTTCTCTTCGTTTTCCACGATTTCCTCGGTGAGATTTTCTAAAAACTGGGTCTGTACCCGACTGAGGGTCTCGGCAGCCTTACGGCACGCGCGAGCCAAATCGGGATTAGCGTTTTTCCACTGCTGCAGTTCGCTGACACGCTGTTTTTGCAGGGCCACGGTTGCGGCGGTTAAATCCTCGATCAACTTACTTTGCTGCTGCTGGCCGACGACTAACTGCCGGAGCAATTCGATCATCACGCGGTCACTCGGCAGCGGCGTTTCTGTCCCGGTCTCTGCCGAAACGTCGATTCGGAACATCGGTGACATCGGTTCCTGTTCGTAGGATGACATATCTTGATAACTTCCTGCTTCGGCTGGCGAGCTTAGCTTTTTTGTAACTCTAGGCTTCGAGTATAACCACCACAAAATTGGCTTGTCGAGCAAACGAGCCGGTTGGCCCATTTTTCTTTTTCAATTCGTGAAACGCGCAATCGATATTGCCGTTAAAGTCGGCACGACGCAGGCGCCGAAAAGGAGAAATGCAGCGACTGCGAATTGACCGCAAGGCAAATGAACGTCGCGATCGATCCCTTTCCTTTTTGGACACGCATGGCCTCCACATCCGATGCCGCAACAATCGCTTATTTTACGGTCATCGAAAATGAACGTACCGGCTGGACCGGTGGACTATTGGTACTCGGCGGCAGCGGTCGGCCATTGGAATTCCAGTGCACGCTGCCCGTTCGACCGACCAAGACCCACGAAATTTTATTTGGCGCGACCCTGCGCAGTCATCTGATTAACGAGACCATCGGAAAACTCCTGCTGGAGAAAGCTCGGACGCCCATCTCGCTGCTCTGCTGCGACCAACCCGAAGCGTTGCGTCTGGATTTGTTCTGCGATGCTCCGGTAGTGCTGGTCACAGAAGCGGCCGAGAACGACGAAGGCCCGATTACCGACGACATGTTGGCCAATTACTCGGCGATTGCGTTTTGCGGCGGAACATTGCGTGTCGCTATCGAACAAGTGGACAAGGTCGCGACACTGAGCCAAAAGTTCAACGAACTGCCCGATGTCGTCGAGCCGTTTGAACGAATTCGAGAAGCGATTCGTGAAGCGCAATCGCAAATCTCGCGAGCCGCCGCAGCATGATCGGCAACTCACGTAGCCTCGTCGCCGAAATCGATCTCATGCACAGTTTTACAAGCGACTCGCTTGTACCTCGGGTGCACGAACTGGTAATTGAATCGATCGAGCCTCGTTCACTTCCTATTCGAATTTCGCCGATAACGGCGCGAGCGACCGGATTTCTGTTTCCCGAATCCAGCCAATGGGTATTGCCCAAAACCGCTGGCGACAGCACCTCATCGGCGTCCTCTCGTGTACGCGATGCAAAATCAAAGAATCGCACCAGCAATTCTGATGTATTGCGTCGTTCTCGCATCAGCCCACCGCGGGAAATCGTTAAACTTCAAGATCGTCTTTACTACCTGTTACAACCGCCCTTGGACTTGCTCGTCGGCAGCGGACAGTTGAGTTTTCCCTTTGAGCCGTTTCCCTACCAACTCGATGGAATCGCGTTCCTATTTCCTCGCTATGCTTGCGTGCTTGCGGATGAAATGGGTCTGGGAAAGACGATGCAAGCCATCAGCACGATTCGGCTCTTGTTGTGCAGCGGTGAAGTGCGAAGTGTGTTACTGGTCTGTCCCAAACCTCTAGTGAGTAATTGGCAGCGAGAATTTCGCGTTTGGGCTCCAGAGATTCCTGTGACCGCGATTGAAGGCAACTCTGGTCGACGTGATTTTCAATGGCGATCACCCGAGGTTCCCGTTCGCATCGCCAACTATGAGTTGCTGATGCGCGATCGCGAAACTGTATTGGATAGCGGTTTGCATTTTGATTTGGTGGTGCTTGATGAAGCACAACGCATCAAGAATAAGAACAGTACCACCAGCGAAATCGTTCGCGCAATCCCTCGTACTCGCTCGTGGGCGCTTACCGGCACGCCGGTCGAGAATTCGCCGGAAGATTTGGTGGGCATCTTTGAGTACCTATCGCCTGGTCACCTCAAGAGCGAGATGCCTATGGCTCAAATGGCCCAAGCGTCGCGAGATTTTATCCTCCGACGTACCAAAGACATGGTTCTCGACGACATGCCGCCCAAGATGTTTCGTGATGCCGACTTGGAGCTCACGCCTGAACAGTGGGCTACGTATGAAACAGCTGAAAAGGAAGGCATCGTTAACCTGGAAGAGCTGAATCAAGAGCTAACCATCCAGCACGTCTTCGAACTCGTGCTGCGGCTGAAACAGATCTGCAACTTTGATCCCGTCACCGGCTGTAGTGCCAAGCTCGAACGACTTGTGGCGGACATGGAAGAGGTCGTTGCTAGCGGCTACAAGGCGATCGTGTTTAGCCAATGGGTCAACAGTATCGACAAGATGCGACCAGCACTGGAACGATTTGGTCCGCTGGAATACCACGGTCGTGTTCCACACAAGAAACGCGAAGGCGTCATCGATCAGTTCAAGAACGATTCCCAGAGCAGCGTTATCTTGATGAGCTATGGCGCGGGAAGCGTTGGTTTGAACTTACAGTTTTGTCAGTACGTGTTTTTGTTTGATCGTTGGTGGAACCCGGCGATCGAGGACCAAGCTATCAACCGTGCCCACCGCATCGGAGTCGCTGGCCCAGTTACAGTCACTCGGCTGATGGCGATGAACACGATCGAACAACGAATCGCATACATCCTGGATCAAAAACGCCAAATGTTTGACACACTGTTCAATCACGATCCGAATTCCATTCCAACGCCAGCTCAAGGTGGCGGATTGACTCGGGATGAGATCTTTGGCTTGTTTGACCTAAGGGCTCCCTGTGGTAAGAAGGTGGCGTAGGTCCTCTCACCGAACGGTCACCTCTATTCCTCGACAAAGATTTTTTGCAGCTCGGCAATCCACTCGTCGTATCCGGTCGTGACCGACTCGAAGTTCACTCGCATCCACCGCACTGCATCTTTACCTAGAACTCGAGGTGGATACTTGGAACCACGACTAAGTGGCAACTGACTCGTATTGCCCATTGCCAATCGGTCTTCAGTCTGTGGCAAGACCAAATAATCCGCAAGCAACTCTGCCGAGATTGGATGCTTGGCGTTGTTTAACACCGCAACCGTGTTGGGAATCAACAACGTACCCAACTCACTGGGCGCCTGATCGGGAAACACGATCGCGACATCATGCCCCAAGTCCACCTCGGCGATTGCGGCATCGGTGTCAGTAACTCCCCATGCGGTTCGACCTGCGGACACTGCGATCGCGACATGTTTGCTGCTGGGAAGGACGATGGCAGATTCGTGGATAAAACGCAGCAGCTCAAGCGTCTTGTCTCGACCAAGCTGCTGCCTGAGTACCGCAAAGTGAGTCGCTGCGGAACCGTCCGTGGGTGTTGCCACGGCGCACCGTTGGTGCCATTTTGGATCGGCCAGTGCGAGCACGCTTCGCGGGTAGTCCTCTGGGTTATCAAGGATTTGTGTATTGATGATCAACACACGGGCCGTGGCGGCGAAACCGCACCATGAACCGTCGGTAGCAACCATGCCAACAGGTCGCATGGCGTGCGTTGCCCAGGACCGAGGACGCAACAAACCGAGCTGTTGCAGGCGTACGGTTTCGATCACGCCCGAGTTCCACACCAAATCACAAGCTGGCTCGCCAGTCGTGGTCGGCTGCAACATCTTCGTGAGTCCATCGGCGTCGGACGCAAAACGCGAGATAACGCCGACTCGGTCATCCGTTGAACGTTCGAATGCTCCCAAAATCGGCAACGCCAATTCTTCCTCAACTGTCGCGAACAGCTCCACGTCCGACTCGGGAACCTTTGCACAACCCAACGCGTGAAGGAAAAACAGACAAACGATTACGATCGCGTTCTGGCGACGAAACACCTTCGCCGTGCTAAACTGTGAGTATGGCATCGCTAAAAATCCTTCAAGTCGCAAAATTGGCGTTCTATGTACTGGGCATCCCACTGATTCTGGGCACTGGACGCGCAGACGCACACGCGACGAAGTTCCTTCGCTACGACGGCAAACACATTCGATTGCAAACCGACGTTGGCACCAGTCAAGACGCTAAGGATTACGTCGCCGCGTTCGATGCTGCAACGGACCAGTGGACACAATTCTGGAATCTGCCACCAAAAGTCGTCCAATCATGGAGTGTCGACGCGGTCATCATGAGCGATCGCAACGTTGCCACCGCCGCAGGGCTGATGGGCGACCGTATCCCTGATTTTAAATTTGGCTTCGCAGCTGGCAACATGCTCTACGTGATCGCCCAACCGAGCCAGTATTACACGCAGCACTTGTTATTGCATGAGGGGGTCCACTCGCTTGCCTTGCATGCGTTTGGTGGCATGGGGCCGGCTTGGTTCATGGAAGGCACCGCTGAACTTCTCGCAACACATCGGGGAAGTGGCCCCGACATCGTAGTTAATCGAATTCCACACAATCGTGAGCAATCGCCTTATTGGGGACGACTGAAGGTCATTCGCGATGCCCACGCATCCGGCACGATCATGTCACTGGAAGCGATCATGCGGCAACCAGCTCGATTGGATGGCGACGTGACGAGCTACAGTTGGAGTTGGGCTGCGGCAATGCTGCTGACTGAATACCCAGAGTACAACGATGCTTTTAAGATAATGACCGTAGCTGGTCATAACGCTTCGCCCGAACTGACGCGGCAACTATACAGTCGCCTCAACTCTCAATGGCCCGCCGTCGTCGCGAGATTTCGATTGATGAGTCTGGCACTGGATTATGGCTTCGAATGGTCGCGGGAACGAGTCGCAATCTCGACCAGCGACTCGATGTTTGCTGGCGATCCCGTCGTCGTGACCATCGACGCCAATCAGGGATGGCAGTCCGTGGGCATGATTTTCCCCCAACGAACCGCGATCAACATTGCTGCCTACGGCGAAGTTATTCTCGCATACGAACCCAAGCCGGAACTCAAGCCTTGGACAAGCCAACCGCCTGGGGTAACCATCCGCTACCATAACGCGAGACCGCTAGGGCAACTCATCGGTTGCCTTGTGCCAACCAATTTTACGTCTGGCCAGACGCTGCCAGCACTACAAACGTTTTCTATTGCCGAGAACACCACGATCCATATTGAACAACCGAGTTGGCTTGTGTTTCGCATCAACGATGCCGTCGGTGAACTTGGGGACAACAACGGCAGCTATCACTTGCGGTTGTCCATTCCTTAACGCCGCTGGAACGCGCTACTTGGGCACACGGTTGATTGTCCAGTAAATCTCTTCTTCGAACACGCTTCCATCGGTTGCACCAAGACGCAGCAGCAACTGCAGTTGATTGACGGGCTGAATCTGCGGCACAATCAATCGCACGCCACGTCGATCTGGACTAATCTTTACCGATGCGATTGATAGCGGTTCCGTTCCCGGCTTGTCCGTACTGGGTGCATATTGGTCCGATCCATAGTTTCGTGACCAGTGATAATTCCATTGACGCCCCACATAGCTTGCCACATCGCTTGCGGACGATGGTTCCAATTCAAAATTGAACTTCAATTCCAATCCATCGTGTTTGACTTGTGCGTCGGTCAGCATATGTGGCGAGATACCGGTGTATCGCAACCTCTGGACACACTTATCTTCGAGTCCTGGGCGACCGCCACCGTTCCAGCCTTGCAATCCGCAGGCATAAACTTGTCCGTCCGCTGGATTGACCCGTGCTCGCATGATGCCACTGGCAAAGTCAAACGGCAGCTTCACAATCGCTGCTTGTGCTGTGTCACCCACTTCTTGAAGCATCAAGTACGACATCCAACCTTTGCCAAAACTGGTGTGCAGCAAATGTCCCGAGAGTGGGCCAAATCGAGGATCGTCAGCCCAAACTTGACCGCCCGAGGAATTGTCAAACTCCTGTGGCATCCACACCAGCGGTTGCTCGAATGAATCAGGTGCCTTGACTTTATCCGGATCGATTCTGCCACCGTCGGGAGCCCACCTGCCCGGCTGGGAATAGGTGGGGCTCCAGCCGTAAAACGCATTCGGCTTGACGAGACAAATTTTTGACGCGGGAATCCACTGGCCTTGGTTGTCACTGACAGTGATTCGGCCACCGGGCATACTTCCCAAACCATTCGGCGACCGAAATCCGGTGCAAACCACTTCGCGTGACTTACCGTCTGGGGAAACTCGGATCACAGCACCCGGCAATGCATAATCCGCTCCGTGTCCGCTCTTGGCGTAATAAAAATTGCCTTCGTCGTCAGTTTGCAAATCAAAGTTGAAGGCGTGAAAATTTGTCGAAACATCGGTGTCCGCACTGAGACTTTCGTAGTAATCCGCTTCACCATTTGCATCGCGATCGTGCAGCCGAACCAAGCGATCTTTGCAAGTAACGACGACCTTCTCATCAACGACCTTCACGCCAAATGGCTCGTACAATCCGGCAGCAAACCGTTTCCACTGCAGTCGGAGCAAGTCATTGTCGATACCCGATACAATCCAAATGTCACCGCCGTAAGTTGCCAGCGCCATCCGTCCATCGGGAAAGAAATCGAGTGCCGATGCGCGAAGCCAAGCATTCCCTGGCGTTGATTCGGGAATCGTCAACGTATCCAGGGCGTATCCTGATTGCTCCAAACCGCGATAGCCCACCGTTTCCAAAACCTCTGGCCACAACAGATGCTTATCGCTAGCCGACAACTGCTCATCGCTAGCCGATAACCGCAGGTCGGCTGATTCGATCGATCTCTTGCCGGTACTGCACACGACGTCCACCGTGCGTTTTATTGTGTCCGCTGGGATACGAAGCGTATCTCGTTGCTGTACGTCCCGATCTCGCTGAATCCCCTCGGTGTCGCCGCTAATGAATGTCCGAGGATTTGCTGGGGGAGTATTTTCAATTGAAGGATTTTCACCTTTGCTTTGCTCGACGGAACGCACTGGAGTGGATTCATCCAAACCGGCACACAACAACAACTCGTCGCCGGGACCAATGTCCAAGCGGTGAATCACAGCGTCGGTGCCAAGACCAATCACTCGTTCACGCACCTCTCGCCCGTCAATAGCGTAGGCAAGTTCCAATTCGGTGCCATCCAATGTGTATCCGTGGTACTCGAACCACTTTTCAGGCAGCGGCCCGCGCGGCAGCAGACCGTCGCGGGAATAGTCCAAACTGCCATCGTGTCCCCATTTCCAAACGCCTAACCCAGGTACCGATTCGCCCGCAGGATTCGCAGTACCTTCGCCGCGTGGCCGCTGATGTTGTGTCTCGCTCAAGTCGAGAAAGCCACCCGTCCAAACATCGGCCACATTCATTGTGTGCAAGTCATAAGCAATCGTCAGCTCACCGAGTTTGATGCTCAGCACACTGGGCAATTCACGTCGCAACTGCGACACAAGCGCCGGGCCATAGTCACGCTCGACGATCTTAATTTGCTTTCCATCCTCAGTACCGGTCGGCAGCGACTCCAAGTACTTTTCATTGATGATGAAATAATCGGAGTTGCGATTTTTCATAAACTGTTCGCGGATGTAGTGCACAACCTGATATCGCTGGTGCGGCGTCAGGTACGACATCGGAGCCATCAGACCGTTGCCCTTGGTCAACGTCATGAACATTCGATATGGGTCCGAACCAAACTTCAGTTTCTGTGTTCCGAACGCACGTGCAGTGACTAGCGAAGGAGTGTCGCCGTCCAAACCGTGACAATTGAAGCAATCATTTTGAAAGATCGTTTGCCCAGCCTCAAAATCAGATTTCTTCAGTTTCTTGATGATGCCAGCATGGTCCAAATTGGCTGAATCGTCAGTCACTGCGAGTGCATCCACTGACGGTCTCAATTCCTTTGCTCTGGCCATACCTCCCTTGGCAACTTCGAACACATAGCGAGCCAAATCGTAGAACTCTCGTTGTGTTTTTAGTGACGTGATCAAGCCGTCCGGCATCATGGACTTGTCATTGGTTCGCATTGCCTCGATCTCGTCACGCCGCAACACAACCTGTTGCTCTAGATCACTCATCAAGCGCAATGTGACCGTCGCATCGTCTTGGGTTGCGAGCAAACCCACGAGCACACTTCCCGAATCCAGCACGACAGAATGCGTTTCGAAGCCTTGACGAATGTTTTTCGAAGGATGCAATAACGCATCCAGCAAATACTCGTCCGTGAGCTGTGTACCCAGCGAGGCCAGATTCGGCCCCAGTGGCGACTGTTCGTCACCACTGCTGTGACAGCCGACACAATTTGCCGCTGACTTAAAAAATACCAGTGCGCCGCGACTGGCGTCGCCTCGCCTGCGAATATCAGCAGCCAAGAATCTCGAATCGATTGATCGCAGTTGCTCAGCTAAGGGAATCGCTTGACGCAATCTCTCTGCCCGCAAAGGCTGATTCATGACAATGATCGCTGCCAGAGCAGTTGCTGCGAGGGCATTCGCCAAGCTAAATCTATTCATCAGTTTTCTCATGCACTTTCAATCGTAAGCGGTAGGACTTCTGCGAGTGTACTTGCTCCCACTCGCAACATAAGCAGTCGGTCCAACCCCAGAGCAACACCGCTACACGCGGGTAATCCCTGACGCATTGCGCGGACTAAGCTTGTCTCCACCGGTAATGCGACACGCCCCGATTGGATTCGACGAGTATTGTTCTCGTGGGCACGGCGCACCAACTCCTCGGCATCAAGTAATTCCTCGTAACCATTGGCTAATTCAGTGCCTTGGTAGTATAGCTCGAATCGAGCAGCAAATCGCGCGTCATCCGAGGCTACGTTTGCCAACGCCGCTTGGCTTGCCGGATAATCTCGCAGCACAAGCGGGCGATCGAGCCCAAGTTTTGGCTGTATCTTTTCGCTCAGTAGGAAATCCAACATCGCATCTCGATCACCACGCATTGACTCGGCAAGATGTTCGTCAATTTCAGCGGCACAGTCAAACAACTCGTCCAGCGATGCGTCCAGCGGATGTACGCCCAAGTGCTGGCAAAAGGCATCGGCATAGCGAATTGAATCACATTCGCTGGCACCCAACATCTCACACGCGAATGCTCGCAGCAGTTCAATCTCTGTCTCTACGTCGGCTTGCAGGTGATACCATTCCAGCATCGTGAATTCGAGATTATGCAGTGGCCCATGTTCGCCCGCGCGAAAGACGGGTCCGATGCTATAGATCGACGGCGCACCAGCGACCAGCATTCGTTTCATCGCCGATTCAGGTGAGGACTGCAAAAAGAAACGTTCTCGACCGATAGGCGATGGTAGCTGTAGTCGCTGGGCCTCGATCACGATCGGATCGATGTACGCATCCACCACACAATCTGCCGAAAGACAGGGCGGCTGAACTTCATAAAACTCACGATTGTCAAAAAACTGACGCACGAGCTTGAGTAGCTTCGCACGAGCGATCACCATTTCATGTAGTCGATTCAAATAAGGGCTCCTGAGTGATCCGGCTTCGGTGTAAGCTGTCGCGGATGGCTCACATCCAATGTTCCATGTTAAAACAAGGCCCGATTGTGGCGTCCAGCAACGATTCCGCCAACCGCTATGCCCGTCAACAACAATTCCTGCCGATCGGCAAGGATGGCCAGCATCGAATATCCGCTGCGCGCGTCGCAGTATTGGGCTGTGGAGCGTTGGGTAGTGTTGCAGGAGAAATACTTGCCCGCGCTGGCGTCGGTCATTTGCGACTGATTGACCGAGACGTCGTTGAATGGACCAACTTGCAACGCCAGTCGTTGTATGACGAGCAGGACGCTATGGAAGCTCGCTCCAAGGCCGAAGCCGCTGCCGAGCGTCTTGCGCAAATCAATTCTAAGATCTCTATCGACCCTGTCGTCGTGGATGTCAGCTGCGACAATATATGCGACGTTCTCTGCGACATGCATCTCGTCATTGATGCAACCGACAACTTCAACTTGCGTTTCTTGCTCAATGATTGGTCACTGGCAACACAAACGGCATGGGTCCACGGTGGCTGTGTCGGAGCCAGCGGACAGGTGCGACTATTCACCGGTCTGGGACACCCGTGTTTTCGCTGTCTTGTTCCGGAACCACCGCCAGCGTCCGTTGTCGCCACATGTGACACTGCCGGTGTGATTGGCGGCGCGACTCACGCTATCGCAAGCCTACAGTCCATCGAGGCGATGAAATGGATTTCCGGTAATCGTGATTGCGTCCGACCGACTGTGTTTTCCATCGACTTTTGGAACAATCGAGTTCGTGAGATTACCATCGATTCAAGCTTGAGCGATATCTGTGTCGCCTGTCACGATAAAAAGCGAGAGTTCCTTGATGGCGAACGCGGACGCCCCAGCGATGCGGTGGTGCTGTGTGGACGAGATACCGTGCAAATCGATCTTGGTCGAACGGGTATTGAACTTGATTTGCAAATGTTTGCCGACCGCTGGGCTGCTCTTGGTCGTGTACAAACCACACGTTTTTTTTCGCGTCTGTTCGTCGACGACACAGTCAGCTTGACGCTGTTCCGCGATGGCCGCGTACTCGTCAGCGGTACCAGCGACTTGTCCACAGCAAGGTCAGTCTACGATCGCTTCGTGGGTAGTTGAATCGGTCAACGTTGACTTTTACACGCGCGAGAGGGCGAGGGCGCCTCGCTCGCTGCAAAGTCGGCGGCGAGCATGCTTACAACGCAAAGTGGCCAGTGGATTGAACGCAGTCGCAGCGAAACTATCCCGCAGCGCATCACCGAGCGATCGCTGCGATGCACCGTCAGCCGTCCAGCCGGTGCCATAGGCAAGTAGGGTCTCGCCAGCAGTTAAGTTGAAACTTCCGACGACACATTGTCCGTCAATACTTGTCCCCAACGGATCGGAATGATCAGTCGTCACTGCACGATATCCGTAACGGCTGCCGATCAGCGCATTGAAATGGCCCGCAGTCGCGATTTGCCCGGTGCCTGTCTCGGGTTCAATGTGGGCGCAAAGCAGCGAAATCAGTTGGTCACCGGTATTCGTTTGCCATAGCGTGTCGCTGATTCGTTGCAACAACTGCTTTGGCGAGTGGCGATAACCGATATGTGCAGCCAACGAACCACGAGTGAGTGCGGCGACCATCGCACCACTGATTGAGGAGTCGACGGCTTCAGCCATCGCGACGAATACAGTGCCATCGGGAAGTATATCCCAGGTATGCCAACCCACGGCCCAGTCGTTGGGTGACTCGATCATCCCGTCGACGGCCCAATTCTCAGCGAGTCTGGTGCCACTTGGCAAACCACGATGTTGCCAAGATGCGATGTCGCGGACCATTGATTTCGCTTGACGCTCGGACGGCGGCGATTGAGCTGCCGACGGAGCGGCCAACTCACGTGCCACCGCTCGCGCTGTAATTCGCACGGTTGCCTCAGTGCTGGGACTGAATGCTTTCGGCTCGTCGCTGAACAGCCACATCGTACCGATTGGCAGGTCGTCCACAGAAACGCTGGCGCAAATGGCTGCCTCTGCATCCTCGGGACAGTTCCATGTATCGATCGGTCCAGCCTTGACGGCATCAATCGAGACCACGCCCTGAACAAGCGCCTCCAGGTCACCGCGACTGCCACGTAACTCTCTGACTCCAGACTCCAATCGATCCACGGGCAATTGGTGGCCGAAACGAAAGCTAAGCGTGCTGGTGTCGTCGTCGAGAAGATACAAAGCCGCTGAGTTGCAACCGCAGGCCAGCGTCACATCAGCGAGTAGCCGTTCGATTGAACGAGCCAGTTCGTCTTGTTTAGGCGACGTTGAGATAATTGCGGCTCGGGCAGCAAGTTCTGTGGCTTGCCGTCGCAAGGCCCGACGAGATTTCTTTAAGCCGTCAGTTAATGAAAGCGCAAGTTCCGCCAAACGGCGAGCTTCGTTCTCGGCCGTATGCGGTCGTTGGTTAGGGACTTCACCATCGGTTGTCGTTTTCGAAATAGCAACTGGCAAGAGCTTCACGCCGCCGCCCGATCGAAGATTTTTCGCATCGATCCGCCAACCAGTTGTCGCGGTGTAGGCGTCCCAAAAGTGACCGATGATCGCTGCTGACTCTTGCTCGCGACCCACACGCGTTCTGCGTGCGTCCGACGTAGTGGCACTTGCATCCGACACGCCAAAGTTGACGCTCCGCGGGTCGGAATTCGCAGTCGCGGCGCCAAGGGTGATTGGAGAATTGTGCAGCCGCAAGTAACCAGGAATGGATTTTGTCACGTCGGATCTCGCCGTTGGTCAAGGTCGAAGAAAAAACTTCTGCGGCGATCCATGCCTGCTTAGCTTGAGTCATCGACCGTTGACTATTTTTCACTGAACCGATTAAGCATCAAAGTCAGCGATACTTACCAACACGCATGTGCAACCCCATCATTCACTACGACCAGAAATACTTACCACACGCCACCAAATGTCAGATTCAGGCTCAGGAAAATCCAAACCGAACGCTTGCAGCCAACACCGCTAATGCCAGAACGAGCGCGTCAGCCATGCCGACGCGCCGGCTCGCTGCGCTGCGGCGGAGATAATCGAGAAGACTTCCCGTGGGACATCCGAAACGGCAGTACCCCATCGGGACCATTGAGGCAACGATCAAGCTGGCGATAGCGATCACAACCGTCACAACTCCTGCGATTGGATACAAGTAGGCGTGAAATGGTTCCCACGATGCTAATTCGGTGTCAGGCCGGAAGAGTAACATCGCATAAGCGATCGCCAAGGTCACCGCCGGGATAAACTTCAAAACGCGTTGGACTATACCGCTAACATGCACGTGGCGACGCTGGCTCTTCTTAGGCCGAATCAATTGCTGGATCGCTCCGTGAGGACACATGTGACTGCAATAAGGATTTGCCTTTGTTAGCGGCGGCACCAACAGACTTGCGATCACTAAAATCGTCAGCCCCGGTGCGATTTGCCAACCCACTCCACTTTGTGACCATCCGGCAATAAGCGAAAGCGAAAGCAAATTACCCGCCCAAACGCCCAGCACAACTATCGTCGATATCAACCATATTCGTCGTACCCAATGCTTGTGTTGCCGTGCGAATCGGTGGTACCCGAGTGCCAACAGCAGTATCACCACCGTGGCGATTTCTGCCCACGAAAAATTGACGCTTGATGTGAACCTTGCAAGTAACGATGGCTTTGGCACAGCTTGCTCGTTTCGCGTTAGCTGGATTTTTCCAGCCGCCACTGCGAGAGTTTCGGCAATTGCTTGGCTCGTCATTGTTGCGCCCGAGACGCCTTCCACACCGGACGCAGATTCCGCCAACTCATTGAGTGGTTTTCCGATGAACGTCTTCCAAAAATATTTGTCCGTTCGCACATAGTCGACATACGCTTCGTTATCGAAAGACTTGCGGATTTTAGCGGCTAATAGGTTCCCTTCGCGGGACACGGCAATGAGCATTTCCGTCGGTCCCTGATAACCGATCGTACCGTCGTCGTAGATCCCTGTTCGATAAACAACCGGAGTAGAACCTTCACGCTGAAAATCCGCCAACTCGCTGGCTTCCTGTGCGCTGATGTCGTCGGGAAAAACGAGTGACCCATTAGCGACACCGAGTCGCTGAAGGATTCCACTCGCAAACGCCAAACTCGTTAACGTGGCGCCGGAGACACCATCGATCTTTGTCGCTGTCGCTGTACTACCAAGCTGCCAACCCTGGAACTGTGCAAGAAAGCGTGCATCGTGACGTACGATTTCGACATGCTCGATCGTGTCTCGACTGCCGAGGATCGAAACCTGCTTGATTCGATTGAGATCATCGAGCACCAACAATGCTTCGGTTGGACCGCGATAACCGCGAACCGCAGCAGCTTGGGGAAGCGTGCGTGCCACGCGACCGACCGTTTTTTGGTTGTGATCAAGCACATCCCATATGCGGAGCGAGTCCGGGGGTTGCACAAGGGCCTGCGCCGCGGAGATGACTTCACGAATTTTGTCGATTGTGGGCGGTTGGTCGGCAGTGACGTTTGCTTCTGGCGGACGATGCAACAGCAAGAGCAACAACCCGACCAACACCACTCGAAGCGTATGTACGAGTATTCCCGCAATGTCCGTCATTTAACGGGCACAAGCCTCATAGCATCCGCGTGGACGAAACCACCAGCGTCTTCGGTTCGAATCACGACACTGATTTCCTGACCCTCCACCAAATTTACCGTTTGCAGCTCGATCGTTGGTTCCTCAAGATCGCGTTGGTTGATGCGATGCTCGGTCCGCATCACGCCGGTATCAACCACAACGGGAACATTCTTGCCGCGATTCTCGTGGGGCTGGCAATACAGTTCGACGCGGTATCGGCCTGGCTTATCAACCTTTGCCGTGAAGCGACACGACGCGTCAGAGTTCGGCGATGCGTACCGATAACCATAACCGACATAGCCCTTCAGTCCCGTACCCTCGGTCCACTTGCCCTGCAGTTTTGCGTCTAGATCGTCAACAACGACGCCTTCTATCGATGCCGGGTCAACTCCGTCAGGTGGCCCATAGGGTCCAGCAGCCGGTTGTACATTCTCGGGAACAACGATATCAGCCGTAGGTGTGCTTCGACGAGCCACGCCAGGAAGCTTCAACAACTCCAACAAGTCATTCAAGTGTTTCTCGTAAACTTCGCGAGGAGTGCAATTCTCGGCGGTACAGATTGACGCTGCTTTACCAACCACTTCACCCATCATGCCACACGTCTTCATGACGCGCACGGTGCCCAGCGCTTCGTGTGTAACACTAATACAACGACCGGCCATGAACAGGTTATCGATATTGCGACTGTAAAAACATCGGTAGGGCACCGGGTATCCGTACATGCGGTCGACGCGACGATCGTGAACTGCAATGCTAATAAAAGGATTGTCCGAGAACTTAATTGCGTACTGGTCTTTAGGGTAATGCAGGTCAATGGACCAAGTACTCGGCACACAACCGTCAGGAAATTCTCGTTTATCGACCACATCGTCTTGCGATAAGACGACATCACCGAGCAACCGTCGGCTCTCGCGCGGACCACCAACAAAGGCAACCCAACTTAAAATCGCGTTCTTGTGTTCGTTGGCACCGTCGCGATTCTTCATGGCGTTGAACGCACCAAATACAGCCCGCAAGTTCCAATCACGTATCGCTTCGGCATCATCCACTGCATGAATATCGAAACCACTCTCCCAGAACCACTGTCCATGGTTGTCTCGTGGGTAAGGAAAATCTTCCATCGTTAAGTCGAGAGCCCAAGGTGTTTCAGGGAACTGTGTCGGCGAATCGGTTTCGTCCCACCGCCACATGTTCGACATGCCCATGCGGCCCTCGGGAGTCATGTCGTATTCAGCATTGGCCCACTGACCAATCCAAGCATGACCCGTGCAATCGGCAAATCGATCTCCAACGATTTTCAGGTCGGCACCGCTACGAGTATCGAATGCCTTGACAGCCAAAATATGATCGCCATCCATCTCCACGGCATACGCATGATGGTTCAGCATTAGGTCAATGTTTGGCTCGGCGCGAACCACTTTTTCTTTCAAATCATCGCCGAACTCTTCTTCGGTGCCCGGCGACTTCGTTGCACGATCGGCAAACTCTTCAATGATCTCGCCAACTCGAGGAAACTTGCCACGACGAACGAGCCCCATGGCCCACACGCGAACTTCACTTGAACCGTTTCCACCGAGCACCGGACGATCTTGAATCAAAGCAACACGACATCCCATACGCGCTGCCGAAATCGCCGATCCCATCCCAGCATAACCGCCACCCACGACGACTAAGTCATACGGTCCCTTCTCGATAGCCTCGTTCGTGAGTCCGAGCTGATCTCGCCGCCACTGCGACAGCACATCCCGCGCTGGTGGTGGTTCATTGCCCAATTCCGTTGTGAGATAAATACAATCGCAACGCCCGTCAAACCCAGTTAAGTCGTGCAATCGCACTTCCATTTCACCCGCAGCAAGCGTGATGGTTCCACCGTTGTGCCACGACCACTCTTCGCCCTCGGTTCCAAATGTTGCGGCAACCTTCTTGCCCCCAAGGATTAACTGAAATTGACCCGGCGCTGGCGATGCTTTCCACCGCGCGACCCAATCCTTGGTGCGAACCCAAACTCGGTACTCCGCTGCTACGGGAACCTCAACTTTTTTGACGGCATCTTCTACCGGCTTGCCAAGTCCATGAGCCAACAAGTAGGGCGAACCCATCTGCTGGATGAATTGTGTATCAAGTTGCCAGCCACCAGGGTCATCAAAGCTCTCTGCTTCGATAAACACCTCGACGGCACTCGCAAGAGACGAAACCTGAGGCGAAAAAGCCGCCAACAGCAGCACAAAAAGGATTCGGGCGGGCATCGTAAAAATGTTCATTAGCAATCAAGCTCGCGGCTATCACTATGTCAGACGTTTCTCGATCGTAGAGTATAACCAAACCCTGTCCGTGTTTGAAACGCTGGCTATTTTGCTGCAAAATGCGGTATATTCTACAGTCCGTCTTACTGTCGATGAGAAACCTTTACCAACGTCGCCACGAACGAAAACCGAAAGCCCGCCCACGATGCTAACTCAAAGTCGATTTGCGATTCGTTCGATCCTCGCCGCAGCATTGGTCGTGCTGACGTCGACCGGATCGAGGTCCACCTGCGCAGCTTGTACCGTTGTCCGATATTCGTTCGATGGACATTTGATTGTTGCTCGCAATCACGATTGGCCGTTTGGCGAGGGGGCGCTGGTTGTCAATCAACGCGGAATTAAGAAAACCTCCCTATCGCCCTTCAACCCAGCAACTTGGGTTTCCAAGTACGGCAGTGTTTCCTTGGTCCAGTTCGGTCGCGAGATTCCGTTTGCGGGAATGAATGAACACGGATTAACCGTCGATTTGTTGGAGCTGATCGACGCCAAGTTCCCCAGCCCGACTGCTGACATGTCGACAGTCAACGTGGTGCAGTGGGTGCAGTACCAATTGGATACCGCGACCACGGTGAAGGAAGTCATTGCAAGCTTAGAAAACGTCGTACCCGTTCCGATGCTGCCAGCAATCGAGCGTGTGCACTACTTCATCACCGATGCTAGCGGAGGTGTGGCGGTGATCGAGTTTCTTGACGGTCGAGCGGTCGTCCAACATGGTACCGAAGTCGCACAATGCGCATTGTCGAATTCAACTTGGCCGGAGTCCTCTGCGGCGCTCGACGGTGAACAACCGGGCAACACAAGCGAACAACGATACATACAAGCGGTCCAATCGATCAGCGAAGTTTCAAAAAACTCTTCCCCCGATCAACGAATCGATTTCGCTCTTTCCACACTTGGCCGCGTTGCACAGCCCGGCCTGACTCAGTGGCAATTGGTTTACGAACCAAGTGAGCGAAAACTCTGGTTCAGCACGACCAAGACTCCCCTGCGACGCTGGATAGATCTGGACGATCTGTCTTTCGAGCCGACCACGCCCACGATGATATTGGACCTTGACAAGCGATTTACTGGCGACGCAACTGCACACTTGCAGGAGTACAGTGACAAAGATAACAAACAAATCGTTGACTTTGCGTTTGGTCGTTTGATGCCCGAAGGTATTGCTCGAACGGCAATCAAACAACTTGTAATCAATTATGCTAAGTCGTTGCAGATCGCCGAACAGGAGGCGATACCTATCAGCTCGGAGTAGTAACCTTCACCTACTGCTTCGCTGGATGATGTAGCGTTCACAGATTCGGTAATACGTCACCATCGATTGAATGTCGATCCATTCGTCGATGGCATGCAAATTACCCACCAATGGACGCGAGAGATTGACGGGGATGCCATACGTCCGAAAAAAACGACTGTCGCTTCCTCCCGAAGCTCGTACCATCCTCACCGGTTCCGCGGTGATCTGCTCAGTCGCCTGGCAGAATAATGGATCAGGATCCAAATGAGTTGGTTCGGCACTCATCAACACGTCGATATCGCACCCAGATCCTAAAACATCAGAAATCTCTGCAACCATACTCTCCACGGAGTGCGGCGGCGGAAAGCGAACATCCATGATCGCCATCGCTTGACAAGGGATTCGATTGACCGTTCTGTTCTCTGTGTCACAGATCGTAATCGAACAAGTGGGAAACCAATGGTTGACTTGCTCTTGAATCGGAAGGGTCGGCCAATACTGAAGAAAGTGTTGCTGCAATCGCGTTAACCTATGCAGCAATTTCTCGACAGCATTTTCACCGAGCCACGGTCGCGCCCCATGAGCTTCGCGCCCCGATTGCCTAACACGCACATGAAGCACCCCTTTCTCTTCGATTGTGACCTCATTCAACGAACCGCCGTCGGGAACGATTGCCAACCCACATCGTAACCCGGCGTCATCAAGCAAATAACGGACTCCGTCAGCACCGCCGCGTTCTTCGTCGCTTGTGAAAGCGGCGCCAAGCGAGATTCCCGGGTGCGACCCGTGGAGCGATCGCAGCAACTCGACCATGATCGAGATCTGGCCTTTCATATCGCCGCTACCTGGACCAACGATCCGACCCTCGTCGATTCGCGAGTGGTAGCAGTCGGTATCGGAATGCTCGATCACGTCAAGATGCCCGCAAAGCAGCACCGCAGGAGCGTCATCGTTCTCGGGCCGAACCACCATCGATCGGTGCTCGCGCGAGGTAAAATACTCGACTTTCAATCCTGCGACAGTATCGAGGTGATGACGTAAAAATTCGAAACAGCGATCCCTTTCTCGCGGCCGGTTTTCAGTACTGGGAATAAGAATTAAATCACGCGTCAACGAAACCAGTCGTGACTGTAGTTCTTGCATATCTTTCATCTCAATCACGGTCGCTATCCCATTGAATCGGCAAATCACGTTCGGCCAGACTCAGGAACCGATGGCAATCCGCCGTCGACTCGCCGATACAGACAAACTGGCCCTTGTGTACCAAGTCGTCAACTCCGAAATTCAAGTTCATAGGCAGAATCCCCGCACGCCGGTCGGGATGGAATAAGTGTCCCGGTCGTTCGAACATTTGCAACAACGATGTCGTCGTGACAGGCACCCGCAATCTCAAATTTCTTAGTAGCCACGCTCCTTTATCGTGAAAATGCTTAGCCAACAGGGATGGGTACGTTGCCCCAGTTACACGAGCATTGATTTCACAAACGTAAACATCGAAGCGATCAGGATTATTGCGCCGCACAACCAACCAATCGATACTCGCCGTGCCTCGATATCCGGTGCCATGAAGCCAACGTGTAACGATCGCGGCTTGACGTATGGTTTCTTCATACAATCCAGAAAACTGTTTTATGTACGGCGGAGGCGATTCATTGCCTTGATGAACATTCTCGGAACTCAGGATTTGTTCCGTCATATCGAACGCATAAACATGATTCTCGTCCAGAAACAATTGTGTGCTGGGACTGTAGATTTCCAAAATGTCTTGGTTACTTGGTGCTAACCAACCTTGCACCATACACGGCCCATCGTGAAAAAAATATGGCGGAACACTGGGAAACTCGCCAGGCGATCGAAGTTCTCGCAATCGCAACATCCCAATACCGGACGCACCCACCTGGGCTCGGATCACAGCCGACTGGTAACCCAAATTAGACAACTCGTCGGCACAGCGAAAAATATCGGAACCTGATTCAGCCAAGCACGTATCAAAGGTCGGCAAACCTTGACTGACAAGAAACTCGTGCAACCGTAACTTATTATTCCCATTGAAGCTTGCTGTCGTAGTGGTCACCGTGGGACATCCCAATCTAGTGGCAATTCGTGCCAAAGAGTCGTCGGTAACATAGCCATCGACCCAGCCTGGATTGTGAGAGATCACGCGGCCAAGTAGCGGCGACGGATCAAAGTCATGATCACGAATCAGTTGCTTTCCGAGATCGAGATAATCATTGTGGGATAAAACATGCATCCTCGGTAGCGAAAGCCCCAAATCATCATGCAAGTAACGGCAAAGCGTCGGGTCTGGCTCACGCTCCAAAAATAGAAGATTGTCGTCGCCCCGAAACAGCAAATTCAAGATGGGAATCAATCTCGCGCTGTAAGAGTCGATCTCACCAACTACTGCTCTCAGCGCTGCTGTCTGCTCGTCGTTGCCAAAAAAGATTGCTAACAAGTTAGCAAAAAACATCACGCGGCGAGGCCACATCGGAGGCATCGCACCACCGGTGTCGACGAACACGACTTCATCCTGATGAGGCATCACTCAAACTTCCCTCGCTGTCCTACAATAAAAACACACAACAAGATCCACTACGTCAGATGATGCTCCCTCGTTCTTAGAAGCCTCGGCCGCCTTCTAATCCAACACATACTGTCCGCTAGGTCCTAACCCACCGGTTCCGTGTAACGTCCGAGCATGCGGTCCAACGAATCTGAAGTTTGGTAGATCAAGGCTTCCGGGTAATGAAGATACGGGTGAAAATACTCGAACGTTACGTAACCATCGTAACCAACTTCTTCTAATGCCTGCATTACCGCTGGCCAATTCGTTGTACCGTCTAATAATGGTCGAAACGTCTCCAGCGAATAATCGGTACCTTTCTTAGTGAACTCTTTGAAATGGATATTCTTGATTCGCTTGTCCATCACTGGTATCCAATGCTCAGCAAATTGGAACATCGAGATATTGCCGGTGTCGTAATGCACTTGCACGGCCTCACTACCGAAACTGTCAACAAATTGGCACATCTCCATTGGCGTCATCAAAAAACCATTGAAGAAAATATTTTCCATATTTAGCGAAACACCCGACTTCTCCGCCTTGCCCACCAACTTTCCAACGGCCTCTTTCGCTCGCCGCTCACAAACATCGTTCGGGACCGGTTCATGGTCATCGCGCCATGGGATGTGAATCGCTCCAGGAACTACAAGAAGGTTCTTGACACCCATCTGGTGCGCTGCATCAGCCATCATCCCGGCAAGCTCAATACCTCGAGAGCGTTTCGCGGGATCGTTGCTTGATAGCGGGTAGGGCCAAAACAGAAAGCTGCATAAACCACTAATTTCAATTCCGATTTTATCGGCCATTTGCCGAATCGCAGAAAGCTCCTTGTTAGTTGCCTTGGGCGACAAGTCATTGTCTAGATCGTAGTTAAGTTCGATGGCATCAAAACCCGCTCGTTTAGCAAGCACTAAACACTCTTGGAGCGTCATTCGCTCGGGATACGGGAACGCCCACAGATTAATCGATTTCTTCATGCCGTAGCGTTTCGTCGAAGCACGTCGGTCATCCGCGATTGGGTCACTTGCGGGCGACTGGGAATACGCTTTACCTGCCGTTGACATCGCTACGGCGGTGGCTGCGGTAGCCAGACCGCTACGCAGTGCATCGCGTCTTGTGATGGATCGGTTCTGCGCGAAGGGACCTAACATCATCATGAAAACTCCGAAGTACAAACGGACGGTTGATCGTGGGAAACCTAGTCTATCATTTCCGAAAGTCGTGTGCTCGTTCTTCGACGCCAGATAAACCCGTCCAGAACATAGTGCGTAATTTGCGGGACGGCCAAAAACGAAACGAGAATCGTGTCCCACACATCAAGTTGCCAGCCGCCAAACAACCATGATCGCTCTCGCCACACGCCACTATCCCAGAGCAGTTCTTCCGCATACGCCAGCATCCAAATAATGCCCAGGAACGAAGCAAGGTGCCGGAGGGAGCTTCGCTCCTCTCGCTGCTCGCGTCCGAATCGATACCAGTAAACGAGGACCATGTATGGGACACCATGGATGATAACGTTAGTCACCGTGAATGCATAATCCGAATCGAATGCAACGACGCCGACATACCAACAAACCGCCGTGGTGAATACGACCATGTCTTTCCCAGGATTCGGCGTTCGCTTCCAAAAGGTTCGATAGACCGACCGAACAAAATAGGTGGCCAAGGCGACCGCATAAACTGGCAATAAGTATCTCGAAAAATCAATGGAGAGCGAGGCAAAGTCACCCTGACGAAACCACCAAAAACGGCGTGGCATATTGCAGTGCCAATAAACAATCGGGTAAAGCATCGATAAATAGATGGCGCTGGCATCAATCCACCAACCAATCCTAGATGTCTCGCGACCACGTGATCGATACAAAGAGACCCATCCATACTGCTGGCGAACAAAATGAAACAGCGCCAAATAGGCCAACAGACGCCAGAATAGCTCGACGCTCTCGGAGTACACTGCCCAGGCAAAAAGATAGGCCAACACTGGCGTCAGACCATACAACCATGGACGCCGTTTCAACTCTTCTCGATCAAAATAAACGCGAAAGCCTGTCGCATAAACATGAGCGACGTCGATCATCAGGATCGCGACCACCCAGGCCCAGCGAGGCGTCTCGCTGTGCAACCAACCAAGCGGTGCACCGATTGCCAACAGCCCCAACGCTATCAATGCACTACCAAGAAAGGTTAGCACATCGACAAAAGGAGAGAACAACCACGGCAGGCTGTGTTTTGTTTCCATTGCTGACGTCTTGGACACTGCACAAAGCATCGTGGGATCAATAAGTGACGGAGTCTTAATGTAGCGTCGACTTTTAGTCAACATTTTAGGTATTGGCGAATGAAAGTCGCCACCACTTAGTACCTATCCAAAAGCCGTGAGCCGACGGCGCCGGCTGCGGGTGCTTCTTTGGTTTTCGGATAGGTTCTTATTATGCCACCGTATTATCCGGCGGATGACCAGCACCCAAGATCTCGTCCGCAGCTCGCACGCCGTGAGCAAAGGCTTCTTCCAACAACGCAATGCCACTCAAGTCGGTGTTCGCAAAATGGATTCGACCAAACGGTTTGGACGCGTCGCGCCGAGCATCGCTCCACACGAATCCCGGTCTCGGTTGGATCATCGCGTGCCCCCATCTCATGATGTCAATCGTGCTGATGAGCGGTTCGATGTCCGGATGAGCGTAGCGCAAATCAGCGACGATCATTTCTGACCAATCGTTCCAGCTTAGCGACAGCAATTGTTGACGCGATACCTTTCCATCGTCGGTCAAGGGATAATACCAAGTGATCACCGTCGCGCCGTGATCAAGTCCCGTTTGATGCGTCGACGTCACATACCCAAGCGATTTGCTGCCGTAAATTACATTGTCCCAACACATCGGCATACTTTTTTCAGTCGGTCGATCTCGCAGATGCACATTGGCAACTAACCATGAACCGTAGCGAAACGACTGGGTACTGCGGTGACTGTGTGCCTCAAAATCACGAATCAAATAGGGAGCGACAAACTGTGGTGCGGCAAAAATAACGCGATTTGGCTTATACATAACTAGTCCATCGCGGTTATAATCCAACACGCTGACAATCGGACGCTGAGTATCGGTACCGACTTGAATATCATACACGGCATGTGAGTAGCGGATTCGGTCACCGATACAGTCGCTAAGGTACTTAACAATTGCGGCATTTCCTTCGGGAAACGTGATCATTTCTGGTGACGGATCGCTGGGGTGTTGTGTTCTTGACCCAAAATAAAAGAGCCCCGCCCAGGCACTGGTTTGTTCAATCGTCAATCCATAATCATCGCGACATGAATAGTCGACTAACCATCGCAATCGCGGTGACGTCCAGCCATTCTCATGCATCCAATCGCTCATGGAAATCTTGTCGAGTGCTGTCACCTCGTCACAATCGGAAGCCGTGGAAATCGGGATTGCAAACATTCGCCGACCCAGCTCGTCTCGCCGCGATATCCACTCGTCGATGACACGGCGAAAGGAGTGCAGTTGCTGTAAGTCATCATGCGAAGCTCCCGCAAACGGATACAATCCCTCGAACCACTGGCCGTCGGCAAATACACGTTCGTGCGGTTCACGACACAGATACTGTTCCGCAACAATCGGTTCCCCGTGCTCGTTCGTTGCGGTGACGACCTTCATTTCCGTTAACAGGTTGACCAGTAAAGCGTTTTCTTTTAGCGGAGTCGGAACATAGTGCGCTCCCCAAGGAAAAGCAAACTGTTCGAAGCGGCCGCCCCGAGCGGTTCCACCGGGAACGGCTTCGATCTCCAACAGCACGAAATCATTGATTCCGCCACGAAGTAAACGCCAGGCAGCTGTCAGACCCGCAATGCCGCCACCGACAATCACGACTTCAGGCTGTTTGGTATTGCCCGCAGGAATCATCGGTTTGAATCCGTCACGTATCCGATGTCCAACAACGAACTCGGGGCTGAGCAGTTGACCTTCGATTGGCAACGAAGAGGTAGAACATCCGACGTACGCTGTAGCGTGAGCCCCTATCAGCAGACCCAACAACTCGCGTCGAGACAGATTCGCTGTCGGCTCGCTCATTCGCCCGCGTTCCACTCTGTATCGTAATACCGGACCAGCACTTGATTGTTGAGTTGATTCAATTCCGTTTCCCGGGGATACACATCCGATGGCAGATCAAACAAGGACTGCATCACCGTCGGCGTCAGAAATTTGAGCGTGCTCAAGGACTCGGCGAGCTCAATCGGTTCGCCGGTACCGGGACCCACCGTTGCAAATGCAAATCCCCAGACACCAAAGGATGGTACAGCAGCACAATAGGGACGCACATCAAATCCGGTTCGTCGCATCGTGTTGATAATGCACCAATACGAATTCGGCGCAACCAGCGGAGACGTACACTGTATAGAAACACGCGATGATTCAGTTAACAGCGAACGCAACAAGCCAAAAAAACGCGTTGTGTACAGCTTCCCAACTGAGTAGCTACCGGGATCAGGAAAATCGATGATCGCCACATCGTATCGATGTCCTGACTGGTTCGATTCGCTGATCCATACGAACGCATCGCGATTGACGACATGGACTCGCGGGTCCAGCAACGAACGCTCGTTCAATTCAACAAGGAGTGGAAATTCGCTCGCAATCCGGGTCATGGCTGGATCGATATCGACAAGGGTCACGGACTCGACCGATGGGTACTTCAATACCTCGCGTACGGCGAGTCCATCGCCGCCACCGAGCACCAATACGTGACGCGGCTGTGCAACGGCTGACATCGGCGGATGAACGAGCGCCTCGTGATAGCGATACTCGTCAGCGGAATTGAATTGTAGATGCCCATTGAGGTGTAACTGAAAACCGCGTCGATTTTGCGTCATCACGATCCGCTGGAAAGGCGTTTGCTCGGCAAAAACGATCGGATTCGCAAGTATCGTTTCTTCAGCAATCATGGTTAGCGAATCGGCCTTGATTAGCCCCACGACCAACAGTCCCACGACCAAGACGGCCCGTCCACGCAAACCTCCCAGACCACGTTCACTCAAGATTGGCCGCAGGAGATAGGTCCCCCACAAACCGACCAGGGCGTTGAGGATTCCAAACAGCAGCGAAGTCCGAACCAATCCAAGATACGGAATGAGAAAAATCGGAAACAGTAGCGAAGCCAATAACGCTCCGATGTAGTCGAACGTCAATACACGAGATACGAGATCTTCAAAATCGAGATGCTCTTTGAGAATCCGCATCAGTAACGGCAACTCCAGTCCCACCAGGATCCCGATGATGAACACCAACCCGAACAAGGCGAGCTGAAACCATTGAATCCAGGCAAAGACGACAAACAGAAGCGGCGCGGACGCTCCTCCGACCAGTGCGAGCGCTAATTCGACTTCGATGAAAGTACGGGCGATTTTCGTATGCACGTATTGCGACAGCCAAGCGCCCACGCCCAGAGCTGACAAATACACACCGATCACCAGCGAAAACTGAGTGACGGAATCGCCGAGCAAATAACTCGCCAACGTTCCGGCCAGCAATTCGTAAATCAACCCGCAGGTCGCGATGACCAACACATTTAAATACAGCAGATACAGCGGTGCTCGATTCATCAACGACGGGGTTATCCCAATATCGCAGCGGCAATAATGACCGAAATTCCCAGCACAATCGCACCCACAATGATCGCCAAAGCCTCGTTGTGTTCCTCGAAGATCTCTTTAATGATCGAGAACGGCGTCAGCTTGTCCATGATCAAAAGACAGATGAAGAACACGATGATGCCGACGATCGAAAACACAATCGCTGCCAACAAGTGTTCACCCAGCAGGTGCATGCCGCTCTCTGCCCGCACCGGCGCCAACTGAGCCGCTTGACCTAGCATTCGTAACGATTCAAATCCAGTTTGCATTGATACCACTATTTCCCACCTCCCCAGGAGCCACCATAAGAACGTCCATAGGAACCGCTCGACGACGAGCCGTCCAAAACACCAAAGTTTGGCGCGCGCCACGCATTTGCCGCAGCGATCGTAAACCAGACACAAACGCAAACGCCGAAACTCAAGTACGTAATCAACAACGTTCGTTTCATTGGATCTTACTCGCTCGACGCATAAGGACTGTAGTCACTGTTGCTCCACCGCTGAACCTCGAAACCGTGACGATAAAACATTATCCCAACCGGAGGAACAGCAAGGAACGCGAGCCCATAAAACAATAACCAACCATCAGAACCGGTCGTTGCTGCACCGGTGTAATACATTGCGTGAATCAATAACATCACCAAAGAAAACGCCATCCAAGCAACGTAAATCGCTGGTCCTACTGCTGGCGCAGGCGAAATCGGACCCACACCCCAAGAACGTGGAAGGCCCTTGACGCCAAACGCTGCCTCGATCTCCTCGTGCTGCATGTACGTTCCCAAGGATACATTGATCTCTTCAAGTTTCGCCGTTTTTGTCCACTCAAACGACAGCATTCGCGGGGGTGCAATGAAGTCAGCCGTTCCGACGTAATCACCTTCGCTGACGCGCCAATAAAACTCGCCTAGAACATAGCGGACGTAAGCGGTGCCACGATCGTAGATGCGAAACGACGAACCATCGTAACTGATTCGATCCATTGCCGGCGTATCGCTGATCTTCACCGGTTCCACGAACGACCAATGACTCTGATTGCAAACCAACCAACGGAAACCAATCTTGTGATTATAGAGCAAGTATTCAGTCCACGGATACTTCGTTCCCTCGTATGTGGCAAATCGTTCCATGAAGCCAATCACGGTGTACTCGACGCCAGCAATTTTTCCTGCTCGTCCTATCGGAATCAACGGTGTGATTTTCTGACGCCGCAAAGTACTAAAGTACGCCAGTTTGCCTCCCGCAGCGTCTAACAGCGAATCGCAGTTACGACAGGTTACACGCTCCGTTTGATCGGGGGCTCGCAGAATCAACGATCCACCACACTTGGGGCAATTTAAATGCAGCGCCGCAACCGGCAATGAGTCATTGTCGGGATGATCATCGCTGGTATCAATTCCAAGTTGCTCGAGCGTTACTTGCTTGCCGACAAACGCGGCAGGCGAAGCCCCGTACTCCAGCGTCGCGAATACTCCTTCCTCGTTCTCCAGGTCTACGAACTTGTGCTCACAGCCTGGACGAAAGGCCCAGGGAATCTCGCCCTCAGCGGACAATCCCGTCGCGATCCCTTTCTCGCGAACGGAAAATTTGGTTTTTCCGAGCGTAACAGGCGAAGAAATCGTGAGCGAATTGAATTCCGGCAACTCCGTACGGCTTGTAAGGTTGCGTTCAAACAACAAATAAAAGTTTCCTTGTGCCTCGGCGAGCCATCCCCAACGCTCTCCTGGCAGCGCGAGGTACCATTCATCCCAAACACCTCCTGCGGGATGCTGGTAACGAACACGTCCGGAAACAAAAAAGGACTTGTGGTTGAATTTGCCTTCCAACCCAAGTCGCATTCCGGAGTTGGTTTCGCCCAGGTCGGCAACCTTGCCATAGTCTTCGACCTTTTTGTCACCGCGTGCAATGACGCTATCACAAAACTCACAAACAGTGACCAGCGACGAGCCTGTTTTGAACTCCACCGGCCCGCCGCAAGCCGGACAATTCGCCGTTCGATGCTTCACGACCGGCCTCTTGGAATGGAACGCACACAGACTTCGTCGGACTCCAGTGCAACGAGTAGTTTTCCCTGCCACGGCCACGCCGGACGCTCGCGACAACAGTACAAATTGAACGTTGCCAGAGCGTACTCAGGATAAGTGTGGCATGCCAAGTGCGACTCACTGAGCATGAACAATGCGGTCACTCCGCCGGGCGCAGGGAATGCGTGCTTTAGCGGCTCACCGACGATTCGCAAACCGAGTTCGCTGACGACGTCGCGACAAATGCAGACAATAAGATTCAAGTCACGCAAGCGATCCGGATCACATCGAAAAGCATCCACCACCCATTCGACGCCAGCGGGAGCCAATTCGATGTTGGACTGTTGTGGGAAGTGACTGAGCGATCGGGTCATGCTGCGGGAGGCGGCGGTGGAGGCGAGGCGGTGAAGTAGGCGGCAAGTTGCGGAACTTGCGTGGCGACCGTCCAACCCGACATTCCCGCAGTCCAAACGAGCGAGTCACTGCGTACCTCACCACTGGATATCCCAGCAATCATTTGCTGCAGCGAGAACGGACCACGAGTTTCACCGTTGACGGTGACATGCCAGACGCTGGTCGGCGGTAGAGGTGGCGGAGCCATGCCGCCAGGTTGCACTCCAACTTGAGGCATCATGCGATTGGCCATTGCGAAGCCCATCCCCAAACCCATTCCTTCGGCAGCTCCTCCGCCGCTGGGGTTCTCAGCCGCCGCCGTCATCGCTTGGCCCATTTGGTACTGCTGGAACCGATCCATGTCGCCAATCACGCCCATGCTCGTGCGAGTGTCCAGTGCCTTCTCGACAGCTTCGGGAAGCGAAATATTAACAACAATCAGTTGCGGACAATCCAATCCGTATTCATCGTCTATTTGTTCGACAACAGCTTTGCGAACTTCCGTTGCGATGCGTTGATACTGCGACGCGAGATCGAGGGCGGCAATATCCAGCCTGGCAATCACATCCGAAAACGCAGAAGTGATCATACTGCGCAACAAGTCCGTGATTTCGTCGCTTTGGAAATCACCGTCGGTGCCAACAATCTCCGTTAACAACGCTTTCGGATCAACCGCTTTCAGCGAGTAGGTACCGAACGCACGAATTCGAATCGGGCCGAATTCCGGATCTCGCAACATGATCGGATTGGGCGTGCCCCATTTCAGATCCGTGATTTGGCGTGTGCTAACAAAATACACTTCCGCCTTGAACGGACTCGCAAAACCATATTTCCAACCAGCCAATGTCGTCATGACCGGCATGTTCTCAGTCGTTAACTCATAGTGGCCTGGCGGATAGACGTCCGCCATTTTTCCGTTGTGAACCAGAACGGCCGTCTGTCCAGGGCGGACGATTAATTGCGCCCCGTTCTTGATTTCGTTGTTGTAGCGGGGAAAACGCCAAACCAACGTATGTTTGGAATCATCGATCCATTCGATGATGTCGCTGAGTTCGCCGCGCAGCTTGTCGAACAGTCCCATGAGTTGCACCGCAGGTTGAGGAGTCGTTCCGGATACGATGCTTTGAGTGTAACGCAGTGCCGCTAACAAGGCTACTGTCCTCGATTCCGCTATTAAAATCACGAAATCTTTTGCGGCAAGGCTCCTCATGCCCCTCGCGTATTCCCAGCTCGATCCTCGTTCGTCTCCTGACAATGCTTCGGGTGACCGGCAGCAGCTATAATACTGCTCATGAGTGAATCGCGAACCTACGACGACGAAGATCGGCTGGCGAATTGCGAGCCGGTCGACGTCGACAACGACAGCACGGCGGATGTGTCCTACAAATGGGATGCCCTTGGCCGCCGCGTCTCTCGCATCCATACTTTCCCCCTCTCTCTGGGAGAGCATTGGTATCTACACAACTCGCCAAATAGTTTAGGCTGTTCTGGATGGACTTAAACTTCCGCCGATGGATCGGCGACTGCAAAAACGTTATGTGCAACTCGTATCGGAGCACATGAATTCTTCCAATCGCAATGCTGCGG
>JBGSIA010000056.1:0-16774 GCA_041751935.1 Pirellulaceae bacterium | reverse complement strand
GAACCGTAGCGGAATTTGGCGACGGGTCTGGAATCGTTTACTACCGTCAAAGACGTGCTTGCCGCCAATAACTCAAACAATTGATGGAAAACCCACGCAAATTAAATGAAATGCGATGTTACCAAGCCGACTGCACCCTTCAAATCTTGCAACGCTGCTTCATCACTGTTATTAGACAAAAGTGCGATGCTGCGATTGAGATAGGCCTCAGCGTCTCTTGGATTGTTTTTTATTTCCTGCGTGAAATGTTCAATCGCGTTGTCGAGAAGTACAACATCAGTTTTCGCGATCCAACCTTCAACACCATAGTCACGAACTTCTAACCAGTCACCTTCGACACTCAGTACTGTCAGTAAGTACGACTGAGTTTTACCAATCACTTCACTGCCTGACAGAATATCAATGCTTTGCGTCCTGGGGATAACTTTCTCACCTCGCCACGCTTCATCGGCCATGACGTGAAAAGACAGCAGCAAAACAAAAGAAGCCGCCAACCTAGAGGCACAACCGTCAAAGGGGATTTGGCGATGCATTGTCAAGATGTCAGCACTCCCGCATTGTGAGTCCAAAACACGAACATAAGTCCCCGCTCAACCACAAAAAATTAGCAGCCAAATATGGAAAAATCAATCGCTGGACGGACTTTGAGTATTTGGTCGAAACGATCGTTCTTGGGATAGCGACCAAATCTTGTTCTTGCTTTGTTTCTGGGGTCAAAAGGCAAAGCAACGAACTCAATTCGATACCAGTTTTGTGGTAGGCCAGGCTAACGGACAGCGTCGTTGATCCAGTCGGCCAGTTCATCTAGATCGCCGACCGCGTCGGCTCCAGCAGATTCCAGAGTTTGTCGCGGCATGCTGGACACGGTGCTCGTTTCTGGTGATTGGACAATGACGCGTCCTCCCGATTCGCGGATGATTGCGGCCCCTGCGGCTCCATCTCGTCCCATGCCGGTTAGGATGACGGCGAGTGATCGAGCACCAAAAACTCGCTGTGCGGATCGTAGGGTAACATCGATCGCCGGGCGACAGCCATGTTCGAGTTCTCCATCGCCAAGTGTCAAGATTGGCTCATGGGAAGTTCCGGTGATTAGCAAGTGCTTGCCGCCGGGGGCCAAGTACACGGTGCCGGGCTGCATCGACGTTGCGCCAGTTACTTCGACCACGGCGAGTGAACAGTGTTGGTTCAATCGCGCGGCAAGCGGTTTGGAGAACCCCGGCGGAATGTGCTGGACGACACAGACGGGAACGGCAAGATCGGCGCGTAACCGGTTCAGCAATTGACGCAGTGCGGCTGGTCCGCCGGTGCTGCTTCCAATCAGCACGACATCAATCGGTTCCGCCGAGGCGGTTGCTAAGTTTGAACGAGACTCCGCAACCGTGACGATCGTGGTGCCGTTGGCGGGTGAACCCTTTGCGGAGGCGTTGGCGGTAATATTCCCAGATGCATAGATCGGATGACTCACATCATGAGCCGGTATTGCGGCGGGATGGTCGGCCCCGAAACGTTCTTCCAGTAACGGTCGCAGTCGCTGGGCGACTTGTTCGTACAGCTGCCGAACGTTGGCGTCACGATTGCGGCTGGAAGGTTTGTGCACAAAATCGAATGCGCCACGAGTGAGGGCCTCGGTGGCCGCTTGCGTCCCGGTGTCCGTTTCGCGGCTGCACATCAGCACTTGTAAGTCTGGATGGCGACTTTTGAGCTCCTTCAAGAGATCAATACCACTGATTCCAGGCATCTCGACGTCCAGCGTCACCAGATCAGGTTCGACGGCATCGACGACGTCAATTGCCGCTTGGCCTTCGGAAGCATTGCCGACCACTCGAATGCCTGGAATGTGCGCCAGAGCGTCGCGCAAAAGCAGCCTCGCGAGCGCTGAATCGTCAACGATCACGGTTCGCAATTCTCGACCGCGTCCGTCGCCGCTTCGCTTCATCCGGCGCCTCCAGCGGACGGGTCTCGTTCGGCCAATCGCCGCACGGCATCAGCGGCCAGTTGGTAACGGTCTTCGAAGAAGTGCTGCAGTCGGGCGGGATCAAACGGCTTGACAATAAAATCCATCGCACCTGCGGAAATACATCCGAGCAACTTTTCTTTTTGATTGACTGCGCTGACCATCACGACATTGGCTTTGGGGTCATACGCGCGAATCGCTCGAAGCGTGCCTAGGCCATCGATCCCGGGCATAACCAAGTCCATCGTAATCAGGTCGAAACGTTCTCGTTTGTAAAGTTCAATTGCATCCTCGCCATTGGACGCTTGGCAGATTCGTTTCCAGCCGGCTGCTTGGGCGATGACTTGGATCTTCAGTCGCATCATTTGCGCGTCGTCTACGATCAGTAGTGACGGTTCGTTTTCTGGATTTAACGCTTGACATTCTTTTAGTTCGCTCATCACAGCTCCAACATCTCGCCGCGGACGGTTACGACACGGAGAATACCGTCTCGCGTATCGAAAAAAAGCTTGCGTCCGTTGCTACCACCGCAATCTGACGCTGAAACACTAAGCCCCAGCTTTGCGACCGATTGCCGAACGGACTCCGCGTTCAGATCACCGATCGTTTCTCGCGTCGACCCATTCGTCGACGCTGTATTACCAAACATGCAGGCTGCCCCAGCCATTTTAACGATTGTGCGGTTTCGCGAGCCACCGGCTTGCTCGACGAGTTCAAGCAAGTGAATGGGAGCGGCGTCTCCATATTTTCCAACATTGGTTTCGTCGAGCGGTGCATCGCCAGCGATAGAGCTGGACGGCAACGAAACGTGGGCCGCAGCAACCACTCGTCGCACCGGGTCAAATAAGAATAGTCCAACACACGAGCCCACGAGCATGCCCGCGATCCCATCGTGTTCAACAACCGCCGCACGACCGATGCCTAAACGCACCACCACGCGAGATTGGTCGGGTTGCCAGATCCCACTGGTCACGAGTCCCTACCTCGACACGAGTGTAAACGTCCAGTCAGAGTGTCGCAGTGTTTCATGATTGCACCAAACTCGACAACCGCCGCCACACCGATGGTTGCCAGACCATCACGAGCCGGGTTGCGATCGAACGTCCAACAATCTGGAAGCTTGAGCTTGCAGACCAGATTCGATCCCCCATTTCGGCGGATTCACGTGCTTCGATCTCGATCACTGCTGCTTCCATCAAGCTTCCCGCAAATTGGTGCTCGACAAATGGCGGGCTGGGGATCAGGGAAAGCCCACCGGCGGCTCCCTGTTCGATAGATTCCGCCACAGTATTCAGGAACGCACAGCCCACAACATTGGCAGTTTCGGCCAAGGTTGATCGTTCGGTTTCGCTCCAGAACTCCGGTTCCTCCTTTGACGCTTCAGGAAGCATCAGCGCCACGGCAATCAGTTCCGCAGCTGCTTCGGGGGTCCACGCCAGCATGAGGCGTCCGGCCGATTCTTGCGGACGCGGGGCGAAATTGTTTTCCCCAAGGGGGATTGATTCCGCACCGGCCTTGGTGACCAGCACCAGCATGCTTGCGCAACATAAAATGGCGTCTGGGTCAGCCAACTTGGATTCAAGAGCGACCGCGGACTCCGCCGATTCGCTCGCTTCCTCGGCGATTACTTCGACCTCCAATAAATGCGAAAGGGCCACCGCGGCGGACCGCAGGCCTGCGTGGGCGATGGAGGCAAATCGTGCGGAAGCATCAGTCGTCATGGGACCCCGGGGAGTTCGTTCACCATCAGCTCTCGCTGGCCAACATGTATCCTTCACCAACATGTATAACGCGGTCGAGAGGTCTGGTCAGCAACGATCGTCGCGAATTAGAACCGTACGTACAAGTATGGATGCGATTGTAACAGTCGCAACGGTCACTCGGCGGAAAAGAGGGTTTCCAGCAAGATATACCCGCAATCAGTCGTCAGTTTGTGGCACTTGGAGTGCGACGAATCGCAGCCAGTGAATTATCCTAGAGCACTACCACCACATTGCTGCTATTCCATTTCTCGTACTTTTTCCAGGCCCCACGGCTCATGCCGCAATCGAATCCCTTGCCCCGTGATCGTGGTTCCAGCGCGATCGGTCGCGTCGTCAAGGACGTCGCTGGCGACCAGATGATCTTCCAATTCGTCGGTTTTCGTCTAGGCGAGCGAGATTACGCGTTCCCCATTGACCAAACCCGTGAGATTGTCGAACTGCAAACGATCACGCCAACACCGGAAGTGCCTGCACACGTCGCTGGCGTCAGTAACTTGCGGGGACAGATCATCCCGATTGTTGATTTGCAGCGACTATTGATACCCGATTCGCCTCGTACTAACTCGAAACAAGCCGTTGTCGTCGAAGTCAACGGGCAACTCACCGGCTGCCTGGTGGATTCGGTCACTCGCGTCGTTCGCATTCCACAAAGTAACATTCAAACCGCTGACGAAGTGCTCGACGATCACCGAACTCGAAGTGTTGACGGTTTCGCCCGCAATGACGACACGATCATGATTCTCCTGGACGCCGCAAGATTGCTCGCTCGTGACTAAGCAGCATGTACAAAAGTTTTCACAGCAACCGTATTTCGACCCTTCTGATTTGATCCCACGATGAGCACCGTAGACGACAAAGACAAATCTCGCCGCAGTCGCACGAAGAAGGCTTCCCCGGCGCGCGAGTCCGCCGCGAAAAAATCTAGCAGCAAGACGACACCGAGTGTCAGTAAACTTGCTCCGGCAAAAAAACTTGCTCCGGCAAAAAAAGCTGCTCCGGCAAAAAAAACGATTTCAGCAAAGAAAGCGTCGCCAGCTAAACGTGGTTCGTCGACAACACGCAGCGTCACGACCACAACTAAGTCGACCATCAAGTCGATGCCGCCCAAAACGACTCATCCAGACATGGACGATTCACATTTCTTTCGCCAGATCGCTGAAAATACATCCAGCCGGATCATGATCGCCGATAACGAATTTCGGCTCATCTACATGAACCCGGCTTCGATCGAGCAATTGACGCAATTGCAATCCTTGATGCCCTGTCCGGTCGACCAGATGATCGGCAAAAAGATCGATATCTTTCATCGCAATCCGTCGCACCAACACAAGATGCTCAACGATGATCGCAACCTACCTCATGAAGCAACCATCCAGCTTGGGCCGGAAACCTTGTTGCTGAAGGTCTCGGCACTATACGGTCCGGACGGACATCACGCGGGATCGATCTTGAATTGGGATCGGATCACGGAATCGGTCGCTGCACGAGAGCGTGAACATCAGCAGTTTGAACAGCAAAAGGCTGCGCAAGCAAGTCTCGACGAAGCCATCGGCCGGTTGCTTCAAGTCGTTACGGCTGCTTCGGCAGGTGACTTGACGCGAAAAGTAGATGAGAGCGATCTGCAACACGGTCACTTCGGTCGCCTGGCGGATGGCATTCGCCAGATGATCGCGGACTTGCGCGAGTTGATCGCGCAAATCATCGACTCATCGGACCAACAAAATGAAGGCGCTCAAGCGATCGCCGAAAGTGCTGCTGGTCTCAGTGATGGCGCCCAAGGACAGGCAGCGAGCGTTGAAGTGGTGACTATCGCGGTCCAGCGGTTAACGGACTCCATTGATCAAATCTCCGTCAATTCGACGGACGCCAGAACTCAGGCCGAAGAAACGTCGACACTGGCTAAGCACGGTGGCGAAACCGTTCGATTGGCGATCGATGCCATGCGTCTGATTAAGAACAGTAGCAACCAAATCAACGAGATCATCCAAGTCATCGGCGAGATCGCTTCGCAAACGAACTTGCTCGCGCTCAATGCCGCGATCGAAGCCGCTCGTGCGGGCGAACATGGGCTAGGATTCTCTGTCGTTGCTGACGAAGTTCGCAAACTGGCCGAGCGAAGTAGTGAGGCCGCCAAAGAGATCACCTCGTTGATCAAAGAGTCGACGCAACGAGTGGCTGACGGCAGCGAATTGTCCGAACGCGTCGGAGCTTCACTAGCGTCGATCGTCGGTGCTGCTGAAAAGACGGCTGCCAGCATCCGCGAGATCGACGAATTGACCGAGCAGCAAAGCAAGAGTGCCGCCGAGGTCAAGAAAGCGATTCGCGATGTTGCCGATACGACCGAGTCCAACGCGGCTGCCAGCGAAGAATTGGCCGCCAGCAGCGAGGAACTCGGTTCGCAAGCCACCGTGCTGCGTGAGCTGACATCGCGTTTCCGAACTTAGTCGGCGCGGTGACTTGGATTCTGGATTCCACTAGTACATACTCGTGCTCTACGAAATGTCCTCCACACCTCGATTTTGGAATCCAAATCCATGCTTCGATTGCTTTTTACTGTACTCGCCGTGTCAGCTATGACGTGTTCCTTCACTCTCGCCGAATCTCCGGTTTCGGCGCCGCCGGAGTCGGGCCTGAAGCCCATATTCAACGGTAAAGACTTGACCGGCTGGAGCGGTGATCCACGCTTGTGGTCCGTCCGCGACGGCGTCATCCACGGTGAAACGACCCCTGAGAACGCTGCCAAGGGCAATACGTTTTTGATCTGGCAAGACGGCACGACCAAGAACTTTGAATTGCGACTGTCGTTCCGTTGCAATGCCAGCAACAATTCCGGAATCCAGTATCGATCCAAGCACATCACCGACGATTCGGCAAAGAACGAATGGGTCATGCGTGGCTATCAGCATGAAATTCGAAATGAAGAAGTATTCCCCAACATCTCGGGGTTCATCTACGACGAAGGCGGCAAGCGAGGCCGCATTTGTATGGTTGGTGAAAAAGGAACGTGGGTCGACGGCAAGCTGGACGTCACCAGCAAGTTAATTGAGCCGGCGGAGTTCAACGAATTGTTCAAGCTTGATGACTGGAACGATGTGGTCATCATCGCCAACGGCAAGAACATCCAACATTACCTCAACGGTCGCTTGATCCTTGACTTCACAGACTCTGACGAAAAGGCTTTGCTCGATGGAAAGTTGGCAGTCCAACTTCACGCTGGCAAGCCCATGTGGGCAGAGTACAAAGAGATCCGCATCAAGTCCTTGGACTGAGCTGTGCGGAATAGTTCTTAGGAAGGAAAGCGGAGTTCGCAAGAAATCCGCCTCCTTCAAGGAATTTCGTTGTCAATGTTTTATGACTTGTTCGGCAAGTCAAAGTCGCCTGTTAAATCTCGCCACACGCAATGAATGTGATTGGCGGGATTTCCGGCCGCGTCTGGTTGTGTATTTACAAACTCGATAAGAAAACTTGCGCCACGAATGCGATAGTAGTGACCAATGCCAGGCTTCACGGCGCCAGCCCAGGCAAAGCGAATTCCGTCCCAGCCGTCTGCGTCGATGATTTGACGACGTTCTTTGGCGATGGCTTCTGGTACGGCATCAATATAAACGGAAATCAATTGCTTGAGCAACTCTTGGTTAGCTTCGGGCAACTCGCTCATCGCGATTCCTTGAGGCTCCTCCAACGTAACTTGTGGTTCACCTGCAAAGCGAATTTCCGCGGGAGCTTCAGCGGCGATCGTTGCCTGCGACGCACGTGCTTCATCGAGCGAGTTGATCAACTCGAACGCTAGCTCCTCTTCCTGACGAAGCACACGAGTGCCCTTGCCAAGTGTTCCTTTTACATCGTTCTGGATGACTGCTGGATTCGAAGCAAAGAACTGGGGCGTTGTATCGACAAGTTGGCCATCGCGACAGGAGAAGTTCAGCGACAAATGGTGACCTTCGAAACTGAATCCCCAAGGCTCAGTGGCGCTTGGAGTGCCAAAAATTGTCAGGTAGTACTTCTCGGAATCGCGTCGGCCTTCGCTTGCTGGGCCTTCCAATTCCAACAACACGTTTTCAAGCAGCATGATTTTGCTTGCTTTGTCGTATCCCATCTCGCTCAGCCCAGCGCGGACCAAACGCAGTGCCGCAGTTTGTTGGGCCGTGTTCATCTCTTTAAGCGGCAGCCCTTTGCGAGTTGGCATCGGAATGAAATGCCATGCGACTCGTTGCTCAGATTCATAGGGTACTGTCGCTTTAGCTTTCAAATCTGCATCGAGCGACTCGAGAAACGAATCGGCAAAGACTTTCATCTGTTCGCCGGGCGCATTGGCGGTTCGCAAACCGAGCAGAGCGAGTGCGGAACAGGCAACAACAACGGGAGTGGCAATACGATACAAACGCATCAGGCGGGATCTCTACAAGGTGTGGAATTTGCAGGTTAGGCGGGAGTTGAGCGAACCGGATTTCTTCGGCCAGACGCCAGTATATCCATTCTCCGCTCGGACGCGTAGGATATCGGCATGAGCCTAAAACGTACCCTCGAACCGGAATCAATGTCGGACCACGAGGAAGCGATGATCTACAGCGAGATGTCTTTCGCCGCTGTGAATCAAGCGTTCGTGGACGACTTTCTTGCTTGTGCTGGTGCGCCTGACCCTGGCTGTTCTATTGGGCCTAAGATAATCGACTTTGGTTGCGGGCCTGGCGACATTCCGGTTCGTTTATGCAAGACTGACGGAACTTTTCGTGTGTTGGCAATTGACAGCTCGATTGAAATGCTCGACCTGGCACGGCGGTGGATCGATTTTGGTGGCATGCTTGAACGCATCACGTTGGCACACGCTGACTGCAAGAATTTGGAAAACTTTGCTGACGACATTGCTGATGCCGTGATCTCGAATTCGCTGTTGCATCATCTGCCTGAACCCGCATTGGGGCTGGACGAGGCTGTTCGTGTACTGCGACCGGGCGGGTTGTTGTTCATTCGCGACTTAGTTCGACCAAGCTCCGCGGAACAAGTCGAAGAACTCGTTAAACTGCATAGCGAAGGCGAGAATGACATCGCAAGACAATTGTTGCGTCAATCATTTCATGCAGCGTTAACGCTTGCCGAAATCAGAGAACTCGCTGACGATTGGAGTATCACTGCCGCTTGCGTTCAAATGACGAGCGATCGACATTGGACGCTCGCTTGGTGGAAGCCGCTGGCTTGATTGCTCGATACAAAAAAATGGTGGGAACAATCGTTCGATGAGGAATTATCTGGAACTGCTCGACGAGATTCTCAATCAGGGCGTCGATCGTGGCGACCGCACCGGCACCGGCACACGCAGTGTGTTCGGGCGGCAGTTGCGGTTCCGACTCGACGAAGGTTTCCCGCTGTTGACGACCAAAAAGGTCCATATTCGCTCGATCATTCACGAGTTGTTGTGGTTCCTTTCGGGCGACACGAATACTCGCTATTTAAGAGACCATGGCGTTACGATTTGGGACGAGTGGGCCGACGTTGATGGAAATTTAGGCCCAGTGTATGGCCACCAATGGCGCAGTTGGCGCGGTGCTGATGGCAAGACAATGGATCAAATCCAGTGGGTGCAAGACGAAATTTGTCGCAACCCGGAATCACGACGATTGATCGTGTCAGCGTGGAACGTTGCCGAACTGGACTTGATGGCCTTGCCTCCGTGCCATTTGTTGTTTCAGTTTTACGTGTCCAACGGTCGGCTCTCGTGCCAATTGTATCAGCGAAGTGCTGACGTGTTCCTGGGTGTTCCCTTCAACATCGCCAGCTACGCGTTGTTGACGATGATGATGGCCCGAGTCACGGGACTGCTTCCGGGTGATTTCGTCCACACGTTTGGTGACGTGCATTTGTACGCAAATCATTTCGAGCAAGCAAAGCTGCAACTGAGTCGTGAGCCGCGTTCTCTGCCGAAGCTCGAAATCCATCGTTCCCCAGCTCGTGTGGACCAGTTCACGTTTGACGATTTTGAGCTGACGGATTACGACCCACATCCAGCCATCCGAGCACCGGTGGCGGTATGAGCGAGAGAGAGCTGGCTGTGGAAAACTTCAGCACATCGCCTCCTGAGCATCCGCTGACCGCCGTCGTCGCCATGACGCCTGAGGGGATAATCGGTCGCGATGGTGACATGCCCTGGCGGCTGAAAACTGATTTGCGGCGATTTAAATCGCTGACCATGGGCGGCTGGCTTGTCATGGGACGCAAGACATTTGATTCCATCGGCCGACCGCTTCCCGGCCGCCAAACACTCGTGCTCACGCGAAATCCTACGTGGTCGGCTCCCGGGGTAGTAACGACCAGCGATCACGGCGATGTGCCGCGGCTGACCCAGTCCGCTGCGACGTTCGTTGTCGGCGGGGGCGAGATCTACCGCTTGCTCTGGCCGAGGATCAGCCAGATTTTTCTGACAACCGTGCTGGCGGAACTGGAGGGTGATACGCGGTTAAATGTCGATTGGAGCGAGTTTCAGTTGCTCAGTAAAATGGCGGTAGCTGCAGGCGACGGTGACGATTATCCCACCGAATTCTCTGTTTGGCAGCGTTCAAGGAAAAATTGTGAAAAAAGCCTTGCAGTTACCACTTGAGCAAAAAGGGGGCCGACCGCTATATTTCGGGATTCTTGGCCCGAGCGACCGCAGGTCTTGTGTCCTGAATTTCGCTGCCGCCTCCCCAACCCAGTTTTTGTACTTCCTCAAGGAGGATCGCTATGCCCCGTCTGTTGGGCGTCGACATCCCGAACGATAAGCAGGTTCAATACTCGCTCACTTACCTCTACGGCGTTGGCCTGCACGTCGCTAGGGAAGTTTGTGACAAGCTTGGAATCGACCCCAGTCGAATCGCCAGTGACCTTGGCGAAGACGATTTGAGTCGAATCGCAGCGATGCTTGAACGTGATTATACCGTCGAGGGTCCGCTGCGTCGTCAAGTCACGCAAAACATAAGCCGATTGCGGGAAGTGAAGTGCTATCGCGGCATTCGTCACCGCGTCGGGTTGCCCGTTCGTGGACAGCGGACCAAGACCAACGCCCGTACTCGCAAGGGCCCCCGCAAGACGGTCGCCGGCAAGAAAGGCGTCAAGGACTTGCGATAGTCGCAGTTCGGATATTCGTCACTTGATTGCGTATGGCAGTGCTGCTGTCGTTTTCGCTTCAAGTGACATCGCTCGATGTGTCGGGACGGTTTTCGCTGTTCCTAACTGTCACCCCTGTTAACCTGTTATTTACAACTTAGATCTCCCAATTTCAGAGACTTTGCTGTGGCAAAGACCAATAAAAAGAAGCGAATTCGTCGTAATGTCACCAGTGGCATCGCGCACATCCACGCCACGTTCAACAACACCACGGTGACGATCACCGATCCCAAGGGGGATACTTTGTGCTGGGCAAGTGCTGGAACCAGTGGTTTCAAGGGCAGCCGCAAAAGCACTCCGTTCGCCGGCCAGTGTGCTGCTCAACAAGCCGCTGAAAAGGCAACCAAATTTGGTATGCGTGATGTCGATGTTCGCGTGAAAGGCCCCGGTTCCGGACGTGAAAGCGCGATTACGTCCCTGCAAGCGGCTGGTTTGAACGTCAAACTGATCGAGGATGTGACACCGATCCCGCACAACGGTTGTCGCCCTCGCAAGAAACGACGCGTTTAATCAAGCCTGTGTCGTTACCTTCCCGTACAAATTCCCCCCCCAAATCTCTGTTAACCCAGAACTGAGGTCAAATGACGATGCACATTCGTTGGCGCGGCATGGAACTTCCCAGCTCGCTGGAAGTCGATCGCAACACCCTCACCAGTACCTACGGCCACTTCATCGCCGAACCCTTCGAGCGTGGATTCGGTGCCAGCGTTGGTAACAGTATTCGCCGCGTGCTGTTGAGCAGCTTGATGGGTAGCGCCGTCACGCAGATCAAGATCCGCGGTGCTCAGCACGAATTCACCACCATCCCAGGCGTTCTGGAAGATGTTACCGACATCGTGCTGAACGTTAAGAGTCTCGTCGTGCGAAATCACAGCGATGCAACTCGAGTGATCACACTCGAAAGCAATAAGGCTGGAGTTTTAACCGGGGCCGATATCGATACGGATTCAGACGTTGAGATTGTCAACAAGAATCTTGTTCTCGCGACGCTGACCGACGACGTTCCCTTCATGATGGAAATGGTTGTAGAGAACGGTCGTGGGTACGTGCCCAGTACCGAGCACAGCGCCGCTGACCATGAAATTGGCATCATTCCTATTGATGCTGTTTTCAGCCCGATTACGCGAGTTCGCTACGAAGTTGAAGAGACTCGTGTCGGTCAGAAGACAAACTTCGATAAACTCAATTTGGAAATCTGGACCGACGGTTCCATCAATCCCGAGTTGGCTCTCGTCGAAGCTGCCAAGATCCTTCGCAAACACCTCAATCCGTTTGTCCAGTACCGTGAATTGGGACCGAGCATCTTCAGTGCGGCCCGCGGCGGCGCGGGATCACCTGAGGCACAGCTCGAATCCAAGTTGAACATGACGCTGGGTGACTTGCGTTTGTCGGTGCGTGCAAACAACTGTTTGGAAAGCGAAAACATCCAAACGGTTCGCGACTTGGTTCAACGTACCGAGGATCAACTGCTCGAAGTTCGTAATTTTGGCGATACCACGCTAAACGAAGTTCGAGAAAAACTATCGCAATACGGTTTGCACCTCGGTATGCGAGTCCCCTCGCAACCGTTGATGTAAGTCCAACGTTTCATTTACCTCCCACATTCACACTGCAAATACACGGATAATTCGCCATGCGACATCGACGACGAGGCCGCACGCTCGGAAGGAGTCCAAGCCACCGCAAGGCGCTGTTGAAGAACCTAGCGAGCGCTCTGTTCTTAACCGAGCGCGATGCTGAGGGTGACGCCAACGCTCCGAAGGTCACCGGCCGTATCACCACGACGCTCCACAAGGCCAAAGAAGTGCGGCCATTGGTGGAAAAGTGCATCACGATCGCTAAGAAATCACTCGTTTTTGAAGAACAAGCACGCCAGTTTGAACCCCAGGCTGAGCGCGGTACGGATGCCTGGAAGAAGTGGCGACAAAGTGACGATTGGCAGAAATGGGTTGCCGCTCGAGCACCCGTTGTGGCTGCTCGCCGACGCGTGATTCAGTTAATTGGTGACAAACAGGCTGCCAAGATTCTATTTGATACCGTTGCCCAACGTTTCGTGGATCGTCCCGGCGGCTATACGCGAGTTCTCAGGCTCGCCACGCCTCGATTGGGTGATAACGGCGATCGTGCGATTCTCGAGTTCGTCGGACGCAATGATCGAGTCAAACGCAAAGCCCAACGCCCATCTTTTGACAGCGATGCTCCAAGCAATAGCGAGCCATCGGAAAAAACTGTCGCGGCAGAATAGGCCGTCGTTTCGTTGAAATCACAATCAGCCAAGCCGGTTTTGCTTGGCTGATTTTTTTTCGAATCCAAACGAATCGGACGAAGTCACGAAAAAAGTGATATGCGTGTATACTGTTGTCCAATTCGATATCGTGACTTGTGCTGTGTTACCGGATTTTGCTCAATCGACAAGTTACTATCGATCGATGATGTCTACGTGATAGCGTCTCGCCAATTGAGTTGGTAAGGCGACCAAAAAGATTCTAGTTTCACACGTAGCAGGGATGCCCCGATGAGCGAAAACGCGCACTCGCACGAAGACCAGCTAACGCCCGAAGAATTAATTTCACAAATGAGTAGCGACGAGCTACAGGAATTACTCGGTGAAATTGGGTTCGAAGCGTCGTGTGAGATGGCAGGCTGCATTCAAAAGCTTGTCCTTGACCTCGGCAGCTTGGAGGCAGCGATTACTGCGCTCGCTGCAGAGGATACGCCGATGCGTCGCGCCGCGTGACGTCGGCTCGCCAACGCAAAGCCACACGACCAGCTAGGTCTGATCAAGCACCAACCGTTTGTTCTTTATTAAACTGCGATTCGCGAATAGATTGAACCAGCATTCGCATGTGTCGTCCGATGGTGCTGCCGCATGGCCGGTATCGTGGTTCAGGCCACTTCGCTGCGATCGTTCACGCAAGAACTTCGCAGCAGGCGGCTTTCAATAGTCTTGGTGCGATCTGCTTCAGTGGCAGAACGTCGTCGACGCCACCTTTGGTGATCGCTTCCTTCGGCATTCCAAATACGACGCAGGAATCCTGGTCCTGGGCAACGGTATAAGCACCGCTGCGGTGCATCGCCAGCATTCCGTCGGCACCGTCGTTGCCCATCCCAGTCAAAATCGCGCCGACAACGTTTTTGCCTAAAGCATTGGCACAGGAATGAAACAACACATCGACGCTGGGGCGATGGCGACTAACAGGAGGAGCGGTGAAGACTCGCACTGAATAAATCGATCCACTACGTTGGACTTCCATGTGCATATTTCCCGCAGCCAACAACGCGTGTCCTGGCAAAATGCGATCGCCGTCTTCCGCTTCTTTGACGTTGATTCGACAATGTCGATCCAGACGCTGGGCGTAGGATTTAGTAAACCCTTCGGGCATGTGAATCACACAAACCGTTCCTGGTGCATCCGGAGGAAACGCGGAGAGCAAGTCCAGCAGCGCTTCGGTGCCGCCCGTTGAACCGCCAATGGCAATTACCTTGTGTGTACTGGAAATTAATGCGCCGACGGACGAATGCTTTGGTCCAACGTAAGGCGTGCGATCCGACGTAACACTGCGTCGCTGCACCCTAGCACCGGCTGCTTGCTTGACCTTGTCGATGATGTCTCGGGCGATACCGTCCATCCCGGAAACAACATCGAGCTTTGGCTTCGTGACAAAGTCGACGGCTCCAAGTTCCAACGCACGCATGGTCGTCTCGCAGCCTTTGTCGGTTAGTGACGACAACATCACAACAGGCATCGGTCGGCCGGCCATCAACTTTTCAAGGAACAACAAGCCATCCATCCGTGGCATTTCGACATCGAGTGTCAACACATCCGGATTCAGCTTGAGGATCTTCTCACGAGCGACGAATGGATCAGCGGCAGTACCGACGACTTCGATACTGGAATCGGATTGCAAGATTTCGCTGATCAGTTGCCTCATTAAAGCGGAATCATCAACGACGAGTACGCGAGTTTTCTTCATGGGATTTGCTTATTTAGAAGAGTGTTATGTCGTTGGTTTTAGTTAGGTTTTCCTGAATGATCAACGCTTGCGCGGCGTCTTTGCGTTGAACCTTTGCTGCAGTTTGACGATCAAGCATCCGTACAAGAACTTTGTTAGTGTGTGTGTGAAATTTCACATGCATGCCTGAATCATGTCCCGTAAAATTCGCCATTACCGGAATGTTTTCAGTGGACAAGAATTGCAAGGCAAAGTCGATATTATTGCTCCCAATTTTCGCTTGATGTGAGCCTGATTGAAGCACGTTCCCGCCGCCGAAAACTTTTGCCTTCAGTCGCCGGCGATCTCCGCCAGCATTCATCACAGAATTGATCAACATTTCCATCGAATGAATTCCGTAGCTAGCACAGGTCACCGATTTGTCGCACGGTGTAGGCAGCATAAAATGGTTCATGCCACCGACTTTCGCGACCTCGTCGTAAAGGCAAACCGCAACGCACGAACCTAAAAGAGTCGTAATCCAAACGGGTTCGGCGCTGGAAAATACTTCGCCGATAATGATGGGCCGTTTGGGGGCGTCAATGTTTGCATCGGGTTGATCGCGATGAGGCACCATACTGGCTAATTTCACATTCGCCGGTTTCGCGGTTGTTTGCGGATGTTCAGTGCACCCTTTTTGAGTTCGCGCGTGGTTCGTAACCGGATATGCTACTGCTGCACGTTTCGGTTTCGATTCGTTTGTGATAGCAGTTGGCAATTGATAGATCGTATCACCAAGGGAGCGATATCGATCGGTAATGCCAAACAACGCTTCGGAGTGACCGATGATTAAGTGGCCCTCCGGCCGCAGGTAGTCGGCAAAGTGCTCGACAATCTTCTTCTGCGATGGACGATCAAAGTAGATCATTACGTTGCGACAAAAAATGATGTCGAACAATGTGTTGATTGGCCACTGTTGGTCTTGCAGATTCAACTTGCGAAAGGTGATCAAGTCGCGAAGTGTTGGTTTCGCCTTGACGGGAGCGTCTTCGCTTTTGGCTTGTTTTTCAAAGTATTTTTTCAGCAAATGCATCGGGATATCGCCGATACGGTCGGCATCGTAAACGCCTTCATCGGCTCGAGCCAACACCTCCGTATCGATATCCGATGCAAGAATGCGAATGTCCCAGCGAGGATCGTCTCCAAAAAACTCTCGAACACTCATTGCGATGGTGTACGGTTCTTCGCCAGTCGACGATGCCGAACACCAAATGCGCAGCTTTCGCTCGCCGCTGATTTCAGCGCGACGTTTTAGTTCAGGAAAGGCCGTGTTAGCAAGAAAATCAAAGTGATGTTTCTCGCGAAAGAAGTCTGTTTTGTTTGTGGTTAGCGCGTTAACGAAGTTTGTGACCTCGTCTTTATGCTCTGGGTTGTCCAAGTATCTGAGGTACTCGGTGTACGAATCGAGTTCGAGCTTACGCACCCGTTTTGCTAAGCGACTTTGCACCATAATGTGCTTGGAGTCAGCAAGAGCAATGCCTGCCAAGTCATAGATCAACGACTGGACGGATTTGAACTCTCGATTATTGAGTGCGAGTTCTTGGATTGTGCTCATGGCGCCAGGTGCAATTGTTGGTAAGTGAGTTCAAGTAAATGCTGTTTGATCGGTGTACTCGGCGCTAGGCTGGTCTGGTGCATCGTCGTCGCGCAACAGTTAACCCGGCTCCCTTCTCCCTCGGCTTTGCGGGGGAGAAGGGCTGGGGATGAGGGGGCTCAAGTATGTAGGAAACGCCAACGCAGAACCTACTGCGAGAAAGCCCCTCACCCCCGACCCCTCTCCCCAAAGCGGCTCGTTGTACCACACAAGTTAGTCGGAAGAAATTTTTTTCGACCCCGGGCCAAATGCGTTCCAGGCGTTGGACAGGTCGTAGCATCGCTGTAAGCCGATCCACAGAGTTTGCGTTCCGGGATGGTTTTCCTTGCGGTCG
>JBGSIA010000055.1:0-8263 GCA_041751935.1 Pirellulaceae bacterium | reverse complement strand
CTAAACGTGGCCGAGTGCGAACTGAGTTGTATGACGAGTCAGTGCCTGACTGGTCGCCGGATCAGCTAACTGGCTGAATTGCAAAGCGAAATCGCGGCGTGGGCCAAACGCACCAACGAAAAGCAACGTGGCGTCGACTGGCAATTCAAAATCGACGACGCGCGTACAAAGCTAAAGCGACTTTACCCTCAATTTAAGTCTGGATGACGCACTAGGCTTTTGCACTGCTGCATGATGCTCATGTTTGAGGACCGCGGTGAGAATTGCTTTGAGATCGGCGCGACATTCGTCGACTTTGCTGGCAACGTCAAGGTGCGGATCGTCGATGTTATGAATTTTGCCGCGGCATACCCATAAGCTCCCGCAGAAGGGAGTTCGACGGCTGCAATGAGACGATCGTTGTGACGGCACAGTTGTGCTGGCACCTTACGTGTGCTGGCACCTTACGGCGAGGTATCAGCGATGATGGAGATGAGCCGATCGCCGGTCAGTCGCAATCGCTCGATGCGCTCCCTTTGCCCGGAAGCACGGTTGACGCAAGTTGCCAATCACAACCAAAAGGATGCTCACGCTGGGAGTGCCTAAACCCCAAAGGTATCTCCGGCCGAGACGAGACAATAAGGTATCACGCTCGAGTCGACGTAAGGCCTTGTCAATAAACAACTTAGCAAATGGGCGATACAGAACTCGAATCTGTGACCTCTGCCGTGTGAAAGCAGCGCTCTAACCAACTGAGCTAATCGCCCGAAATTTACTTACCGAAGTTCTCTATCCGTACTCGATTGCACCGGATTGCGTGTACGAATCGTAGTGCTTATTGAGCGATGCATTTTAAAGACTCCCGAAAGACTCGACAAGCTCCATGTATCTACCAGTGGAACAGACACTTGTCCGCGTGACAACTCGCAAATAAGGGCGTCGCGTGAAGGCAAAGACTCCCGCGTCCCGTTCTTTAGGTCGGAGGATGCTATCGAGCTGGAACATCAACAAAATCTAATTACGAGTTTGTCATGGACTGGAGTTTAACGCTCCAGTTGGCGAATGCTGCCTCATCAAGCATCGGTTGAGGTATTGGCGGGAGTTTAACGCTGCCCGGTGATGGCGGCGACTGGGACCGCACGTTGAGCAAACCGTTAACGTCGACCTCGAAGCTTAGCAATCGTGTTTGAACGTTGCTCTTGGGATCGATCTCGAATGTATATCGACCCAAGCTGTGCCAAGCGTTCCCATCGATACCCGATGACTCTACCAGCGCCAATGTCATGACACTTTTCTCCGGTGCAACAGTTAGCCTGCGGTTTGTGCGGGCTGGCAATACACTCCCGCGAGGAATAATAGGCAGGATTCGTCGACGACCGCGAGCGTCTTCGACCACTATCCCAATTGTTTGGCTCGTGACGCCGCGCGGCGGTAGTGCTCCGACGCCTCGTCCAGGCAACTCAGCTGACAAACACGCCGCTGCACCGCGAGCGACATCGGATGCCTCGAGATTAAAAATCGTGGTATCTGGATGCAGCACCGTAAGCAAACGTTCACGAATTTCTGGCACACGAAAAAGCGGTCCGAGCAACAGGCAGTTTCGAATCGAGTCCATTCGGATCGCGGCCCGTGAGCACGCTTCGCGAATCGTCGCTAGGTAGTTGTCGAGGATCGAATCACAACAATTGAGCCACGTGGAGCGGCGAACTACGATATCGACTCTTTTCGCGCCCAGCGGGATCATCATTCGCACCCGGTCGTTAATGAGCATCTCCTCCATTGCTCGCTCACAGTTCACTTGCAATGGGGCGATGGACTTGGGGATCTTGCGTGGATCCGTACCGGTGATTTCTTTTACCCGTTCAGCGACAAACTTCACCAGAGCCTGGAGCCAAACGACCGTTCCAGTATGCCAGTGACCAGCGGTTGCGATTTGTTGCATCCGTTCTTGACGCTGGCGAATGATCGCTATGTCCGTGGCCTGTCCGGTCAATCCTAGGAACAAAATCAATTCATCGTGTTGCTTGGCATTGGTTGGAGTCTCGATTGCCATTGCTTCGCCACGAATCACTAACGACTGCGCCGCTGCCAGCGAACGGTCGACGAGGCGTACGCTTTTCAGCCCGGCTAACTGGCTAGCCTGCAGTATGCTTCTCCGGTGCAATTGGTCGTAAGCCGAGGGAACGACGACTGCAGCAGCATCAGGAAGTGTCGAGTGTTTCCAGGCTCGATCGAGCAGGTCCCGCATCGACATAGCGATTAATACCTCGGGCGGGTACTTGGTACCATTGAGTGCTCGCTCGACGTGAGGCTTTCCGATGTACATTGGCAAGCAGTGGATCACGGTGTTTGGAAACGGCTCGCGGCGGGCTGTGGCCTGGCTGCCGAAAAACCGCTTCTGCCCGTCGCCCGAGATGGCTAGCCGAGTTACCGAACTCGGCTCGTTATCGATCTCCAATACTTCGATGCCGCTGGCTGGAGTCACTTCTGCCGCGGCCATATAAAACATGCCCAGGTCGATTCCGATAACGCGTGCCACGCCACGCGAAGTCGAACCGCCGGATACCGTGGACAATTCGACGTTCGGCCGAGTGGACATTTCGGAGATCCATAACGGCGTCGTTGTGGAAACGGCGTACTCGGCTAGTTCATCAATCACTTCGTCGAGCGACCCGAAACGCTGCTCAGGCGACTTGGCCATCATGCGGCGAAAGATGTGGTCGAATCGTTGATCCACGTCGCCCCGCAATTGCATTAATTCAGGAACGTCGCCGTGCCGGTGTCCATAGACAAGGTCCAAGAATTCGCCAGTGTAGGGAGCGCGGCCAACGAGTAGGAAAAACAGGACACCGCCTAACGAATAAATGTCACTGCGAGCATCCGCCGAATCAGGATCTTCGAGTTGTTCAGGCGACATATACGACAGCGTACCGATCAGTCGGCCTTGCTTGCGAGGCACGTTGTCATTTTCGCGAGCCAAATGCGATGCCGACCACTGCTGCGAATTGACCTGTGCCAAACCCAAATCCAAAACCTTGATCGTGCCGTCACTTGCTCGCATTAAGTTGCCCGGCTTGACGTCACGGTGCACGACACCGGCGCGGTGAGCGTGTAGCAATCCCATCGCGGCTTGGCGGATCACTGAGGCGGCCTCGCCCACGGTCATTGGACCCTCGCGTTGAATGAGCGATGTCAGCGTCGCGCCATCGACATATTCCATCGCCATGTAGTGAACCCCGGCTGATTCACCGGCGTCAAACGCAGTAACGATGTTCGGGTGGAGTAGTCGCGAGGCGGCACGGATTTCTTCGAAAAATCGATCTACTGCGCGGGGGTCTTTCATTCGCGCCGCAGGCAAAATTTTTAACGCTACGCTTCGCCCCATTCGCACATGTTCGGCCAAAAAGACTTGCCCCATACCGCCTTCGCCGATCAAACGCTGTAACTTGTACTCCCCGATTTGCTGGGGGACTCCTTCTGGCAACGCGTCAATAATCGGCTCGGCAATCGGAACCGAAGCGTCTGTCGCAATAAAGTCGAGGTCGTCGCGCGCCCCATCCAAAGCCGTACCATCTAGTGTTGGCTCCTCGCTGATCGGCACAGGATCAATATTGGGGTTGGACACGAAACAATCCAAAGGGACGGTCTGGGAGTTTGGCTGCAGTATACCGGAGGGGTTTCCTCAAGAGAAGTAGAAAAAACCTCTACCTGCAGTATAGATGAGTTTGTTGCCGCTAAGTCCCTAGGAAAGCGGCAGATGGCAAGTATTTATTAAGCAGCAGCATCGGGTTGTGTTCGGTTACTCACTAAATCGTTGGGCAAAGTTTGAGTCGTCGGGCGACATGGGCGGCGAATAGGGCGGGAAAAAAAATCGCGCCCGCATCGGCAAACCGGCCTAGCGGTGGGCTGGTCAGAATCACGAAACCGACCATGACAACGAAGTAAGAGGTCGATGCTACGAACAGCAGGTCCAGTCCAACATCCTTGTTGAGTTGAGGCAGCGACGTTCCAAGCCATGTTCGATAGCATTCCGCAAGAACAACAATGATGATTGCCAGTAGGAAAATGGGGTGCATCACGATGTTAGCGGTGCTGCCCCAGACCGCGCGCCGACTGGCGAGCAACAACCATCGAACATAGCGTAAGGGATACCGAGCGAGAATTTCTCGATTGAGCGCTGCAATCGCTCGATGGTCCGCGATATTGTCAGTCGCCAAAACAGGATCTTTTGTCACCCGCCGGTTCGCTAGGTGAATGTCCTCGGATGCAGGAACGACAACCTTCCAAATGAGATCGTTCCATCGATTCTCCATGGTCATGTAATTCGTCGCCGGCTCTTCAGTCTCCTCCCGTACCTGTTGAGTCGGGTCGTGCTGGCGACGAACTATTGCCTGGGCCAGTTTTGCTGATTCACCGCTGCTGGACAAGAGTTCGTCTTCGCCGACAAGTTGCACCGTGATGCCGGCCAGATTCTGGTGACCAAACGGCAGAATACCAAAGTCATTGACGACGATGCCACGAAGTACCATCCAACCGCAGACTGGCAACGCAATCAGTATGCTAGCAATGATTGGCGATACAATCGCTTGCCGGGTCGAGACTTTCCAAATCATTGCCGAGCGCTGCGTGAGAACAAAAATGCCTGCGATGGTGATCCAGGGGATGATGGCCAGATAAGCTGGTCGTAATGCGATGGCCAGCAAGGCAAGCAGCACCATGGGGATCATCGCCGTTAGTCGGGCTTGGAGCCGTGCCCATCGCATCAAGCACACAACGACCATCGCTCCGATCGCTGCGGCAGGCGCGTCGGTCGAAACGATTGCGACATTGTCCAGAGTCGTGCATGAAAAAGTGACGGCAAACCCAGCCAGAAAACTTGGCCAACGTGATGTGTTCCAACGCCGTAATTCGCTAGATAGTGAGGCACCTGCCGTCGCCATCAACACGATATGCACCAAGGGCATCGCCGCGATCCCCAAGGTACTGGTGACCAGTGCTAAGATGGCTGGGTAACCAGGCGTCCGGATGCTTCTCAGGGCAGCGTCCAGCGATCCGAAAGGATAATGGATGTAGCTGGGAGAATCGGCAACAAGTTCGTAACTCAGTCGCCCGGTAAGAGCGGCGAACCCCAGCAACATGAAGCTAAGCGCAATCGCATCGATCAAGAACGGGGATTGATTGTTGGGGATGCTCTCGCCTTCAGTCATAAAAATCGACTCTAACCATCCCGATTTGAACTCTCTAGGGTAAAGCAGGACGGCCCCAACTCAATTCCGATCGGTAAAGTCATTCGACTTAGCAGCAACGCCTTTCCGATGCCAGCGTTGAAAGTAACTTAATAACGGCCACTTCCCTTAACGCATTACCGAAAACTTGTGGAACGAATTCCAAAGAAGGCTTCAAAGCTCGGTTTCCAAAGGGAAAAGACGTTAATGAATGTTTGCGGCGCAAAGGATCTGCGGCAATGGAAGTGATTAGCCAACCCCAATATTTCGTGAACGAGGAAGGAAAATGGGCGCTGAGGGACTCGAACCCCCGACCCTCTCGGTGTAAACGAAATGCTCTAACCAACTGAGCTAAGCGCCCTAACCAAACCAGACCATATCAGATTTCGCCGCTCTCGCGAATGGGACTTTCTAGCGAACGAGCGACTGCGTGCGACTTGAACGGCGTTCGGCTCGAATGCGGTTGCGACGCTTGGTCACGCTAGGTTTTTCATAATACTCGCGGCGACGCATCTCTTTCTTGATGCCGCTTCGCTCGACTAACTTACGGAACCGGCGTACTGCCTCTTGGATCGTCTCTCGATCGCGAACGACTAGCTTGACCATCTCTACTCCGAAAACCCTCGCTGGAATCCTAAATTCATAAATATTTCCTTCACTTGGACTGCCAAAAAACTCGCGACTAGGAATCTCACCCGACAAGATTTCGCGAAGTTTAGCGATTTACCCCGTGTGGAATCAATGGTTGTCTGGGAGTTTTAATCAACCGCTGGAATTCCAGGTAAATTTCGATGCTTGCGGGTAAATCCATTGAACAGGACATCGATGATGCACTAAACTAGTGGTGGTCCATTCGACCTCCCGCCCCGGTTACCGGCCACCTTCCCACCGCCACTGACGACATTGTCATGATATCCGACAATTCCGGTCGAATAACGTTACGCCTACGACTCATTCTTGGGTTGGCGTTCGTTGTCATCGGCGTTCCATCGCTCGCCAGCGAAAAAATCTCTTTGCCCGCCACCGAGCTGCTTGCGATCAGCTTTACCAACGATATCGTTCCCATATTGACCAAGGCTGGTTGCAACACAGGTGTTTGTCATGCCAAGGCGGGTGGTGGTCAAAGAGGGTTTCAGCTCTCGCTGCTAGGATTCGAACCGGCCGAGGACTTCGAACACTTGGTGCGAGAGGGTCGCTCCAGGCGACTATTTCCGGCAGCCCCTGATCAGAGTTTGTTGTTATTGAAAGCATCCGGAAAACTTGCTCACGGCGGTGGTATCAAGCTGCAAGAAGGCACGGAGAATTACGAGAAGCTTCGTCGTTGGATTGCTGGCGGAGCGAAGTGGATCACCGAGAAGGAACCGAAACTAGTCTCGGTCGAAGTGCAACCGGCAATGGGTTTGCTGCAACCCAACAGTCACCAACAGCTCCAGGCAATTGCTCATTACGACGATAACTCCAGCCGCGATGTGACCCAACTGTCGTTGTATGAAGCGAACGACAGCGCGATGGTGCAAGTTACCGATGAGGGGCTCGTGACTGCGCTGGATATTCCTGGCAAAGCAGCCGTGATGGTTCGTTATCAAGGGCAGGTCAGTGTCTACGGAGTTGCGGTACCGTTGGGAGCCGACGTGGAGAGGGTTCCGCCGCCAAATAATTTTATCGATGAGTTTGTGTTTGCGAATTTGCTGGAGTTGGGAATCCCGCCTGCAGCTGTCTGTGACGACGCGACGTTCTTGCGACGAGTCACCTTGGATATCGCTGGTCGATTGCCAACCCAGGCGGAGACTCAGGAGTTCCTTGCCAGTACTGCCCCCGACAAACGCAATGCGGTGATCGATCGATTAGTGCGCAGTCCTGATTACGCGGATTACTTCGCGAACAAATGGACTTCGCTGCTGAAGAATCGTCGCGACGAGAAGAGCGACATCACATCGAACTTTGCCTTTCACGCGTGGATTCGTGATAGTTTGCTAGCCAACTTGCCGTACGACCAACTCGTACGGGAACTACTGGCAGCGACAGGAACCGTCATCGGTAACCCGGCGGTTGCATGGTACAAACGTGTGAAAGAACCGAAAGAGCAGCTCGAAGATGTCGCACAATTATTCCTTGGTGTGAGGATGCAGTGTGCACAGTGTCATCATCATCCTTTCGAGCGTTGGAGCCAAAACGATTACTACGCCTTGTCCGCGTTCTTCAGCCAAGTGGGACGCAAACCGACCGATGTTCGTGGCGAGGATCTGATCTTTCACAAACGTGGAGTGGCGACGGCAAAGAACACGAAAACTGGCGAATCGATCCCGCCCGCAGCCCTCGGCGACGATGTCGGCGTGATTCCGCCGGATGCCGATCCACGATTGGAGTTGGCGGATTGGATGAGTGGCCAAGACAATGAATTCTTCGCCAAGGCATTGGTAAATCGTTACTGGAAACATTTCTTTAGCCGCGGTTTAGTGGAACCCGAAGACGATATTCGCGATACGAACCCACCGACGAATCCAAAGCTGCTGGCTGCACTGGAAAAACACTTTATTGAGAGCGGCTTCGATCTGCAGGAACTTGTACGAGTGATTACGCAAAGCCAAGCGTATCAACTTGCCAGTGAGCCGAATGATCACAATATTCGTGATCGGCAAAACTATTCGCGATTCTATCCGCGCCGACTACAAGCCGAAGTGCTCCTGGATGCGATTGACCAGTTGACTGATGCACGAACCGACTTTGCGAACCTACCGGGTGGTACACGGGCTGTTGCGTTGCCGGACAACAGTTACAACGCGTCCTCGCCGTTCTTGCGAGTGTTTGGTCGCCCACAAAGTGAAAGTGTTTGTGAATGCGAGCGAGTTCAATCCGCGAGTCTTGCGCAAAGCCTGCACTTGATCAACGCATCGGATATCAAATCTAAACTCGCGTTCGCGAACGAATAACAAACTATCCCGCGTGGAGCGTAGCGGAACCGCGGGATAGTTTGGACGTTGAACTGAGACGCTTGGCTGGGCACCTTGAACGGCTATGCGTTTTCTGTCGGTCCGCTATCCCTTGAAGCTCAGTCTAAG
>JBGSIA010000054.1:0-7051 GCA_041751935.1 Pirellulaceae bacterium | reverse complement strand
GGTTAACAATTCGCGACGATCAAAGCTCCCCTCTCCCCGTTTCGGGGCGAGGGGAGCGGTTGTGATTTTTGAATGATCCAATAACTCGGCTTTACGGATCGCATCCCGGCGTTGGGGGCGCGGCAACCGACCTGCCATGCTTGCGGGCGGGTAAATCGGCTATCTTGCACCTGTTGTTCGTCACAAGTTCGCTCAACGTCACTCTTTTCCTCAGCCGTTTCCGTTCGCCAACAAGATCGCCAGGAGTCTTCGTCAAAGCATCGCCAGACGTCGCGTTGATTGCCGAGTGAACGATTTCTTTCACGGCAATTGCGATGTTTCCGGCTCGGTCATGGGACCGTGGTAGGGTTCTTTTGTCAGCTCGATTCTGACAACCCAGCCTCGACCACCAACGTGCATCACCACCTCGTTTAAGGCAAGAATGCCGAAACTGGTTTTGCATGCGACCAATACTTACGGAGATTCCCGCCCTATGCTTATGCGTCAACCGTGCCCCACTTTGCAATTCGCTTACTCGCCGCCCTTTGGTGCCACGCTCCAGGCTACCGGCGTCCAGTTTTCGGTTTTCTCGCGGTCTGCAACGGCCATGCGATTGCTGCTCTACAATAAGGTCAGCGATCGCGAACCAGCCGAAGTCATCGACTTCAACCGCGATACCGACCGCTGGGGCGACGTGTGGAGCCTGACCGTTCCCAACCTCGACGCCGGCCAACTCTATCACTTCCAAGCCAGCGGTCCCTGGGATCCCGAGCATGGTCAACGATTCGACGCTGCGGCACGATTGATCGATCCGTACTCCCAAGCTCTCGCTGGGACTTTCCAGAAGTGCGATGATGGCGTTATCCGTCCGCCTAAATGCGTCGTCGTGGATGATTATTTTGACTGGGAAGGCGACCGACACATCCGTCGTGATATCAGCGAATCCATTATCTACGAAATGCACGGCCGCGGGTTCACCAAGGGCCGCAGCGCCAAGGTCAAGGCGGGCGGTAGCTATTTGGGCGTAATCGAAAAAATTCCGTACCTGCAGTCGTTGGGAATTACGGCCGTAGAATTGATGCCAGTGCACGAGTTTCCGATCAAAGATATCCACGGCAACCGCCCCACACGTCCGAATTACTGGGGCTACGATCCGCTGGCATTCTTTTCGCCGCACCGAGGATACGCCGCCGACAGCACTCCGGGTGCGCAAGTCAATGAATTTAAACAGATGGTCAAGGCACTGCACGCTGCCGGAATCGAAGTCATCCTGGATGTGGTCTTTAACCATACCTGCGAAGGCAACGAGAAGGGTCCGACACTGTCGTTCAAGGGACTGGAAAACCAAGTCTATTACATCCTCAGTGAAGGCAAGCACTACTCGAACTACAGCGGCTGCGGTAACACGATTAATGGCAATCACCCGGTTGTCCGGGAGATGATTTTCCACTGTCTTCGTCACTGGGTGCACAACTACCACATTGACGGATTCCGCTTCGATTTGGCGAGCATCCTCAGCCGTGATCGCAAGGGCAATTTAGTTCCGAATCCGCCCATGGTTGAACTGATCGCCGAAGATCCGATGTTGGCTGATACGAAAATTATTGCGGAAGCCTGGGACGCCGCAGGTGCGTATCAAGTCGGCTCGTTTGGAAGCGCTCGTTGGGCGGAATGGAACGGTCGTTACCGCGACGATGTTCGAGGCTTTTGGCGCGGTGACGGCGGTACGCTTGGTGCTCTGGCAACGCGACTTGCTGGCAGCAGTGACTTGTACCAACACGCCGGAAGGGCACCGTTTTGTAGCATCAACTTCATCACCAGCCACGATGGCTTTACGATGAATGATTTGGTGTCTTACAAAGAAAAACACAACCTGGCCAACGGCGAAAATAGCTGCGACGGCGACAACCACAACATCAGCGATAATTACGGTGCGGAGGGTCCGACACGAAAGAAAGCAATCAACACGATTCGTGCTCGGCAAGTTCGCAATATGATCACCACGTTGCTGCTGTCCCAAGGCGTTCCCATGTTGGTCAGCGGTGATGAGGTTCGTCGCACGCAGAAAGGCAACAATAATGCCTATTGCCAAGACAACGACACGAGTTGGTTTGACTGGAAGTTGGTCGACCGTAATCCTGATTTGCTGCGATTTGTGCAGTCCATCATTCGCTTTCGCCGTGACCAACCGACAGTCCGCCGCCGCAGTTTTCTAACCGGACGCCCCGTCGATGGACGAATGATTCCCGACGTTTCGTGGTACGGGATCGGTGGCAAACCGCTGGATTGGGGCCAGCACGAACTGGCGATGGTCGCCTACATCGGAGCTCCGGCCAAAGTCGACGACCTCGAAGGCCTTGGCCGTGACGTGTTGATGTTGTTCAACAGTACCGGACAGATTCGAAATTTTCAATTGCCCGAAATCGGTCGTGGATTGACCTGGAACCTATTTGTCGACACCGCTGGATTGAACGGGAACGACGTTTACCCCGAATTAGACGGCCCAATGCCGCCAAGTAACCGGATCGTGGATATGCCCTGCCACTCAATGAAGGTGTACGTCAGCGAACCAACACCGAAGTGAGTCTTGGGGGTAGCGAGCTACCTGGGTAACAGGTTGGGAGCAATTAGCCTTGGCGAATCCTCGATTTGCCAAGGCTTTTTCGTTGTCCACCCGAAACGCTGACTCTGGACACAAAACACAACGCTTGTTGGCTTTGGCTTGCCCCCATCTTGCCACATTGCCTCGCATCGCGAACACTTAAAGCGAGCCGAAAAGAGGGATGACCCTCTTCGGCGAGACCGAAAAACCAATGAAAGTTGACTCGCCTCCGCAGGGTCAGACCCCTTTTCGGATACCTAGTTAAGACTCATTATCGACCCTTTCCGCTTGTAACCCGTCCCCGCTTGAAAGTTTGAGCATGACCTTCCCGCTCTCCAGCGAGATTACTAACAGCTATTCGTACCAAAGCTACCAGCGGCAACGGCAGTTGACGTTGGGCGATTTGCTGTTGGAAAACCGCATCGTGTTCCTTCAAGGCGAGATTCATTACGCCAACGCCAACGACGTTGTGATGAAGCTGCTTTATCTGCAAAGCGAAAACCGCCGCAAGGATGTCCACTTTTATCTCAATTCGCCTGGCGGCAGTGTCACCGCGACACTCGCAATCTATGACACGATGCAGATGCTGTCTTGTTCGGTCGCCACATATTGTGTTGGCGAAGCCTGCAGCGGCGCGGCCGTGCTACTGGTAGGTGGTGCCAAAGGCAAACGCTTCTGTTTGCCCAATAGCCGCGTCATGCTGCACCAACCGATGGGCGGCGTTGGCGGTCAAGTCAGTGATATCGAGATCCAAGCTGCGGAAATGTTTCGCTATCGCGACGTGCTTAATAACATCATTAGCAAACACAGCGGCCAATCGGTGGAAAAGATCGCGAAAGATACCGACCGTGACTTCTTTCTCGGTGCTGAAGAAGCCAAACAGTACGGCTTGGTGGATGACATCCTCGTCAAGCCACCCAGCGACGGTCGCGACGATGATGAAGACGAAAAGAAATAAGTACCGTGGCCAGATACGCTCAATTGTACGTAATTCGTCTTGCCGTCAGCGATGCCGCAAAAATTTCAATCAACCGCACATTAATTCCCACTGAGACAACCATATGCCAATGATTCCTTACGTCGTCGAAAAGAGCGGTCGTGAAGAACGCGTCTACGACATTTACAGCCGGCTGCTCAAGGACCGAATCATTTTTCTGGGGACGCAAGTCAATGACGAGATTTCTAATGCGCTCGTAGCCCAAATGTTATTCCTACAGTCGGACGACCCCAAAGCCGACATCCACATGTACATCAACAGCCCCGGCGGAAGCATTACCGCGGGGATGGCGATTTACGATACGATGCAGTTCGTCACCTGCGATGTTGCGACTTACTGTATCGGTCAAGCGGCCTCGATGGGTGCCGTTCTGCTGACCGCCGGAGCCAAGGGCAAACGATACGCACTGCCGAACGCCCGAATCATGATTCACCAGCCGCTTGCCGGTATGCAAGGCACTGCGCGTGAGGTCGAGATTCACGTTGAAGAGCTGCGACGGATCAAGCGACGCATGAATGAAATCATGATCGAGCACACCGGGCATTCGATCGACAAGATTGAGGAGGACACCGACCGTGACCGATTCATGAGCGCCGACGAAGCCTGCGAATACGGCTTGATCGACAAAGTTGTCAAGCGTGCTGGCGAAGCATGATCATTTGACAATAGTTCTCACTTCTCCTTAGGCTGAGTCTTGGGAGAAGTGTCTAGCCGCTGATTGGGCTCGATCCCTTTTGAACGATCAAAGTGCCAACTTCCTCGACATCCAAATCGATCTTTTGTTGGCTTCTCCCGCCCCCGTCGTCTAGTGGCTCAGGACGCTGGACTCTCGGTCCAGAAACAGAGGTTCGAATCCTTTCGGGGGTGCCTGTTATCATCGCTAGGGTACTCAGCACCAATCAGCGCCAAGCTTTCTTGTGGGTCGGGTTCTTCGCTAGGGCTTGTCGATTGACCTAGATCGGCACCGATGACACCGCCAAGATTGCTGGAGTCTGCCTCCGTAACCGCTCGTTCCCAATGTGCCTCAGTCACTTGGAGGTAATGTTTTTGAGCAACCTTTGTCGAGTGACCAAGCCAAGAATCAATCACGTGACTGGGAAAACGTTCTTCCAGATCAGTTCGACAACTAGCACGAAGGTTCACAAAAGGCTTTTCCCAGATCGTTAAACCAGCCGATTCGACGATCCGCTTTAGCTGCGTCCGTAAGTTTGCCGTGCGGTCTCGGTAGTGCCTGATGACGTAGATGGCACCTTCGGGCGCTGCATCCCAAGCATCATTCAATAGCTGCTTGAGTTCAGGAAAGATCGGGCAAAATCGCAGCCCCGTCTTGGTGCTATCCACCCACAACCGTTGGTCATCCCATTGGACGTCCGACCACTTCAAATCGAGTACTTCCGTTGGACACCGAAAACCAGCGAACCGACAAAGACCAAAGATCAGCGACCATTCGATGTCGGACTTGGCAATGATCAAATCGGCATCAGCACGACCGATGTAGTGGTCTCGGTCCCGATTCACTTCGCCACCAATGCGTGTTCCTGACGCTGGATTCTCGGTGAGCAACTTGGATCGCATCGCCACATTGAAAAGTGTTCGTAATCGTTTGGCGTGCTTGTTGGCGGTCGATTGAGCCAATCCACTGCTAACCATCCAGCGATGCCAACTATCAAACTCAGCGAGTGTCACCGACTCAATATGCTTGTTCTCGCCGAATCGTTTTAGAAACCATCCTATCGCTTGTTGGTAATTGTTCTTCGTCCGAGAGTCCCAGTCCGATCGGTCAGCAAGGTGACTGGCAAAAAACGTCGAGCAGATCCGCTGTTCAACGGGAATCACTCGCTTCGGTCGGGCAAGCCCCCATTTAACAAGCGTCGTATGAATCCGGCCATCGAGCAACGCAAGCCACGATTCAGCCTCCGCCGCTGGTGTAACGTTCGCGGTCGATGCACAGACTAGCTCCTCTATGTGACGCGACACCGTATCAGCCGCGCGCTTACTCATCGGACCTAACCAGAGAGAACGGCGCTTCTCGCCCTGGCGAAACTGCAATCGCCAACCAACGCGGCCGCGATCATTCTCTTTACGAAGTGAAGCCATTTATCCAATTCCTGCATTGGTCCTGAATGAAAAAAGAGCCACGGCGGGGCGGTCAGGAAACCGCCGTTCGGCCGCTAAACCTAGCCGTGACGAGTCCCAGCATCGCGGACAGCCATGTAGAAATCAAGCTACGTTTATTTCGCTCATCGCCTTTAACACAGCTTCGGCGTCAAACAATCGTCTTGAACCAACTTTGATTGACGGCACGGTCCCAGCCGCACGTAACCGGTCCAGTGTTGGGCGACTGACGCCCAATCGCGTCGCCATCTCATCACCATCGAGCAATCGCCCATTGTCGTTAAGACGCTCCGCAAAGGGCCTCACGGCCTCAGAAACAGCCGCCTGTATAAGTTGGGTCAAAGTTATCCACATCGACCGTAAGCACCGTTACGGATGCACCGCCGGTCGTCTGCTGTGTCGTCATCGTCTTAGTCTGCTGTGTCGCCCTGAGAATCGATCATCGATCACCCTGGGACATACTGCTCGCTCATGCGAACCCTCGCTGAGATTTGCTGCTGCAAAGGTTATCCGGGAGACGTTCAATCGTGGCACACCTAATGTGGCAGAGTCATACTAAGAACCAGACCCAAACCAATACATCGCCGAAACTGTCGTGATGATCACCACTGTCGAATCATAATCGCATCCTTCAGGCTTCCAATGACAAGTTGCTCGGTCATCGTTACATCGAGTTTCCATCCGATGAGTCGTCGCGAGAAGCGGTCCATGGTCATGGACAAGTAAGCGAAGCGACGACCTGCTATGGGGATGTAAGTGATGTCGGCCACCCACAGTCTGTTGACTGCGTTGAGTTCGAAGGGATCCAGAAGTAAGTTTGGACTGTACCCCAGGCGGTGCCGACTGTCGGTGGTTTTTGGTTGAAACGACTTGGGCTGAATCGCTTTTAAACCCTGCAATTTCATTGATTCCGCAACGGTTCTTCGGCAAGCGACAATACCGCGATCAGCCAATTCACTGCTGATTCGTCGGGCTCCATAGCGTCGCCGATGCTTCCAAAAGATGTCGATGATCATCGGGGAAAGCTCCTCTGCCCGCGTTGACTCATCTCGTTCAGTCGCCTCTTGGAATCCATAAAACGAGCTTCGCGAGAGTGAAAGAACCTGACAGACCTCGGTGGCCGATGCTTTCGTCAAATCAATGACTTCTGCCGCCGCGACGAATCGATCACTCAATCGCTTCGGCTGAAAATAGATAATGCTTTTTTTAAAATGTCGCGCTCTCGCTCGACTCTCTTCAGCTCGGCTCCCCATTCTTTGACCCGGCTGTCGAGCGACGAAGCAACGGGGCCACTTTGTCGTAGCTGTTCTCGCTTCCATCGGTACAACAAGTATGTACCCGTCAGGCCGAGGCGGTCG
>JBGSIA010000053.1:0-2081 GCA_041751935.1 Pirellulaceae bacterium | reverse complement strand
GGTTTCCTCGATCCTCCAGCGAAAAAGACCATACGGGAATGGTTCGTGGCCACCGGGGACGTCGCTTGCGTAGAGTGCCGTGATGTCAGGCATGTTTTCGATGCTCCAAATATGCCCGATGCGTTCGATAAGCAATGCTCTCAACCGAGCATGAATGGCGTCGAGTGATTGTTGCTGATGTGCGCTGAGTTTTGCGAGCGTCATCGAACGTTGATTGTGTTGGTCGCTTGAATTCTCGACGCTTGGTGATGCCGCTTCAGTGGGTTCAGTTTCCGGAGTAGCGTCGGATGATGGGTGCCCATGATTGGTCTGCAGAATCATCGTGCCAGCGATGAGCGAGATCAGCCCGAACAATGTGACGAGCACTGCCATCTGGGCACCGGATTGGTTCAAACTCACGGGGTTGACGTGTTCGATGTATCGGGTGAATCCCCAAGGGACCATCACAAGTCCTGCGACCAGGCACAACACACCAAAACAGCGATGCCAAACGTGCGTCGGATTTTCTTCCATGGTTAGTTGATCTCGCGGTCGGGGTTTCTGCAGTGGTCCGCGTCTAAGACGGAGCGTTTTCTACCGATTTGGTGAAGGATTGCCACAGCGCGGCTGGACTCTCGACGTAAAGTTCGGTGTAGCCGCAGTTGCCGCAAGCCGAAGCTTTCAGTGGGTGCATGACACTGTCTTTGAACCATAGTGCAATGGGGGTCTCCTCAATCAATATCCTCAGGTCATTGATCCCTTCATCACTGTCGATCACTCTTAGAGATTTGATCAACTCCTGCTCACCGCACTTTGGGCATTTCGCTACTTTTGCACAAAGGGAATCATTGACACGCCGCTGCTGTTCTTTCAGCTTCCGGGCGTCGAACTCGTCACGCTTCCGTTTGAATTCTCGCTTCTCTTCTTCATCTTCTCGCTGCTCCTGCTCCCTGCGTTCGAGCCGAACAGCTTCCAAGCATTCGGAGCAAAGTCCTGTTGCGATGTCCCGCTTCAGCAGGGAAACGTCGGCATCGCATTTTGGGCACTTCATCGTTGGTACCTTTTGTATTCTGACTGAGGTTTGGTTGTCATTTTACAGCCGATTACCAACCGCGATACTGAACTGGGGCGGTTTGGATCGGCATCGGTTGCAGGTAGCCGGGGTTCATCATTGGTTGAGGATAGTAGACGGCGGGTTGCTGCTGTGGAGCGTACGGGTTGGGCGTGATGGGTTGCGGAGCGTATGGGTTGGGTGTGTAGGGAAATGGGGCGACTGGCTGAGGTGCGAACTGTTGCTGTTGCTGTTGCCATTGGGCTTGACGCTCTTGCTCTCGACGTTGCTTTTCGGCCTTGATTTCACGTCCGAATTGACGGGTTGCGTCAATCAGCCCGGAAAGGTTCTCGGCGAACTGTTGTTGCTGCTGACGCTGGGCGTCGATCTGCTGTTGACGGATGCGAGCTTGTTGCTGGGCAGCGAGTTGCTGTTGGCGAATTTGCTCTTGCTGGCGTCGCTGTTGAAGGGGTGATCCTTCGTAGGGGCCATTGTCTTCGTTCGCCCACGTGGCGGCGGAGTTGCCTTGGTGGGATGTATCGAAATGTCGCCCTAGTTCCCTTTGCGTGTCGGAGGCAGCTTTCTTACCCGTGTTTGCGAGGTCGTTGCCCAGCTTGCCAGCCAAACCTCCGATCTTGATTCCGCCAAACTGGGCGTGGCTGCCTTGGGAGGTGGTGACGAGCAACAGGAAAGTGCAGAGGGTGGCAGCGGTCTTGACCATGATTGATTCTCCGTGGTTTCAGTGAGTTCAACGAGCGATTAAGTGCGGCGAAGTTGCCGGTTCAGTCGTCGTTACACTGGATTCATGGCAGGCACGAACGATTGCCCGACATGAATCGACGCGAATCCTCAAAATCATTCGCCGAGCGAACCGGATCGATAGCCAGCGAACATTCCCCCCCGTAGAATGAGCGGGTCCACACTTTATCGTAGTGGACGAGATAACGAGTCCCGGAGTTGAGCACGACAGGACTCGTCACCTCGTCCACTATCCCCAATGAAAAAGGCTTCGCTAAGCCCCGGAACAGCCGCATGTTAACCAGTCTGGAAA
>JBGSIA010000052.1:0-6647 GCA_041751935.1 Pirellulaceae bacterium | reverse complement strand
GGTTTCCTCGATCCTCCAGCGAAAAAGACCATACGGGAATGGTTCGTGGCCACCGGGGACGTCGCTTGCGTAGAGTGCCGTGATGTCAGGCATGTTTTCGATGCTCCAAATATGCCCGATGCGTTCGATAAGCAATGCTCTTAACCGAGCATGAATGGCGTCAAGTGATTGTTGCTGACGTGCGCTGAGTTTTGCGAGCTTCGTCGAACGTTGTTTGTGTTGGTCGCTTGAATTCTCGACGCTTGGTGATGCCGCTTCAGTGGGTTCAGTTTCCGGAGTAGCGTCGGATGATGGGTGCCCATGATTGGTCTGCAGGATCATCGTGCCAGCGATGAGCGAGATCAGCCCGAACAATGTGACGAGCACTGCCATCTGGGCACCGGATTGGTTCAAGCTCACGGGGTTGACGTGTTCGATGTATCGGGTGAATCCCCAAGGGACCATCACAAGTCCTGCGACCATGCACAACACACCAAAACAGCGATGCCAAACGTGCGTCGGATTTTCTTCCATGGTTAGTTGATCTCGCGGTCGGGGTTTCTGCAGTGGTCCGCGTCTACGATGGAGCGTTTTCTACCGATTTGGTGAAGGATTGCCACAGCGCGGCTGGACTCTCGACGTAAAGTTCGGTGTAGCCACAGTTGCCGCAAGCCGAAGCTTTCAGTGAGTGCCTGACATGCTCTTTGAACAACACGGCGGCGGGAGCTTCCTGAACCAATATGCTCAAGTCATATGTCCCTTCATCTTTGTCAATCACTCTCAGCAATTTGATCAGCTTTCGCTGACTGCAGTTTGGGCATTTTGTCACTTTGTCTCCCAGAGACGCCTCAATCCGTCGCATGCGTTCCTGACTTTTTCGGGTTTCGCTCGCTTCGCGTTCCCGCCGGTTCTGTTGCTCAGCTTCTTCGTCCTCTCGCTGCTTCTGCACTCTTTCTACCCGCCTCTGCTTCTTATCATCCTCACATTCTCGTCGATGAATTTCCAAGCAAGGCGGGCAAAGTCCTGTTGCGATGTCCCGCTTGAGGATGGAGATTTCGGCTTCGCATCTGGCGCACTTCATCGTGGATACCTGTGTTTCTCGGGCGAAAGTTCGACGCTCATTTTACAGCCGATTACCAACCGCGATACTGAACGGGGGCGGTTTGAATTGGCATCGGTTGCAGGTAGCCGGAGTTCATCATTGGTTGAGGATAGTAGACGGCGGGTTGCTGTTGTGGAGCGTACGGGTTGGGCGTGATGGGCTGTGGAGCGTAGGGGTTGGGTGTATAGGGAAATGGGGCGACTGGCTGCGTTGCGTACGGCTGTTGCTGCCGTTGCCATTGGGCTTGACGCTCTTGCTCGCGACGTTGCTTCTCGGCCTTGATTTCCCGTCCGAATTGACGGGTTGCGTCGATGAACCCAACAAGGTTATCAACGGCCTGCTGCTGTTGTTGACGTTAAGCATCGATCTGCTGTTGACGGATGCGAGCTTGGCGTGCCTGTTCTTCAGCAGCACGGCGAGCGGTTTCCTGTTGGCGACGAATCGCGTCTTGAGCGGCAGTGTTTCCTCGCCCGCCTACTTCAGATAACCATGAGCCTTGTTGTTGGTTCGCTCGGAAGTAGCGGTCCTTCATGTGATCGGCGGCATCACCTCCAGCCTTCGCGGCACCGCGTTGGACTTGGCCGAGGAATCCACCCATTTGAGCGTGGCTGGTTTGAGCGGCGGTGGCGAGGACCAGGAACGTGCAGAGGGCGGTAATGTTTTTGACCATGATTGATTCTCCGTAGTTTCAGTGAGTTCAGCGAGCGATTGAGTGCGGCGAAGTTGCCGGTTCAGTCGTCGTTACACTGGATTCATGGCAGCCACGAACGATTGCCCGACATGAATCGACACGAATCCTCAAAATCATTCGCCGAGCGAACCGGATCGATAGCCAGCGAACATTCCCCCCCGTAGAATGTGCGGGTCCACACTTTATCGTAGTGGACGAGATAACGAGTCCCGGAGTTGAGCACGACAGGACTCGTCACCTCGTCCACTATCCCCAATGAAAAAGGCTTCGCTAAGCCCCGGAACAGCCGCATGTTAACCAGTCTGGAAATTGACCGCCTTTGCGACGAATTCGAATCCGCTTGGCAAGCCGGACAGGCTCCGCGAGTTGAAGGCTTCTTGTTGCGAGTCGACGAGGAAGACCGAGAACGTCTGCTCGCGGCAATCATTCCGCTGGACGTGACCTACCACCGCCAACATTCCGTAGCCGTTCGCGCCGAAGACTATTCAGTCTTGGGTCAGCGAGCCGTTGCAATCGCCCAGCGAGTGATCGGTGCCAAAATTAAGGAAACGCTTCTGCAAGGCGACCCCGCTGGACAAGCTTCGATCGACACCTCCGGCATTGATTCCGCGACTCAGGAAACCATCAACTCGCCAACCTCTGCCCGTACTCCCCGGTCCGATCACCCTGGCACCCGGCGACAAGCTCGGTCGCTACGAAATACTCAGTGAACTCGGGCGCGGCGGCATGGGAGCGGTTTACTTAGCCCAAGATCCCACGCTCCACCGCAAAGTAGCTGTAAAGATCCCGTTTCTAACGACGAATAATGCTGTCGAAGTGTTGCAGCGGTTCCAGCGCGAAGCGCGGGCCGTCGCGGCGCTGCAGCACCCGAATATCTGTCCCGTCTACGAAGTCACCGAAGCGGGCGGCATTCACTTCATGGTCATGGCATTCATCGAGGGCCACCCACTCTCGAAGCATTTGCAAAAAACGAAGCAATTGAAAGTTGCTTCCGCCGTGAACCTCGTCCGCAAGCTCGCGCTCACGCTCGACGAGGCCCACCGCAAGGGCGTTGTCCACCGCGACTTGAAACCCGCCAACATCATGATTGACGCGCGGCGCGAGCCGCAAATTATGGACTTCGGCTTGGCGCGTTTGGACAACGTCGATACCTCCCAGCTCACCGCCACGGGCCAAATCCTCGGCACACCCGCCTACATGCCGCCCGAGCAAGTCGGCGGCGACATCGACGCGACCGGCCCAGCCAGCGACATCTACTCACTCGGCGTGATGCTCTACGAGATGCTCACTGGGTCGCTGCCATTTCAAGGCGACCTGATGTCGCTGATGTTCAAGATCGCCACCGAAACACCACCGCTGGCATCAACCAAGCGCCCCGACATCCCTGCATGGCTCGACGCCGTCTGTGCCAAAGCACTCGCCAAAAAACCAGAACAACGTTTCGCGTCAATGGGCGAGTTCGCCGCCGCACTGCAAGGCCACGCATCGCCCGCCGAAGTCACTGAGACACTAGCGATCGGAGCCCACGCTGCCTCCGCCGTGCCCGCGGTTTCGTTACCCAACATCACCATCGACACCAGCCCCGCGCGAAAGCCGAAAACCGCTTCACGAGGCGGCAACCGCAACACCAAGATCTACAAATGGATCGCCGCCGCAGCCGCATTGCCTCTGCTTTTTCTCGCCGGAGGCTGGATCATCAAGATCACGAATCCCGACGGCACCGAGAAAAAGATCGTCGTCGCCGCCGACGCCAAGATCGAGATCACACCCAATGACGCGAAAGCAACCCGCTCGCGACCGTCCAAGGCCAACCCCAGTCTCGCGTTCAGCAAATGGCCCGATAACGCACCGCCATTAGCTCTCGCCCCCTTCGATGCCGGTCAAGCCGCGCAGCATCAAGCCGCCTGGGCCAAGTACCTCGGCGTCCCCGTCGAGTTCACCAACAGCATCGGCATGAAATTCCGCCTCATCCCGCCCGGTCAATTCAAGATGGGCAGCACCCAACAAGAAGTCGATCGTGCGATTGCAGCGGACCCCAACGACACTGGAGGAATAAAAGGTTTTCGAAGCGAAGTACCACAACATCAGGTTGCTTTGACGCAACCTTTCTATCTCGCTGTGACAGAGACTACGCAAAAACAATATAAAAACATTGTCGGAAAGAATCCGTCGCGGTTCGCGACGGCATTGGGAAGGCCAGGCGAAGACGGCGATCAGGAAAACCGACCTGTCGAAACGGTAAGTTTTGACGATGCCAGCAACTTCTGTAGTAAGCTGGCATGCGTCGAACAACTCGCTCCGCTGATTCGAGAAGATGGTGTAATCGTCAATCAGGAGGATCCGGGATATTATCTTCCCTCTGAAGCCCAATGGGAATATGCGTGCCGAGCGGGCACTGAAACTGCATACTGCTTCGGTAGCGATAACACGGATATCGACTCGTTCGCATGGACTGATCGCAACTCAGAAAAACGCACTCAGGCAGTCGCAACTTTGAAAGCCAATGCGTTCGGAATGCACGACATGCATGGTAATGTTTGGGAATGGACGGAAGACCGTTGGGATCCGATCGGCTTCCAGTCTTATCGTACAAGTCTGATCGTCGATCCAGTGGCTACATCCGACGTTGGTTTTGGGCGATCCGTTCGTGGTGGAAATTGGCAGTATCACGACGACCTAGCACGTTCGTCAGCACGCCACGATGTTTCTGAATCGACACGCTGGGGAGATCTCGGCTTCCGAGTCGCCATGTCCGTCGATGCAGTCAAACTCCGCTCCCTGTTCGTCCAAAACCCAGCACGGGCAGCTGCAGAGAGGATCATTCAAACGGGTGGATTTGTCGTGGTGCGGTTCGAGAATGAAGAATTCGACGCAAAAGAACTGACTCAACTTCCTGTACAATCATTCGAGATCACCAAAGTCTTCTTGGCCGCAGACCGAGACAACACCGACTGTGTTCGGTTGTTGCGGGGGATGACATCAATACGCGAATTTGAAACGTTCTGGGCTAACTCGCTACTCACGGCAAATGCTTTTGATGACATCAATACCTTGGTGAACCTCGAACGCATTTTCTTCAATGGAGGCCACTTCGTCGACGACGAATTGTTTGCCAGATTGAAAGACCTCAAAAAACTCAAAGGCATTGCCCTGTGGCACAATGCCCTCACCGATACCGGTCTAGCGCACATGGTGTCTTTCACTGCTGCGGAGTCGTATCAACTGGCGCACAATGATCGCTACAACGGGGGAGGACTCGAAGGTCTGCCTACAATGCCCCACATTCGAGAGCTTTCGTTTGGTTCTTCAAACTTCAGTGACGACGCTCTGAAGTATCTGGACCGATTTCCAAATCTACGTTTTCTTTCTGTTCCAGAAACGAAAGTAACAGACGCAGGACTTACGACGATCGCGAAACTTGCCAAGCTTGAGCATCTTGAGATTGAAGAGTGCTCCGTCACGCCAGAAGCGGTGGACCGACTTCAAGATGCATTGCCGCTTTGCCGAATCAGAACCAACGCACCGCCGACAGGCGGATGGCCGTCGGGACTTTGGTTCGATCACGAGGCACACATTCGTACCGAATTGACATACGACGCTTCAATGCCATTGACAATAGAGGTCACGGCAATGGCGGCAGAAGCTCATGGAACGATTGTCGGGAACTTTGAGCACGCTGGCTGTGGATTTGAGATAAAGGACGGCAATTGGGCGTATCTCTTTCGCAACAACGGCGACTATACATTTCTTCGATCACCATACGCTGTAAAAGTAAGACGTCTGGCTCAACTTGCTGGCGTTTATGACGGGAAGTCTGTAGCATTGTTTATCGATGGAAAATTGATTGAGCGAGTTGCTGTCAAGAAACATGAAGCGTCGAAGTATCCGTTTGTTATTGCCGCTGATCCCGATGGTGAGGGAGCAGCTCACTACCATTTCAAAGGCGTCATCCAATCCGTCCGCATCTCCAGCGTTGTTCGCTACACCGCCGACTATGAAGCCTCGAAGCCTTACGAAGCGGACGACTCGACATTGTTAATGCTGGACTTCACCCGCGCGGAAAGCGAACTCGCCGTGGACATGTCGAAGTACAACGTCCCCTGCAAAATTGTTGGCCCTGCACGCATTATTCGTGCGTCTGGCGACGGTAACGATTCAGGCGACCGAAACACGTCTAAGAAGCAAAGTGAGGCAGCGACTCCAACCGTATCTGTCCCGGAGGAGCCAGTTCCAAAAAAGATTGCCGACAAAGACACGGCCGTAAAACCGAAACCGATAGCGACGACAGTTTACGAACGACCGCTACCACTCATTGTCAATTCACGTCCGATTGAGTTTGGATTTCGAGTCTCGACGCGGTGCTTTGACTGGGACCAAGACGGCGACCAAGATCTAGTTGTCGCTACGAGAGATGCTCGGCTATGGTTGTTTCGCAATCCTGGGGATGCGTTGAAGGACGGGTTCCAACGCCCTGAGGCCATTAGTGCGGGCAATACGCTGCAGTGGGGAGACCAGGAGATCGGGATGACGTTTGAAAATGTCATCGGAAATGATTTGCCTGATCTGATCGTCTGCTGCTTGGACAACAAGATTTCCGTTCACGAGAACCGAGGCAGAGCAAGTCGCCCCGTCTTCAGTCAGAACGGACTGCTTTTCAAAGTACAAGATGCGTGTCGCGGTCGATTCGATGTAGCTGATTGGGATAGTGATGGGCTGCTCGATCTCGTTACCGGATGCCGAGACGGAATACTCGTTTGGTATCGGAACAACGGAAAAGTCGACGCGCCGAGTTTTGCGCCGGGGCTGCCTTTTTGCGACATCAATGAAGCCTACAATCCCCATCCTCGCGTTCTTGATTTCAATCAAGACGGCAAG
>JBGSIA010000051.1:0-14112 GCA_041751935.1 Pirellulaceae bacterium | reverse complement strand
CTCACCGACTCTTCAAAATCACGGGCCGACTCGTCGTCTCGCTCCATCCCGGCTAACGTCAACGAACGACCATTCAACGCGTAGGCGAGTACCATAGCTTGACCCGCTTGACGGGCCGTGTCGACGGCTTGATTTAAGTCGGTGAGTGCTCGGTCCCATTCGCCTAGCTCCGCTTGCACTTGCCCGCGCGAGCTGAGGCAATCGGGCGTGGGGCCGTCCATTTCTATCACGCGAGTGTAATCGTCGCTGGACTCGACGTACTCTTCTCGCTCCCATCGTACATACGCGCGGAGGCGATAGCCGAGTGACTCGTCAGGGTAATCGGCCACGATCTGATCGGCGGCGGCGAGGGCGGCGTCGTACTCCTCGGCTCGCATTAGCCGGTAGAGGTTCGCGGTTGCGGTGCTGCGGTGGATGCCGTCCGCTGATTCCGGTGCCATTTCAATGGCTCGGTCGGCGTCTTCTTGAGCTTGGTCGGTGTTTCCGATCGCGGCCAGTGCGTAGGCGCGAGCCGAATAGGCGTGGGGATGTTCGGGGTATTTTGCGATCAGTTTCGCGTAATCGTCGATCGCTTCTTGGTGGCGGTTCAATCGGATCAGCATACTCGCTCGATGCGCGCGAGCATTGTCATCGTCGCCTGTGATCGACAGCACACGTTCAAAGTCGGCCAGGGCCAGTTCCGGTTCTTGACAATTCATGCGGAAAACGCCTCGCAGGAAATAGATTTGTTCGTTTTCCGGTTCGAGCTCGATGGCTCGATCGTAGTCGTTGGCGGCTTCCGTGTGTGCATTCAACTGCGTGTAAGCAAAAGCACGATTGACGTAATGCGACGCCTGTTTCGGTTGGCGCTCAATTAACTGCGACAGCTCTTCGACCGAGGCTCGCGGGTTCTCTTTCATGCGATGCACCAGCGACAATTGCTCGCGCGGTGCCGCCCAATCCGGTGCCAGTTCACGCGCGCGGTGAAATGCGTCCATGGCCGCGTCCAAGTCCCCTGTTTGCAGTTTCAAGCGGCCGTGGATTTGAACGGCCCAGGCGTTGTTGGGTTCGAGCGCGAGCGCCGCGTCGCAATCGGACGCTGCTAACGTCGGCTGATCGGTCAACGCATAGCTGATCGAACGGGATAGGTAGACCGCCGCGAGTTCGCATCCAAGCTCGATCGCTCGCGAGCAGGCGACGATCGCTGCTTCAAATTGACCTTCGCATTGCAAGACTCGACCACGGGTTCCGCGTGCCAGCGCGTTGTTGGGATCGACGGCCAGAACTTGATCGCAATCGTCCATCGCCAAAGCGAATTTGTTTTGAGCCAGATAGGCGAGACCGCGATGGAGTCGAACGTTGGGGTCGCGAGTCAGCGTGATCGCTCGCGATAGATGTTCGATCGCCTCGTTTGCTTTGTCGGCGTAGAGACACGAGTACAACCATCCCAAGCGAAAGTGGGCTTGGCCAAAGTTGGGGTCCAGTCGAACGGCTGCGCGGAAGTCATCCGTCGCTTCGGCGGGCTTGTTTTGTTGAAGATGAATTTGGGCACGGTAGAAGAGCGGTTCGGGATCGATCGGTGTCAAACGAATCGCCTCGTCGAGATCTCGTGTGGCTTGTTCCCACGCTTGCAGTTCCCGATAAATGGACGAGCGAGCAACCCAGAACGATGCTTCGTCAGGTGCTTGCTCGATCGCCTGGGAATAGTCTCGCAGAGCCGCTTCGGAGTTTCCGATGTGCAGATACAGTCTGGCTCGACGACCCAACAAGGGCGTGCATTCTTCGGCCCTTTGGATCAAATTGTCATACCACTGGATCGCCGCTAGCCAGGCTTCTTGTTGGCTGTGTTTTGCCGCGAAGGCAACGCGATACCGTAGATCGTTGGGATTCTCGACGATGGCACGTTTCAGATCGATCCAGGAAAACTGGTCGGCGAGCGACTCCTGACGTCGCAACCATTGTTCTTGCGATACGAAGAGTTCGCGATCCGTCGGTTCGCCGGTAGTTGTTGTGCTGTTACGACGCCAAAACAGGAGTCGTTGCCACCATCTCCCGACGTTGCGATCCGGTTCGGTCGTCGCTTTCTCGGTTTCAGGTTCCAGTCCAAATGCCGAGCGGATTGCGGCTTCCACGCCCATTGCTTTGATCGATGGACTCAAACTTGGAAAGACCGAAAGCGGTCGTTGGGATTCTCCGGCGGCACGCATTTGAACAAAGCAGGCAAATGCGATCGGTTTTGCATGGATGGGCGGGGCGGCGATCTCGCCAATCTCTCGACGCAATTGCTCAAGCAAGTCATTGGGCGGAACGTCAAGATGGAGATCGAATTCAATCAGTTGGTCGCTATTGGGGGCGACTGCGAGGGAGAAAAGCACAGCGTCAAAGGGCGCTTGATCCATCAACTCAATCGACTTGCGAATTTGCTGCTCCACGAGCTGCACATAGTGGTTCATCGCGAAAGCGGATACGTTGCCGGCGTAACCGACCTTTCCGCAGCAATGAACGAATTGAAAGTGCGGGTACAGGGGGCCCGCGTGCTTCGCTTCAACGCCCGATGCGATCGGTGAAGGGTCAACGGCAGGCGTTGCTTCGTTGCGTCCTTGGTAGTTCTTTAACTCAATCAACGCCGGAACGCGGCTTGCTTTCCCGCAGACGCAGGTCACTTGGCAACCGGCCTGCGTTCCGCGAACACTCATTTCCTGTCCACACGAACAAAGCAGTCGGTACATTTCAGTCTCAACGATTGAACAGCTATTTTAACGGGCGATTGAAACGTGATTCGTCCATCGTAATCCTATCATGGGATTGGCGAACATCTCACCGACATGATCGAGGGTCACCCGACGATTGTAACGCGGGCCAGTACGTCTGGAGGCTGCGATTTGGCTTGTCTGGCGTTTCCAACTGCCATGGCTATTCTCAAAGTTGAACTGGCTCGGCGGTGCCATCCTAGGTGTCCGCTTTACGTATTTGCACAAACGGCTCGTCCGCCACGGCGACGAGAAATGAAAACAATAGAGTTTGCCTCAAGATTCGAATTGAGATGAAATCGCGGCTTAGAGCACGGCTTCTGCTTGCTGCTGTCGTTCAACACAGTGTTTGAGAAAGGGCTGCCCAAATCCCCGAAGCCAGAACTCGCCGTTCTTCTCTTTGAAGACAGTAATTGGCGAATTCCTTACTACCAACGTACCGACCAAGTCGTTGAACGACAGCATGGAAATCGCAAATGCCGCAAGAGTCAATCCGATCGAATCGGTCGCCACGGCAACGGGCAACGTAATAAGCAAACAAACGAAAAGTGCAATTTTTAAATAGACGTTTCGTTGACGACGCTGGCGAATGTACGACGCAACGCCGAACGACACAGTGCAGTGTTTTACAGCGTGATGAAAGCCAAACGGGTTCAACAAAATTTGGAGTGCTGCCTGTGACGGCGCGCACGCGATCAAATTCCGGCTTTCCGTCTTCGTGATGGCAACCTTTATGCCGGACCGTACGCAGATGGGAGGTAGCGCGGCATCATTTGGAACTACGAGATAGATACCATCCAGCCGTAAAGGGAAGACACCAGGTCTTTTCAGCCATGCCAAATACTCTTCTCGATCTCGCTCTGCCGACCGAAGGATGTCGCGGTAGTCTGACTTGCTGGAAAGCTCTTTCTTTAGCGATTCGAGACAGCCGTTTGCGTTCTTGAGCAGTGCCGTTCGCACACGATCATTTCCACGATAGTTCGCTGCATTGGCCTGTAGCATTGACTTGATCCGATCCATAGCACAAGCCGGGAAATCACGGCGAACGAGACGCTGGATTGCTTCGGATAGTTGACCACTTGGTAAGAACTCGTTTGAGGTGCATTCAACCAATTGTGACAGCGCGGCTTCAATTCGTGCTTTCAGTTCGTTCCGATACTTGTATACGCTATGGAGAGACTCGTAAAAGTCTTGGCACTTAAAACGAACTTCTTTGGCCATCGCGATGCTGTCGCCGGTCTTGCGAAACTCAATGATCAATTCATCCAAAAGTTGATGTCCGATTGACGACGAATCCAGACCGCGCGTCAAGCTGTCGAAAGCGAACCGTTCGTCATTAAACTCCCTTCGATACGGTCGATGCCCATTAAAGTTAAGTTCGCTTTCTTCCATTGCATTAGCAAATGATTCCAGCTTGATCATCCAGTTTTGTACGAGCACGTCGAGCTGAGTGGGTGAGTGGACAGATGGAGTTTCGGTCATTGGTCCTTCTTGAACGGTTGAATCTTTGTGGTAGGTCAGCAGAGCTATCCGTGGTTAGCTTGACATCGGGTTATGTTCTTGGACAACCTGTTTCGCCGGGCTTATTCGCGGTCAGCGAAGTTTAGCGAGGATCACCCGACAATTGGAACGCGGCCCAGTAAGCGGGCAGACTGCGGGTTGGTTTGTCGGCGGTAGTTTTGGTTTCGGTGGTGATGTTGATGGGGCGAACGGAACCACGTGTGGTCAGGTCTCGACCATCGATGGCTTCGGGGTGATTGAGCAACCACAGTTGGGCCTGACGCAGGGATTCGAGTTTGCTGAGTTTGCGTTCGAAGAGGTTGCGGTAGAACTCGACCATCAGGGCTTGGGTGGCGGCGTCGTCGACTTTCCAGAGACTGGTGATCGTTGTCTTGGCACCGGCGAGCTGGAAGGCGCGTTGCAGACCGATGATGCCTTCACCGCCTGCTGTTTTGCCGAGGCCGGTTTCGCAGGCGGACAGGACCGCGAGGTCGACTCCGCGGAGGTCGAGCGATTGGACTTCCGCAGCGGTGAGAATGCCGTCGTTCTCGGTGTCCGAATCTGGTTTTCGGTTCGCTCCTGCGAAGACTAATCCGGATAATAGATCGGGATGTTGGCCGACGAGTTTCGGAGCACGTGATTCGGAATCGGCCAGCATGCGATCGGTCGACTTTGCGGACGCGGTCATTGCATTTTGAACCGTTTCGGGTGCAAAGAATCCGTGGGTGGCGATGTGCAGGTAGCGATTGCCGGGAGCGTTGCGAGTGAATGCCGCTTCGCTGGCCATGCCGCCGCGCAAGATTGTCGTCTGGGTCGCTACGTGATGCGTGCGAATGAGTGACTCGATCGTGTCGATCTCAGCCGCAGTGCCGGGTAGCGCACCGAACGCTTGCCACTGACCACCACGGGCCGCCAGCATCAATGGCCCAGCCGGTGCTGCGGGTGTGGTGGGTGAAGTGGAGGTATCCGGTGCGGTGACTTGTTCGTAATCGACACCGCCGACTAAACAGAAGCGGTCGTTGGTTGAATCGGTGGATGGCGCGGTCGTTGTCGCCATCGCCGGTAACCCTTGCGGTACCGGCAACATGACGATCGCCATTTCTTCGAGCAGGTAGGAACCAGGTTGTTTGCCGGGTAACGCCGCCAGCGGGAATTGACCGAGCAAACCATCGGGCGAAACGAAGATAGTCGTGATGCCGGTGAGATGTTCTTCCAGCGGGTCCCATATCCGCTTCCGAAGTTCGCGAGACGCGTCGATCGCGGCGGGGCTTTGCCCGAGATCTTGCCGCCAGGTTTGAACTAACACATTCAGTGAAGCGACGTCACCAAGATCGATCGCTCGCACCTCTTCGTCGGCACTCATCAAATGAACCAACAACCGGCGTTCGTACGACTCCTTGGTCTGTTGTTCCAAATTCGCAGTGGTGAAATGCCAGTACGCCAAAAAGTCCACCAGCATCGTCCGCTCGGGCATGCTTGCACGCAGTTGCTCTGGGGTCACGGGAATGCTCGCTTGACGAAACGCAACGCTAGCCACCGACAAGTCTCGCTCGAGCTTCTCACGCTCGTCGGTCAGCTCATCGAGTTGACGCCGCCAATCCTCTTGCTGGCTCGGATCTGGCACCCGCAAAATCAACGTCGAAAGCTTCGACGAAACAGCTTGAAGGGCTTCGAAACGTGGTTGAAGCGACGGTTGGTCGACCAGCGACCGCTGCCTCACTTGTCGCTGCCACACGCTCCCCTTCCACCGCAATAACGCTGCGTAGGCAGCGGGTTGAAACTTCAAATCCTTCGTCGCCATTGAAAGGTATCTGTCGAGAAAAATTCGCAACGATTCGCTCATGGCGACCTGCTGCCGCTGCGACTGCACATCCGCCGTCAGTTCCAGGTTGCCCAGCGTGATCTCTACCGCCTCTCGATACCGCGACTCGGCATGCGGGTAGTCGCCCATCGACCGGTAGAGCCCCGCAAGATTTTTCAGGCTTCCGGCGTAGTTTGGGTGTTGTTTTCCAAGCGTGGCCTTGAGGATCTCCAGCGCCTGGAGGTACAGCGGCGCAGCCCGCGGGTAGTCGCCCATCGATTCGTAGAGCGTCGCCAGATTGTTCAGACTGCTGGCGTAGTCCGGGTGCTGCACTCCGAGCACAGCCTTGCGGATCTCCATCGCCTGGACGTACAGTGGCTCGGCACGTGAGTAATCGCCCATCGAATGGTACGCCCCCGCCAGATTGTTCATGGTGTCGGCGTAGCGCGGGTGCTCCTCTCCGTGCACGGCCTTGTAAATCTCCGTCGCCTGGACGAACAGCGGCTCGGCCTGCGGATAGTCGCCCATATCGGAGTAGAGCCCCGCCAGATTGTTCAGGCTGCCGCCGTAGTCCGGGTGCTGCTCTCCAAGCGTGGCCTTGAGGATCTCCAGCGCCTGGAGGTACAGCGTCTCGGCCCGCGGGTAGTCGCCCATCGATTCGTAGAGCAATGCCAGATTGTTCAGGCGTCTGGCGTAGGATGGGTGCTGCTCTCCGAGCACGGCCCTGTCGATCTCCACCGCCTGAACGAGCAGCGGCTCGGCCCGCGGGTAATCGCCCATCAATCGGTAAAGATACGCCAGACTATTGAAGCTGGTGGCGTAGTCCGAGTGCTGCTCCCCAAGCACGGTCTTACGGATCTCCATCGCCTGGACGTACAGCGGCTCGGCACGCTGGTAGTCGCCCATTGATTGGTATAGATACGCCAGACTATTCAAGCTGGTGGCGTAGTCCGAGTGCTGCTCCCCAAGCACGGCCTTACGGATCTCCATCGCCTGGACGTACAGCGGTTCAGCACGCGCGGAGTCGCCCATCGATTCGTAGAGCGTCGCCAGATTGTTCAGGCTGGTGGCGTAGTCCGGGTGCTGCTCTCCTAGCACAGCCTTGCGGACCTCCATCGCCTGGACGTACAGCGGCTCGGCACGCTGGTAGTCGCCCATTGATTGGTATAGATACGCCAGACTATTCAAGCTGGTGACATAGGACGGGTGCTGCTCTCCGAGCACGGCCTTGAAGATCTCCATCGCTTGTTTGTAGAGTGACTCAGCGCGCGCATAATCGCCCATCGATTTGTAGAGCGTCGCCAGATTGTTCAGGCTGGTGGCGTAGTCCGGGTGCTGCTCTCCTAGCACAGCCTTGCGGACCTCCATCGCCTGGACGAACAGCGGCTCGGCCCGCGGGTAGTCGCCCATTGATTGGTATAGATACGCCAGATTGTTCAAGCTGGTGGCATAGGACGGGTGCTGCTCTCCGAGCACGGCCTTGTAGATCTCCATCGCTTGTTTGTAGAGTGACTCAGCGCGCGCATAATCGCCCATCGATTGGAAGAGCAACGCCAGATTGCTCAAGCTGGTGGCATACGACGGGTGCTGCTCTCCGAGCACGGCCTTGAAGATCTCCATCGCCTGGACGAACAGCGGCTCGGCCCGCGGGTAGTCGCCCATCGATCGGTAGAGACTTGCCAGACCGCTGACGCTGATGGCGTAGTCCGGGTGCTGCTCTCCAAGCACGGCCTTGCGAATCTCCATCGCCTGGACGAACAGCGGTTCGGCACGCGGATAGTCGCCCATCGAATCGTAGAGCCCCGCCAGATTGCTCAGGCTCGAGGCGTAGTTTGGGTGCTGCTCTCCGAGCACGGCCTTGAGGATCTCCACCGCCTGCTTGCCAATCACGACGGCCGATTTGTATTGGCCACTTTGATGTAGCTTGACCAACTCCGTACTCAATGCCGTGGCTTTTTTAAGTCGAGCAAGATCCTCGGGGGAACGATTCGCATCTTGCTCAGCTGTAGTGATCGCTCGAGCGGCATCCTGGGTTCGATAATCTTCTTTACCGCACAGTTGCTCCGTCACTCGATGTTGACGCTTGCGAATGTTGATGACAGCCCGATCGTCGTTCTTGAGCTGAGCTATCTGAGCGAGCCCGCGTAGTGTTCGTAGTAGCTCGGGATGCGCGGGGCCGAAGACGGATTCCTCCAGGCTGTATGCTTGCTCGCATAGCGTTGTGGCTTCATCGAGTTTCCCTTCGTTCGCGACTTGGACCGCTTTCTGACGGAGCTGGTCACGCTGTTCCAATTTCGCTTTGTTCGCATCATTCATTGTTTGAGCCGAGACCGGTTGAGATGCTAGGACGACGAAACAAATGACCGGCCAAGCGAGTAGCGTGGAGAGTTTCATTTGTAATTCGGGAGTTCTTTTGTGAATCATCGAGGATCACCCGACAACTGAAACGCAGCCCAGAAAGCGGGGAGGCTGCGGGTTGGGGCGTCGGCGGTAGTTTTTGTGTCGGCGGTGATGTTGATTTCGCGAACTTGTCCGCGAGTGGTGAGGCTGCGGCATTTGATGGCGTCGGGGTTGTTCAGTAACCAGAGTTGGGCTTGACGAAGGGACTCGAGTTTGCTGAGTTTGCGCTCGAAAAGGTTGCGGTAGAACTCGACGATCAGTGCTTGGGTTGCTGCGTCGTCGACTTTCCAGAGGCTGGTGATCGTGGTGCGGGCTCCGGCGAGTTGGAAGGCTCGTTGGAGACTGATGGGCAAACCTCATTTTCTTGCTTCCAGCGGTATGAAGTACACCCAAGGTAAAAAGACCACACCCGCAATTCCGAAAGCGATATAGGCTTTGACGCGAAAAGAAAAAACAAGAAAAAAGCAAAATAGACAAATAGCAATCAACAACGCCGTTGCTCCTTTGCGAGCAAGCCTTAAATTTTGACCACAAAAACTACATTTCGCAGGTGTGAATGCAAAAACTTTGGCGAGTTTTGTCATTGCAGTGCCATGACAAACGGGACAACTTTCATTACTCATAATATTCGCTTGTTAAAACTTGGTCTTGCTTAATCGAACGAGGATGTCTCGCAGGGGCTCGGCACGTTCGAGTTCGCCACGAGACTCGTAAATTGTTGCCAAACTCTTTAAACTATTCAAATACTCGGGGTGAGGTTCGAATCCTTGAACTTTGATCGCCTCCTCGAAGAAAGTCTCTGCCCGCACATCGTCTTCTAGTTCTTGATAAAGATTTGCAAGTTTGCTGAGCATCGAGGCATACCCTCGAAACTTCTCGCCAGGACGTGCACCATAAATTCGCAAAGCTTGAGTGAACAGAGTCTTTGCACGACCGGTCTCACCAAGCAAGATCGAAACATCGCCCGATTCAACCAAACAGTCAGCATAGGCTACTTCTTGGCTTCCCCACTTTTTTGAGAGAAAGCTATCTAGGGCACATTTGTAATGCTCCTGTGATCTTTTGAAATCATTCATTGCTCGATAAGATCTCGCAGCCAGAATTAAACACTGGGCATAATCAGGGTGCTTTTCACCAAGCAATCGTAGCCAATTCTCTGCCGCGGAATTGGCTTGCTCAACAGCGGTCGAAAACGATCCTTGTCGGTAAAACGCATTTGCGTCTTCTTGCTGTTCAATAGCGAGCGAAACGTGTTTCTGTTCGTCTTCATTGAAGTTCGCAATTAATACTTCGAAAGCAAGCGACAAGCAAGGCTCAACTGCGGCATGTGAATTCGTTTCCGAAGTGGCACGAATTCGTTGATCGACTGGCATGCGAACAAGCTCTTTCGTTATCTCATGGTTTCCAAAAACAAGAACGCGTGCCGCCTTAAACTTCGCTATTCTCAAGTCTTGCTCGCCAACTTTTCCGTCGATCAAAACGTTCTTATCATTCGTTTGATATTTTCCTAAGTTGGAAACCCAGATGCCGTCGCCAAAAGTCACTGTACCATCGAACTCGCATAAACCGCAAACTCGATCAATCTCCACTAAAGAAAAGGTTTGAGCTGGGGATTTCGGATCGCAGTCATCACCATAGTGAAACAAGGGATAGCCGCACAATGGGCAGTGATAAGTGGAAATGCACTCCTGCCTACCCTTAAACGTGAGCACCTTGTAGCTATTATTGATTTTAGTGTCTGAGATTGAGATCATCAAAGTATTCCGTTCACAATAGTACCGAGTGGCTCGAGATCTCGAGTCATGATTTCGATTTTATGGACTAAATCATTGAGATGCTTTTGATTACCGAGGGTCACCCGACAACTGAAACGCGGCCCAGTACGCAGGTAGGCTGCGGGTTGGGTTGGCGGTCGGTGCGTCGGGGGCAAGTGGCTTGAGCTTTTGGACGGTGCCGCGAGTTGTTAGATCGCGACCCTTGAGGGCGTCCGGATTATTGAGTAACCAGAGTTGGGCTTGGCGGAGGGATTCGAGTTTGCTGAGCTTGCGCTCGAACAGGTTGCGGTAGAACTCGACCATCAGGGCTTGGGTGGCGGCGTCGTCGACTTTCCAGAGACTGGTGATCGTGGTGCGGGCGCCGGCGAGTTGGAAGGCTCGTTGCAAGCCGATGATGCCTTCGCCTCCGGCGGTTCGGCCAAGGCCCGTTTCGCAGGCGGAGAGGACGGCTAGGTCAACCTTGCGCAGGTCGAGCGATTGGACTTCCGCCGCGGTGAGAATGCCATCGTTCTCGGTGTCTGAATCTGGTTTTCGGTTCGCTCCGGCGAAGACCAAGCCGGATAACAGATCAGGGTGCTGGCCAGTCAACTTGGGCGACCGCGTTTCACCTATGGTCATTAGGTCATCTGGAACCGAAGCCGTCATGGCGTTTTGGACCGATTCGGGGGCGAAGAAGCCGTGCGTGGCGACGTGCAGGAACCGATGGCCCGCAGCGACGCCTGCGAACGCCGACTCGGTGGCCGATCCGCCTCGCAGGATCGTGGTTTGGGTTGCTGGCCGATGCTCGCGGATCAGCGATTCGATCTCGTTGATCTCGGTCACTGTACCGTCCAAAGGACCGAAGGCTTGCCACTCGCCTCCGCGGACTGCCAACATCATCGAACCGGTCGGCGCGCTCGGCGTTTCCGGTGCAACGGTTTGTTCGTAATCGACGCCACCGACCAAACAAAATCGATCATCTCCCAAATCCAGCGACGGCGACGATGCCATCGCGGGTAATCCTTGCGGGACCGGCAGCATCACGATCGCCAGATCTTCGATTAGGTACGATCCCGGTCGCTTGCCCGGTAGCGCCGCCAGCGGGAACTGACCGAGCAACCCATCGGGCGAAACGAAGACCGTCGTGCTGCCGCCCAAGTGTTGTTCAAGTGGTTCCCAAATTCGTTTCCGAAGTTCTCGGGCAGCGTCGATCGCGGCGGGGCTTCGCCCCAGATCTCGCCGCCAGGTTTGCACCAGCGCATTTAGTGAGGCGACGTCACCCAGATCGATCGCCCGCACCTCTTGGCCGGCTCGCACCAGATGCACCAACAGCCGCCGCTCCCGCGATTCTTTAGTTTGCTCTTTTTGGTTGGCTGGTGCGAAATGCTGATACTCCAAAAAGTCCACCAGCATCGTCCGCTCGGGCAAGCTTGTACGCAGTTGCTCCGGAGTCACGGGAGTGCTCGCCTCTCGGAACGCGGCACTGGCGAGCGAAAGGTCTCGTTCGAGCTTTTCGCGTTCGTCGGCGAGTTCATCGAGTTGGCGATGCCAACCGTCAAGTTGTTTAGGATTGGGCGGATTGAGAATTAGCGTCGAAAGTAATGACGATACGCTTTGCAAAGCGGCAAACCGTGGTTTCAACTCCGGCTGATCGATCAGCAATCGCTGCCGCCGTTGTCGCTGCCACACGCTCCCTTTCCATCGCAAAAGCGCCCCATACGCCTCTTCTTGGAACTTCGGTTCACGCGTCGCCAACGACAAGTATGCATCCAACTGAAGCCTGAGCGATTCACCCATTCGGACCTGCTGTCGCTGGGACTGAACATCTGCAGTTTTTTCCAGATTGCGTAGCGAGATTTCTACCGCCTCACGGTAACGAGGCTCGGCACGTTCGTAATCGCCGATTGTTTCGTACAAAACGGCAAGACTATTTAAATTGAGAGCGAGGTGAGGATGATCCTTGCCAAACCGTTTTTCTACGATCGCATGGGACTCGAGATATAGCTGCTCGGCCTGCGTGTACTCCCACATTGAACAGTACAACATGGCCAAATTATTAAGGCACGTTGCGTAGTCGGAATGCTCCTTGCCTAGTACTTTTTCTTGAATCGACAGGGCGTCTAGAAAAAGTCGTTCGGCTCGCAAGTAATCACCCATTGCCGTGTACAACCCGGCCAGATTGATCAGGTTCGCCGCGAAATCCGGATGTTCCTTGCCCAACACTTTTTCACGAATTGCGAGAGTCTCACGATAAATCGATTCGGCCTGCGGATAATCGCCTTTTAAGTAGCACAGCTTTGCTAGATGCTCCAGGCTGCGGGCGTAATCAGGATGTTCCTTACTGAGGGTCTTCTCTCGGATTGCCAATGCTTCACGAAAAAGCAACTCAGCCCGCGTGATGTCGCCCATCATTTGATACATCGAAGCCAGGTTGCTCAGGCCGGTAGCGCAAGCAGGATGCCCCTTGCCGAGCACCTTTTCTTTGATCGCCAGTGACTCGCAATGAAGCGGCTCCGCCCGTGCGTAGTCGCCCAATGAGTCGTACAATGCGGCCAGATTGCTTAGACTCGTGGCGTAGTCCGGATGCTCCTTGCCCAGCGATTCTCCTCGGATCATCAAGGACTCACTGAACGCAGCTTCGGCTTGCTGATGATCGCCCATCGATAGGTACAGCAATGCAAGATTGTTTAGGTCCGTGGCGTAAGACGGATGCTGCTTCCCGACCGTTTGTTCGTCGATCTTCAGAGCCTTGAGGTGCAGCGGCAGGGCACGCGGATAATCGCCCATCGATCGATAGATCGAGGCCAAGTTGCCTAGACTGACTGCGTAGGAAGGATGTTCGATTCCTAGCACTTTTTCCCTAATCATCATCGCCTTGAGGTACAGAGGCTCGGCGCGAGGATAATCACCCGTTTCGTGATACAACACGGCCAGGGAGTTCAGGCTGCTGGCGTAGTCAGGATGCTCATTTCCCAACAATCTTTCATTGATCGCAGCTACTTCGCGCAAGCGAGTCTCGGCCCGCGGGTAATCGCCCAGAGCTGAGTACAATGTGCCTAGCCAAGCTAAGTTCAATGTATATTCTGGATACCGCTCATCGACTACACCCTTGTGTATCTCCAAGATTTGCTCTCCTAATCCGGCCGCGGTGGCAAAGTCGCCGTTTCGGTATGCGTTCATGAGCTGGGGATGCAACTTGGTCGCCTGATGAAGGCGAGTTCGTTCATCTGGGGTTCGCTTAGCATTCTCCTTCGCTTCGATAACGGCACGTTTTGCGTCTTGTGATCGATAGTTGTTACTGCCGTAGATCCGCTGTGTGATTTCGTATTGACGCTTACGAACATCGCTCAGCGCGACGTCGTCTTGTTTGAAATTCGCAAGCTGACCTAGCACATCAAGCGTTCGCAGAAGTCTCCCGTCCGAATCGCCGAAGGTGGCCTTCTCTATTTCAAAAACTTCTTCGAAAAGTGTTTCATCAAGGCTTCCATCATTGGCAGCTTGCACCGCCTTGTTCCAAAGTGCGTCGCGTTCCTGGATCGCTGCGTTTCTTGTGGGATTTGAGTCCTGAGCAACGACCGATTGCGTGAATGAACTGATGATAAACATCATTTTGGAAAAACAAATTTTGCGGAACATGTTGATTGAACTTCGATGAATCGTTGTTTCGGATTTCGGAAAAATGTGTGCGTGGTCTGCTGATTGGCGGACGCACTCATTGAGAACGAATCAGATGGTGGCTGCACTGTCGGGAAGCTACATTCTCTGGTTACCGAGGGTCTCCCGATAACTGAAACGCGGCCCAGTAAGCGGGGAGGCTGCGGGTTTGGTTGTCGGCGGTAGTTTTGGTGTCAGCGGTGATGTTGATTTCGCGAACTTGTCCGCGAGTGGTGAGGTCGCGGCCTGCGATCGCTTCAGGATGATTGAGTAG
>JBGSIA010000050.1:0-8519 GCA_041751935.1 Pirellulaceae bacterium | reverse complement strand
CGACCAACCAGGCACTGCGACAGCGATTTGTTGCAGGTCCAAACGGATTTCAGAATCGGACGCAGCGTCAACAGGATCTTCGTGCCTGATATGAAATCTGGTGAATGTGACTTTGACTTCATCGGGGATCGTCTTCACACCCGAGACTCCGGCAAGGAACGTCGCGTCAGCATCGATTGTCGCCGTCCCCATCTGATGCCATTCATCTCCGACATGCCGCACAAGGCCGCGAACGATTCCATCGCGGACTTCCAATCGAAGTTCAACAGCGCGGTCCGCTTGCAACGCAAAATCGGCAAACAGCCCCATCCGAGTTCGTTTAGCATCAATCCGTTGCTCGAAGTTTGTATAAAACGACTTCTGGCCGTTCCGAATAAAGCTGGCCCGTTCGAGTCGAATATAGTTGCTTTGGTCCTGCATCAAAATCAAACCGCCACTGACGTAGGCGCGGGGTAGCTCCGGAAGCGGAAGGTCGCCTGCCACGATTGTCGAGACGGAAAAGTCACCGCTGAGCGAACGCCCAATGCGAGGCGAATTCATTCGACCGATCTCAGCATCCAATTCGTGCGGTCCAGGACCAAACGTCACCACAACTGACTCGTTGCCGACGTCAAAGCGGCAGTCCCCATCGGGATTGATCAATTGGCCCCACACGTCGATGGTCCCATACATGGAATCCGTAGCGGGAACGACTGAAACTAGCAGCAGAAGCAGCATACAAGTGGTGAGAAGACGCATGGCAAGCAGACCTCTAGCGAAAAGGTTAGTGGTTCGAAGGCGGTTAATCAGCCGAATCTCGTTAGCGGCCGATGATGTCGTGCTTAACGGAGGTGGAGCGGAATTTCGAGTTCAATCTGAGAACCTTCGCGAAGCAGTCGAACGGTTGCGGTTCCCTTGCTGACCATGAGTGCTAACTGGTACTGCTTCAGTTCCTGGGCAGCCTGTCGGCGGCGAGTCAGTTCGATGCGGTAATGTGGGCTGATCAAGTTTTGGAAAAATGGGTCCGAAAGATAGAGTATCGCTAACGGTTGCTGTGGGTTCGCTTTGCCGATCTGATTGGTCTGGTCACGTGCGTAACGAAACTCGTTGAGGCTCCCAAGCGTCCCTGTTCCGCTACCAGCTTGAAAAAATCGCGTCAGCAAGTGGTAAGAATTGGTGACGAGATGGAAGTCGCCATCGATCGCATAGAAAGAGCGAATGCGATGATCGACGGATGTTAGAAATGAGACATCGTGACCATCGATAGTCACGCGACGTTCCTCGGATTCTGGAACACGCAACCGCGCTTGATTCCGCTGGTCTTTGATGACGCTGGCGAGGTCTTTGTCGCTGCGAGCTTGAAAGAGGATTCCGATCGAAGCACCGTCATCGAACATGGGGTCACAGCCAATGAGCGCCATGTCGGTGATCAACGCATCGAATTCGTCAGTCGCAAATTGGTCGGGTGCAAGCCCCAATTGCCCTTCGATCCTCTCTCGCGATCGATGATCGACGCCCCCGGTGGAAACGATGTCGTTCAAGCTGCCGCCCCAGCCGAGTAGAAACTGGCGAAACTGGTGATAATTCGCCAAGCTACCGGTCCGTAAGTAAAAGCACTCGGCCGGCACATGCATCGCGATAGGCTCGATCCAAGTGCTTGCAGGACCTTGTCGCTAACTTCGAAGCCCACCTCGGCTTTCGAATCAGCAGTTACAGTGCCTTTGACCTCGTTCGATCTGGCTGTCTGCATCGTCTGCGTTGCTAGTCGCGCTGCCAACTCCTTAATCAATGCGTTGTTCAACTGGTCAGGTGAAACTCGCAGATCACTAATCGTGGCAGGTAAGGCACCTTCTTTCGCTAGTGAGCGTATCTCCTCATTCGTCATGCCGCTTAACCGTTGTTCGAGCTGCTCGGACTGTGTTTTCTCCGGCGGCTCGTCGCCGTTCAGCGGTGCGGCGGTGCTACCGATGAAAAGAAACATGAACAACGAAAAAGACACAAACCCAGCGTTTGCGTGGCACCTAAGTTGATCCATGTTGTCCATTCCCCAAAGCAGTGAAAAGCGTTGACACAATCAAGCTATACCTAAGGATGCCAAAACGGACCTGACCGACCGCAAAAAAGTTTGCTTTTTTCACTCGAAACGATCTGGCTCAAAAGTGTGTTGCATTCTGCAACTTGCACTGTCTCTGGTTCTCTATCTCGCCGAAATTTTGTCAAAGAATTTTCGGTCGGCGGACCAGTTCTTCGCACCCTATCTCTTGAGCGTGTAACCCTGAACCCGACCCTGGTCGTGATTCCAATAGTGCGAAGCGATCTATGAAAAATCATCAATACTTCACATGCGTTCTGGTGTGCGTAGTGATCGCATTTAGTGTGTCGTCGATTCCGGGCAAGGAGTACCACGAGAACGCAATTGGTCTGCAACTTCGCGAGCGGCGAGTTGCATATCGTGATGCCCTGCAAAAAGCTTTCGACGTGCTACAACGACGCTACATCGATGGAGTTGACGACATCGGCTGTCTCTCGAAGGCACGAATCGCTCTCTTGGAAGCAAATCTAGCCATTGAATCCGCATCGGATCAACGCCTGAAAATGCTCGAAGAGTACGTTGATCAGTTAAAAAAAGTCGAGCACTACTACAACGTCCGATTCAAAAACGCTTTGTGTCGAGAGGATGAACTTAGCTTATCAACAGCGGATCGCATTCATGGTGAAATCCTGTTGCTTGAGGAGCAAGAACGCCAACAGCTTCCTTGAACCGGCGAGTCATTGGCCTACAATTGTCACAAAGCTTTTCCGCACACCGTTGGGGACATTTGCGTTGGCAGCGGACTTCGTCGATAGCGTGATTACAGAGTGAACTACGCACTGAATTTTTCGACTGCGATCCAACACCGAAAGGACAACTCGATGAAACGCTTCTGCACGGTGCGCGCTTATTGTTTCGTCTGCTGCATTTGCGTTGCAAACTTTGGATTTTCCCATGCCAAATCGCAGTTTCCGCACGAAAAATCTCCGCAACTGCAGAACTTAGTCAGCGGAAGTGACATTGATTACCGTGTCATCGAACTGGTCAGCGAGATCATTGAAACCAAAATCCGTGCGGAAAATGAAACGCGGGTTGGACTCTTCGACTCTCTGAAAGAATTGGGGACTGAAGCTGTGCCCACCTTGATTCGACTATACGAGTACGGCGATTACCACGCGAGGCTCCTTGCGTTGGACCTCTTGGGGCAACTCGGAAAAGCAGCCGAGCCAGCTATTCCCGTTTTGCGACGGCAATTCGTGATGCTAAATGATTCTCAAATTTCATCAGCTGCGGCGAAAGCGATCTTGAATATTCAACCAATCGAGGGTCCGAAGCTTCTGGTTGAAGCAAACAACGAAGCGGACCCTCAGTTTAAACATTCGAACGAAAGGCGAGGAATCGATTTGGCTCAGCTGTTTACAGAAAGCAACAAATCTAACGCGCAGAGCGTGTGCAAAGCGTTGCATGCTCTACTTGATAACCAGCATGAAAACGTCCAGATTGCTGCTGCGGAAGGATTGTTAAAACGCGAGGACCAATTACAGCTCGAAACCGCAAGGCAAGCTGTGTTGAAAATGGTCAATGGTGAGTCGATCGCATTACGATTCTTCGGCCTTCGGTGGTTGCGTAACTCAAAGGCTCGAATCGATTCTCCCGAAATTCGAACGGCTTTAATGAGATCGCTGGACATTTAGAATTCTGATAGCATCGCTCACGTTGTTAAGTCGATCGAATACCTTTGCCAAGATCAGGCCGGTCGTCACCGATGTCTGGATATTTCGTAATCAACCGACATTTCTCGCGAATCTTCTCCATCCATTGTCTTGCGGCAACGGGCTTGTCCGAGGCGATGATGTGTGCGATCTCTTTGAGGTCATACTTTGATACCGCCGAATACCGAAGTCTCAGCATCAACCTACCAACACACCGCTATTGCCGTCGACTACATCGGCGTCTCGCAAAATGCGCTACTCAAATGGGCCGCATCAGTCGCGCGGTACAGATTCGCGGTCGGTGCCGGCAGAGTGGGAATGACATGGAGTTTCTCATCGATAAACACGCGTTCGAAAAATGCCCTGCGGAAAAGGTGAAGTTCAAAAAGCGAAGTGTGTGACCGAATTGTCATGGTGTTCGCTCTTGAATTTCATTAAGTAGACGCCTCAAGTCGGTGGGCTCGGCAGGCTTGACTAAATGGTGGTCGAATCCGGCTATGAGCGTACGCCGTTTGTCATCTTCTTGGCCCCATCCGGTCAACGCGACTAACATCATCCGCTGACCCCACGATTGCTTTCGGATGTACCTCGCCGCCTCATAGCCATCCATCCTCGGCATCCCGATATCCATCAATACCATGTCTGGGGCGAACGATTCGGCCATCTCAACCCCCTCCTGTCCATCACCTGCTGTGCGAACTTCATGTCCAAGCATCTTGACCACTAGACTGAGCATGTCGGCCGCTGCTTTGTTGTCATCCACGACAAGCACGCGGCACCTGATTGTCGAGTTAGTTTCTTCGCTAGATGGATCTAGCGGTTTCGCTACCGGTCCGTCGACGAGGAGTGGAAGCCGCACCTTGCATTCACTTCCTGGAGATGATTCATCGCTGTATACCTTCACCTGCCCGCCGTGCATCTCCACAAGCGACTTTACTAAAGTGAGGCCGATGCCCAAACCCGTGTAGCCCTTTTCTATTGGACCTTGGATCTGAGCAAACATTTCGAAAACTAAATCCAATTTGTCAGGCGGAATACCGATGCCGTTATCTTTCACCGATACGATCACGTCGTTCCCCTGCCGCTCGGCTGACAACAAAATGCGACCGCCGTCGGGCGTGTACTTGGCCGAGTTATTGAGAAGATTTGAAAAGACCTGTGCCAGCCGATTCGGGTCAGCATCAAGCAACAGCAATTGCTCAGGAAGCTTGACACTAAGTTCGTGACCAGCTTCGTCAATAAATGGCTGAACGGCTTCGACGGCACTTTGGATAACGTCGGCCAGTACTACATGGCACTTTCTTAGTTCCAACTTCCCCTGTGTGATTCGCGACATTTCTAGCAGGTCGTCGATCAGCCGGACCATTTGCTGGGCCTGTCGCTCCATCGTGCTACGAATTTGTTCCATTTGAACAGGGTCATCTCTTAAAAGCTTCATCACCTCTAGACCCGTTCTAATTGGAGCTAGCGGATTGCGAAGTTCGTGGGCCAATGTCGCTAGGAATTCATCCTTACGACGATCAGCGTCAGATAGCTCAGCAGCGGCTTTCCGCAACTCGTCTTCGGTCTCTTTTCTTTTTGTCTGGTCGCGCATGACCTTCATAAAACCCAACAGTTTTCCCTCCGTATCGTGCAAACCCGTAGTGACGCCAGTGGCCCAAAATAGTGTTCCATCCCTACGTTTCATCCAGCGATCATTACTGGCTCTGCCTTTTGTCGCAGCCTCGTCTAGCTCCGCTTCAGGCACGCCTTTTTCCACGTCCTCGGCGAGGAAGATCGACGGTGCAATGTCCTGTTGAATAAACTCAGACTCTTCGAAACCCAAGACACGTAAAACTCCTTCGTTCCAAGTGGTTGCCCGTCCTTTAGCATCAGTCATGAAAATAGCGTAGTCCTCAACTTGTTCGACCAAGGTGCGGAACCGCTTCTCATGCTCCCGTAGTTCGTCCTGTGTTTGCTTTTGCTCGCTGATATCTCGGGCAATCTTCGAGGCACCAATGACGCGACCCGATGCGTCCTTGATCGGAGAGATCGTCAGCGAAACGAATACATCCTTGCCATCGCCCCTGAGACGAACAGTCTCGAAGTGTTCCACACGCTCACCGGCCCGAAGGCGTGCAATTATTTGTTCCTCTTCATTGAGGCGCTCGGCAGGGATCAGCATGGAGATATGATTTCCTATTGCCTGCTCCTCGGTATATCCAAAAATTCGTTCAGCAGCAGCGTTCCAGCTTTGGATAATTCCGTCTAGTGACTTGCTGATGATGGCATCGTCCGACGACGTAACGATCGCCCCCAAGACGCGTGCTTGCTGATCTCGTTCCAAGTTCTCTCGTTCCAGTCGTCGCCGCTCCGTCACATCTCGGAATACCAGAACGCAGCCTACGACTTTTCCCCGTTCTGAGCGAATTGGCGCGGCGCTATCGTCAATCGATCGTTCGAAACCATCCTTGCCGATTAATACAGTGTGGTTCGCAAGGCCAACGATAACACCCTCCCGAATCGCGCGGAGTGCTGGGCTTTCCGGTGGAAGTCTCGTTGATTCACTGACAATATTAAAGACTTCTGAGAGCGGCACACCGATGGATTGGTCACCTGACCATTGCGTCAAAGACTGAGCGACCGCATTGATGCTGGTGACCACACCCTGTTCGTCAGTCGTTATGACAGCGTCACCGATGCTCGACAGCGTGACCCTTAAACGCTCGCGACTAGCGTAAATGACCGCAGCGTTCTGTTGAGCACGATGACGACTACGAAGGATCGTATAAAGCACCGTGCTCACCAAACCGAGTGCCAGTATCGTGGTCAGTGCCGTGGTTATCAGGGCGGTGCGGTACGACTCTTCGGCAGTCACTTCGCGCGTTGCAACATGGCTCCTCTCTACAACTCGCATATCTTCAATGACTGCTCGAATCTTGTCCATCGTATTCTTGCCGATGTCCGTATTGACAGCCGCTTGAGCGGCATCAATGCCATCGGTGCGGCGAATTTCGATGCCAAACTGCAGTTCGTCGAGCTTCTCTGCGATTAGTACCTCCAGTTGGGAGAGATGCTGTTGTTGCTGACTATCGCCGGCGATCAGTGCGCCTAATCGCTGTACTTCGACATCAATCCGCTTAGTGCCCGCATAGAAGGGCTCCAGATATTCTTCTCGTCCCGCGATTAGAAAACCCCGCTGACCGGTTTCAGCATCCTTAAGCGCCGATTCGGTATGTTCAAGCGCTAAAGCAACATGATTCGTGGTACGAACAAGAATGCGATTGTTTTGCAAGCGAATGATACACCTTATGGTCAATGCACCGCTGAATACCAAGAATAGTATTACGCTTGCGACGGCAACAACTTCGTTAATTGAAGGTTTGGAGAGTTGTTGCTGATTTAATCTAGAGTCATTGCCGTCCAAGATGCATTCCCATGTGACAGACCGCTTTGGATTGCGAACTGACTAGAAACTCGGGGATGAAAGCATGTAATCATCGCGATCTAGACACTCAATAATAGCTAAAAATCTAGCAGAACTTCAACCTGACGTCGTTTATGTGCGCCCGCATCGACCCATCAGCTGCCAAAGTCCGAGGTGCCCATAAAGCATCCAGCTTGGTCGCTAATCGACCATCTCTGAGCCTTTTGGTATGGATATGGTTTGGCGTTGCCGATGCCCGAGTTCGTGCCTTGTTCGTGTGGTTTGTTACTTTCGAATAATCAGGCCTGGTGAGTGAAACGTGTTCATGTCCGCAGGGCAAACCGTATACCGCGCCGTTCGAATAGCAATTTGCGGTCCTGCTAGCAATTCGCTTGTTTTAGCTTGGCTAACCACTCCTCGTGGAAAGGCTTACGGCGGTATCAGCGCATCCAGACACTGACGACGCCGTCATCAGTCCAGCGATCAAAGTTCTCGGTCAACGCGAAGTCCGTATCACCCCGCAATCCTTCAATAAGATCGTGACCAGCACGGTTGAATCTTCAACTGCTTCGACCGCATGCGGGTCGGCAGCAGAAAGGTACAACAAGTCGCCCGCAGCAAGCTCTTTGGCCACTCCTTGAGATGTAAACTTCACGCGTCCTTCCAAACAAAGAACGGTAATTTCGCCTGGTGCTTTGTGCTCGGCGATCTGCTTGCCAGCGGGTAAGACAAGCCGTATCGCCTCCATCATCTCGGTTTTAAACAAGGTATGTGTTTTGGTGCTTCGGATCTTGGAGCCCAGCGGCTGCAAGTGAATCATTTCGGACGGATTTGCGTGCTCAATGGACATTGGAACTTCTTGTTATAATGAGAGAAACTTCAGTAAGGTTCCAGCCGCCAGGCAGCGAAGCCTGCTCTTCGTAAATCGCACCTTCACGTCCGATGAATAGGTTGGCCAAAAATCCGTAAGCCTCGGCGACGGCTTCGATGATTTCGTCCGTAGCTCCATCGCCCATCACATCTTTTATCGCAGCCAGAAGATTGCTGCCGACGATTGGATAGTGCTCTGCTTTGATGCCGAGCGACACATGCTTCGGCGCGATCAGTTCGACGTCCGGCAATAACACGGCCGGATTGTCGATGTGAGTGAAGTAGGCACAGATGGCACCAGCAAGCGCACGTTGCTGCCCCCCTGTGTGCTGGTGAGCCTGATTAAAAAACGCTTTCACTTCTGGGTTGACCTCGAGCATGCGTTCGTAAAACCTCCGAGTAATTATCTCCGCGTTGGCGGCTACCAATGGTGTGAATTCCTTGACGATCCGAATCGTATTTTCACTCAGCATGTGTGGTGTTCTCAGCTTGGGAGAGGTTCTTTTGGGATGAATGCCGC
>JBGSIA010000049.1:0-58657 GCA_041751935.1 Pirellulaceae bacterium | reverse complement strand
AGTAAGCCCCGAAGCTCACTCCCAGCTTACGACAAGTTTTTTTCAGACTCCTGAAGGTGTCACGGCAACGCCGGCCCAAATCGCTCCGAGTTCCGCCGCTGATCTTCCGCAGCCTCGCGTACTCGCGAATGTCGTTCTCTGAAAGATTGTTATGCAGCGGTAATTGAGGGTGTTCGAGCACGGCCAGAAACTCGTCTCGGTTGGCACCCAACAGGCCCAACGCTTCGTTCAGCTCTACATAACCCGTCTTCTGCGAACACATCGCATCGAAACGCATTGCCGCAAGCCGAGTCCGAAGTGCGATGTGACAGAGTCCGGGCGAGGGCCAACCAGCTACGTTCCGTCGGGCAAACGATAAACAGCTCGGCGGTATCGGGTGTTGTAGCCTTTGATGATCAAATCTTGGACGACGAAGTCACGATAGCCTTCGAAGACTGCATCGGGCGGCAGTTCGGTTGGCGGCAGCACGACGTCTTGATCGATGCGAATGTCTTTGGTTTTGCTTCGTTTGTCGCTACCTGGCTGCTTTCCTGGCGAGCGGTTTGGCGTTGCTTTGTCTGGCTTGAGCAGCACGCTGGGCTTGATTTTCGGTCGCCCAGTGGTTCCCTTAAGTCGCTGGATCTCGTCCTTGAGTTGTTGAATCTCAGTCGCCTGATTTTGGATCACGGCTACTAACAGCAGGACCAGCAGTGACTGGTCTTGGACAGGAATTTCAACGCCTGCGATGCGCAGTGGCTGGGGCAAATCAGGGTCTTGCTCGCTCATCCACAATAGAGAGCGCGAAACCGACGATCCGAGTACAGATCAATTCAGGCAGTTTATTGAGCAGTTACAATATTAAGCTTGGCGCGAGGCTCAATTGGGGTGGCGGAGCAAGCAACGGCGGCTGGCGTTCAATCTATCTCGGTCACGGCACATCGTTGACAGGTGCAAAATGGTACGACGACGTCTATCGCGCTGAGTTTCGTCTAGCATTCTGATGCCCCGCCAAACATACAATTTTGTGACGTGAGTGAGTAATCTCAAGCCGTGAAACATCATCTTGCAATGCGACAACAAATTTCGTGACTATTCGGTCAGCTCTTCGAACGTCGCGTTGCCAATGCGGTACTTCTTCCAGTCTTGGTAGTCGAAGTGCCACCATTCGAATTCAAAAACCGTGAACCCTGCGGATTCCATCGTGCGCCGCAAAAGCTCACGGTACCAACGCTGGCGCGAGGTACCGCCGGGATACTGCGGGAACGATCGCGTTGAAAATTCATCATAGCCCGCGACCATTTGAATCGGCTTTCCTGAGGCGAGATCGTACAACGTCAGGTCCACGGCACAGCCTCGATTGTGACGCGAACCATCGGCCGGGTTGGCAACGAAGTCTCGGAAATCATTGGGCGTCGCGTCCCAAAACATTTTCGTGACGTGCCACGGGCGGTAGGCGTCGTGGACCAGCAGGCCGAGCCCCATTGGTTTCAACTTCTCGCTCGCGCGGGCAACGGCTTCCGCAGCCGGCCGCTGCATGAATGCCTTGGATTGCTTATAGAAAACCGCTCCGGTAAAGTTGTTGGTTGTCGCGTATCGGATGTCGAGTTTGATCGTCGGATCGACCATGACAAGCTCAACAAGCTCGGCGTCACGAAATTCACCCGCTTCCGGCGGTGGCGTGGCGGCCAGCGCTTCGTCGCGTAGTACGTCGATCGGTTTGACCGGTGTGATCTTGAACGTCTCACCATCCCGGGTGCCGACCTCGCGTCGATCGAAGACAACTTCCGCCGCGTTCACTTCGGTCGCCACGCCGTGCTCATCGCGAGTGAACTTCAGGCGCTCACCGTGATACAAACCATAATCGGGGAACTCAAAAACATCGTCGCTGATTTCTTTCAGCGGATAGTAGTAGAACCATTCAATCAACGCGTACAGCCGTGCGTCATCTTCGAGAATGTACAACGTGTTGTGGTCCCAGCCATATTCGCCAATCAAACCGTGCCAGCGATCAGAAATTTCGGCAGGAGGTTCATCAGTCATTCGCTTAAACGTCGTGGTTCCAACGACTAGTTGATTCTCGGGCTTTCGTTCGATCCGAGTATCAAAGCCAAACTCATCGTCGGTGATGATCGATCCGTCATCTGCGGCGGCTCTGAGTTCGTGTCGGTACGACCCACGATGCATGAAGAGCGTGCCGTTCAGCTCAGAAATCTTTGCGACTTGATCGCCGTCGACTTCACGATAGGCGCCAACGAGATCTTTGACGCGTTCGGGCGGCACGGGAATGGTCGTTCGATAGGTTGGCAGCGTCTTGCCGTCCTGGGTCGCCAACATCAGACGCAGGGCGTAGTCGGCCAGTCGTCCGACAACCCCGTTCGTTCCATCTAGCGATGCAGCAGCTACGACACCAAGTTTTCGCACCGGTAGTGCTTCGAGCTGAGTCGAAAACCCATACACCGCGCCGCCGTGTCCGATTTTGGTGTAGCCATCGAACTGCTGGACATGAAAGCCGAGACCGAATCCCTGAAGTTTGCCGTCCGCGTCCTTGATCGGCGTCGTCATCAAAGTGAGCGATTCCGGCGTCAGTATTTTCCCGTTCTCTGTGCGGCCATCGCGAAACAAGCAGGACGTGAACTTTGACAAGTCGAGAACACTGGAATAAAGATTGCCTGCAGGTCCGGTGCCCAGAAGGAACATGGGAGCTTTAAAGCGACGACCGTCGTAGGTGCGCATCCAACCGGTTGCCAGCTTCGGCTCAATCGTCGGCGTGACAACGAAGCTACTGCAACGCATGTCGAGCGGATCGAGAATCGTTTGCTGCACTCTGTCTGGATGCGAAACGTCGAGCTGTTTTTCTAGGACGGCTCCGACGACTGCAATCGCTGCGTTAGAGTACTTTGTTTTCGCGTCTGGCTTGTAGACCAACGTCGTTTGATTGAGACTGGCGACGGTTGCTGCCAGCGTCGGTTCGTCGGGATCGAAGTAATGTCCAACGGGAGATTCACGGACCAACCCAGATCGATGCGACATCATCTGGCGCAGCGTCAATGGAACTGCAAATGGGTTTTGCGGATTGAACTCAGGAAGGAACTGCTGCACCGGCGCGTCGAGATCGAGTTTCCTCTCTTCGACTAGCTGCAGGACGGCGATGTCAGTGAACAGCTTGGACACCGATCCGACGCGATACACCGTTTCAGCAGTTACGGGAACCTTTTTCTCTGCATCCTGAAATCCGAAACCATCGGCCCAAACGACTTGATCACGATCGACCAGTGAGATCGAAAACGCAGGTAACTCTTTCTGCTCGACCTCGTAACGCACTGCGGACTTCAGCCTTTCAATAGCCGGACCATAGTCGTATTCCGGCGGATCAACTGCGTCAGCAATTGCCACGGCCAAATTCATCAGGCTCAATCGTTGCAGGTTGCTCATGATGGCGACGCAGGTACCCGTGTCTGGATACAGCAACAAGGTCGTCGAGGTGCCGGATTGTGCGCCGCCGTGCCAGACGGCTTTTCGACCCGACTTGGTGCCAATGCTCCAGCCAAGTCCATAATCGGTTGACTTTCCGTCGGTCGTTTTCTGTGGCGTCCACATGTCAGCAAGTGTGTTCTCGCTGAGCAGTTTTTTCTGGTTCGTAGCGAGCGCGAATCGCACAAGATCTGGCGCCGTCGAAAGTAGTCCGCCGCCGGGAATTTTCATACTGGTATCGTGCAACGTCGAATGGTAGAGACCACCCTCCACGAAGTTGTGGTCATCGGGCAACGTCGTCATCACAGATTTGGTGGCTCGAAAGTAGCCGCGCGCGCGGCCGGGAATGATGGCGAATGAATTATCAGCCACGGTGTGCGTCATGCCCGACGGGTCGAGGACGTGTTCCTTTAGCAACGACATGTAATCCGACTTGCCTGCACTTTCCGCGACCGAGCCGAGCAGATTGTAGCCGAACGAGGAATAGCGATATTTTGATCCCGGCTCATGCAATAGCCGATCATCGGCAAAAGTACGAAGTGCCGCTTTCAGATTGAAATAGTGAGCCGTCGACGATGTCTCAGTGGACGACTTGTAGTGTCGCACGCCACCGAGATGCCCGAGCAACTGCCGACTCGTGACCGGCCATCGCTTTTCCGGAAACTCTGTGACGTACGTCTGGATTGATGCATCCAGTTCCAACTTACCGTCCTCTACCAGTGACAACACTAAAGCTGCCGTCATTGGTTTGGCGATCGATGCAGTTCGATAGCGAGTCGTCTCGGTCGCTGGCACTGCATGCTCGACATCCGCCAATCCGAAACCTTTTGAATAGATCAACTCGTTTTGGCGGGCCACTGCGACCGACATGCCGGGCACTTCGTGCTGGACCATGTATCGTTGGATGATCTCATGGATGCTTTCAACCGCAGTCGGTTTCTCCTGTGCTGGCGCCGGTAGGGTGCATAGCCATTGGAAGAAGATAAGAGCGACAAAAATCGGCTGCGCGCGATTGGTGGCCATAGCATTGAGCATAGGGATTAGTTGGCAAATAGGTTTGATGGTAAGGTTCCGATTCCAGAGGTAAATCAACAACTGTTTGCCGTGGACGGGAGACGCACAGCGTCCGCACGCACGCTGTATTCGGAATCCGACAATGATGGTGCTTTGATTTTCTAACGCTGGCGCTTATTCGGTCAGCTTCATTGGCGTATCATCGCGCTGTTTCATTATCGCATCGATCCGCCGAGTCATGACGACGTTTTCCGGTCCGAGCAGCAAGGCTGGATTGGCGGCGTGCGAATTTTGGTCCCAGTGAGCGATAATCGACTGTATTGTATTGCTACGTTCGGCATCGGATGCCAAGGCGTTCACCTTCAATTCAGTTAGGCCAGGCAGAGTTTGCAACGAACGTCGCGCAATCATCCGAACTGCTAGATACGGATCGTTTAGCAATTGAGCTAGGTAGAGCGATTGCCAGTCATTGCCAGAGACAGTTTGCGCATCCGACCAGCCCATTGTCCACGCTGCCATCGCCCGGCTGGCGGCGTTACCCTTCAATAGCCATAAAATGGACGCCGCGATCTCTGATTGCTCAGTATCCAGTTCGGGTTCATCGATCGCGTACCAATCTTTGAGATAGCCCGCCGTCCACTCCAGAGTCTTGTCCAAGTGGCATTGGTTGCACGCGTTGGGGCGGTCGATAGCCAATTCTGATTTCAAGTCGGGAGTGCTGATGGTGTGATTGCGAATCGCTTTCAGTAGCCCATACGCCGTGTGTGGCATGTGGCAATTATAGCAATTTGATCCCGACGAATCTTTTAAGTGATGAGTATGCACCGTTGAGTACTGCTGCTCGTCGTGGCACTGGACACATGCGTCGTTTCCAAGCGAACTCGGCTTCAACTGATCATTGGCCCACTCTTTGTCACTACGTGTATCGTCGGCCGACTTGTGAAGTTGATGGCATGTCAGGCACCCCATCTCGCCTCGCTGGAAACATGCAGACTGTTCCAGCGACGTGTATTCACGGCCAGACACACGTACAACACCGTCGGAATAGAACGTACCTTGATTGGTGCTTACCACGCGCTGGTGAATCGACTCGATCTTCAGCAGTTCTTTCATTTCTGGGCTTTGAAGTTGCCACACATCGTATGTCTGGCGCAAATCGGAGCCCGGTTGGAATGTGATGCCTTCAAGGTTGATTTTGTCTTGGTCGCCTTTCAGGGTCAGCACCGAGTGACATTGACCACAGACCTGCGATGATCGGACATGCGATACGTTTTCAGGATTCACGATTGTGTCGCTGGATGATGAGGCGACCGTGTGTTTGCTGTCAGCCAAATCCCGATGGTATGCAATGTGTTGCTGTCCAGGGCCGTGGCAGGCTTCGCAGCTAATTCCGAATTCAGCCGCTCGCGTGTCCCACTCACCGCCAGTCACTTCACGTTCTTGAGGGTGCGTAGAATGACATTTACTGCAATCGGAATTCCAGCGTCCAATTTCATGCGAAACGCCATCATCCGTTGGCTTCAAGAACGCAGCCGACCGCGGTATCCATTCTCGTGTTTCATTCAGAAACACAAATGGCAAAATGGCCAAAGTGCGTCGCACGCCGATGGGAAACCAATAGGCTTGCATGTGATGCGAACCGGTGGTCATCACAATGGGTCTTTGCACGCGTTGTGACGCTTCGGCCGTTCCTGGGGTTGCTGCGGGATCGAGCAATTCTACCCAGCACATATCGTCGACTTCTCTGAGGTGATAATCTCGTCCATTTTGCGACAGATATACGTTATTGAAGTCGCCCAAAACTACATCGCCTTGGGCCACTTGAGTCATCGTTCGATGATACGATGCGAACCATGTAGCGTGCTGCTGGGGATGGCAGTCGCGACAGGCATCCGATGCGACGTATCCACGATCAGCAACCTCAATCGGACGAAATGCGGCAAGCTTTGCTGCCGTCGGCAGGTCGTCCTGGGCTTCAGGCGTCACTTCTTTCGACTCAATCGTACTTGGCCGTGGCTCAACTGGCACAACACGCGGAGGCAACGCTAACGCGGCAAAGACCACCACGACAACAGGCACCACTAGCGCAGCTAAGATCGAGCGATTGCGCCACCAGAGGAGCCCGCCACCGATTAGCCCAAGGACGACACTAAAACAGATGACTGCTACATTCATGCGTGCAAACTATTCAATATCGTTGCTCCGCTGCTGCAGGGGGACGCGCGCGACAAACGTGAGCTTGAGAACGCAATTTTCCCGAAATACGATTCGAGCCCGCTCGTCCCCTTTTCGGGTCGAGACTCGGTTTTAAAGTATGTTCTCAAGATCTCTTTAATGCAACGTGCTTCCATAGGTCCTCTTATTCCTTTTCGCCGCAACTGATCAAACCCTAGACTATCTACCACCTCGATTCAGCTGCTAAAATAGCGTCATACACTGGATCTTCAGAATCTTCGCCGGTCGTGTAGCCAATGCCACGAACTAGACCGAAGCCCGAACGGCCAACCCCAGCGGATAGCCCTATAACTTCGGTTAGTGTGTTGCCGTTGCGCAAGAAAATCGTCTTTTCTCTCGTTGCGGTGGTTACCGTATTTGCGCTTTTCGAATTCGGTTTGCGTCTGGCTCGTGTTGGAGAACCACCCGCCGTCGGTGCGATGCGGTTCGGTTACGACGCGGGAATCCCAATCTTCGATTCCGATGGGATCGAACGCGAAGGGGAAGTGTTTCAGGATTTCCCGCTATTCGAAGCCGATCTGCGATTATTTTGGAAGCCAATCGCCAACACGCCGTTTACCGGAGAGGAGGGCCTGCGTTTGCCGACGCCCGAGTCAATGGAAAAGGGTCCCGACGTTTATCGGATCGGTATTATCGGAGACTCGTGCAGCTTCCTGGGCGAGGATTTGTATCCCCATCGATTCGCGCGGCTGGCCGAGGAGGCAACCGGCCGCAAGACCGAAATTATCAACACTTCGTGTCCAGGCTACACGTCGCTTCAAGGAAGACAACGGCTCCGCAACATTTGGTCCTGGCAACCCGATTTGATTGTTGTCTACTTCGGATGGAACGATCATTGGAAGTCGCTCAACGGTCAGACCGATCGCGAACTCATTGAACGTCAACTACTCAGTGACAAGGCGAAGTCTTGGATAGGCAAGTCTCGCCTCGTGTGGAGTCTTTACTCGCTGCGCATGAAACTAATGCCACCGGTTCCGATCAAGCTGTCGCCGGTACGAGTTCCACTTGAGGATTATCGAGAGAACCTACAGCAGATCCTCGATGAGGTACAACACCATGGATGCAAAGTCATATTCATCACGGCGCCGTCAGCCTTTCTGGAAGGGCAAATGCCGCGTTGGGCCTTTGATTTTTTTGGGCAAATCTATCAGATGCCAGCAAGCGATGTTCTTCGGATTCCGCAAACGCACGAAAAATACAACAACGTCGTGCGTGAAGTGGCCGGATCGAGTTCGTTCGCCTTCCTGTTGGACGTCGCCAGAGAATGGTCAGGCCAGTCACAGGTCGAACGCCACATCAAATTGTTTCGCGGTGACCGGATTCACCTCACAGAAACCGGCCATCAGGAGATCGCGGAACAGTTGTTCGAATTGTGGAAACAAATTCCCTGAGGCCCTTGCGTGGCTGGCCACTGGTAAGCAGTGACTCCGTCAGGATCTCCGTTACTTCAGTCAAATCAACGAGTCCTAGGGCTGATAAGAATTTGCCCCTGCCGTAGTCAGTTATTCCTGGAGTTTAGCTTTTCGTCAAGCGTTGTTGAGAGGCACGATACGAAAGCTTACTATTCACTAATACGTATAGTTCAATCGAGGTTTGCTGACAGAACTTCGCCGCGGGAAATGAGACCTTGAATTACAAACGCTGGCTAGCACTCCTATCGATCGTCACGTTCGTCGCTTGGTTCGGATACGATGCGATGCTAACGAAACATGATGATGAGTTGGTTCGTAATCTGATGAAAGCGCAGCAACAGCGAAGTGGTAACGAAACGGAGGTGTCGGCTCTCTCTGAACCACCCGCTGACATGGTGGTGAGTTGGATTCCACCCGAAAACATTTGGTTCGTCGGCAAATACGAGGATGGTGGAGGCGTCGAAATCCCCTTTCGCCCTGGCGAGTTTCCAGAAAAGAGCGTCGACGGCACTCCCCGGCATGACAATCCAGGATTTGTTGGACCCGAACAGTGCCAGGAATGCCACCAAGACAAGTATCAATCGTTTCTAGCTACAGGGCACTACAAGACAAGCCGACCGGTCAATGAATCGACGATCGACGGAATCTTTGAACCCGGCTCCAACACGTTCCAGACTTCCGACCCCAACGTGTCTTTTGAAATGATTCGACAAGGCGAGGAATTTCGTCAACGCGTCCACTTCTTTGACTGGAGCTTTGAGGTCCCGATGGAAATCATCATCGGATCGTCCAAAATGGCTCAGACGTATTTGTACTGGCACAAAGACGGGCTCTATCAACACAACGTGACACACATCACCGACGGCAACCAATGGATCAATAGCCCAGGTTTCATCGACGGGGACGCCGCATATGCCCGTCCGATTCCGCAGCGCTGTCTGGAATGCCACTTGACGTATTTTGATTTCCGCGCGCACCCCAATCGTTACAGGCCGGAATCATTGATCTTCGGCGTGACCTGCGAACGTTGTCACGGACCGGCAAAGGAACATGTGGCATTTCATCGCGAGAACCGAGACGCTCTTGAAGCGGTCAGCATCATCAATCCGTCTAACCTGGAACGCCAAATCCAAATGGAAGTTTGTGGGCAATGCCACGGAGGATCGCGAAGTCTCAAGGGTGATGCACTGAGTTTTCGGCCTGGCGACCGTTTGGAAGACCATTACCAACCCCCAGATGATGAACTCGGTATGAAAAACAGTGTTCACACCAGCAATCAGTTGACTCGATTGTCACAAAGCGTCTGCTTTCAACAATCGCAGATGACGTGTATCGACTGCCATGACCCACACCACAACGAGCGTGGGAGTCAAAAGTTGTTTTCGGAACGATGTATGACCTGTCACAAGAGCGAAAGTGATTGCAGCTTCTTTCCTCAGGAAGGTGTCGACTTTGCCGAAAACTGCGTCGATTGCCACATGCCACGTCGCTCGACCGAAAAGTTGCGTTTAAAGAGTGTCGAAGGCGATGTTTTTCCTCCTCTTCGCGACCACTTAATCTGCATCGACCAGGACGCCACCCAAGCCCATCTCACCAAGTAACGCTGGGAGAGCGAAGTTCCTGCTGAGTAATCATTCGGCGGGAGCCTCACGCTCCCGGCAAAAACGTGATCATGAACACGGTTAACCCGTCACCATCAAACGCACGCCCTCAATCTTATGTGGTTCGTCGCGGGTTAACGACTTGCTAAAACGATGCAATCCTCGACTTGCTGTGTCAAAGCGGTAAGCCGCAGTAGGTTTCATCACGAGACGAGGCATACGATTAACTTAGATCTCCCCATAAAAAACCTCGCCCGCAAATTGCGGACGAGGTTGCGATTAACTGTGGATTGATATCAGCCTAGTGATTTAGAACGGCTTATCAATGACTTCTTTCGTGTCACGCGTGCCCAAAGAACCCCACAAGCCGTAAGGGCTGGCGGTTCCAGGCCGAAGACCTGGGGCGTCACGACACACAGTGACCGACTGGAGATTTCCTGTGTCGATGCTTTCAGTGATGAACTTCACCGCACCATCACCCATCAACACGTGACAACCACCTTGGTGTCGACTGCCCGCAGTAGAGATAACACCGGAGTGATTTCCGTCACCACCGTCGTACACGCAATTGGCTGCATTTGGCGGCAGAATGGTATGGATTCCAGTGTAATACGGTCGAGCATCTCCCCAACGAGCACCTTTACCTTGATCCAAGGCAGTGCTAACCGTTGCAGTTTGAGCGTAAAACTGGGGGCGTGCTGGATCAATGTGAGCACCTTGCTTGCAGAGTGACGGGTTCGCGTTGGTTTCGTTTGGGGCAACGGTAAACGGAACGTTTCGAGCAAAATCAGCTCTCACTTCTGCCTTACCGGCAGAAGTCGTAATTTCACCGGCGGCAATCGTATTTGCGAGCCCATCCAAAACGTCGCGGAATTGAGACTTCTTGCGGCCCCAGAAAAATCCGCGTTGTCCAGCACGACCTCGGGTCACTGCCCAGTCTTCGTCTCGGTCCGTTAGATTTCCCCAATAACCGTAGTCATTGACGCCACCATTGTGTCCTCGATCGATCGCGTCACCGACTGAAGCGCCGTAGTTGGTACGTCCGAGCGAACCGGGCCCGAGAACGTCGGCCGGGTCACTTGGGCAACGGAATGCTGCTACCGTGGTTACCCAAGGAATATATCGGGTTGTCCATGGGACGGGACCCATTGCGGACCAAGCGCCGTTTACAGATGCAGGCAAGGTTTGACCAGCCGTGACCTGTGTACTCGGATTAGAAATCTGCTCCCACAATGCTTGCTGCTCAACAAAAGGAAGAGTACCGATCAACCAACTAAGAAACAGTCGATTGCTCTGGTTGCTAATGTCGGTGTGGTGCACTTGCCGCGCCGTGCCAGCCCCGTTTGTGGGCAATTGGTCGAACGCGCTGTGATAATTGTGAATCGCAAGCCCAATCTGCTTGAAGTTGTTACTACACGACATTCGTCGCGCAGCCTCGCGAGCTGCCTGGACAGCCGGCAACAACAAGCCAACAAGAACGCCAATAATGGCAATGACGACCAATAATTCCACCAACGTGAAACCCGGTCGCGAACAACGAACTCTTTGCATGAAAGAATCTCCTAAAGATAGACAAACGAATCGAATGGGAAACAGAAAACCCAAAAGGGCATTTGAATATTAACAGCACAACGCCAAGCGGTGGAAGAGAATAGAAAATAATTTCCCGATTTTGTAACGGAGAACACTCTCCAGCGGGGTGAGAGGTGTCGAATCCGGTTAGGCGTTCATTGCAAGATTTAGCGGGTTCGGCTCAGTGCTTCCGCGGCTCGTGCATCTGCTGGGTTGATCGTCAATGCTCGTTGGTACTGATCGATCGCTTGCTGTCGCTCACCGGAAAACTCCAGTGCCTCGCCAAGTTGGTAATGTACACCGACAAGGCGAGGATCGAGGATTAAGGCATTCTGAAAACATATTGCTGCGCGATCTGGTTGTCGATTCAGCATGTAGGCGCTACCAAGATTGACGTACCCTTCTGCCATTTCGGGGAACTCGGCAATTGCTCGCTGTAGCAACTGAATCCCAGCCTGGAGGTCGCCCGCCTTACTCGCGGAGATGCCCATGTTCATGTAACAGCTGGCTTGAAGGGATTGTTCGTCATGCACGGTAATGTTGCAACCAATGACCGACACCGATAAGACCACCGCAGCCGGGCCAATTGATCGCCATCGTCGTTCCCGAACACGGTCGAACAGATCGATCACACCCGCCGCAGCAAATGGAATGAGCAGTATCGCGACCGGATTTCGGTATCGCCCCAAAATATAGAACAGCACAACGGCTGCGATCATCGTTAGTAACAGCAGGTGATACAGCCACAGTCGCCGCCAGTCCCCCCGCGTCACGATCAGACCCCATATCCCCAACGGGCACAGGATGCCGAAGTGCCAAATTCGGCTGAGCTTCAAAGGGACCGAGTACTCGCGAAAGATGTACATGCTTTCGACATCGGGAACTTCATAGCGATTGAACACCATGAACGTTTTCGCGAGCATCAGTTGCAGCCAGCGACTGGGCGATTGGCGAATGTCTTCCCAGGCTCGTGCCATCCAAAACTTAGAGACTTCACGGGCCGATAGTTCATGGCCCATTGCTTGTTCGGCTAAGCGTTGCGCATCAGCACGCTCGTACATTGGCGTTTCGTGACCAGGAACCAAGGGAGTGTAGATTCCATTGGAGTCAACGTTATTGCCAATGTAGAAATTGGGGCCCGCTTGAAAGGTTGTTGGCGACCACTCGCCTCCAAGTGATGCGTTTCGTGCTGCGACAGGTAGCAGAATCGCGGAAATGCCTCCTGCGTAACAACTGACAAGCATCCATCGACGACAATTGGTTTCGCGTATTCCCAAGAGAATCCAAAGCGGAATCACCGAGGTCCACAGCAACGCGTTCTCTCGCGTCAGCACCAACAGGCCTAGCGACACTCCAGTCACAACGGCATACCACCAACGTTGCTCGCTTTGAAGATAGACACAGGCTGTGATCAAGACACACAGCAGGAACGTTGCCAGCGAGGCTTTTTGAATGATGCCGTCGTAATAAATAGCTGGCGGATACGCTGCCATCATGAGTGCGGAAGCGAGTCCAACTCTCTCCGACAACAGTTTGCGACCCGAAAGGCCGATCAAGGCCACGCCAGCGACACCAAGCATCGTCTGAACAAATCGGATCAGAGTGACACTGGGACCAAATATCTTAATCAGAACGGCTAAGAAATATGGATAAAGCGGTGCCTGATAAAAAGTTTCGCTGCCATGCCAATCGCCTTCACTGATTCGAACCGCCCAATCAAAATATCCTTGTGCATCTCCCAGTAATCGAACTAGTGTCGGGACTTCAATCGTCTGCAAGACGTGCATGAAGCGCAGAAAAAAAGCGAGCACACAAATGCTCGCTAAAAGGTTCCCAAAGGAAAATCGATTCGAAAACGCTGAGTCCGTAGAGGCCAAGTCCCGAGTCGTCGATTGATGTCGTACCGTGTGCAAATGATTCTTGCGTCTAGACATCAATCAACGCCGTGCGTTTTTCTTAAACATCCGCAATCGCCGACTAGCTATTCGTCGTCGACTTTGCGGTTTCTTCCATTTGCTTGTCGTAATCCTGCATTTGCTGATCTACTTCAGCTGGTGACCGAGTGTCTTCGATGACTTGGTTTCCGGAACTACCGCAGCCTACGGCCGAGATTGAAAGGCAGAAAGCAAACATGGCTAAGTAACACAAGCGTGACATCACAATTGCTCGTTCGTGAAAGAAAGGGTTAGGTACTCGTTGAAGGAGTTTATTCTTCCTCGAATTAGCCATTGACGCAAGTCGTCTGACACCAATTTGCACTTCAAACCTGAATTGAATTATAATGGAAGTGAGCGGGTTAACGAACTGTCGATTTAGTGGGTATCGGAACCGCAATGATTTGCTGAAGGGCGTTTGCTCGCGGTTAACAGGCAAGAACCGGAAGCTAACTAACGCACTCCGGCTGATTAAAGTCCGCTCACAGCGAACGAGGTAGAAATCATTGGTGGCACGCTGTCAACTTATGGGTTTAGATCTGATTAATGACGGCTTCGTGCATGTCACGTGTTCCCAGAGCATCCCACTCCGAAAAGGGCTCTAGGTTCCAGACGCAAGAGCTGGTGCGTCTGGACTAGCCGTGGGTGGCTCGATAATACCAGTGTCGATGCTGTCCGTACCATGCATGCAACAATCGCCACCTTTAGCTGTTTGCCCTGAAACGTTAGCTGCACATCCAGCGTCTTCTGGCTGCTGGCACCCTCGTTCTTGGCAGACGAAGCGTCGGCAGTTGGCGGACAGGTTACGATAGGCTAACGAATTCGCAAATCCCAAGGTTACGTCATGCTTCTGCCAAAACAGCCACGCCTATTGCTCGATGCGAAATTTCTCCAATACAACGTTCCTTTTGTGGCGCTGATGCTGGCGTTCGCAACGCCAGCATACTCAAGTGAATGTCAGTTCAGTGAACAATTGAAAAATGAACGGGTGAGTGATTTAACTGACTCACCTGCTGGTGAAAGCGTCCAGGCGAAAAGTCGACGCGTTGGGCGCAGTGGTCGGGCGCCCGCCAAGGGGGGCGTCGATTCCAACCGGGATCATAGGCAACGAAACAAAGCGAAGCGAAGTGCCAGGCAAGTAAAAAGTCCTCAGAGGTTAGCTGCATCGACAGGCAGTGGATTGTACCTAAGCGGTTCCTTTGCCTTGAATATGGGGGGCAAGGTAATTTCACAGGGTGAAGGGAACGTCACATTGGAACTCGATCAAGCTACTGCAGAGCAATTAGAGGAAATCATCGGCAAACAGATGGACCAGGTGGTTCCGCTCACCAAGGATTTTCTCCAAGCCATCGTCACGCTGCCAGAAACGATTCGATCCACAAGTGAGATTCTCAAAAGACTGTCTGAACCAGACACGCAGAGAAACTTGCAACAAGTCGAACAGTTGTTGCAATTGTTTAGTCAACTTCCGGACCGCCCTGTAGTTGACGAACAATGACGTTAGCTTGCACCGTTCAAGCTACCAAGCCCGCGCTGTCTCGTAGGCCGTGATTTTGTCCTCGTATTGCAGTGTTTGTGCGATGTCATCGAGTCCGTGAAGCAGATTGTGACGGCGACTGGGGTCGACGTCGAATTTTCGCTCAAAGCCTCGTTCATCGCTGACGGTTTGCGTTTCGAGATTCACCGTCAATTGGTACGGCGAGTGAGCTTCTGCTCGCTTGAATAGTTCGTCAATATCGGACTGTGGCAGCGTGATAGGTAGCAAACCATTCTTGAAACTGTTGTTGAAGAAGATGTCCGCGAACGAGGGAGCGATGACGCAACGAAAGCCATAATCGCCCAATGCCCAAACCGCGTGTTCGCGACTACTGCCGCTGCCAAAATTTTGCTGGGCAACCAGTATCGAAGCACCTTTGACATCGAGGCGGTTCAACTCAAATTCTGGATTTGGTGTTACGCCATCATCAAGGAATCGCCAATCATAAAACAGGAACTGACCAAAGCCCGACCGCTCGATCCGCTTGAGAAATTGCTTGGGGATGATTTGGTCAGTATCGACGTTAGCTCGGTCCATCGTGGCGACGACGCCGGTGTGGATGGTGAAGTGTTGCATCGGAAGTATTGGGAAAGCGGGATTGAATGAAGTTCAGTTGTTAGAAAACAGGGTGCGAAGTTTTGCCTCCGGTTGGACACCACCGGTCCTAAATGTATTTCCAATCGCGAATGTCGGTGAAATGACCCTCGATTGCGGCTGCGGCGGCCATGGCGGGGCTGACCAAGTGCGTTCGCCCACCCTTACCTTGCCGACCTTCGAAATTTCGGTTGCTGGTACTAGCACATCGCTCACCCGGTGCGAGCTTGTCGGGGTTCATTGCCAGGCACATGCTGCACCCGGCCTCACGCCAATCGAAACCTGCTTCCTTGAAAATGTGGTCCAGTCCTTCACTCTCAGCTTGCCGTTTGACTTGTCCGCTGCCAGGGACAACCATCGCGTTCACTTTGTCGCTGACTCGATGTCCCTTGACTACTGCGGCAGCAGCACGCAAATCTTCGATGCGAGCATTCGTGCATGATCCGATGAAGACACGGTCGATCGAAACCTCCTCGATCCGAGTCTTGGCCGTTAGACCCATGTACGTGAGTGCTTGGGCAGTCGATTTTTGGTCCACTGGATCACTGAAGTCCGCTGGATCGGGTACTGCGTCCTTGATGCTCAAAACTTGTCCGGGATTGGTGCCCCACGTGACTTGAGGTTGGATGTCTTGGCCGCGATATGTTTTGCTACGGTCGTATACCGCACCCTCATCCGATGGCAACTGTTTCCAACGCTGCATTGCAGCAGCAAAGTCCTTGGGGACTTCGGGCTTGCCTTTCAAATACTCAAACGTGACGTCGTCTGGGGCAATCATCCCAGCGCGAGCGCCGGCTTCGATCGACATGTTACAAACCGTCATTCGCTCTTCCATCGTCAGGGCGCGAATACACTGACCGGTGTATTCCAGAACGTATCCTGTACCACCAGCGGTACCGATCTGGCCGATTAGGTACAGGATCAGGTCTTTGGCAGTGACACCGCGAGCGAGTTCCCCGTCGACACGTAATTCGAACGTTTTGGGCTTGAATTGCAGCAGGGTCTGGGTCGCCATCACGTGTTCGACTTCGCTGGTACCGATGCCGAAAGCGAGGGCTCCGAAGGCGCCGTGAGTGGCCGTATGACTATCGCCGCAAACGATTGTCATCCCCGGCTGGGTGTACCCGTTTTCGGGACCGATCACATGGACGATGCCTTGGCGAACGTCGCCGATATCAAACAACCGTACGCCGAACTCTTCACAATTCTTGCGTAGAGTTTCGATTTGGATGCGGCTAATCGGATCGGCAATGGGCAGGCTGCGATCACTGGTCGGGACATTGTGGTCCGGTGTAGCAATCGTTCGCTCGGGACGTCGGATGGGTCGCTTGTTCATCCTCAGCCCCTCAAAAGCTTGAGGGCTGGTTACTTCATGGACCAAGTGCAGGTCGACGTACAGGATCGCTGGACCGCCGGCGGCAGTATAAACAACGTGCTCGTCCCAAATTTTGTCGAGCATGGTGCGTGGTTGAGACATCGATATTGGCCGCGAAAGGGCGGCTACGTTAGGGGGCTGCAAAGGAAGCAGGAGAATGGCCTGCGCCGTTCAATCCGCTACTTTCAACTCTCGCCCAACGAATGTCAACGCCTGGGCGATGCTCTCACACCGGTTCTTCAATCGTGTAACGGGGTTCGACTCCGCGACCGGGAACGATTTTGGTCACATTGACCTTCGTGCGGCGCAGCTCTTCGATCTCCGTCGACATCTGTGAAATCAGGTTGGCGATCTCCGTGCCGGCAGTTTCGCCGATATGGACCATCAAGGCTTTACGTGCGTTGTAGCTCAGACCATTCGTTTTCATCTTTGGGACTCTTTTGAAGCTAAAATTTGGGAAAGGAAAGGGATCACCGCAAGGATAAAGTTTCGTTACGGCGATGGGAAACAAACCGCCCCACCGTCCCTGTGAGGCACCAAACAAACAACTAACTATTCCACCGTCACGCTCTTGGCGAGGTTTCTGGGTTTGTCCACGTCGCAACCACGCAGCAACGCAATGTGGTAGGCCAACAATTGCAATGGCACCGCCGTCACGATTGGCTGAAGAAACTCGGGCATATCAGGGACACGAATTACGTCATCAGCTAAGGCTGTGACTTGCGGATCTTCGTGACTGGCAATGGCGATAACCGGTCCACCGCGAGCACGGACCTCCTCCATATTCGCCATCACTTTGTCGTACGTCGTGCCGTTGGGCACGATGAACACGCTGGGAGTCGCTGCATCCACGAGCGCGATCGGACCGTGCTTCATTTCGGCGGCGGGATAACCCTCAGCATGGATGTAGCTGATTTCTTTTAGCTTCAACGCACCTTCAAGTGCCGTCGGGAAGTTGTATTGACGTCCGAGATACAGCACGTTCGTTGCATCAACGTACTTCTTCGCTACGTCACGGATTTGTTCGGAGCACGACAATGCTTCTTGGACGGCGCCAGGCAAACGATGCAACTCGTCGATAATACGGCGACCGGTTTCGTAACTCATATGACGCAGTCGGCCGAAGTACAAGGCCAGCATCGCCAGCACGCAACACTGGCTTGAATAGGCCTTGGTGCTAGCGACGCCAATTTCTGGGCCAGCGTGCAGATACACGCCGCCGTCAGCCGCTTGTGCAATGGAGCTGCCAACGACGTTGCATAACGCTAACGTGCGGTGTCCCTTGCGTTTGGTTTCCCGAAGTGCCGCAAGAGTATCCGCCGTCTCACCGCTTTGCGTGATCCCGAAGACGAGGGTGTTGTTTTCGATCGGCGGATTGCGATAACGAAGCTCGCTCGCGTACTCCACACTCACCGGCAGCCGCGCGAGTTCTTCGATCAAGTATTCACCCACTAGCGCCGAATGCCAACTCGTACCACAACCAGTGAGGATCACACGCTCGACAGATCGCAATTGCTGGGGAGTCAGATTCAACCCTCCAAAGACGGCGGTTCCGTCTTGCTCATCCAACCGACCACGCATTGCATTGCGAAGCGATTCCGGTTGCTCGTAGATCTCTTTGAGCATGTAGTGATCGAAGCCTTCGAGGCTAACTTCGGTACTATCGATCTCTAGCGGCCGAACGTCCACGCGGACTTTGCCTTGATCGCGATGCAGGACCGAGAATCCGTCAGGCGTCATAACAACGATTTGATGATCGGCCAAGTAAACAATTCGATCAGTGCGTCCGGCCAAAGGCGCCGCGTCACTGGCAAGGAAGTATTCACCGCGACCAACTCCCAGTACTAAAGGGCTGCCGAAACGCGCGGCGATCAACAAGTCGGGTCGGTCGCGAAACGCTATCGCCAAGCCGTATGTTCCACGCAGTTGTACTAATGCACCTTGAACGGCCGACAAATATCTCAGATTTGGATTTTCGGGATCGAGCGGGATCTTTTTCAGCCCCTCGGCGATCAAGTGAGCTACCACTTCGCTATCGGTCGCCGACTTAAACGTGTAGCCCTTTTCTATCAGTTCATCTTTGAGAAGCTGATAGTTTTCGATAACGCCGTTATGTACGAGCACCAGTTCACCATCGCCACCGTAGTGAGGGTGAGCGTTTTCTTCGGTCGCTGGACCATGGGTTGCCCAACGCGTATGACCCAACCCAAGTATTCCCGGTTTAGGCTCCTTTCCGAGCCGGTCGGCCAACGTGTCGATGCGTCCGACGGAACGAGTGACATGAAAATGGTCACCACCATGAATCGCGATTCCCGCACTATCGTAACCGCGATACTCTAGCCGCCGTAAACCTTCCAATAGGTAAGGTCCAGCGTCATCAGCTCCAACGTATCCAACAATTCCACACATACGAAACTTTCAATCCAGTAGCGACTCGCCTGACGCAATTTGTCAAATTGTGCCGTCGCGTGTCTACAGCATGCCCAAGCCATAGCCTAGCTCGCCTTATTTGCCTAAATCGCAAATAATGAACGATTTGTTTATCAGTAACAACGCGAATGCACCAAAAATCGCTAAATACCGCGTTCGTAACCCAAACCGCAACTAGCAGCGCCGTCTTTTTGATGCCATCCGTACACGAGCTTTAACGCCAAAGTCGGCCTACGATACCTGCGTCTAGCGGAAGCGATTTTATTCTCAGTCACCGCTTGTCCAAGGGCGAAAAAGAAGGTGTTGATGGAAGGGATCGACGAGGCACGCTAAGCCACCTTACGGGTGACTACCTGTCCAGCGTCTTCTCGAATCGTTTTCTGCCACCGACCACCTGCTTGGCGTAGCACGACACTGGATTTTTTCGTGACCCGCGCGATAAGCGATTGGACTTCTAAGGACGACCATTGATCTTCGGGAATCGACGAGATCACTAGGTCAGCAAAACCGACGGTGCGAGAAAACTTTGCTAGCCCTTGAGGTATTGGCTCAGGGAAAACCTGTGGACGAATCTCGATGCCTCGCATGCGATGATGGAAGTCCTTTAACGTCACCGGGCCTCCGACCATTTCAAATTGATCAATTGCCGCATATCGGTACGCCTTGTCCGAAGAAATCGATTGCAGCGATTGCATAAGGGCTTCGGCGCGGGCGCCATCGCCAACGCCGATTTCCAGAATCGAAGTGGCTCGCGTCTCGATTGCAAGGCGACACAATTCCGCGTGCTCGCCACGAGTCACCACTTTGAACTGACGTTTGGGTGCGGAAGCAACCTCGAGTTCGGCGGTTGCGAGTGGTGCGAGCCGAACAGGAATTGCCGACGTACTGGTGGCGGCCTTCGCTGTTTTTTTTGCCCGCGCCGGCGTGAGTTCGGTGCCGACCGTTTCCGGTGGGTGGGGTGTTGGTTTCACTGCCGTTTGTTCGGGTGTCGGCTTAGACGATGGCTTGTCGGATGCGGGTCGCCCGATAAGCGAATTCCACAGTTTCAGCAGGGGCATGGCGAGCGGACCTCAGCACACACGGCAGATGAGAGATTCGGATGTAACGACTCGATCAATTAAATCGGCGGTTTCGGACTGGGAAGTGGAGAGGAATTGGCAGAGTTCCGATTGGGCAATCCGCGACCGAGTCTGCGACGTAAGTTCTTGCAGGAATTGCCTAGACGTTCCGCTCTTCAATCGCTCCTACTTTGGCATTCGTTTCCTGCGACAAAACTCATGAAAAATACTGACGCCAATTGCATCGACCTAGACGGTCCATCGATCCAGCCTTGCGAACAACGGTTGGCATTGTCAGCGAGTATGGCTGGCGAACTGCTTTTGCAATCGTTAGGTCTCCTGTCGCTCGAGACACAAGTTTCGTTCGAAACTCAAGGCTCTACGGCGAGTCCATTGTTCGATACTGCGAACTCGGTTTCACCACCCAGTAACGTTTCGGCGACTGACCACTCACTCGATCTGTTTGAACAAGCGAGCCAGGTGCATCAGGCTGGGGGCATTACAGGTCTCGAGTTGACCGGCCAAGGTCAAACCGTCGCCGTCATTGACAGCGGCGTCGCCTGGGACCACGTCGCTCTGGGTGGTGGCTTTGGCCCTGGCTATCGAGTCGTCGGCGGGTGGGACTTTGCCGAGAACGATGATAACCCGTACGACGATGGACCTGCGGGATTTCACGGCACTCACATCGCCGGTGCACTTGCTGGTAACCACGGCAGTTTTTCCGGAATCGCTCCCGATGCCGACATCGTCGCATTGCGAGTGTTCGATGATTCGGGTAGTGGCCGATTGCAATGGATCGAATCCGCACTGCAGTGGGTTCATCAACATCGAGACTCATTCTCTTCGCCAATTACCACCGTCAACTTGTCCATCGGTGCGGCTCTCAACCCAGAAAACTATGCCGAAGCAACGGCGATGCTTGAAGACGATTTGCGGCGACTCCACGACGATGGGATCTTGGTATTCGCTGCGTCAGGCAACTTGCAGCAAGTTGGCTCGTTCACGGGCGACCAGGTTTTGTATCCCGCCAGCAGCTCATCGGTGGTCGCGGTTGCATCAGTGGGAAACGAGGGCGAATTGAGTGCTTTCGCGCAGCGTGAGTCTGGGATCCTGGCGGCGCGCGGCGAGAACATTTCAAGCAGCGTTCCCGATCATGTTTACGGTTGGGACGGAAAAGTCGACGACTATGCCAGCTTGAGTGGTACCAGCATGGCTACTCCGCAAGTTGCCGGTGCCTCGATGCTGGTACGCCAAGCAATGATCGAACAAGGACTGCAACCCACCGCCGATGAAATCCTGGCACGTCTTCGCGATACAAGTCAGGATCAATTCGATGCAACAACCGGCGAATCGTATCGAGTGATTGACTTAATCACAGCCGTGACGTTTGAATCGACGAATATTTCCGATCCCGTTGAAACACTCGATCGCGTGGATGGCAACAACGAATCGCAGTCCGTCACACTGGATTTCACTGAGGGCGTCCTGTTGCGGATCGGCGAGCAAACGTACCGACTCGACACCCAGGATCGTCAACCGCCGTTTGTGATCGACGTCGGTGGCGGCAGCGATTCGCTCGTCATCATCGGCTCATCACTTGCCGAACGTCTTGTGCTGCATCCGAGTGAATCCAATGAACCGAGCAGCCTCGTTACATCGCTAGGTGACTTTGAACTACGCGGCTTCGAACAGGTTCATTTTCATGGCGGTGGCGGCCCCGATCGTGCTACGTTGTATGACTCAGCAAGCAATGACACGCTGACATCCCAGCCCAACTCGGCATCATTCACCGGCGTCGGGTTCCACTTTGACCTATCCAATGTGCCGCGCATTTACGTACATGCCACGGCTGGTGGTGATGACGCTGCCTTTATGTACGATTCGACTGGCGACGATCAACTTGCGGTACGTCCACAATTCACCAGTCTGAGAGGTACGGCTACCGACGGACAAGAATCGTTCCAGCTCGCGTACGGGTTCGAACGCGTGTATGCATACGCCGAAGCAGGCGGCAACGACTCCGCAGAACTATACGACTCGACCGACGATGACACACTGAGCATATCCAGTGGTCGGGCGATGATCAGCAGCGCGGACTATCAAGTCAGCACTCGCGGCTTCGGTACGGTCGTTGGCATCGCAGCGGAATCCGGTAACGATATCGCCAGGATCTATGCGGATGCCGCGAACAACCGGTGGCACTCCGCCGACGATCTTGTCCAGTGGACTGGAGAATCCGGCAATACTCGTATCGCTCGCGGCTTCGAGCGAGTGCAGGCTTTCGAGGACTTTCAAGCCATTGATTTGTCGCAACAATCGATTCCCAGTTGGCTACTTCGCAGCGAAAACGACCACCATACAGACGACCGCGATGCCGAGGCCCGCGCCAGTCGTTTGGTTTTCGAACAGTTCGGTAGTGGCTGGTGACACTGCTTTCACTATCGATTTGCGGTTATGATGAGGCACGTAAGCGTCGTTCTCTCAAACAAGGACCGTAATCCGTGAAAGTTGCCAGTGGCGGAGGTTTCCGCGCGATCCTGTACACCTGGAAAAAAGGTCGCGAAGTCGGTCTCTGGAACCTGTTCAAAGCCATGCGCAGCCGCAACTCGTGCAAAACATGTGCGGTCGGAATGGGCGGCCAAAAAGGCGGGATGGTCAACGAATCGGGCCACTTTCCCGAGTTCTGTAAGAAAAGTCTGCAGGCGATGGTCGCCGATATGCAGCCGGGAATTCAACCGACATTCTGGGCCAAAACATCGGTCGAAGATCTTCAGCGAATGACGCCGCGCGAACTCGAACACCTCGGTCGCTTGATACATCCGGTTCGTTATCGCGCCGGTCAATCGCAATATGAAGTGATTACCTGGCAGGACGCATTCGACTCGATCACTGCCAAGCTACGAGCTGTATCGCCGGACGAAACTTTCTGGTACTTCAGCGGACGTAGCAGTAACGAAGCGGGCTTCCTGATGCAATTGCTCGCCCGCGTGTACGGCACGAACAACGTCAACAATTGCAGCTTCTATTGCCATCAAGCCAGCGGCGTCGGATTGCAATCGAGCATCGGCAGCGGCACCGCAACCATTCAACTGGATGATCTGGAGAAAGCTGACAGTGTCTTTCTTATTGGCGGAAACCCGGCAAGCAATCATCCACGACTGATGACCAGCCTGATGCATGTCCGGCGGCGCGGCGGCACAGTAATCGTCATCAATCCAGTTCGCGAAACAGGTTTAATCAACTTTCGTATCCCCAGCGATATGATCTCGTTGTTCAAAGGCAGCAAGATCGCCTCCCACTATGTCCAGCCCCATATTGGCGGCGACTTGGCGTTGCTGTGGGGACTTGCCAAAGCGATCAAACGTGCGGGCAAACTTGATGAAGCTTTTCTGGCTGAACATTGCCGCGACAGCGACGCCTGGCACAAGCATGTCGATGCTCTGACGTGGGACGAGATCGAGACCAAGTCGGGTGTCTCGCGACGCGAAATCGAGTCGATCGCCGAAGTTTATGGCAACGCCAAGGCGGTCGTGTTTTCCTGGACCATGGGCATCACACATCATGCTCACGGCGTTCTAAACGTCCAAGCAATCGCGAACTTGGCGATGTGTCGCGGGATGCTTGGGCGATCTGGATGCGGGCTGATGCCGATTCGTGGGCACAGCAATGTGCAGGGTATCGGCAGCGTTGGCGTCACTCCAAAACTGAAAGACGAAATCTTCAACTCGCTACGAGACAAATTCGGTGTCTCACTTCCGACTACCGTTGGCAAAGACACGCTGGCTTGCATGGAGGCCGCTGACCGCGGCGAGATGAAAGTCGGGATCTGCTTGGGCGGAAATCTTTTCGGTTCCAATCCCGATTCGACGTTCGCTGATCAAGCAATGTCGAAGCTGGAGTTGAATGTGATGATGAACACGACGATGAATACCGGGCATGCGCACGGGTTGGCGCAAGAGACGATTATCTTGCCAGTGCTGGCACGCGATGAAGAGCCGGAGCCGACCACGCAAGAATCGATGTTCAACTACATCCGACTCAGCGACGGCGGCCCGCGTCGGGTTCCCGGTCCTCGCAGTGAAGTCGAAGTCATTTCGACGATCGGCGCCAAGTTGCTCCCAGATTGTCCAGGCGTGGATTGGGACACAATGAAACAAACTGCGACCATTCGCGATTGGATCGGCGCCGTCGTTCCTGGCTACGAGAACATCGCAACCATCGACGAAACCAAGCAAGAGTTCCAAGTCGGCGGGCGAACGTTCCACACACCAAAATTTCCCACTTCCGACGGCCGGGCAATCTTACATCGACACGAACTGCCGCCGCTCAAAGGAACCAACAACGACGAGCTGCGGTTGATGACTGTCCGTAGCGAAGGCCAATTCAATACGGTGGTCTATGAAGAATACGATCTGTATCGCAACCAGGAACGTCGCGACTTGATCTTGATGCACTCGGATGACTTGAAGCGACTGGGATTGCAGAACGACGAACCAGTTATAGTGTCAAGCGACGTGGGTTCAATGAACGGTATTTTAGCTCGTGCGTTTGACTCGATTCGTCCCGGCAACGCACTCATGTACTACCCTGAATCCAACGTGTTGGTTTCGCGTCATGCTGATCCCCACAGCAAGACGCCTGCTTTCAAAGGCGTCGTCGTCCGAGTGCAGTCGGCAGTGGCTGATTGAATTTTATTCGCATTTCAAGATTCTGCGATAATTCACAAACCCCAAACGCTCGTCGATCGTTTTTACTTGCATGGGGTGCAACTTTTATCAGCCCGACGGTGGGACTTTCATGATCTATCGCATGCTCGCCGACCTTACGGTCATGATCCACTTTGCTTACGTGCTATTCGTACTGCTCGGATTGTTATTGACGCTCGTCGGCTGGGCGGCGAGTTGGATGTGGGTTCAAAATCGTTGGTTCCGCGGCATCCACTTAGTGATGATCTTGGTAGTCGTGCTGGAAGCCTGGGCGGGCATCACTTGCCCGCTAACAACATTAGAACAATGGCTGCGAGGTTTAGCGGGACAAGTGGCGTATCAAGGCGACTTCATCGCCAATAGGATTCACGACGCCATGTTTTTTGACGCTCGCCCTTGGGTGTTTACGTTGGCCTACACACTTATCGGCGGACTGGTCTTATTAACATTGTGGTTCATCCCGCCTCGATGGCGCCGCTCGTCTGGACGTGAACAATCATTCGGTGATCGTTTGTCTCTTTGATTTAACTGCCAATCCACGCAGTCGGATCATTAAGGAAAAATTCTACCCAAAGTCAGTTTCTGTTACATTGTTCTGGTTGCATAAACTAGACAGTGTCGTCAGTGTGGCCTAGGTAAATGTAGTTCCTGACTTTGACCTCTTGATTGGAGAACCCCAAAGATGATGAACCTTAGACAAACACTTTTGTGTGGTGTTTCGTTGGCTTTGTTGGCCTGCGTCGTAGCTTCGCCCGTTGATGCACACGGTTGCTGTGAACCAGTGCCGGTTTGTGCGCCTGTTTGCTGCCCTCCACCGCCCGTGTCGGTCACTTGGTGCGTGGTCGATCCCGTGACATGTTGCAAGTACCAGGTTGATGCTTGCGTTCCCGCGTGCTGTGCTGGAGTTACGCCGTGCTATGTCGGTTGCGAGAGCGGATTCTTAGGACGAAAAATCTTGACCTACAAGTTCGAGTGCTGTGGTCATTGCGTTGACGTCGTGATCACCAAGCATGGCCGCACGATCGTACGCGATTAGTTGCGTCATTCCGAAGAAAGTCGACTGACAAGCCAGAGTTCGCTCTGGCTTTTTTTGCTGCGTTGGAAATGCTAGTTGCTCAATCTCCGTTAAACAGCAAATCATGGAAACGGAACAGGATAGTGCTCGATAGATTGCTCAGTACTGTTGCGGGCAGTATGGAGCAGGGGACGGGCTAGGCTTGGGAAGACGCTAAGCATGGTAGCGGCGATGCGACAGGCGACGGGTGATCGGAGCATCGCCGTCATGACTTTGCAAATCGTTTTTCGTCGTTTGACGGAAAAATCAATATGCGTGTTCCATTGTTCGCCGACGTGCTCCAAGTCGTGAATGTGAGTCGCAACGAGGTCTGCCGCTGCGATGCCGCTTTGCATCGCCCACGTCATGCCTTCGCCTGTGAACGGCTCAACGTAGCCTGCCGCATCACCGATTGCGATGATCCGGCCTCGGCCTGCGACACGGCTGCGTCTCAGTGGTGGTGTCGACATGAGTGGTGTGAGATCGTCGAGACGCATTGAGGGAAACGTGCTCCGCTTTAGAATGCGTTGAACACGACAAAGCGGATCACCTTGTGATGCACCAGCGGAACCAGAAACCAATGCGGCTGCTACATCAACTTGTCCCGACTCAAGTTGCACCAATCCCACGTATCCATCGTTGTCACAGGCCATGTAGATCGACCCTGGCTGAACATCTGGCGATGAAGCCATAAAGGAAACGCCGAACGGTCCATGCGGCTCTTGGATCCATGGAAGCATCCCCTTCAAGTTTCCGGCGCGAAGGCCGGACGCGACAACGACACACTCGTACGTTCTCGTTCGACGCTCGCGTTTTTCCTCACCACAAACGTGATGATCGAAACGAACGGCGACGCTTTGTAGGTCGACGCTTTCAATCGACGCTGAACAATGCGTCATTACTTGCGCGCCAGCTTTATCGGCGGCTTCGATCATCATCGGATCCAGAACCTCGCGCGAGACAGCGATGCCGTCAGGGATCTTCAAGGTCAATCGTCGTCCACCGAGAGATGCTTGCCAGCAACTTGTGGTGATCGAACGTGTCATCACCACGTCAAGCAAACCTAGCTTTCGTATCTGCTCGATTCCCACAGGCCCGAGGCAGCATCCACACACCTTGGCTCGCGGAAAGGATTCCTTCTCGACCAGATCAACGTCGAATCCCTGTTGGCGCAAACGAAGTGCAAACGAGCAGCCGGCAACTCCTGCTCCGATTACCAGTACTCTTGAACTTGAAAATGGTTCCTGTTCGAAATCCATATTCATTATGTGACGTGATACGCGATGAAGCGGCAGGGAAACGCATTGTGAATATGCATCGGAGTTCTTAATGCGGACTCGCATAACTCAGCAAACTCACTTCTCGTGAATGCCCCTCGAACACTCTGCGGGCCGTCGTGATGCACGACTTTTGAACGGGAAAGCACTCGTCCGGCAACGGCTACAAAACCAGCATTGAATCGAGAACGTTCTAAATCGCAAACCAAGATCGCATTGTCGGTCGCCGCTCGCATCTGGCGAATCAAGTGGGCTGCGTCAGTAACCTCCAAATGATGCATGAACAACGAGTTCGTGACGAGATCGAATCCACTGGGCAGTGATTCATTCAAACAATTCATCTGAATCGAGCTGACAGTGACACCGTGAGCATGAGCAAGCCGCTGTTGTTGCTCTATCGCGAGGGGGCTGATGTCGAGAAGGGTGACGTTCAAGTCAATCCCGTCGCATTTTGCTCGACGCATCCAAGCAACTGGAACATCGCCGCCACCACTGGCCACGTCAAGGATCTTCAGCGGTCGTGGAGTTCTCGACGACAACAACCGAGCTTTCGTCAGCCGTCGGACATAGCGATACATTAACCCTGCGACGCCACTGAATCGATTCAGTCTCGCAAGCCCCGCGAGAGCCTGGACGTGCTCGATTGGGTCAATCGCTGGATCATCCATCCATTCAGGTTGAAGATCTCGCGGAGACCTGTCACGACCGGTCGCTGTGAGGGCAAATCCACAGGCGGGCCAAGGTATGGATCCAGGAACATACTCCGCTGCGTCACGACTGGTCTCATCCGTTTGCATATTAATGGTCAATGTACTCTCAGCGTGTAGATCCGTCTGGATGAACTGTTGTGCGAACACCCCGCAAGTGTCCAATGAAGCCAACTCAAAGCAAACTACGAACCGACAATCGAGATTCTCGTTAATTTCGACTAAGAATCGTACCCGCCGCTTCGTTGTCATCGTCAGATGCCAGTCAACACGACGTGATCGTTCGTTGTGTCCAGTGCATCTTATTCAGTGTAGAATACGGTCTAGTCCACGCGACGCCTGAGCGTTTTAGCTCACTCGGGTCTTTTCACATCGCTGGTTCCGTCTATTGCTAGCTACTTGCAGGAAAGTGGTCAAACCATGTTGCTTCGTGCAGTGCGTCATTGGTCGTTAGGCATCATTGCAGCTCTTTTCGTGGGCGTGCCAGTTGTTGCCCAGATTGCGGACGCTCAAAAAGTTGGCGCAGCAAAGTCGAAGCTGGTTACAACGGTTCCGTCGATCGATTCTGCGATTCACGATGCGATGCAATCACGTTCGTACGAGGCCGCGATCAAGCTCATCGAAGATGTGATCAGCAACTCCGATGTGGCTGAACCAGATTACTTGCGTTACTTGCAGGGTGTCGCGCGGACGCACGCGAAACAGTACGACGAAGCGCTTGCCACCTTTCTGCAACTAGAGACGGACTTTCCGGAGAGCACTTGGTTGAGTCGCTCTCGGTTCGGGCGAGCCCACGTGTTCGTGATGCGCCGCCAATACATCGATGCCAGTGCCATTTACCAAGCGGAAGCTGAGCGATTGTTGTCGCGCGGCCGCAAGGATGATTTGGCAAAGATCTATTTGGAGTTTGCCGATCGCTACTACGAAGGCATGCCCGCAACTGACCCATCGCAATCGAAGCTTCCAAACTACACACAAGCGTTGACGTACTACACCGAGGCCGCAAAACTCGGTCCAACGCCGGGACTTCGACAGACAATCGACTTTCGCATCGCTCGCTGTAACGAAGAAACCCCCGACTTGGCAGTCGCGGTGGCTGCGTACGAAAAGTTCTTGAAGGACTATTCCGGTGACACGCCACGCTCCGGTGTCAATGCACCTGCGTCACTCATTACCGAGGCATGGTATCGCCTTGGCGGGACACACTTGAAACTCGAACGCTTCGCGACTGCTCGAAACACTTGGCAAGACTTCATTCAAACTTGGAGCGGGAAACAAGATGACGAGCACCAACAAGCGATCAATGATTTTATTGCCAAGGCGGAGTATCGGCTTGCTCACACCTATGGGCTTCCGGAGCCAAAGTCTGTTGGCGATTTAGAACTTGCCGTGACGGCGTCCGAAAAGTTTCTCGCAAAACATCCTGACCACGAGATGGCGCCGCAAGCGGAACTCGAGATTGCTCAAGGCTACGCGCGTTACGGTCGTCACTCGCAGGCAGCGACGAGATTGATTTCATTGATCGAAAACCCCAAGTACGTTCAAGCCAAGCAGATTTCCGTTGCTCGCGAAATGCTCGGCCAAGAATATCTGGCTCAAGAACAGTTCGATGATGCGATCAGTGCTTGGAAACTCTTTCTCGAAAAGCATCCGACGGATCCCAAATGGCCAGCGGTTCAAAAACAGATTGTTGATACCGAGTATGCCAAGGCAAATGATGCGTTTGCCCAAGATAATTTCGATCAAGCTCGTGAGCTGTGGCAAACTTTTTTGAATAAGTATCCGCTCGACCCGCGGGCTGCCAACGTGCTCTACCAGTTCGGTGAGATGAAGGCCAAGGCGGCTAATGAGTCTCATCAAACCCGAGTTAATGCGGCAATCGAACGCGGTCAGTCGCCGGACACGATCTCGTACACGAAATCCGAGACGACTTTATTCGAACAAGCCATCGTGGATTGGCAACGCGTCGTCAGCAAGTATCCCGACAGTCCTGATGCTGCGCGAGCGGCATTCTCGATCGCCAATTTGTACGAGACTCGGCTGCTCAAAATGAAAGAGGCTCTGGAGTGGTTCGAGAAAGTCAGCGAGCCGCTCAAGAGCCAAGCGATGGTCCGCGTTCGAATGCTGACCACGCCGGAGTTGAAACTTGTAACCGAGCGACGATTTCACACGGATGAACAGCCTCGAGTCAAACTCAGCACGCGAAACCTCGAGAAGGTCGCGGTGAAGACGTATCGCGTCGACATGACGGACTACTTCCGCAAAATGCATTTGACGACGGGCATCGAATCGCTCGACATCGCACTTATCGATCCGGACAAGCAATTCGATTACACCGTGAAAGACTACGGCGACTATAGGCCGATCGACAGTCTTATTGAGTTGCCGATCGAAGGACCCGGCGTCACCGCAGTAACGGTATCGTCGGACAAACTGGAATCGACGACGATGGTCGTGATCAGTGATATCGAGATCATCGTCAAGGCGTCTCGCAACGAAGTGTTTTTGTTTGCCGAAGATATGCGCGAAGGCAAACCAGCCAATGGCGTGAGTGTGCTTGTCAGTGACGGCGCGAACGTGTTCGCCGAAGAAGTCACGTCCGCCGACGGCGTGTTGCAAAAGAGCTATGACGCATTAAAGACGTGCAAAGATTTACGAGTGTTCGCGGTACACGAAGGTCACATGGCGTCGACCGTCAGCAATCTCCAAGGGCTCCAATTTGCTACGGGTTTGACGGCGCGGGGATATCTTTACACCGATCGGCCAGCGTACCGCAGCGGTCAACTTGTCAACATCAAGGCGCTCGTTCGCTGGGTCGATAATGATCGCTTCGTGTTCAACCCCGACGAAAAATTCACGCTTGACGTTTACGATGCTCGCGGTCGACGACTCAAAACAGAGGACGTCAGACTGAACGCATTTGGAAGTATTCGCAGCCACTTGTTGTTGCCAGACTCTGCTATCCAAGGCGACTATCGCATCCATCTGCATCGACAATCAGCGGGCGAGAGTGACAAGATCGGTGCGTTGTCGTTTGACACGACGTTCAAGGTGACAGAGTACAAACTCGAACCTGTGGAGTTGGTGTTTGACGTGGAAAAATCGATCTACTTTCGTGGTGAGAAGGTCAATATCACGATCGCTTTGCGTTATTACCATGGCACGCCACTGGCCGACGAAGAAATTGAGTATCGTGTCGGTGATGACGGAGAGCTTGTGAAGGCGACGACGGATTCCGATGGCAAAGTCGCGATGGAGTTCGAGACCGCACGATTCAGTGAGTCGCAAACGGTTGTTGTCCGAGCCAGAAGTCCGCAACGCGGAGTCGAAGCCTCGCAATTCGTTTACATCGCCACTCGAGGCTTTACCGTCACTGCTTCGAGCCCGCGAAGTGTTTATGTTAACGGCGAGTCATTCGAAACGACATTCAAGGTGACGGATCCTGCTGGCAATCCTTTGTCGACTACTCTCAAAGTTGAAGTGGTCAAGAAGACGAAAACGACCAAAGGGTTTGGCGAGAAAGTGGTCCAGACGCACAAAGTGTCGACCCAGGCCAACAATGGTGAAGCCCGTCAAACGGTGGTGCTGGGCGAACCAGGCTCGTACATCATTCGAGCCATTGGAAAGGATCAGTTCGACAACGACGTCAGTAACGATTGGAATTTCACGATCTCGGGTGACCAAGACACGACGCGGCTGCGCATTCTCGCAGACCGTCACTCGTACAGCGTAGGCGAGACTGCCGACGTGAATTTGCACTGGCGTGATGAACCAGCACTCGCGCTGGTGACTTTCGAAGGCGCAAAGGTTCTCTCGCATCAATTGGTGAGCCTCGTCACAGGCGACAATCGTTTGCAGATTCCGATGCACGCCGATTTTGCTCCGAATGTGTTCCTGTCGGTGGCCGTGATGCAGCGAAACAAATTCCATACGGCCCAAAGTGAGTTCACGGTTTCTCAAGACTTGCGAATCGCGATCAAGCCGAGTGAGAAGCAACTCAAGCCAGGCGATGATTTGGTTGTCGATATTGAAGTCACCGATCCGCAAGGAAATCCTGTTGCCACGGAGTTGTCACTGGCGCTGGTACAGGCGAGTTTGCTGAACCAGTACACGGACGTTCAAAAGCCCATTCCCACGTTTTTTGGCACCGGCAGACGATCAACGGCGGTGCGTCAGGAAACGAGTTGCACGTTCGACTATCAACCAAAAACGACAGAGGTCAGTAGTGCGCTCGTCGAATTCCGCGACCAGCGCCAACGTCTTGGGCGAGAACGTGTCGAATTGGAAGTGATGGGCAGGGGGGCGGATGGGTTTGCAATGACGGACGACTTTAACATTCCGACCGATCCTACGGATCTAAGCATCCAAGATCTTTTCGGCGCAACGAACGAAGCACCGGCTCCTCCCTCACCAATTCGGTCTGGCCAGATGATGTTTGGTGCAGCCGTCGCGGGAGACGTGATCGTGCCTGGTGCACAGGCATTGCAGAGCAATGGGCTACAAAGCAGAGTCCGCGACACTGAATTGAAGTTTGTCCCGGAACTCGGGCTCATGGTGATTCGTGGTGCGAAACGGGATGTGGATCGAGTTAAGGCAGTGATCGAGCAGATTGAATCTGAAGCGTTTCATGATCGTCGTGTGCGAGCAAACGAAACGCTATCTGTCAATGCACTGCTCGGCAACGGACAGTTTCTCGCGTACAGCGGCAATGGTCGCGAACTTGCACAGCAGTTGTCCGATCAACCGGGAGTGCAGCTCTTGCCGACCGTGACGAACTCAGAAACGGGATTCTGGGATCCAACGATTGTTACCGATCCGGCGGGCAAAGCAAAAGCAACGATTCCAATGCCGACGAAGTCAACGTCTTGGAAGCTACGTGCCAAAGGCATCGACAAGGGTGTGTTGGCGGGTGAAGCGTTCGAGGACATCGTGACGCGGAAAGACTTGTTTGGCGAAATGAAGCTGCCGCTGGCGTTTACGGTTGGCGACCAAGCAACCGTTCCGATCGAGATACACAATTCACTCGACGGCAATCGAACACTCAAAGTCACACTCAAAACCACGCAAGGCGACAAGTCCGTCGAGCAATCGCAAACGATCGAGGTGACTGGACCAAGGATCTCGCGGACGACGTTCGATGTCGATATCGAGGAGTCCGACGAAGCTGAGCTCGAACTCACGCTGCGCGATGCGGACACGGTCGCGGATCAATCCGTCGAAGTCGTGAGTGTTCGACCGTACGGATTTCCTGTCTTCAGCACAGCGAGTGGCACATCGTCGCAAAGCACGTTGGCGATGATTGAGCTTGAGGAAAAGCTGAACGCCGTTGGCGCTTCGCTGGAAATCTCGATCGGATCCACCGTCAATCGGTCGCTCGTGGAGAGTGTGGTTGGTGGCGAGAATCTGGCGTTCTTGCGTTGTGGACTGCCCGTGTCGAGTCCGCTAGAACGCAGCGTTTCGGATGTTCTCGGCGGAGTTGCTGTGTTGACCATGACGGGCAGCTCACGTGACGCGGATACGCCCGAAGCTCAGTCGCTCACGTCGCGGATCATGTCGGCGGTGACACATTTAGTCTCTTCCCAGAACGAGCAAGGCGCATTTGTTATTGCATCACTGGATACCAACACTGTCCCAGACGCTCTGCTGAGTGCGCGTGTCATGTGGGCACTTTCACAAGCCCGAACTGCTGGCTTTGCAGTCCCCGAAGATGTATTTGAAAACGGCAAATCATTCTTGAAGACTGCCTTCTCCACATCGTCCCAAAACGACTTGGAGACGCAAACGATCTTGCTGCACGCGATGGCGGTGTGTGGTGGTGGGGATTTCGCGTTTGCCAACCGCTTGCACCGCGAACGCAATCGATTGAATTCCTCTGGCCTCGCTCATTTGGCGCTCACGCTCGCCTCGATGAATCGAAAGGAGATGGCAAAGGAACTCGTCGACTTGATCGAGATTCCTGAGGATGGCTCGGTACGTCCCTACGGTCAGAACGCGGTGCAGCTGCCTTGGATGCGCGACCACGTCGAGCTCAAGGCGATCATCTTGCTGGCGTTGCAAGAAGTCGCCACCGATCACCCGCGAATCACTTCGCTGGCAAAATCATTGTTGGCGTCTCGCGTCGGTTCACGCTTCGCTGTCGAAAAAGCCAACGGACCCGCGATCGCGGCACTCGCGCGTTGGCAATCCAAAAGCCAAGCGACTTCCGAGAAGTACAAACTACAGGTTTCAATTAACGACAACGATTTGGAAACGTTCGAGATCGATCCTGCCAAAGACTCTGGCCAGACGATACTTGTTCCGAGCGAAATGCTTAGAAGCGACAAAGCGAATCGGGTCGAGTTTAAGCTCGATGGGCGTGCGACGTTTAGCTACTCCGTGGTGATGACGGGTTTCGTCCCCGCCGGAAAAATCGCGAGTACAACGAACGATTGGTCAGTCTCGCGAAGTTACCAGCCCGCCAAGCTTGTCGTCGATGGCCAAACGATCAATCGTGGCTGGAGCGTTGTTAGTGGCAACTACAGTTCGTTTACTAACGCGTTGACTCAATTGCCAGTAGGTGACCTCGGCGAAGTGACTTTGATGCCACGGCGTTTGAGGATGACGAGCGACCGCGACCAAAAGTTCGACTACCTCGTGTTGACCGAACCCATCCCGGCAGGATGCATTGTGCTTGACGGTTCGGTAACTGGCGCCTTCGAACGGTTTGAGATAGAGCCTGGCCAAATCACGTTTTATATCGGTGACATACGCAACGTCGGCGACATTCGATATTCCCTGCTTGGCTACGTACCCGGCAAGTATCGCGTGCCGCAATCCATCCTGAGAAGCTTCTATGATCCGTCACTTTACGCAGTCTCTGCGGCAGCGACGCTCGAAGTCCTCGCGGCCGACGACGCGTCCACGGATGAATACAGACTTTCGCCGGACGAACTCTTTGCCTTGGGGAAAGTTGAGTTTGAGAAAGGTAACTTCGAAACGGCTCACAAGCACTTAACGAAATTGTTTACTGAGTTCCAACTACAAACGAACGCTTACGAGCAAACAGTGAGGTGGTTATTCGATTCATCACTCGCTCTCGCCAGTCATGGGGACACGGTTGCGTATTTCGAGATCTTGAAGGAGAAGTTTCCTGAGGTTGAGATCAGTTTCGAAGACATCCTGCGGGTTGCGATGTCGTATCGGGAGTTGGGCGAATACGAACGAGGCTATCTCGTGTATCGCTCGACGGTCGAAGGCAGCTTCGAACGAGAATCGCAAGTCGCTGGGTTTTTGAACGCACGTGGTGAGTTTGTTCGCAGTGCACGTGCGATGGAACGTTTGCTGCGCGATTATCCGGCGGAGTCCTATGTTGCCACGGCGACCTATGCATTGGCTCAAGAAACCTACCGCCGAGCACCTGAGGCGAAGAACGATGCCCAACTCAAGGCTGCTGGAATCACTCGCGTGCAGTTGATTCGCTCAGCGATTGAGATGCTCGACCACTTCGTCACGACTTGGCCCGAAGACCCCGCGGATGATCAAGCGAGTTTCGCATTGGCAACGGCACTGTTGGATTTGGAACAGTACCAAGCAGCGATCGCTCGCTGTGAGCAATACGCAACGCGGTATCCGAAGAGTCGTCTGCTCGACGCCTACTGGTACATGATCGGATACAGCCACTTTGAGTTGGAACAGCCACAAGAAGCGCTGGCGATGTGCCGCAAGGTAGCCGAAGCGACTTTTCCTATTCCGGAAACTGGCGGAACGCGAGTCGCCGAGAACCGTTGGGAAGCGATCTACATCATGGGCCAGATCTATCACAGTCTCGGTCAAGCCGCGAGCGCCATTGACGAGTATGCCAAAGTCAGCGAGCGATTCACGGATGCGAGTGAAGCGATCAAATTCTTCAGCCGCAAAGAGATCGCGATGGACGAGGTCACGACGATCCGTTCGGATGCCGCGAAGAAAGTCGAGTTGCGTTTCCGAAACATCAGCGACGTGGCTTTGAAGGTGTATCGCATCGATCTGATGAAGTTCGGCTTGATGCAACGGAACTTGAACCGCATTACCGCGATCAATCTCGCAGGCATCAAGCCATACCACGAAGAAACGATCAAGCTCGGCGACGGCAAGGACTATCGCGACCGTACGGAGTCGATGGAGCTACCGCTCAAGGACGAGGGGGCGTATTTGATTGTGTGTCGTGGCGAGAACCTGTACGCGTCTGGCTTGGTCCTCGTCAGCCCTCTGGAGTTAACGGTCGAGGAAGACGCGACGTCTGGCCGCGTGCGTGTTAGCGTAAAAGACGCGAGCAACGACTCGTTCGCCAGCGACGTGCATGTGAACGTCATCGGTTCCGCGAACGCGAACTTTGTGTCCGGCACGACGGATCTGCGCGGGTTGATGATTGCTGATGATATCCAAGGCACGAGCACCGTGATCGCGATGCGAGACAGCAACCGATACGCATTTTATCGAGGCAGTATCGCCTTACAAAACCGAAACACGCAATCATCGGCTGCCGATCCGTTCGGTTCAGTGACCGGTGGTGAACTGTTTGGCAATGCGCCTGCTCAAATGCAGTCCAATGTGCCAGCGAAACCAGGCCGAGCTGACTTACGAAGTAACCTGTTCAACCAAAATGGCATCTTCCAAATGGAACAAAAGAGCAACTACGAGGACCTGCTCAACAACAGCCGCAGCGGAGTCAAGTCGAAGGAAGCGTATTGAGGCGTAGAAGAATTGGTGTTTCTGGACACGATTTTCAGTTTACAAGAGCGAATTGAAAAGCGTTCAATTAAACCCGTCGACTTGAGTTACTTGCATTTGGGAGTAGCCGGCGATGGATCCGGTATCAAGACAATCAACAAGCGATTGAAGCTTGGCCGACTCGTGAACTTTCACGACCAACCGCATGCCATCGCTATTACCGAGAATCGCTTCTTTGAGTATACCGAGCAAGTTTAGCTTACCCGGTGTCTCACGTTCCCAGCTTGTGTCTAGCACGAGGAAGCTACCATGTTCATCGATCTGAACTTCAATGGAATCGAGTATCGGTTGTACGTCAAGATTGACGTTCGGACTCGGCTCGCCAGACTGTTGACGCGGCATTTGGATCGACTTTTGAAGACTGAATGAAGCTGTCACCATAAAAAAATAAGCAACAGAAAGGTGACGTCCACCATCGGCGTCATATCCAGTTCACCGATTGTGACCTGCTTTCGTATAGGCGGATGATTGCTTGTTTTTGGCAAGTCAACATCAAGAGTATCGGCTGACATTTTAACTTCTCGCCTCAAATTGGAATCCTCGAAAAGCCCCAGACTTCGTGAATAGCATTGTAGCGACGATATGCCGCAATTCCCGATCGATCAACGAATTGCGAGATTAGGGAGAGTCAGCATAAGTCACCAGGCAGCCTCGGGCGGTGGTTGATGTGGTGCTGGGCACCTCGCCCCGTAACGCCGCTTCAACCGCATCCTCGACGTAGTGGATGGAGACTTTGGCCGGATTATTGTTGTCATCCCATGCACCGCGATAGACCAGAACGCGATTCTTGTTTAGCACAAAGAATTCCGGAGTAATTGTGCCACCGAACGATTTGCCGATTTGTTGAGATGCGTCGTACAAGTACGCGAACTGAAACTTGTTTTGCTCAGCAATTTGTTTCATTCTCGGCAACTTGTCCGATTCCTGATGGCTAACGCTGACGGCTAATAGCGTAACCCTTTCTTCAGCTGAATGACGTTTGACAAACTCATTCATGCGGTCGTAGTACGCCGCTGCGACTGGACAATGGTTGCATGTCAACGCGACGACGACGACATCGAACGAGGCGTGGTCGGTAAGTGAGTCCAAGTTGCCTTGGGTGCAGGGAAGGTTGTGCCAAGTAGGACGCGATATGCCGATTGCGACAGCCGCATCTTCACCATTGACGGAACAAGGGGCCAAGACACAGAAACTTAGCGAGAAAATAACCAAACTCTGAAAGGCATTGCGGCTGCACTTGAAAAAACGACTAATTCTCACTTTATGGCCTTTGCCGAAAGTTATGGGAGGAAACGTTTCCACAGCGTAATATAAGGGAAACGATCCTTGACGCAGCACCTGCAGAATTACAATGGTTGTCGTCGACATCACGAATGTCAATAGTTGATTTTGCAATGATGCGAACGTTCGCAAACTCGAGATTCTGCGGTATATCTCATGCAATCCTTAGAATCGAAATCGTCGCGATTGCGTCTTGTCGCATACGGCTTGGCGTTTGTTAGCGGCGCTGCGGCGATGCATGTGGCCGGAGGTGTTTTCGCGGGTACAAATCAAGATGTTGGAAGTGGTACAGATTCCTCAACTCACAGTCCTTCGGCGCCTTTGTTTGTCGAGGTACCTGTTCAGTTGGCGGCCAGCAAGGAAGAACCTATCGCTGATGCTTCCAATGACGACTTGATCGAGAAACCCGCGACATTGATACCGGCCAGTAACTCGTTCGAGTTTAACGGCGAGTTGCGAGTCCAAGGAAAGACTGAACCCGCGTTTGGAAAGTTTGCCAAGGTTCCTTTGGCGACCAGTGAGGCGGTGGCGTTTGTTGACGTGAAGCCAGGGGCAGTCGTTAAAAAGGGGTGGCAGTTGTTTTCCCATTGGGAGTCTCCTGAGCGACTCCAAGCTGCCAAAGCCGAATTGACCAAGGCGAAAGGTTTAATCGAAGTCGCTACGTTGCGGGCGAGTCTGGCGAAGCAATCGGCCCAGCGAGTGCGGAACCTCGGCGCGAACATCGTGGCAGAGGAGGAAATCGAACAAATCGAAACGAATCTGAACATCCGTGAAAAGGAAGTAGAGACCGCAAAGTTGCAAGTTGAAGAACTCGAGCGCCGGTTTGCAGCTTTGCAGTTTGATTTTGACCAAGCTTTTGTCGTCAGTCCAATTGATGGCATTGTCACAACGGTCAACGTGGTTCCCGGTGAACGTCGCTGGACAACCAGTGAATTTCGTGGCGTGACGATACTCGACCCCAGCGTGCTGGAGTGCCGTTGCCAATTGTCCTCAACTCAATTGAGCCAGTTGCGAGAATTGTGCGACCTCGCAGCCGGACAATTATCTGCCCAGAGTGATCCCGAGCAGACGCGTCAAGCCACTTATGATGCAATCGATGTGAAAGTGCAAGGTTATGATCGAACCTGGAACGCAAAGCTGGTCGCAATCGGTATTCAGGCTGACGGTCAAGGCGCTCTCCCAGTATCGCTTGAAGTTCCGAATCCCACCGGCGATCTAGTCTGTGGAGTAACGGTTGAGGTTGTCTTTCGGGCAGCATCTACTTATTGATTTGGGAAACTTGTATGAAGCAACATCAATTTGCATCGATCTGGGGCTCGCGACAATTCGTTGCTAGTGTAAAGCGTCATCGATCGTTTTGCTTCGCGCCCGTTTCAACTGGTGCTTTTGCGGACGTGCGTCTAGGTGACTGTTCAGCCGAATCATGGGTTCACAACAGGTCGATTGCATCAGTCGGCGACGTTCATCTTGGTACTATTCCATGAGTCGACGCAATCGCCTGTTGATTGAGACGCTTGAGGTACGGCGGCTACTTCACGCACCGGGAAGCCCCGTGTGGCAGTTGGCGACTGACCATGACGTGATCGCCATCAACGGGTTCGTTGCACGGTGGCTGGACCAATCAGGATCGAATGATGTCTTCGCCAGCGGATCACAGCGTCCGGCTGTGCTCAAGGGTTCAACTCCGAACGGCAGTGACGCAATTCGTTTCGACGGAGTAGATGATCAACTGATTCGCACTATTTCCACTGGGATAAGTGAGTTGCCAACCGATGGAGCCGACCGATCGTTATTCGTTGTCGCACAGTTCCATGACGCCAATGCGTTAGGAGGGATAGCCTACGGTACCGGCGAGCCAAATCAAGCTTTTGGGATTGGTGTCACAGGCCCAGACAGCAACGAGGGTAAGTTGGTTGTCCAGGGTTTCGGAGCGGAGAACGATTTGGTGTCATCGATCCCAGGCTACGAAGCGACCGACAGTGGGAGCACCGGCTGGATGGTCTTAAGTGCGATCATCAGCGGCAGCAGTGCAACACTTTACGTTGGGCAAACCGAGGTTGCCACTTGGGATGTAGCGCACACCTACAGCACTAGTCTCAACGACTCGACCTTGGTTGAGGGACAAACAGCCTCGCGAATTGCGATTGGTGCAGGGATCGATGGGGTCGGTAATATAATGCTCGATCTGGCTGCGATCGTACTTTATGACGAAGCCGTTGCTCCGGCACTGAGGACAAGGATCGTTAACTATCTGAACAGCCAATACCTCACAAGTGATAATGGGCTGGACGCATTGGGTGGCTCGTTTGCGACCACGATGGGTGAGCCCTTTGCCTTCGCGGCCGCGACACTGATCGCCAATGATAATTTAGGCTCACAACCAACTTCGGTCGTCCACGTGACCGCCAATTCAACTGAAGGTGGAGCCGTTACACTCAGTTCGGACTCTGGTCTGTATGTTTATACTCCCCCAGCCGGTTTCGTCGGTTCAGACACGTTCTTCTACACCATTCGCGATGGCAGTTCGCGGGCCGATACTGCGTCAGTAACCGTTGTCATCAATGCGGCTCCGGTGGACCTGATAATACCCGACGCGAGCACGCCAATTGCGAGTAACCCTGACACGAGTTCACCTATTGCGAGTGCGCCTGACACGAACACGCCTATTGCGAGCGCACCTGACACGAGCGCACCTGACACGAGCGCAGCCGAGATTGGTGTGGAGGAATTGATAGGAGGTCGAGAAGAATCTGCCGTTCTCGATGTGAGCGTCATTCCTGTCAGGAATCAACTCATCGCTCCAGTTGCGTCAATCGTCGAGATCGCTCAGTTTATTCAATATGATCACGTGCATACCGTCACAAGTGAATCGGCGGTCTCCGGTCATCATGTGGGCTCGCCAGACAGCGAGCCAGAATCTCAACAGGATCATGGGTCGAATCATTCGCCTTTTCGATCGTCCGCATTGAATCACTTCAACATGCCAGAAGGTGATCCGGAACCAACTGTAGGAAAATCAGCGAGAGATTCTTCACGGATACCTCGCGGCGTAGTAGATCACACGCACGATGATTCGATGTCGCACGATGAAAATGGCCACGCAGCCTTTTTCGCAGAAGGTAATTCGCATCACGAGCATCTCGATGAATTTGCGGAAATTGAGCGGTTGTATTCTGTTTTGTGTGACAATTCGAGCGTTATCGATTCGGGACCAACGACCAACGCTCCGGTCGTCGAACAGGGCGAAAAGTTTGCGATTGAAGCAAGCAGCAACGAGACTGCGCAAAATAATGTCGGCCGGAGGTCGTTAGTGAGCTCGAATCGTTATGCCAGCCACAAGTGGGTAAGCAACACAGACTCACCTGTTGCACAACCGACTGCGCGGTCGCGAGGTTTGTCGGTATTGATCGCCTGCGCAGCTGCAATCGGGGCCTATCAATTCGAGCGGAAGGCAATTTCAACCTCCAAAGCCGCTCTACAACTTCGCCACCGACGTGATTACCAACTCTGACTATTCATCCAGGCCGGGCAACAAGGCCGTTAGTGTGCCGAAGCGGTGTAGATACATTGGCTAACGCTGTAACGGAATCTGTTCATTCTTTTGAGCTAACTTCGTTATGTACTTTTCTGGTTCTGATTGAACGAACTTCGCGCATCCCAAACATGCAACGAACACAGATTTCCCGTCGACTGTGACTTTCAGTGGCACACCTACCAAATCTAGTCGCTCGTCCAACACAGGGCATCGCTCTTGCCGAGCGATAGCCTCCGCATCGGCAAGCGTCGCTTCATACACTCCCGGTCGGCTCTCCCGAGGCGATTCGCTGTAGAGCTGGTCTAGATACTTCTGAGGATCACGATTGACGACTGCGGCACAACCATCGCAGCAAACAAAGAGTGGTCTGCCTTCGAACACAAGTTTTTGTTGATTGTCGGTAGCCTGCAATTCTTTGCCGCTGACTGGGCACCGTCGTTGAAGTTTCAGCAAGAACGAGTCGCTCAACAGACTAGAAAGACGAAAAATTGCTGCATAGTTCATCGTTTTTTGATGCAATCCCTCGAGTTCCACTGCTATACGGAGTTCATAGCCAACGGCGCGCGATAGATCCACGTCGGCACCCAGCGAAGCATTGGCAACGGGCACCAATTTGAAGTCATAAGACTTCTTACCGACATCCAGATGAATTTTCCCAATAAGGCTCGATGATCTAAATAGCTCACCGTCTGCGTTGTAAACTGCGATGCGAAAGCCCTGAGTGGACACTCGAGTTTCGATGGTTCGGTCATTGAGAACAACGGAGGATGAATCTGTAAAATTGGTACTGTCCTCGCGTACTTGCGCGCGAGCTACCTCGCCGGCTAGCAGAACTGCAACGAACGCCGCAGCGGCACGCATAGTCGTTGCACATTGACATGTCAGCATCAACCAAACTCCAAAACTAAAATCCACTCCTAACACCTCAACCACGGTTAGTGGATTTACTGGTTTTTCGACTCCAGATCAAGAGAAGTTTGGGTGTGGTTGTTGGCAATAAGATCGCTCCGAGGCTCAGGAAATCTACGTCAGAATCTCATGTACAACTCGCGGTGGTTCGACTCCGGTTAGTCGTTGATCGAGTCCCTGATGCCGAAAGCTCAAGCGACGATCGTCGATTCCCATACAGTGTAGGATCGTGGCGTTGAGGTCGTTTAAATGCACAGGGTTTTCGACGACGTTGTAGCTAAAATCATCCGTCTCACCATACGTTAGTCCACGCCGAATTCCACCGCCGGCCATCCACATACAGAAATTGCGAGGGTGATGATCGCGACCGTAGTTCTCCTTGGTTAGTGTACCCTGTGAGTATACGGTCCGACCGAATTCTCCACCGAACACCACCAGTGTTTCGTCCAGCAACCCGCGTTGTTTCAAGTCCTTGAGAAGTGCCGCGGTGGCTTGATCCACATCCGCACATTGACCTTGGATTAATTTAGGCAAATTGTTGTGCTGGTCCCAGCCTCGATGCAAAACTTGCACACAACGAACACCACGTTCGACCAGTCGACGGGCCATGATCGCACTCGATGCGAACGTCCCTTTCTTTTCCGCATCGGGTCCATACATTTCCAGTGTCGCTCGTGATTCACTCGACAGATCGGTAAGCTCCGGCACACTGGTCTGCATCCGAAACGCCATCTCGTACTGCGAGATTCGCGTCTGAGTCTCAGGATCTGCGTAGCGATCGAAATTTTGTTGATTCAGTTGATTCAAGGCATCAAGCATAGTGCGACGATCCGTTGACGACACACCTGGCGGGTTCTGGATATACAGCACTGGATCACCGGCCCCACGCAGTGCAACGCCGTCATAGCTGCTTGGCAAAAATCCGCTGCTCCACATTCGCGTGAACAATGCTTGAGCCTGACTTGCGGACGGAAACGTTGGAGTATAAACCACAAAGGCGGGAAGATCATTGCTCTCACTCCCCAGCCCATAGCTGAGCCACGACCCCAGGCTTGGTTTGCCAGGGACTTCACTGCCGGTCATCACGAACGTGCATGCTGGGTCATGATTGATGGCGTCGGTATTGACCGTTTTGATCATCGTGATGTCATCGGCGATCGTCTGCATGAACGGTACTAATTCACTCATCATCGTGCCGCTTTCGCCGCATGCTTTGAACGCAAACTTACTTGGTGCGACAGGAAATCGCGATTGCCCGCTGGTCATCGTCGTAATTCGTTGCCCATTGCGGACGGAATCCGGCAATTCTTTATCAAAGTAATCGAATAACCCTGGCTTGTAGTCGAACAAATCCAACTGCGATGGAGCACCGTTCATGTGCAAATAAATCAGCCTCTTGGCACGCGGAGCGAAGTGCGGCAATCCGGCAAGGGGCCGATGTACCGCATTTGTCGTTATTGCTTCGGCGGGTGGTGCAAGCAAGCTGGAAAGTGCGAGCCCACCGAGACTGAGCCCGACGCCACCAAAGAATTGTCGACGAGTTGTATTGAGCTGGTATTGGTGTATTGGATGCATGGTGCTTACCCGACTGGTGCCTAGTTTTTAGTAACCGTTTCGTCCAGATTCAAAATCAAGTTCGCCAACAGTGTATAAGCCGCTAACTCACTTGCATCCAGTTGCTCTTGCATGGGACTTTCTCCGTAAACGACCAATTGTTTTGCCGCATCCGTATCGCGTTTGTACCGCTGCAGGTGTTTCTCCAGTACGTCAGCCGCGATTCTCGTCTCTACATCCGTTGGCTGACGTCCTGTGACCACCTGCCAAGCCCAGTAGATGCGATCCTGTGTTTGCGTGCCCCCTTCGCTAACGATTCTTGCAGCAAAACACCTCGCAGCTTCGACGTGTTGAATATCGTTGAGCAACTGCAATGCCTGCATCGGCGTATTGCTCCGCTGACGATACGAGCAGCTCAGCTCACGGCTGGGTGCATCGAACGTGGACATGAACGGCGGCGGCGCGGTTCGCTTCAAGAACGTATACAAACTGCGTCGGTACAGCGCATCGCCATGATCCTGAACATAGGTCTTCGTATTGCTACCGCCAAACGCTACTGGCTCCCAGATATTTGGGGGCTGATACGGCTTCACCGGCGCACCGCCAGCTTTATTGACTAGCAAGCCACTGACAAACAACGCCTGATCGCGCAGCACTTCGGCGTCCAGTCTCAAGCGTGGAGCGTGCGAGAATAAACGATTTTCAGGATCAAGCCGTGACGCTTCGGTAGTAACACGAGAGCTCTGCCTATACGCGTGACTAGTCAGCATCAGCCGGATCAATTGCCGCATATCCCATCCTTGGTCCACAAATTCGACGGCGAGCCAATCCAACAATTCTGGGTGGCTTGGCGGTTCGCCTTGAGATCCAAAATCTGCACTCGTGCGAACGATTCCCACGCCAAAAAATTGTTGCCACATTCGATTGACTGTCACGCGCGATGTCAGCGGATGTTGACCACTGACAAGCCAGTTCGCAAAGTCGAGTCGATTGGCATCACGATCTGTTGGTCGTTCGCCCAGCGGCGGCAGGAATGCCGGCACTTGACGCGTCACAGGGTCTCCCGGCTTGTCATAGGCGCCGCGCAACATCACAAAACTCTCACGAGGTTGTGGCAAATCCGCCATGACCAACGTCAAGGGAACGTCCACCTCGATCGCCGTTTTTTGCGTTTCCAGCCGCATCTTGTCGGAGTTCAAATCCGCCAGCAACTCGCTCGCGCCAGCATAAAAGTGTTCTAACCAATGTTCATAAACGCTCTTCGTTTCCTCGTCGTTCCACTGCTCGGCTTTTTTGCCTCGCACCAGTTCACGCAACCCATCGGGTAATTCATTGTTACGCTTTCCGACCTTTTTCTCTTTCCAAACGGCCCACGACCAAGCTTCATCCTTGGTCGTATCCACCGTCGAGCGAACACCGAGCCGATCCCAAGTCACCATGCCGGAAAATTGCGTGAACGCAAATCCTTTTACTTTGTCGCCGGTCTTTAATCCGATCTTCTTTGCATCCACCTCCAGCAGCATCCATTGGCCCGCATCGGGAAGCCCTCCCATGTGCACTTTCTCTGCAGTACCAAGTTTGCCAAAAGGAATTTTCGCTTCGTCGCCCCAGACGGCGCGATGATTCCAGGCGGTGGTATGAAATTGAAGCATGATCGCTTCAGGCGGATTTTCGATATCCAATAAGCATTGGACAAAAATGATACCGCCAGCGGGAACCACGAACTCGGCAGCACCGCTACTATAAAAATCCTGTTCTACTCCCGATGCACAACGACGAAGGGCCGTTTGACCACTGAAAACATCACCATCTTCACACCTCACAAACATTGTGGGTAATCCGGCAAATTCCACCTTTGCGCCATCCGGAAATGCGTCCTCCATCCACACGCTTTCCTGTTCAAGTAACGTCGGCGGCGGATCAATCAACGCAGGGTCAACGTACTGGATCGTATCCAGCTTCGCTCGAATTTCCGTTTGCACAACGGCAAGCTGTTGGTTCAGATCGTCGACAGCAGCCTGCTGTTCGGGCGAGTAGAGCTTCAAAGTTGGCGGCGTATCGATCTTGTTTCCGTCCATCGCCGGGTCGGCCGCGCTATGAAAGAATGCATACATCGAATAAAATTCTTTGGCCGAAATCGGGTCGAATTTATGGTCGTGACAAACCGCACATCCGGCGGTCAACCCCAACCAAACTTCCGCAGCTGTTGTCGTACGATCGACGGCATAACGAAAAATCCACTCTTCGTTGATACTGCCGCCTTCGCTCGTGGAAACATTGCATCGATTGAATCCGGATGCCACCAGTTGCTCGCGTGTCGGTTCTTCCAGCAGATCACCAGCGAGTTGCCAACGCGTGAAATCATCAAACGGCAAATTCTGCTGAAACGCTTGAACCACCCAGTCACGATATGGCCACATCGATCGCTCGTTGTCCAAATGCAATCCGTGAGTATCCGCGTAACGCGCCAAGTCAAGCCAATAACGCGCCATGTGTTCGGCATATGTCGTGCGGCTCATCAGTTCGTCGATTAGTTTTTCGTACGCATTGACGGATGAGTCTCCAATAAAGGCATCGACTTCGTCGGGCGTTGGCGGCAAGCCTGTCAAATCGAGCGTCACTCGTCGAATGAGTGTATGACGATCCGCTAAAGGCGATGGCGTGAGTCCAGCATCAACAAGTCTCTGTTGCAAAAAGGCGTCGATCGGATTGGCAACGATCGCTACGTCGATGCCGGATGCACTACCTAACACTGGCACCGGTGGTTTTGTCGGAGTCACGAAAGACCAATGCTGCTGATACTCAGCTCCCGATTCGATCCAGCGACGAATCAGCTCACGTTCTTCCGCATCGAGTTTCTGGTGCGATTCCGGTGGCGGCATCACCTCGGACTCTTCCACGCTGTTGATTCTCGTCCACAGTTCGCTGTGGTTGAGTTCACCCGGTGCAACCGCGCCGCTTTGCAAGGCACTGTCGGCGACATCGAGCCGCAATCCGGCTTCGCGTTTGTCTTGGTCTGGACCGTGACAGGCGAAGCAATTATCCGAGAGAATCGGTCGAATATCGCGTGTGAACGAAACGGGCTCGAGAGCACAGGCATAGCCAGATAACGACAGCAGGATGATCGTCAGGAGGCTCAGCCGCTGGATAATGAACATAGCGGAGACTCGGAAGGGCGGGATTTTGGCGGACTCCCAGTATAACCATGTCCCCGTATTGCCAACTACAGTTGCATGAGGATGTCCAGCATTTCGTTCGCCGTGGAAATGACCCGCGAGGACGCTTGAAATGCTCGTTGGTAGGCGATCATGCGAATCGATTCCTCATCAATGTTCACGCCTGAAATCGCCAAGTGCTGGCTTTGCAGTGAGGCGAAGAAGTTACTTAGCCCTTCGGTCGAGCTTTGATGCAAACTGATTTGTTGTGCTAATGTTGCGATCGTCTGTTCATAAGTCCCACGGACACTTCGACCGCCCAGATGATCCAATGGTCGGTCGACAAGGTCGATCATCGTCGTGAGCACTTCGGTATCCGCACCAATGCCACCATGGCTGATCGCCAGCAAATCACTGTCGTTGACCAGAGCGGAATTTATCGCGATATCGTGTGCACCTGAGCCGACAAAGAAAGTATTGATACCCATCGCGGCGAGAAACCCACTTGTATCCTCACCGAATGTGAACTGAGAAGTGGGTGAGTCGGACGTGATCGCGATTTCGCCGCGACTGGTCACGCTCGCTGACACGCCTTCGATGGCATCAATTTGTGCAACAATCGACTGCACCGTCGAGTCACCCACTTGATTGAGATTGCGGACGGCGATCCGATGGTTCGAGATGACTTGGCCGTCGAGATCGACGACGCTCATATCGAATGTGCCGTTACTGGGCACCCAATCCAACTCCGCGTCGCGCAAGGGGACACCCGAAACGGAACCGCTGGTGGAAAGCAACGTATCAAATCCACGGCGACCCTGGCCCTGCGAATGCACTTCATTGACGCTACGAACAAGTCCAATAGCAATCTTATCCAAGTTGGCCAAGTAGTCACCAAAGACGTTGTTACGAGCTTCGAGTGTCGCGCCGAGTTTCCCCGATTTGGCTTGCAATGGTGCGTCGGTTTCGATGATCCGAACCTCATAGCCACCGGCCGCTTCACTGTACGCCGAATACACGTCACGGCTGATTCCGTTGCTGATCAAGTAGTCGCCGCCGACGAACACAGCCACATTTCCCGACTCTTGCTCTTGCACGTTGATGTCGACCAAACTTGCAAGTTCCTCAAGGTCAAGATAACGCTGGTCTCGCAGTCCCGTCGCATCACTGTGCCCACTTCCGCCGCCTTCGAGTGTTGCAATCTCGACATTTAATTTTGCGATACGTTGGGTGAGTCGATTAATTTGCGAGGAGATGTCCTGCAGGTCATTGTTCCAACTGATTTGACGATCAACCGCCAAGTTTCTTGCCCGCTGGATTTGCGATGACAGCGATTGGCCTTGCAGAATGACAAACTCACGGATCGAGGCATCACCGGGCTGTGTTGATAGCTCATGTAGCGAATTGTTGAACAGACTCAATTGCGAGTTGAGCCCTCCGCCATCCAAGTCTGTGGTCAATTGTTCAAGTTCGCTGTAAGCCTTGGCAAGTTGCTCGCTGCCACTCAGTGCACTCTTTGCCGAATACATCCGTTCGATGAGCGCCTTGTCAACAACTTGCGAGATCCCGACCGGACGGACACCGTGACCCTTTAACAGCCCGCCCTCGCGAAACGCAACAGCCGGAATCTGCTCCAGCTTCTCGCGGATGAATCCCGGCGTGTTCGCGTTCGCAATATTGTTGCCGACGACCTGTAGCCCGATTTGGGCGGCACCCAGTGCGCCGGCGGACTGCTGGATCGTACCAAAAAGGCTCATCGTTGCGAGTATCCCGAGAGATTGAGCGAGAATTTCAAAACGCCAGCTGGAGCCCCCTTCGGAACTGGGCTGCACCATCATCATCACTTATCGGCAGTCGCAATCGCTCCAGAGCACAAATTCGACCCAGGCGGCATAAGCTGTGGAGACGCCTTGAATCGTCAGGAAAAACATCGTAGGGTTGCGATATTACGCTGTTTCCAGGAGGCGAGTTTCATGAACAAGTTCAAAACGACCAAGCGGCAATTGGCTGCGCTGTCCGAAGCCGCCGAATGCTTGAAAGTATTGGCACATCCGGTCAGGTTACGATTCGTGCAGTTGTTGCTTACCGAAACGCTTACCGTTGGTGAACTGGCCGAAGCCTGTGAAACACCCCAAAATGTTGCTTCAGAACACTTGCGTCTAATGCATCGCTGTGGTTTTTTGACCAGCCGACGCGAAGGGCGACAAGTTTTTTATTCTGTCACCGAACCGCATCTGGGGCGAATCGTGGGATGCGTTGAAGAGCGGTTTCCGGCTGCAAAATCTTAAAAACACTAGAAAGGTCGTTTGTGACGAATCAATCGCTTCGGATTGTGATCATTGGTGGCGTTGCGGGGGGTGCATCAGCAGCCGCTCGTGCTCGACGAGTCAACGCCGCTGCAGAAATCCTACTTATCGAACGTGGACCATCGGTATCGTTCGCGAACTGTGGTTTGCCCTACCACATCGGAGGTGAAATCGCCCAGCGCGACTCACTGCTGGTTGCGACTCCAAAACTGTTTCGCGAACGATTCGGCATCGACGTGCAAACGGATACCGAAGCGATCGAGATCAATCGCGATACCAAGCACGTTGTCGTGCGGCGCCCATCGGGTGACCTGGAATCGATCGCTTACGATCGTTTGATCCTGTCACCAGGAGCGGAACCGATTCGACCTCCGTTTATCGACCCTAATCTGCAGAACGTTTCGACTCTTTGGTCGCTCGGTGACTTGGATCGCGTGATGCAGGTTATCGACTCACTTGCCGCACCTCGCTGCGTCGTGATTGGTGGCGGGTTTGTGGGCTTGGAAGTTGCTGAACAAATTGCACATCGAGGCCTAGCCTGTACGCTCATTGAACGATTGCCGCAACTACTGCGAACCCTCGACCCAGAGATGGCGCGACCGCTCGTCGACGAATTCCAACGTAACGGAGTGAGCGTGAAACTCAATACCAGCGTCATGGGAATCCTCAGCGAAGGCAACTTGGCGACGTCTGTTCAAACCGATAGCGGCGATTGTCCAGCTGATTTGATCATCAGCGCGATCGGCGTGCGTCCGCGAGTTCAGCTAGCCGCCGCTGCGGGTCTTGAACTCGGCCCTTCAGGCGGCGTGCGCGTCGACGATTGGATGCGTACCAGTGACGAAAATATTCTTGCCGTCGGTGATTGTGTCGAGTATCCGCATCGCGTCTTGGGGCGTCCAACGCTCGTTCCCTTGGCAGGTCCCGCCAATCGCGCCGGTCGCATCGCCGGCACCATCGCTGCCGGTGGCTGCTGCGCTCCGATGCGCAGCGTTTTAGGAACGAGCGTAGTTCGAGTTTTTGGTTTGACGGCCGCTAGCACTGGCTTGACCGCAGCAATTTGCGATGCCGAGAAAATTTCATATCGCAGCGTTTACATCCAAGCCGCCCATCATGCTTCGTACTTTCCCGGTGCTGCATCGATGACATTGAAGCTCGTGTACCAGCCCGATGGTATGATTCTCGGCGCGCAGTGTGTTGGCGGTGCTGGAGTGGATAAACGGATTGATGTCATTGCCACGGCGATTAGTTTCCAGGGCACTGTCGAAGATCTCGCGGGGCTGGACTTGGCTTACGCACCGCCTTATGGAAGCGCTAAAGACCCGGTGCATATGGCTGCCTTTGTCGCCTGCAATGACTTGGCCGACGCGCCTAAAATTGTAGCACCCGACAGTGACTTAAGCGGCTATCAAGTGATCGACGTTCGTTCGGCCCGTGAGCTGGAACAGCTACCGCTTCCCGGTGCGATTCACATTCCCGTCGATGAAGTACTCAGCAATTACTCGGTGCTCGATCCAAGTCGACCAACGGTGACCGTTTGTCATAGTGGTAAAAGGGCACACGTCGCGGCCTCGATCCTGAAAAGTGTCGGATTCGCCAACGTCGCAAATCTGACCGGCGGAATGTCCGTCCGCAGCCTATTCAAGTAGAAGCCAGTCCGAAAAAAGGGCTGGCGCTTTGGAGGTAAGCCGCCGGAGAGGGACAGATACTTGGTATGTCCCCAAAAATCAGCAGTGATGAAAAGTACCACTTGAACGTGTCCAACACGCTTAGTGAGACTGCACAAACAATTGCCCTCGGTACCTTTTTTCTTCTTGACGACTCAACCTAATTTGCTCGACAGCAATTCAGTGGCGGTATAATTCGGGTTAAAATTCCCGGGAATATACCAACCTGGAGTTCGACATGCCCGAAGACAGTTCCAGACGTTTGCCTCAAAATCAACGGCATGTCGATCGGCTTTGGCACGAACCGAGACGGTGCAATGTCTGTGGCCAGTCGATGTTGCCTAAGGAAAGCCGATGTCCAAGGTGCAATGCGCGAGGCCAGTCCGAAGATCGGCCGTCTGAATCTCAGGGAACCAGTAAGACAGGCCAAGAGTCGGATACCGAGATTAATGACCGTGTTGGCATGGGGGAACCTACGAGAGTGACACCTCCGGTGTCGATTGATTCAACCTTCGAACCCGCACCAACACTTTCGCAAGTCACCATCGATCGAAGCGGCACCATCGTGCCAATCAATTCGGATGAATTTCCGCACGCACTTGACCCTGGCGTGGCGTTGGGCGATCGATATTTAATTCAACGCGAGCTGGGTCGAGGCGGGATGGGCCGAGTAATGTTGGCCGTCGATACCCGACTAGAAAGGATGGTCGCAGTCAAATTTGTGCTTATCGACTCGGCTCGCAATCAATCCACTGTGGGGAAACTTAACGAGATGTTCCTCATAGAAGCTCGCTTGGGTGCACGTCTGTCTCACCCCAACATTGCTGCTGTCTTCGATTTCGGAATCCACAATGAAAGTATTCCGTATACGGTCTTCGAGTACATCGCAGGCAAGAATCTGCGCAGCGTCGTCACAAAACATGGTCGGCTGCCGATGAGTGAGGTGTTGGCATTTCTGGGGCCTATCGCTGAAGCGCTCGACTTCGCCCACGGGCACGGAATTGTCCATCGCGACCTAAAACCGGAGAATATTCAGGTGACGCCTCAAGGGCAGTTCAAGATTCTGGATCTTGGGTTGGCGCGAGAATACGCCCGAAACACCGACTGGTGCTTTTCAGGGACTCCCGCTTACGCTTCGCCCGAACAGGCTGCGGAAGTGCCGGCTGATGGCCGAGGAGATCAATACGCTTTAGCGGTCATCGTCTACGAAATGCTAACTGGCGTTCGTCCATTTCAATCCAACAATCCGTTTGAGTTGCTACGTTTACATCGAGAGCAGCCAGTGAGAGACCCGCGTTGTTTTCACTATGGAATTTCGGAGTCAGCCAGTGGCGCATTGATGCGGGCGTTGAGCAAGGATCCTTCCCAGAGATTCCAGTTTTGCCATGAGTTCGCGACAGCGATGGGCTGTCAGTTGCTTATTGCGCCAGTCAATTCTCAGAAATTTTTATATGAATGTGCGATTCGACCCTTGGATGAGTCTGGCACGTTAGGTCTTGGCGCCCGATACCTGGCGTTGACGGATGATGCGATCTGGTTACATGACGGTGAAACGCTATGGCGTTGTCCGGTCGGCGCATTCAAATCGTTTAGCAAGACTTCGTTTGGCCGGGGGCTGGTTATCTCCATTCGAGAGTCTGAAGGCGTCAGGGACGAACTTTTGGTATTCAAGCGTAGATCCGATTGCGGGCGTTTCCATCAAGAGTTAGTGAAGCTGATCAAGTTACGAATCGCCCACACGAATGCCGGGAGCATACGGCAAGAATTTCCATCGATCGTCGAATCGGTGGTTGTGATGGAGCACTCCGCGAACATTATGCACCAAGTTCTGGGGCCCGTACGGGCGGCGTGTCGCAGCAAACAAGGGTGCCTAATCAGCTTAGAAATCCGTGCCGCCATGCAGGGTGCAAACGCCGTATTGAATGTCGAATATCATCGTCGTTCATTACTGCATACAACGCTCCATGAAGCAAGCGGCGTCGCCGTTCGCGTCCAGGAATCGGCGAGCCTGTTGCAACTTAGGTCCGAATGGATGGAAAGGCTTTGCCGGTCGCTCGGAAGCAAAATGCTGTGGCTCGGCGGCATTTTTTTGAGCATGGAGTTACTATACGCACCAGTTGCCGCGAGGATGTCCGACGCACCACTGATGCAATACATGGTGATCATTCTAATCGCTGCGGTTTGGCCAGTGACGCTAAGTATTGGAATTGCACATCTGCGATTTCCCCAATTAATTCCCGCGGCCGTCTCCGCCCTTAAAACCTGGGCGATTCTGCCACCATTGATTGGTTTGACAGTCGCCTTGTCGACTATGCAGTGGCACTCGGGAGTACCCAGAACCGAGTCGGCGAAATGGATCCTTGCCGTTTGCGCGGGCGGCAGCGTTTTTCGCATGGTCATTGCAATCGTTCCATTGTGGCTTGTATTTCGAGCCGAAAAAATTGAAATCCAGTTCGATCGCTTTATCATCGGCTCGAAATTGGAATTTGACTCGCTCCGTCAAATTATGAAATCTTACGCCGAAACGATTTCGCTGACCTACTTTGCCTTGTTAGTCTTCCTCGGAATAGCAGCGTCGGTAGTCAGTATCAGCTTGTCGAAATAAGTGCGGGTACAGGGAGACGACGTTACGCACGAACCCTAGTTTCCGCAGGATTTGCCGCTCCGGTTCACGGGATGCCTACATGCTTCTGTACCTGCAGATCAGAACAGTGCAATTACGCCCGCATAATCCTCGCCACGAGAACAGCAGCTGCGATAATGCACGGAACAATCACTAAAAGTCCAACTGCAGCCCGTCGCGAACCCGCGGAGTAGCGTTTTGCAGCCACTACGCGAAAAAAGGTGACGGAGATAATCTTGTCTGTGTCCGAAAAAGAGCTGGCGCTTTCTGTCCGGAGTCCGAGATTCGAGTCCGCACAAACTATTGCTCCCGGTACCTTTCTTCGTCCGGTCGCTGAAACCAGAGCGTCCGGCGTCGGCTATCGGGGAATGTTAGCGAAATACTCAAGAGCCAATACTACTGGTGACGCGTGGATCAACTAATCGCTGTCGCTGATTCACAATCGCTAGTTCACGCTCGCAGCTTTCTTCAATGCCGTGTCATCGCCGGCGACGAGCAGAGTGTCAGAGTCTTTGAGCAAATAGTCGGGGTCTGGCGTCGCCGTTATTTTGTCAGTCAACACATCGTGTAGTGCAACAATTGTGATGTCGTAGTTTTGTCTCAGCTTGAGTTCCCTAATCGACTTGCCATACCAGCTGTTTGGAACTCCCATCTCCTGGACACTGAAGCCGGTTCCCAGCCTGACATAGTTCAATAGCGCGGAACCGCTGATCCGAGCGGAAAGAGCTCTGGCTGTATCTTGCTCAGGAAAAACGGTATCAGTGACGCCGATACGTTTCATGACGCGAGCGTGATCGTTGGAAACGACTTTAACAAAGATGTCTTTTACATTCACATCATGTAAAGCCATGGTCGCCAATATGCTTGACGAAATCTCGTCGCCAGTTGAAATAATCGCTGCGTCCGCGTCGGCGGCACCGACGCGACGAAGTGTTTCGACTTCTGTGGCGTCACCGACCGCCGCTCGGGCGACGAACGTTGCCAGCCGGTCAACTACTTCGCCGTTGAGATCCACGGCAATCACATCGTGCCCGCTCTCGGTTAACGATTTGGCGACCGTGAACCCAAAGTTTCCGAGGCCAACGACAACAAAACGCTTCATGTATATCTCCAAACATCACGTGAGCCTTATCCGACAACAACGTCCTCATAGGCCAGACGATAGCGTCCACCCGCGGTGAGACGAACGACTAGAGCAGCCGCAATGGACAGCGGGCCGGTTCGCCCAGCAAACATAAGAAAAATCACGACCCAACGAGCCGGCGCGGACAGGTCTGCGGTAACTCCCATCGAAAGACCGACCGTATTAAAAGCACTGGCTACCTCAAAGAACCGAACGATAAACGCTTCGTTCGCGCCATAGGCATCGCCGATTGACGCAAGTAGAAACACACCTAATACCACGATGCCAATCGCAATCACGAATAAGCCGGTGGCTCGCTGGATTGTCTCCGGAGGGATCGAGCGATCGGCAAAACTCACGGTCGAGTGAGAACGAAGCCGAGACCATGCCAATAGACCGAGCAAGGCAAAGGTAGTTGTTTTCATCCCGCCGGCGGTCGAACCGGGAGAGCCGCCGATCATCATGAGAATGATGGTGAGGAAGTTCGTGCTGTCCGATGCCGCTCCATAATCAATCGTATTGAATCCAGCGGTGCGTGGTGTCACGCTTAGAAAGAATGAATTCGTCAATTTGTCCACCGTCGACATTTCGGACAAAACGCCAGCCCACTCAAAGACTGCGAATATCGGCCAACAACCAACCAGGAGTAGGCCACTGACCACCAGGACAAGTTTGGTGTGGACTGATAACCGCCGCACGGCTTTATTTCTGCGAATGAAACGCTGATGAAGTTCTTCCATCGAGATAAAGCCGAGGCCGCCAGCAATAACCAAACTCGAAATGGCAATGATCGTTGCGGGTGAATCTTGAAAGTCTATCAACGAAGCAGAATTGGTTGAGAATCCCGCGTTGCAAAACGCACTGACGGAGTGAAAGATTGCCGGCCAGAGGGCTTCCGTCCACCCAAGCCGCGGTCCCCAGATGACGTAGAGCATGATTGCTCCGACCGCTTCAAAGAAAAACGTGAACCGCACGACATCAAATATGAGTCGCTTGGCCGACACTTGAGGCAGCATATGTCTGGCACCGACGGCGAGATTTTCAGTACTCAACGAAGGACGCCCACCTAACGCCGATATGACGACGCTGGTCAAGACAAGCATTCCCAAACCACCGAGTTGGATCAGCACGAGAATGAATGCTTGGCCCATCGGCGTGAAGTACGTTGCGGTATCAACTACGATGAGACCTGTGACGCAAACGGCACTTGTGGACGTGAAGATCGAGTCGGTCCAATTGAGGCCTTCATGGACGTATAGTCCTGGGACGAAGCGCAAGACTACAGCGCCGACAACAATCAGCATCAAGAACGACAACACGAAGGTTTCGGCCGGAGCCAGCCCACGTGGCTGGCGTCGCGGCAACAAGCCGCGCCCGCGAGATCGTCGGGGTGGGCTCCTGGTCGTGGAACTGGTGTGGCCAACGGTTGGAGTCACAGAGATAACCTTCGCAAGCTATTTGCTTGGGTCGATTTGCCATCAAATCGAAGCATTGAACCGTATTTTCCACCTGAGGCCAAGGTCACTCGCTTTTGCAACTGCTGGGGTTTGGTGGACGCTCAGGGTGAGCATCTCAAATTTCCCGTGTTTTTTGCGCAAGTTTAGTTTATCGCTGGTCTGAACGGCTCCGCTGGAGTGCATCGAGGTCGCGTTGCAATGGTTCGTTTCGGTAGAATTTCGGCTCCGCGGATTGAACGTGAACAAGGCAATGGAGTCGCCGAAATGGAAAATGGCACTGAGCCTGCACCGGGATGCGAACCGTCGCTGGCAAGAGCCTTGTGACAACAAGCACGACATGTAAAAGGTGCTCGCCGGAGAGCCACTCTGTGCAACACAGAATCAAGCGCTAACAATTGATTGCCTCCGGTACCTTTTTCCGTCCTGCCGAGAGTTTTTCAGTCGTAGTCACTCGTCGCCTCGGTTCGGAGAAAAGCAGGGGGCCATGCGTTGGATCTTTTCGACCAATGCTTTTGTTTCAGCGTCAGTTACAACGCTGCTCGCAGGAATGACAACACCGTGCAACTGAGACCGCAAGTTATCCCAACGTGTTTGCAGTACCTGCCAATTCCATTCATCATAGGTGCCACGAAAAATGATCGGACGCACTTCGATCCGCTTGAGCGGTAATGCAGGAGGACCGCTCGCTGTGGCTTGGTCGAGTAGTTGGCTCCAATGGCTGCCCACTCGGTCCACCCGACCGATCTGCTGTTCAACGACGCCAGGGTTCCATTCAGGATGCAACAACACGACGATTCGGCAAGCGTGATGCAGATTCAATCCTTCGCGACCGACGAGCGACTGCGCCACCAGTACCCTTGGATTGCTTGTCGCGCGATTAAAACCAGCTTGTATCATCCGTCGTGATTCAGTACTGGTTTCACCAAACATCAACCGGGCAAAACTTCCACGAGTGCGCGACATCTCCTCGCTCAATCGCCTTTCGATCGACTGCCATTTTGCCGTTGCAGCTTCATCGTCGAAGCTTTCATCGTCGCTGACATCGAAGCTGTCTTGATCACTCATTGCTTCAACCATTTTGAAGAACGCATCGGCACAGTCCACTGCTGACGTATCCTCTTCCTCGGTAACGTTGCCAATGAGTTCCGAGATCGCTCGCGAGACCAGCGGCAATTTATTGGGTTGATCATCTATGTCAGCTTGAAAGGCAGCAAAAACCGCAAGATGGGGTTTTCCCAAGTACCTGAGTTCGTTCATTCCCTTTTTAATGTTCTTCACTAAACTCTCACGAAAGCTGCGCAGGTTTCGTTCGTCAGCTTTGTATGCTTCTTTTAATCTTGTAGCGATTTCGTCGAGTGAGAGCTGACAACCGAGTTGCTTTTTCACCGCACGAACGGCGGGCCAGTCGCTATCGTCGAGACAACCGTTTTGTTCGCCACGAATGCCTGCGCTTGGCCACGGTGCGCCTTCTTGAATGGCGGAAAGCATCGCTTTCGCGTTGAGCAGACTGACGAGGGCTCGCATGGGACGGGTGAATTTTCCAAACACAAGTACCTTCTCGCCGTCTTTAGTCGCCTGTTCGATGGTCTCCACCGCTTTCCATATCGCGGGATGAAAAAGGAGTGCATCGTCGGCGTTGCCCAGTGACCGAGCGATGCTTTCTCGCCACCACTTCGCTCGAGCGTCGCGCTTCGCATCCGATTTCGGTTTAGTAGCGTTTAGTTGATGAAACGCATCGGACGCGTTGTCAACGGCGTCTTGCTTTTTATCCTCTTCGGAGCGATGCAACTCATCGAGATACCGAGAGATGCCATGGCCGTTGCCCATCGTCAATCGCATTCGCTGCGTGGACGATTGGTCGGTTGTACCCGAGTAGAGCGATAACGCTTCAGCGGCACAAATCGCTTGTTTCCATGCTGAATCGAGCGAACGCGTCTCGACACAGATCTCGATTTGTTGGCGATACTCGTGGCAGGGTCCGTGATGAAATTTGCAAAACTTCTGGATGGATTCTTCTTCGCGTTTATCCCGTCGCAGCAGATAGCGAGACAACCTTTCTTGAAACAACTTTGCCGCAATCCCATATTCGAGGCGTGATTCCTCGCTGGTTCGCCAGGTCTTTCTCAGTCGCTCGACAGCAATTGCATATCGTTGACAAACTTCAGTGACTCGATCGGGTTCGAGTTCCGATAACTTTAATCGACTCAGGGTGCAGTCGGCTTGGTAGCAGGCTGTCCTGCGGCGAGATCACAGATTGCTATTGGATGAAAATGGCGTCCGTGTCCTAATGAATGTTTTTGGTTTCGCGGCCAAACAACTCACTCGGAACGGACGCCATGCAAAAGC
>JBGSIA010000048.1:0-80334 GCA_041751935.1 Pirellulaceae bacterium | reverse complement strand
GAGGTCGACCCGCTCGGCGAGGTCCCAGCGGACTTCGTCAGCAAGGCAACCGAAGGCATTTACACCAAATCTTGGCCCGCTCAAGTCAACCAACTGCTGCGTGATGGCGGACACGATCTAATCTTTTCAATCGGCCAAGTCGTGCCTCACGAGGTAATCGGGATGGCCAACTACAACAAGAACGTATTTGTCGGAACGGGCGGGGCTCGAGGCATCAACGAAAGCCATTTTCTCAGCGCTGCGTATGGCCAGGAACGCGTGCTGGGCAAAGCGGATACGCCCCTGAGGAAACTGCTCAACTACGCACAAGACGAGTTTTGCCAGGAGATGCCACTACTGTATGCATTAACAGTTGTCCAGCAGTTGAAGGACGGCACGCTGCATACTCGTGGTCTCTATATCGGTGACGATCACGACACTTTCTGGCAGGCCGCGGCACTGTCGCGGCAAGTCAATATCACGCACTTGCCGCATGCTCCAAAACACGTTGTCGCTTATTTGGACCCGTCGGAATTCAAGAGCACGTGGTTGGGGAACAAGTCGATTTATCGCACTCGACTAGCAATCGCCACCGGCGGCAGGTTGACGGTGCTCGGGCCCGCCGTCGAAGAGTTTGGCGAAGATAAAGAAATTGATCGACTGATCCGAAAGTATGGCTATCGCCCCAAGGCAGAGGTGATGCGAATGAAGGACGAAAACGATGATCTGGCAGCCAATCCGAGCGCTGCGGCGCATTTAATCCATGGTTGCGCTGAAAACCGCTTCGAAGTCGTCTACGCGGCTGGGCATTTGACGGACGAAGAAATTCAATCCGTAGGCTATATTCCTGGTGATTTAGCGGCTTTAATGAGCCGCTACGACGTCAATAAGCTCGATGATGGATTCCACACCGACATTGATGGCAGCGAGTTCTACTTCATCCAAAACCCCGCGTTGGGCCTGTGGGAATCAGATTTGTCGCTCTAGGGCCGGCTTGCTCTTGACAAAAAAGCCGCCACCGCGATACTTGCCCGTTTCCTGTACGACGCAGCAACGGATTCCTCTTTCGACCCCTTCGATGCCCACGATCAACCAGCTCGTCCGCAAACAGCGGAAATTCAAGAAACGAACCAGTAAGTCACCGGTTCTCGACAAGTGCCCTCAAAAACAGGGTGTTTGCTTGCAGGTGCGTACGATGACGCCGAAGAAACCAAACTCGGCTCTTCGTAAGATTACTCGTGTTCGCTTGAGCAATGGCAAAGAAGTCACGGTGTACATCCCGGGCGAGGGTCACAACTTACAAGAACACTCGATCGTGTTGGTCCGCGGTGGTCGTATCCGCGACTTGCCAGGTGTGCGGTACCAAGTCGTTCGCGGATCACGCGACGCATTGGGTGTTGATGGCCGCAAGCAAGCCCGCAGCCGTTACGGTGCCAAGAAGCCATAGTTGGTTTCTCAGCAAATCTTCAATTCACGAATCAAACCCGCATAGCCATCCTTTACTGGATCATTAAAGTTCACGATGGGACGAATCACTGCCAGCCGCACGCATCTTAAGGGCGATCCGCGGCACAACTCGATGCTTGCCGGTAAGTTCATCAACTGTTTGATGTACGACGGCAAAAAAACGACTGCTCAAAAGGTCTTCTACGACGCCCTGGAAGAAATTGCAAAGCGGAACACCGACGCTGAGCCAATCCAGATTTTCGAAGTTGCTGTCGATAACATCAAGCCGTATATCGAAGTACGCAGCAAGCGAGTCGGTGGTGCCAGCTACCAGGTGCCAATGCAAGTCAACCGTACTCGCCAGCAAAGCTTGGCGATTCGCTGGTTGCTCGGTGCCGTTCGCGAAAAGAAAGGTCGTCCGATGCATATGAAGCTGGCTGATGAAGTTTTGGCGGCATACAAGAAAGAAGGCGTCGCCTACACCAAGCGTGAGAATACTCACCGTATGGCGGATGCGAACAAGGCATTCGCTCACTTTGCTTGGTAAGCGGGTCGGGCAAGGCTTCGTAATAAGAACTCGTAAGCCCCATACGCATCTCAATCAACTAATTCAACCGCGATTCGCTAGCTCAGCAAGTCGCGGTTTTTCATTGTGATTGTTTCCAACGTTGCCACAGCTTGGGAGACAGCTGACGTAATTGCGATTGACCAAGGCCCGGAGGTCAATGCATCCGCTCGAGGTGGCGTCAGCCTCGGGCTCCACGCAATTGGTAAATAACCTCTCGGAGCTAGCCTCGCTACAAAAAACCTGGATGGAACTAAGGAACTGTGCTGAAATAGATTCCAACCTATTGCGGAACTGCGCAAGAGCCTTCCAATGCCACAAATCCGGAGTACTCTCGTCCTACCGCTTCGCAAATAGTGCGGAGTTATTCTAAAACAGTCCCTAAGACGCCGGGACCACTACTGCTGGAACCACGTCCAATGGTGGCTCCAGCACGCCGCGGGCTGCACGCCAAACGAGTATCCCTTCGGTCACGATCCAGGCTTGCAGTAATAGAATACCAATGCCGAAGGTGACTAAAATGTACTCTTCGCCGGGAATCCAGTTGTAAATCAAGTCATAAGCCATAGCCCAGGCCGGCAGAAGCAGCATCATGAACATCGGGATCGACAACATCGCCAGCGGTTTACTTCGCCGAGACAAGTAGAACACTGCAACCATCAGCGCCATTCCGGCGAGCAGTTGGTTCGTGGCACCGAACAGTGGCCACAACACTTTACCGCCAGTACCCGGTGTGTCTCCGGCAAAAATCGCAATCGCCATACCCACGCCGACGGCGATTCCCGAGGCAACATATTTGTTGGCGATGGTAGGAAGTTTTGCAGTCAGGGCTAGCTCGCTGATCACGTAGCGCTGCAGTCGAGTTGCAGTATCCAGCGTCGTCGCAGCGAAGCCGGCAACAAGCACTGCCATGACGGCAATACCAAGACGCAATGGCATCCCAATCGCCGTGAGGAAGTTAGCTCCGCCATCAATGAACGCACCAACCAATTGAGGCAGACCGAGTTTTTTCCAGCCGCCTTGTGGATCGCCATCCACACCCGTTCGGTAATAGCCCTGCCAGGCTGCTCGTCCCGTCTCTGTCGATCGTGAATACGTCGCGCCTTCTAGCGTTTCGGTTCGCGTTACTTTGCCCATTCCAACGCCAGCGCAACATGCCAGGATCACCAAAACCGCAAGCATGCCTTCCATCAACATGCCGCCGTAACCCACGGCAAGTGCATCGGTGGCCTTGGCGATCTGCTTGCTCGTCGTACCTGAACTCACCAAACAGTGGAAACCGCTGCAAGCTCCGCAGGCGATCGTAATAAACAAAAACGGCAACATTGGCGGCGCATCAGCCGGAACCTGATGGGCGATTGCTGGTGTCGCAGACAGAAGGTCGGCCTGACCACTAATCGAGGCCACGCCAACACCAACGATCAGCAGCGCGAGAGCGACAAACAATTGCTGACTGTTGATGTAGTCGCGAGGCTGGAGCAACAACCAAACTGGCAATACCGACGCAGCGAACGCATAAGTAAGAAGTAAAAAGGTCCAAACGACTACGGGGGTTCGCATGCTGGTACCGACAAACGGCAGCGACCAATCCAGGAAGTCTTGGTTCAGGGTAATCGGCAAATAGTAGGCCCCTAGCCACACCGACACGTACAACAGCACCAGCCCGATCACGCATGGCCATAGTAAATTGCCACCACGCTTAAACACCCACCATCCAATCACCATCGCGACTGGCATCGCCACCCACACGCTGAGCACGGACTCTGGATAAAGCGAGAAAATCGTAGCGATCACCAATCCAAAAATTGCTAGAACGACCGAGAGCGCGAGAGCCAAAATTACCAAAAACAGAATTTTTGCCCGAGGCGAAATCAATCTTCCCGCCGACTCTCCGATCGTCTGACCACGATTGCGAACGGAGATCACAAGCGCCGCCAAATCATGTACCCCACCAATAAGAATCGAGCCAAACACCACCCACAGCAGCGCCGGCAACCAACCCCAAAACACGGCGAGCGCTGGGCCGACGATTGGGCCTGTGCCGGCAATACTCGTAAAGTGGTGTCCGAATACAATCGATCGCCGCGTCGGAACGTAATCGACATCATCACGCATCATGGTACTGGGCATCGGTTCGTCCGCAGTCAACTTAAACAGTTTTTCGGACAGCCAGCGACCGTATGTGAAATAGGCCACGAAAAAACCAACGATCGAACCCAAAGCGACAAAAAGCGTACTCATGTGGATTATCAGGTCAGGTGGGAATACTGAGGATTGAGTAATAGTAGCAAGACGCGTCAATAGACAGTCGGCAATTGAACCATTATCACTAGGAGCGACTCGCTTGGGCAACATGTCCAACGTGCATTCGATAGAATCTTACTCTCTCTTTATGCTTTTGACCCGCCCTTAGTCGCTATCGCAAATCTCCGTATAATGCTCGCCCGGCTCGGCAATGGAGCGATGACTTCCCGCAGCACGGCCGATCCTTCCTTCCGATACAGCGACGATAAACCCGGAGCCGCACAAGCGTGAGCGACAAAATCGAAAAGACAATCATCATTGGTAGTGGTCCAGCGGGTTGGTCAGCCGCTATCTATGCCGCGCGAGCGAACTTAGACCCGGTTGTCTACGAAGGCACCGTGCGACCGGAAATGATTCCCCTGGGGCAACTGGCATTTACCACCGAGGTGGAGAATTATGCTGGCTTTCCTGCGGGAAACATCCGTGCGTTTGTCGAGTCGGCTGTCGACAAGGATCGGCATTACAATTTGCCTCCCGCGCCAGTGGGACATGAACGCGACGGGCAACCGCATTACGCGGTGCAGGGCGTCGAATTGATGGAGCTAATGAAACAACAGGCACTCAACTTTGGTACCCGTGTCATCAGTGACGACATCGAGAGCGTTGATTTTTCCGTTCCTGCGAAACACGTTTTGAAACCTGCCGGCGGGGAACCGGTGACTGCTCGCACGGTGATCATCGCCACCGGAGCACGAGCGAATTACCTGGGATTGCCGACCGAAGAGGCATATAAGAATAAAGGCGTCAGCGCGTGCGCCGTTTGCGACGGAGCATTGCCGATTTTCCGACGCAAGCCGCTGGCGGTTGTCGGTGGAGGCGATTCGGCCGTCGAAGAAGCAACCTATTTGGCGAATTTAAAGGACGCTGCAACGATTTACTTGATCGTACGTCGTGATGAGATGCGTGCTTCAAAAGTGATGCAGGATCGGGCGTTGAATCATCCCAAGATCGAAATGGTCTGGAACACGGTGGTCGACGAAATCTATGGTGATGGGAAAATTGTCACCGGGCTAAAGGTCAAGAGCACGGTCGATGGCTCCCAGCGCGATCTACCCGTTGGCGGAATGTTCGTGGCGATCGGACACACGCCGAACACCGCGTTTTTGGATGGCGCTGTCAAGATGAACGACAGCGGTTACATCCAGTGGACAAAAGCGTTTCGCACCAATACGAGCGTTGAGGGCGTTTTTGCAGCAGGCGATGTTGCTGATGATTATTATCGACAAGCGATCACATCCGCTGGCACAGGCTGCATGGCGGCATTGGACGCCGAACGTTATCTCGCCGAACTAGAATAGCTCGGTTCGTATCCGCTTACTCACTTTTGTTGGCCTGTGATGAATGACTCCAATTCGGTACCGGTCGTCAGCGATAAGGTGCTCGCCGATCGGCAACTGTTACTTGACGCTCAAGCCGAGGGCAAAGTTCTTGGCGCATTCGTTCGACTCTCCGGTCCAGGTTGGTTGCAGAGCGCGATCACCCTTGGTGGCGGGTCGTTAGCCGGCGCGCTGTTCCTGGGTGTGCTTGGCGGGACAAGTATGTTATGGCTGCAACTGATTGCCATTTTCATGGGCGTCGTGATGCTGTCAGCGATCAGCTATGTCACGCTATCGACTGGACGTCGACCGTTCGAGACAATCAACAGTGAGATAAACCCAGCGCTAGGTTGGGGGTGGCTGATTGCAACCAGTTTGGCAAATATGATCTGGTGCATGCCCCAGTTCAGTCTGTGTTACGATGCTTTAGATCGCAACCTCTTGGCAATTGGTTCATCCGATGGGGCCGGACTGGGTGATTCCAATGCTGCGAAATTAGTGGTCACCGCAACTATTTTTATTGCCGCGTTTGGCATCGTGATGCTCAACCTCAAACAGGGAGCGGCTGCCAAACTTTTCGACATTGTGTTGAAAGCACTTATCGGCATGATTGTGATTTGTTTCTTTGGAGTGGTTGTTCTATTGGCGGTGAAGGGCGAACTGAACCTTGGCGAAATGTTCGCCGGCCTGGTACCCAACTTTAACCAGTGGAGTGAACCCACCGGCAAGTTAGCGGGGCTAACTGCGAGCTTATCCTCTGAAGCAAATGCCTTCTGGTCAGAAAAAATTGTTAGCAGCCAAAAGAGCGTGATGATCGCTGCAGCCGCAACGGCAGTGGGTATCAACATGACCTTCTTGCTGCCGTATTCAATGCTCAGTCGCGGATGGGATAAGCCATTTCGTGGCTTGGCTCGATTTGATTTAGCAACCGGGATGGCAATTCCATACATATTGGTGACGAGCTGTGTCGTGATTGCCGCTGCTGCCTCATTTCACGCTCGCATTGACGAGAACCTGAAAAGCTCTGACCTAACGGTGATGCAATCGAGTCCCCTTTATAGTAGCGTAAAAGACTCTCTACTCGCTCGCGTTAACGAGCAGCTTGGCGCCGCTGCGACAACGACCGACGAGGAGACAAAACTTGAAATGGCAGCCGCCCTTCCAGTAGAAGAAAAGACACTTGCTACGGCACTCGTGAAGCGGGATGCGTTCCAACTCTCGGAAACCCTTTCTCCGTTGTTGGGCTCTTCAGTTGCCAAACTTGTCTTCGGGTTAGGTGTCTTTGGAATGGGATTTTCGACAATTATTATCTTGATGTTGATCAATGGTTATGTCTTTCGCGAAATGACGAACCAACCCACAGCGAATACGCCATTTGTTATTGGATGCTTGGTGGCTGGAATCGCCGGAGCCAGTTGGGTTTATCTGTCCGGCGGCGCGAAGTTTTGGTTGCCAATTATTGCCTCAGGCTTTGGAATGATGCTGCTGCCGATCGCTTACATCACGTTCTTTTTGATGATGAACAGCAAACGAATCTTGGGAGACGAAAAACCTCGTGGCTCGAGCATGATGATTTGGAACGCGTTAATGCTATTCTCGGTTGTAGGCGCAGTCATCGCAGCATACGCCGCGATCCAATCGGAAATGGCGAAATCGGGTTTGGCATCGATAGCCATCCTCAGCATTCTTGGTGTCTATTCCGTGGCGATCGTGATCGGCTTTTTCTTTCGTAGTCCCAGACCGACACACATCTCGTCGCCATAGTCTTGTCTAACCCGAATCGCTGCACAGTCGACCGATATTCAGTTACACAAAACGTGTTAAATTGACGATTACCGTGCTCTGAAAAACTGCTTGAAATTGTGAACAACCGGACGGAATCATGAGTCAGTGGATCAGTATCAAACAGGCTCGAAATGAAGCATCAATCGGCCCGGATGTTGAAGTTCGTGGTTGGGTACGGACGCGTCGCGACAGCAAAGGTGGATTCAGCTTCATCGAAGTCAACGACGGCAGTTGCTTCGGTAATTTGCAAGTCATTGCTCCCGCTGAACTGACCAACTATTCCGCTGAAGTGCAAAAGCTCTCCGCTGGATGCAGTGTTGTTTGTCTTGGTGAATTGAAGCCATCACCCGCTGGTGAACAAGCGACCGAATTGCATGCCCGTGAAGTGCAGGTGTTGGGCTGGGCCGACACCGAAGAATACCCGCTGCAGAAAAAACGACACACGTTGGAAAAGCTGCGCGAGTGGGCTCACTTGCGTCCGCGAACCAACACAATTGGTGCCGTGATGCGTGTTCGCAATCGAGTTAGCCAGTCGATTCATCGCTTTTTTGACGAAAGCGGTTTCATCTACACTCACACGCCGATCATCACTGCGAGTGATTGCGAAGGTGCCGGCGAAATGTTTCGCGTCACAACGCTGAATCTCGACAAACTCGCTGCGTCTGGGAAAAACGTCAACTATGAACTCGACTTCTTTGGCAAACCAGCCTACTTAACCGTCAGCGGGCAACTGAATGGTGAATCGTACGCTACAGCGCTGGGGCGGATTTATACCTTCGGCCCCACGTTCCGCGCGGAAAATAGTAACACCAGCCGCCACTTAGCTGAATTCTGGATGGTGGAGCCTGAAGCCGCGTTCTTTGATTTGGCTGACAACATGCGGCTTGCCGAACAATTTCTAAAGCGAATTTTTGCGGACTGTCTGGAGTTTTGTGGCGATGACATGCAGTTCTTTGAAGAACGAATCCAAAAAGGAATCATTGAACAAGTTCGCTCGGTTATCGAGCGTCCGTTCTCGCACATGACTTACACCGAAGCAGTGAAAGTGCTCAGCGAGTGCGATCACAAATTCGAATATCCGGTGACTTGGGGCACGGATCTTCAGGCCGAGCATGAACGGTACTTGACGGAACAACACGTGAAAGGACCGTTGATCCTGACGGACTATCCCTCGACAATCAAGCCGTTTTACATGCGAGTGAGCGACGATGGACGGACCGTGGCCGCCATGGACGTCCTTGTTCCCGGCGTCGGCGAAATCATCGGTGGCAGCCAACGTGAAGAACGCCTCGATGTACTGCAAACCCGAATGAACGAAGCGGGACTACGCCAGGAAGATTATTGGTGGTACATTGACACACGACGCTTTGGTACCGTTCCGCACGCTGGATTCGGTCTGGGGTTGGAGCGTGCTGTGCAATACGTCACCGGAATGACGAACATTCGCGACGTGATCCCCTTTCCGCGAACACCAGGCAACGCCGAATTTTAATCGTCGCAGGCGGAAGCAAAGTACTTGTACATCAAACGATACTCGCCGACGTCGGTTTAAGCAGAACTCCGTAAACTTCCACCGTTTGACTGGCGTCGTCCAAGATTGGTTGTCCGCGGACAATTAAGGACTGATAACTTCCGTTTGGCATCCGATGTCGGAGCGTTAAGTTGTAGGAAGCACCGTCGTCGATTGCTGCAGATAAGGTGGCTTCGAAAAGCTCACGATCCTCTGGATGGATCAACCCAGAATACAGTTTGACCGTCGGGGGACCGGCGTCACGCGTCAACCCCAGAATCTCGAACGTCTCGTCACTCCATTCACATTGACTCCGGCTAGGAATGTAGGACCAAGTAGCTAAACCTGCTAAGCGTTGGAGGTCGCACAACCGCTTTCGGCTTCGTTTTAATTCATTCTCCGCATCCTTTCGCAGAGTGATGTCTCGGATAGTGGAAACGATGAGGTCTTCATTGTCGATGTGCGCCGTGCGACCGCTGATCAAGGCCGCGATCTTGGTGCCGTCTTGATGGAACAACGGAGCTTCAAAGTTATCGATAAACCCATCCGCTTTAAGGCGATCAATGAACAACAATCGCCGTTCAGGGCACGCCCACATATTCAACTCACTGATTCGGCGGCCGACGATTTGTTCTTTGGGGTAACCCAACAGCTGCTCAAACATTTGGTTTGCTTCGACGATATGGCCTGTCGACATTCGCGTCAACAATCCAGCTTCGGGCGAATGCGTGAACAAAGCCGAATAACGAGATTCGCGGCGGCCTTGTTCGTCTCGTTCATCGCGTAAACGACGTACTCGCGCTGCCGCTTCGCAATCGTTCTCACCAACAGACTCGTACAAAGAAAGTGCCAGGTCGAGATCACCTTGCGCAGCGGCTGAACGAGCAAAGTCCAGTTGCAACTGGCGAATCGTCTCGTGAGCACGTTGATTTTCCGGCCAAATCTCGATGGCTTCACGAAGCAGGGCATCGGCAACGCGGAAACTCTCGTAGTTGTTATCATTGGCATCAGCATCCAGCCGCTTTCGTGCGCGTCGAACCAGTCGTACGCTTTGTTCGTGTTGCTGTTGATCAGCAAGTGCAGCGACGAACCCTTCCACGCTGTCGTAGCGATCCGACGGCAAAGTCGACATCGCTTTCATCGCGATATCAATCAATTCGCCCTCAACGCGTGTTGGTCGAATCTCGTTGTGAGCGGCAGCATGAATGCACGCTAATAGGTTTTCACCATGATGCGGCGGCGCACCGGTCAAAATGCGGAACAAAACGGCTCCCAACAGATAAACGTCGGTTGCATAACCGATACCACGAGGGTCACCGATCGCTAGTTCCGGGGCCATGTAGGCAGGAGTGCCACCAATCGTCGAATCGACGGACCGCAATGCTCTGTCGCCGGATGGACTTGTCGCTAAACCCCAGTCGGCCACGAGCACTTCACCGAATCGACCCAGCATCACATTCTCGGGCTTGATATCGCGATGGATGATGCCTCTGGAGTGAGCATAACGAATCGCATCAGCGACTCGAGAGAGTGTTTCAAGGTTTTCCGCTAGCGACAATGAATCAATGCGTTCATCCCAGCTCGTACCGTCCACTCGCTTCATTGAATAAAACAGTCCACCGGTCTCATCGACACATAGCTCATGCAGTGCGATCACGTTGGGATGGTCTAGTCCACCAATCACACGAGCCTCGACAAGGAACCTTTGTCGTGACACCGGGTCGATGGCCAGCTCATCGCGTAGCATCTTGATCGCTACTTCGCGATCGATCGCTCGCTGGTGAGCCTGATAAACAATGCCGGTTCCTCCGCTGCCAAGTCGCCCCACGAGTCGATAGTCATTGTCGGGGCACTTGCCATGTCCAATCACTCCGACACGTCGCAACGGCACGAACCCTTCATCCGTTGCGGCGATCGTTGAACCCGGTGGCCGCGCGGATTCGATGGGCAAATCGACAGTCTCGGTTTCACTAGCGGCCGCTCTCCAATCAGGATGACTCAGCGACGTGGCTTCAGCATCGACAATTACGGTAACTGTCTTGGTATCCAGCGGCATGCGTGCCAACTGCTGCTGCAATTGGGGAGCTGCTAAAACAGTTCTCAACAGCGAAACAGCATCGTCGCTCATCAAACAATGACTCGGCTTTTCTGAAAATGACTTTCGAGGAACTTCCGTAGTTGCTGAGTTTGACCGTGCACCGACCGTGTCAGTTTGAGAGTAATTCGAACTTCCGTATCGTCGCGAAATTCGACTGGTCCATCCAGATTCAGGTCATGCAATTGGTCTAAGTCCAGTGCTTCCGGCGGACCGGCTAAGGTCACCATCAATGATTCGGGGCGCTTCGTTCGAACTTCAGCCCAGGGTTCATCACGCCCGTGAGCCTTTACATCCACTTTATCTGGAGAGTCAAATGCAAGCGAATCGTCGCCGGCAACTTGTTGCAGCAGAGTCAACACTTGATCGGCCAGTTCCAGCGGCCAATCTGGCGCGGTCCCGCTCGGAAACCCCTTGCTCGTGGAATGCCAACGACGCCCTAAAGCTCGCCAGGGATCGAGAACGATGTTGGTCCCCGAAGAGTTGTCATTCGACAGATTAGTGCTCGCCTGAACTTTTGTACCCATCTGGGCATTTGTTGTCCTTTGAATACTGGCAGCCGATGATCTCGCCGGATCGACGACGGCTTTGATTTCAGTAGGACCGACTGGAACGGGCAAAGTTCGCTGGATAGCATCAGCCAAGTAGGGCGCTGTGACGGAAGTCAATTCCTCGGACTGAACCGTTTTTTGTTTCCGACCTCGTGCTGGTTTCTTGGGAGCGGTGGCAGCGAGTGCTTCTGGTGTTCCGGCAAAGACCAACTGGCCACCATGAATACCGGCTCCCGGCCCCATATCGATGATCCAGTCCGCGCATTTAATCACTTCCAAATTGTGTTCGATGACCACGATTGTGTTACCCAGGTCAACCAATCGTTGCATCACTCCCAGCAGCCGAACGATATCATTGAAGTGCAATCCGGTCGTGGGTTCATCGAGCAAGTACAGCGTTGACGTCGTGCCAGGCCGGGCAAGTTCAGCAGCCAACTTGACGCGTTGTGCTTCACCGCCTGAGAGTGTCGGTGCGGATTGACCAAGCGTGACGTATTCCAGGCCAACATCGCAAAGAGTCTGTAGGATACGAGAGATTTTGGGGTGATCGGCAAACAACTCCATCGCGTCGCCGCACTGCATGTCCAACACGTCTGCGATCGATCGACCATGCAGCTTGACATCGAGCACGTCGTCTCGGTAACGATGTCCGTTGCATTCTTCACAGGTGACCCATACATCCGGCAAGAAGTGCATTTCAATTTTACGCTGCCCCGTACCTTCACAAGATTCACAGCGTCCGGCGGCAACGTTGAATGAAAAAGTCCGTGCGGTGAATCGACGATTTTGCGACTCGGGCAACTCGGCGAATGCCTGTCGCACTAGATCGAAAACGCCGGTATAAGTTGCGGGATTACTGCTGGGGGTGTTGCCCAGAGGCGATTGATCCACGCGAATCACCTTGTCGACGTATCGCAGGCCCTCAATTGATTCATGTCGACCGGGCTTCATTCGCGCACGGTGCAACTTGCGTGCGAGCACTGGATACAAAATGTCCTCAATCAGTGAACTTTTGCCGCTGCCGCTCGGTCCGGTTATCGCTGTCATGACACCCAAGGGAACGTCCACGTCGATACCTCGCAAATTATTCTCGCGGGCGCCCTTGATCGACAAGAAATTCACCATTGGCTTACCGTGAGCGTCAAGCACGGGACGTCGGCGTTGTGGCAGTGGCACCGATTGAGTGTCGTTGAGGTATCCAGCGGTAACTGATTCGCTTGCGGGCTGGATGTTGTCCGGTGGTCCCTCGGCAACGATACGTCCGCCATATCGTCCGGCGCGTGGGCCAAAGTCACATAGATAATCACTGCCACTGATTACATCGCGATCATGCTCGACGACGAGCAACGTGTTTCCCAGGTCACGCAATCGATGCAACGCACCAAGCAGTCGTGCATTATCTCGCGGGTGCAATCCGATGGTCGGTTCATCAAGGACATACAAAACACCACAAAGACCACTGCCGAGCTGGGCAGCCAGTCGGATGCGTTGAGCTTCACCACCAGACAACGTCGCTGCTCCCCGGTGCATCGTGATGTAATCCAGTCCAACGTCCAGCAAGAACTTCACTCTCGACTTCACTTCTCGCAGCAATTCGCCGGCGATTTTTTTCTCGCGAGTGTCGAGTTTCCAATCGTTGACGGTTGAGGCAAGACGATCCAGCGGCATATGGACGATGTCGGCAATCGTTAAATCACGAAAACGCACCGCGGCAGAGTCTTCTCGCAAACGAGACCCATCACATGCTGAACAGTCGATTTCGTCGACGAACAACTCAAGCTTGCCTCGCAAACCCGGCGAAAGTCGCGAGGCTTCCTCCAAGGCCGGATAAAACCCTTTGAATTGAAATCGAAACAGAGGTGCAGCATCGGGCTTGGTAGAATCCGAACGTACGTCAATCCACCGTGCACCGGTACCATGGAACAACATCCGGCGATGCGATACCGACAATGATTCCATTGGCACATCGAGCGGTATGCCGGTTTGACGCGAGAATGATCGCAACATCCACATCGATACATTCTTATCCACGCTTGGCCACAGCAGTGCAGCTCCGTCGGCAAGCGTCGTCTCCGGTGAGGACAAGAGCGCCGCTGGATTGGTACCCGTTTGTGTGCCCAATCCTTCGCACTGTGGGCACCAACCGACCGCGGAATTGAAGGAGAAATGGTGTGGTGAAAGCTGGACGAAGGAACGACCACACGAGCCACATACGAGATGCTGGCTGTGTGTGGTTGTTTCCCAGGTGACTTCATCTCGCTCGGCGTCGGCAATGGCAACTTGTAGTACCCCCACGCCCAGTGACAACGCTTGTTCGATGCTGTCGCTGATGCGAGATCGTTCGCTGGAGTTGATCACAATGCGATCGACGACGACTTGCACTTCGTGCGAACGCCGTGGATCAAGGGCTCCAGCTTCGTCCAGCGATACCGTCGTGCCGTTGATCCGAACTCGTTGGTATCCGGTACTACGCAGCGACTGCCAAGTATCCAGCGAACCTTCACCTGCACCACACTCGATCGGTGCAAGCACGAGTGCTTTGGTGCCCTCTTGGAGTTGCATCACTTTATCGACGATTTGGTCAGGTGTTTGCGTACCAACCGGGAGGCCGCAATCGGGGCAGTGCATCGTTCCCAGTCGCGCAAACAAGATTCGTAGGAAATCGTAGACTTCCGTCACTGTACCGACGGTACTTCGCGGTGAGTGACCGAGGTTTTTTTGTTCTAAAGCAATTGCCGGTGACAAGCCTTCGATACGCTCGACGCGAGGCTTTTGCACTTGGCCGATGAACTGACGTGCGTACGACGACAGCGATTCGACGTATCGGCGCTGGCCCTCGGCGTAAATGGTGTCCATCGCCAATGAACTTTTTCCACTGCCACTGGGACCACAAAAAACGGTCATTGCGTCACGTGGAATCTCGACATCGACGCTTTTTAAATTGTGCTCACTGGCAGCTTCAACAACGATGTGGGTCCGCGACTTGGGCGGCGGCGCAAGCGTCGTGCGTGCTGGTTTCTTCGTCCCTTCACGACGATTGATTTTCAATAACCGGGCGAGTGCTGCGCCGGTGTAACTGGCTTCGCATTTAGCAACTTCAATGGGGCGACCCTCCACAACGACAGCTCCGCCGCCAGCGCCGCCTTCGGGACCAAGATCGATGACCCAGTCGGAAGTTTTAATCACGTCCAAATTGTGCTCAACGATCACAATTGTATTGCCACGATCCGCAAGCCCCTGGATCACTTTCAGTAGCAACTCGATATCTGCAAAGTGCAAACCAGTTGTTGGCTCGTCGAGCACATAAAGTGTCCGTCCAGTTTCGCGTTTGCTCAACTCTCGAGATAACTTAATTCGTTGTGCCTCACCCCCGGACAGCGTCGGCGACGGTTGGCCCAAATGCAGATACTCTAGCCCCACATCGACGAGTGTTTGCAGTTTCTCGGCGATCTTGGGAATGTCTTTGAAGAGGGCCAGTGCCTGAGAGATATCCATGTCCAATACGTCGGCAATGGAATGGCCTTTGAACTGAACCGATAGCGTTTCACGGTTATATCGTTTGCCTTGACACACCGGACACGTGACCCAGATATCGGCAAGAAAATCCATTTCAAGTTTGTTAGCGCCGTTACCGTCGCATGCAGCACACCGTCCACCGTCAACATTGAAGCTGAAGCGGCTGGACGTATAACCGCGCGTCTTTGCTTCCGGCAGTTTCGCAAACAAATTGCGAATCTCATCAAAGACTTTTACATAAGTCGCCGGGTTGCTACGTGGCGTACGACCGATCGGCGATTGGTCGATGGCAATGGTTTTGTCCAGATGTTCTAGACCCGAGATCGAAACGTGGTCGCCAGGAACACACTCGCCGCCGTTCAGATCGCGACGAAGTACGGGTTCGAGGATGCCGCCAACAAGCGAACTCTTGCCGCTTCCGGATACGCCCGTGACACAAATGACTGTCTTGAGCGGAAACGAAACATCAATGTTCTTGAGATTATGGAACGTTGCACCATGGATCGTCAGTTGCTGAACAGGGTCGATGGTGCGCAGGTTTTCCGGGACTGATATTTCACGGCGACCGGACAAGAATTGACCGGTAACGCTGTTCTTGGATGCTGCGACGGCATCCAGGTTTCCGGTAGCCACAATGCGCCCGCCATTGACGCCAGGCCCCGGTCCAAAATCAACAATCGTATCCGCCGCTCGCAGTGTGTCTTCGTCGTGCTCGACGACAATCAATGTGTTTCCAGCGTCGCGAAGTCGGATCAGTGTTTCAACAAGACGGTCATTATCACGAGGATGCAAACCGATCGATGGTTCGTCAAGAATATAGAGAACGCCGACAAGGCCGCTGCCAATTTGTCCCGCCAGACGGATGCGCTGCGATTCACCACCAGAGAGTGTGGGTGCTGTGCGACCGAGCGTCAAATACTCCAGTCCAACACCGAGCAAGAAACCTAGTCGTGCGCGGATTTCCTTGAGCGCCTCGGCAGCGATCCGAGCGTCGGTCGCTGTGAGTTGAACATCGGAAAAAAACTGAGCTAGGCGATCGATTGAAAGTTCGCACAACTGCGGCAAGGAGCAACTGGCATGGTCACTGTCAAAGCCACTGGCGGCCGTCGTCATCCGCACCGATGAAGCTTGCGGGTTGAGTCGATGCCCGTGGCAATCGGGACAATCGAGTGTATTCATCAACTTTTCGAAACTACGCAACTGCATCTTGTTGCGAGTTGTCTTGTAACGTTCAAGCAGTTCGGGAATGAATCCTTCGAAGCTGCCTTGATACTTTTTCGCTGTGCGTCCACCACGCCAAGTGAATTGCATGGATTCGTCGGTGCCCCACAACCAGACGTGGCGAGCCTCCTCGGGTAAGCTGCTCCAAGGCTTGGTCAGCATCGTACCTGCGGGCAGATTGAAGGCCTCGTCAAGTGCATCGGCGACGCCCTTGTAAATGTGTCGTCGATACCGTCCCATCCCGGTCCAGTCGCCAATCAACGACACGGCGCCAGTTTTGACACTGAGCGTTTGGTCAGGAATCAGTAAATCGGGCACAAACGTGTACAACCGCCCGAGTCCATCACAGCCGTGGCACATGCCTTGCGGACTGTTGAACGAAAACAGTTGTGGCGACGGCGGCGGGAAGCTCATTCCACAGGACGCACAGGCATATGCGGACGAGTACAGAATGTCGAATTTGGAATCGCCAGTAGCGTTATTGTTGGGTTCCGAAAGTGACACAATGGCCGTCGAGTCACCGAGTTTCAAGGCCAAGTCAACGGCCTCGGCGATCCGTCCGCGGTCGCGTGAGTCCGGTGTTACTCGATCAATGATGGCTTCGATGTCGTGACGTATTTGCCGCGGGAGCGCTGGCGGTTCGGACAGCACAATCGTCTCACCATCGACTCGAGCGCGAACAAAGCCTTGCTTGCGCAGGTCCTCAAAGAGATCTCGAAACTCTCCTTTCTGGCGTCGCGCGACCGGAGCCAAGATCCACAATGTTTCGTCAGTCGGCAGATCCAAAATCCGCGTCACGATCATGTCGCGAGTCTGGGCAGTGATCGGCGTCTGGCACGCCGGGCAGTATCCGGTGCCGACTCGCGCAAACAGCACACGCAAGAAGTCGTAGATCTCTGTGATCGTACCCACGGTGCTTCGCGGGTTATTGCCGGTCGACTTTTGGCTAATTGAAATCGACGGACTCAAGCCGCTGACAAAGTCGACGTCTGGCTTGGGCATTTGACCCATGAACTGACGAGCGTAATTGCTCAGCGACTCGACGTAACGGCGTTGACCCTCAGCGTACAACGTATCAAAGGCGAGCGAGGATTTACCGCTGCCTGAGACGCCCGAGAAGCAAATCAGTTCGCCGCGTGTGAGTTTTAAGTTGACGTCACGAAGGTTGTGTTCGCGGGCACCCTTGACCTGAATTTCCGTCGTTGTCATGCCCTGAACACTACCTCCCTGGCTGGATCTCATTTGCCGCTAACAAGTCGTACATTGTGACGACTTGGCGGGAAAAAGGCCATGAGGTAGAGAAGCTTATTCGTCGCTGGCCCGCATCATCGGAGTCAGCAGTAGTGATACTTCGCAGAACTCGGACTTGTCGAAATAAAGCTCCAGCTCGCGTTTGGCCGACTCCTCGCTATCGCTGGCGTGAACAAGGTTCATTTGTCGACTGCTGCTGTAATCACCGCGAATCGTGCCAGCGGCCGCCTTCAGTCCGTTGGTTGCACCGAGCATCTCGCGGACAACGTTGATCGCTTCCAGCCCTTCGAGTGCCATTGCGACAACCGGCGAGGAAGTGATGAACGACTCCAAGCTCGGATAAAATGGTTTCGAAACGTGCTCGGCGTAGTGTTTTTTTGACAACTCCGGAGTAACCTGCAACAATTTCATCGCAACGATATTGAGCCCTTTCGTCTCAAAACGTGAGATCAATTCACCGATCAATCGTCGCTGTATACAATCAGGCTTCAATAGCACTAAGGTCCGCTGCATCGCTCGTTTTCGCTCTAAGACTCTATAAATTTCTTCGTGAACCCTACTGGCGGGCCACGTGCTACATATCATCGCCAAAAAACGCTGCGCGCGAAGCGGGGCTATTTCGGTTGACGAATGATCAACCAGTCCGTTGTCGCAGCAACTTGCGGCGATCGTTCAATCAATGACTGGCTCCGCGGCCTGCTAAAAGAGGAATCATCGCTCGGTAGTCGACTTGGTACCGACGGCACGACGTCCGGCGGGATACGTTGCGGCAAATCGCTGGGACTTGGCGATTGAATTTCCTCCAGCGATGGAGCCAGACTCGGCTCCGACTCCGGAGGTGGAATTCGCATCGGCTTGGGCAATTCAAATTCGCTAATATCTTGGTCCTGTTTTGCTTTCAGCAGGCTTGTTTCTGTTTTGTTCGCCTTAGGTAGTCGCTCAGGTGACGGTATGTTTCTTGGCGCAGGTTCGTCGGGTTCCTGTTGTACTTCCGCAGGAGTCGGAACGGATAGCCGCATGCTGTCGAAACGCTGTTGGTCGCCCAGTGGCGGAGCGAACATTGGTTGCGGGCCACCCGGCGCTTGCGGAGGCGAACCTATTTCCTCAATCGACGGGACTCTCGGATGGCTTTGACTCCAAACGGTTGAGATACTTTGTGGATCTAGGTCACATCCTCTGCCATCGTAGCGAATTGCATCCTGGTCGACTGCATCGTATCGATCGTAGTATACGCCCTGCAACTCACCGCGAGAGTTGTTGCCGACACACTGGATACACGGTTGCTCCACCAACTTCTGATTGGCATACGATCGGGGTGGCAAGTCCGCCAGTAATCGTTTCGCGGAGGAATTGCAGGTGTGGTATCCGTCTCCCCAGCCGATACCTGTGAGCCGTCCAAGTCGTGTCATCATTTCAGGCTGTTGGGCAACGGCCTGCGAACCAATGAACAATGTCCCCGTCGTCAGTCCGCCTGCGATTGCGGCTATCGTCAACAAGCGTTTTCGCTGTGAGTTGAATCCAGTGATTGGCATTGTTCGCTCGCGTGAGTGTAAGGGCGGCACTTATCCTCAAGATCGGCATAAACCTCGCGCCGCCTCTCGCAAGCAATCGTGACTTCGTCGAGTTCAACAGTCACGCCGTTCCTAAAAAATGGATCCGCGTGAGTTTGACGATCGTAACACGCGTGGTTTCAAAGAAGTTCGGAACTCGTTTCTCACTGGTGAGTTTTTACCCCCCCACGATTGGAACATGCAGTAGAGTTTCTGGGCCAGTTTCACAGACGCCATTTACGAACACGCCTTTACACATAAGCTTTGTACAAAATCTGCCAATTAGCAGATTCTCCAGCCATGAAACACCGCAGTAAGTTGCTCGTCGATCCAGAAGTCCAATACGCGATCGGCGGCCGTATCGCCATTCACTGGGTCTTATTCGTCGTCGGCTTGGTGCTGCTGGGCGTCGTCATACAGATAATCACGACCGTTGGCGACCTACCGTTTTCGAAGACGATTCAATATGCCGTAACCTCACAAATTCCAGTCATCTTGGTTGCGATGATGCTGGTTCCGGTTTTCTTGCGTGACACCTTGCGGCTGACCAACCGATTCGCTGGTCCCATGTTTCGCCTGCGCGGTGCTATCGAAAGGCTCGCCAACGGCGAAACGAATAAGCCATTAAATTTCCGCCGCCAAGATTTCTGGCAACCGGTTGCCGAAAGCTTCAATCTTGTCACCGCACAAGTTGACGCACTGCGTCAGGAAAATGCAGTACTGCGACGTGAAATCGATGCGCTACGACTTGAACGAGAAGCCGCATTGGCGAGCAACAATTATCACACCCAGGTTCTGTTACAAGCGAATTGATCAATCCGGTTCGCTAAGCAACAAGCCGTGTCCACGAGTCGGCTTCGACCCGCCCGTGTGGCACCATGGCGCGGAAAATTTTGTATTGCGTCTTCGAAACAATATCGCGACAGCATCCTGCTCCATAAAACGGCAGCAATCGTTCAAGCTTTGAAAAAAGCATCTGCTTTTGCTTTCCATAGGAACGAGTCATCGAGGGATCGGCATGGTATTGTGCCCAACCAATTGTCCCACAGATTCCCGTCGCCCCGAAACGCTCCGAGGCAAGAACCTCGTTCATAAACACATGAATGCGATCGCCGCTGGTATTGAGGATGTCATGAAATGCGATCACGCCACCATCAGCCAAGTAAGGCAGGAAACCGACAACATCTTGAGTAACCGTCTCGACATCGTTTGCTCCATCGAGCCAAAACAATCGTAGCGGCTGTGACCAAGACTCGATTAGTCTTGTTGACGTGTCCGTCACAGTTCGCACATATTTGTCCACGCCCGCTCGCTGCAAGTTTGGGTGCAGTTGTGGCTGCAGCATCGGATCGACGGTTGTCAGCTTCGCACCGTCAGCAATTTGAGCCGCCTTTGCCAGCACAATCGTTGACTTACCTTGATAGGATCCAAGTTCAAGGATTTCGCCCGATGCCGTAGGAAATGCTGCCGCGAGAGCGAGGAATTCAACTTCGCGATCAGTAAGCCAACCTTGGACACCCATCAGCGCGGATCGAATGTCATTCAGGCAGGTTTCAAACTGGGCGGGATTATGCGACATGATGCACTCGCAGCTTAAAAGGTTCGCTTTGATTTCGCTAAAACAGGGTCTAAGAGCGGAGCTTTCTAAAAGCGGACATCGGCGTCAAGACGAATTTTGCTAGCTATGTGACCGCTGCACCGCATGCAACATCGCACTCCTCCGCTAGTGTAAAGAAGATGACGTCGGAGGCGATTGGCTGTAAAAGTTTGTCCAACTTTCGATAGATATTGGGACACGCGGAGCTGCACCGGTCGGTGAGGCCAGAGCAGGTTCGAAACCCGAGTGATTTCCGCACATCTTGGCGGTGCGACCTGATATTCTTAGTGTCGAAAGTTAGACGATTCCAAGATTAAGGCTTCGAACCATGCGATCCGTTACAGACTGTCCTTTTCCCTATGTGCTGTTGTTTTTTATCGTTTCAGGAAGCGTTACTTTGGCCGCCGATGCTCACCGTTTAGCGAGGGTTGGGGGACAACTGTCGTTGGCCGAAAAGACTTCGCTCGAAAAGGATGTTGCGGAGAATCCAAGTGACGTCGAATCTCGAACGATGCTCCTTGGTTACTACTTCATCAAGGGACGGCAAGATCCCGATGCGACGGCCGCAAAACGACGTCACGTTGCGTGGTTGATTGAAAATTCTCCCGAAACGGAGGTGCTTGGGCTTCCCTACGCCCAGCTCAACAAAGTGCTCGAACGCGATGAATACGAAATTACAAAGCAAGCGTGGCTACGTGTCATCAAACAGTCGCCCGACAACCTAGCTGCACTTCGAAACGCATCCAAGTTCTTTTTGTTACATGATCGCGACACATCGGAAGATCTCTTGCATAAAGGGCAAATGCTCGCACCAAACGATCCCGAATGGCCTGAGTCACTCGGTCGGCTCTACATGCTTGGATTGACCTCACTTCCCATGGGTCCAGAACGAGAAGCGAACGCCAAGAAGGCATTTCGTCGATTTGAGTTAGCATTCGGTCATTCTGATCCGATGCAGCAAAATGCCCTTCTGTCAGACTTAGCAAAGGCCGGGCTTGAAGCGGGTCTGATCGACGACGCGAAGAATTATGCCCAAAAAATGCTTAACGATGACACCGCAGGATGGAATCGCGGCAATCAGATACATCATGGGAATCTAATTCTTGGCCGGATTTCCCTTTCCACAGGCGACGTTGAAGAGGCCAAGTCGCGGTTGCTTCTTGCCGGTAAGACACCTGGTTCACCTCAGCTAAATTCGTTCGGGCCAAACATGCTATTGGCGAAGGAGTTGCTTGCGCGGGGCGAAAATGAGGTGGTCTTGGAGTATTTCGATCTATGCAAGAAATTTTGGAGTTCGCCCCGGCGGGACCTAGAGCAATGGATCGACGACGTAAAGGCGGGCCGTGTTCCACAGTTTGGTGCCAATCTTGCATACTAACTGACGCACGTCCTTGGTTCGGTTCATAATCACGATAGGCGTCATCAGTGCCGTCAACTGTGTCGGTTTTCGAAGCGTTGGTTACTGATTGGTACATACTTCTATGCCAACGGATTGACTCAGTTTTACTTGATACGTCCACCAACTTCGCCATTCATCACGTCGCCTGCCTCGGGTGTCGCGGTCGCAACCACAGCGCCAAATTCCGCTGCATCCAGAAAGTTGCCTTCGGTGGTGCCAGGCCCTCGTCCGCCGGTTGCGGGTACCGCACTGAAAGCGAACCGCAATTTGTTTCCCAGCGCCACGATTGCGGGTTCTGGAGTGCTGTGGTAGACAGCCCAGGCGACTTTCCCGGTGGTGTAGTCCTTGGCAAATAACACTGTGTCGTCGCTGCCTCCGATCGCATTGTCTGGGCCCAGGTCGGTGATGGTCAGCTTCAGTGTGTCGTCGCCGTTACGACCGCGGTGAGCAAACGAGAATTCAATCACTGCGTCTTGTTCGATCCCGGTTGATACTTGATACAGAGTTGCATCTTCGTTCGCATTAAGTTCCACGAATTGGTTGCCGTCATGGGCCGCGACGCCTAGAAACCCTGTCGACCAGATCTCGAACAACTTCCCTGTGGTCTTCCACCTTGGGATTGTCTCCCGGAATTCAAAAAATCCTTTTCGGACTTCCGGTTGCTCAAAGCTGGCGTTGGGCCATTCGTTGCCGCGTGAAAGCTTGAGTGATTCTCTGACGACCAATGCGAGATGCGGCTCAAGGTCGAGTTTCTGTTGCTCAAATTGCAATTTAAGATTTTGAATAGAAGAATGTAGGTCATCGTAAAATGCCGTCTGATCAGGATCGTTCTTCATCAGCAAAGCTAAGTGAACAGTCGCCGAGTACCAGTTCTTCGCATTGGTGGCGGCTGTCGCCTGCACTTGATGCCAGGCCGGATCGAATCGAGCCTTCAGCGCACGAAAACGTTTTTCCGATGGCGTGTTTTTGTATTCACGATCCACAAGAATCAGGTTGTTCCCATCGCCATCGATCAGCCAACGATCGTCCGGGGAAACCTGTGTGAGTTTGGTCGGTGGGGTCCAGTCGGCATCTGGATCTGTTTTTTCCGTTGTCAGATCCCAGCAAAGTTTTTCTTGATTGGACACGGAATAGATCCGCTGTCCATCGTCGCTGAAGGTCCATTGAGTCAGCGTGTCGGTGTGCCCCTTCAATATTGTGAGTTCATGTTCTGTCGGTGCGTCCAGGCACTTGATGATTCCGTTGTCCATCCCCGCAGCGATTCGCCGGCCCTCTGGACTGAAGGCAACACCAGCAAAGTTGTGGACTCTACTGCCTGCGACATTCGCATCGACCTGACTACTCGCTGAGATGGAGATAAGTTCTCTCCCGATTGAGTATCCCAGAGCTTTAACGCGCCGTCATAGCATGTCGAAACAATTCGTGTCCCATTCGGACTGAATACGACCCCCATGACTCCTGATGAATGTCCTTGCAATTCCGCGATGAGGCTGCCGAATTGAACGTCCCAAAGACGAATTATCTAGTCATCACTCGCGGAAGCGATCTGTTTGCCATCAGGGCTGAACGCCGCATCGAAAATATGTAACCCATTCGGATCCAGCGATCGGATTTCCTTCGCCGAATTGGTGTCCCATAACCGGATGGTACCGTCCTGGCTTGCGGAGACAATGTAGGCGCCATCGGGACTGAAGGAAACACTATTCACTCTACCGGAATGCCCTTTTAATGTTGCGAGTTCTTCACCGGAATCGATGTCCCAAATTCTGACCGACTGGTCATCGCCTCCTGAAACAAGGCGTTGGTTGTCGGGACTAAACGCGATTCCGCAGATCCAGCTCTCGTGCCCATCAAGCGTTGCGATTATGTTTCTCGACTGCGCATCCTGGATTTTGATGGTTTTGTTGCTGCCCGCTGACGCAATGCGTGTTCCATCTGGGCTGAAGACAACCACGTTTACTTGTCCCCAGTTCGGCGACAGCGTGCCAATTTCCTGACCTGTGTCTGCATCCCAAAGCTTGATGGTTGCATCATTGCTTCCCGTGGCCACCCGTGTGCCGTCCGAACTGAACGAAACGCATCGTACCCACATCGAATGCCCGTAACAGGTAAAGTCACTGCCTTCGATCTGCCGGGTGCAAAAATGCCATTCGAAGTTGTCCCGGTACTCGAAAGGGATCTGGTGCAGCAGATTTCGAGCCTCACCGGCTCGATTTGCATCCTACCGAGCGTTCGCAAGCTGGAACTTGGCGGATGCTTCAGAATCACGCGCTCGCAATGATTCTGCAGTCGCTCGTTCTTCTGCCTTGCCGGCGCGTCGCTCATTCGATTCCGCTATGGACTTTTCCTCGAACGCCACTCGTTCGCTGGCTTCTGCCTTGAATCGTTCTTCGATTGCTTCGGTGGTTTTTTCTTCAGCGAGTTTCGTTTTCTCGTTCGCACGATACAGCCCATAACTTGTGCCGGCGATTCCAGCAATGAGTGCCACACCAATCGCAAGCATGGCGGCAACCAGTCCACGATTACGGCGGGAAAATTTCTGAACTTGATACCACGTCGAAGGTGGCTTGGCGGAAACTGTTTCGCCCGTCAGATAGTTGGACAGGTCCTGGCCCAGATCATTCGCGGTTTGATATCTGCGGCCCCGATTCTTCTCCAGGGCCTTCATCACAACCCAGTCGAGTCCGCCTCGCAGAAGCTGCTGCAGTCTGGCCGGATGCAGTCTTCGCAGGTCGCTGACTGATGTATTCACTTCGCCCGATGAGGAACTCAAGCGGTTGCTGGGGCGAGGTGGGTCTTCTTCTCGGATGAGTTCAAGAATCTTTAGCAGAGCGTTTCGACGCAGCGTTTCTTTATCCAGGGGAGTTGAGCCAGTCAGCAACTCATACAACATGACGCCGAGCGAATAGACATCCGTCCGCGTGTCAATATCCTCAGCATTCGGCCCCTTCAGTTCGGCCTGTTCTGGCGACATGTATTGAACCGTGCCGACGACCTTGCCGAACTCCGTCTGCATGGGGCAACAAAATGCAGGGGCAGAAAAATGGAGTTCTCACGATCTTCAAATGGGCAAACAGTGGATTACACCGACAAGACAACGGAAATGGGCAAAAAAATGTGTGGGCAAAGAAATTAATCCTCGACATGCAAGCTGTTCCTCGAATTCGTCTGTCTTAAATTTTTGCCCATCCATTTTTTTGCCCACTCGTATCACCGCTCGCCGTCATGCAGTCCCGCCTCGACCCAAATGCGCCGGATTCGATCCAGTTTTCGTTCGACGGTTCGCTCCGTGCACTTCAATTCGTTGGCAACTTCTCCTTTCGTGGCTCCCTGAAATTTAAGCAACACGATCGTCTTCATCGTTTCATCGGGAATCGCATTGAGCAGTTGCTTGCAACTTTCGGAGACTTCCGCCAGCATATCAGGCGTCTGTTGTTTGCAACCGATCGCGTCGATCCCAGCTTCCCCGAAGCCTGACTCGCCACGTACGGTTCCTCCGCCTCGTTTCTGGCGATTCTGATTTCGCCGTTGTGCGGAGATTTTTCGGGACGTGATGACAGCCAGCAGGCCCCATAATGCATCGCGATTCTCGGCTTCGATGCGGCCATCGGCTAGGCCGCGGCAGAGACTGTGAAAGGCACTGTTCGCCGCGTCGCTTTCGTTGTAGCGCCGCCGAGTCTTTGCATCGAGATTCTGAAGCGCAAACTCATGCAGTCGCGTGGAAATGTGTTGCCACAGTTCTTCGGCAGCCTGTTCGCTCCCATCGGAAAGCTGGTTGAAAAACTCATGTGCACCTTACGATAGCTATTTTGTTTGCTGTTGCCGTTTGTTGGTTCTTCAGGCACGTCTTTCGCCCAAAATGCAGAGGACGAAGCACCCATGGTTCCCCTTCAGCTTGGGAGAGTAGGAGTCAAAGACGGACAGTTTTTGGTGACGGAGTTCAAATTGGTCGAAGCGACTGAGACAAGGGAATATGTCGCCCAAATCCCCCTACACGGAAGAAATTAAGGTAGCCTATACGGTAACGGTCGACGGGAAAACGGACACACGCACAATAACCGACACTATCCAGAAGTATGCAATGGAAACTAGAGCAGGAGAGGTTCGGGTCGCTCGCATGCAGCCCATTAAGTATCCTGTGCCCGACCAGATGATTTCGTTTTCAACGGTTTCTGGTCATCCCGTCGCTAACCTTGAAGCCGTTCGCAAAATGTTGCATAAAGAATCGCGGCCAGCCGCCATTCAGTATGTCTGCTCTCAAATGCCCGCCTCCAGTCCGGTGGGCGCACCTCAACCAGTGGGCGCACCTCAGCCAATGCAAGTGTGTAATCAAGCGCCTCCATTGGACGCGTTGTACCGAGCGGCTCTCAATTCAAAGCTGGTGGTTGTGAACCTCGATCCGCAGGCGAAGAACGCCAATACGATTGTTTGTCGCAGCCATGAATTGATCAATAGCAAAGAGAACGCCAAGGCGTTCGCTGAGTTTGACTTGGCTGCTCTGATCGATCCAATCAGTCCCCAACCATGGAATGCTAAGGAATGGACGCTCGCGACCTGCTCGGATGAAACTATTCGCAATGGAAATGCCGCCGTTACGGCTGCCAAAAAAGGCCGTCGATTTGGTTGATAGCTCAGACTATCACGCCTGCTGGGGCGGTGAACGGGCCGAAGTCCACTAAGCTCTGGCCGCTGCCTACGCTGCCGCCGGGGATTTCGATCAAGCAACGACAACCGTCGAAGCCGCAATCAAGTTGCTGCCCACTGAAGAGAAAAACCTTGAAGTTGACCTCCGTCGAAGCCAGACGCTTTTCAAGTCGAAGCAAATCTTGATTGTTGATCCCGCTGCCCGGCCTCGAATCGTGATGGATTCGACCGGCACCAACGCATTTCAGGCAACGTTCGTCAGCCTCAGTGGTGACAAGGTCACGCTGAAGCGGCTCGATGGGAAGACTGTCGAAGTCCCGCTGTCACGGCTATCCGAAGGCGATCGTCAGTGGGCGGCGGAAGCTGCCGCGGGTTGAACCTGCCGCGAAAGAAAACGGAACGATGGCAAAAGTGATCGGCACAAGATTTGCGCACTGTTTATTCTAAACTAATAGATCGCCAGACGTCTGGCCGTCGATGGACTTTCCCAACTGGAATTGGCTTGCCGCGACTAGGGCATTCGCGGAAAAGCATTCGTAAAGCTCTCAGAGCTTCGCTTCCCGTCCCCTACCCGTTGGGCGGTATCCGCGTTCGAAAGAACACGGCATTATTGAAGCTTGGTGGACAACTCAGACTGGCCTGATGGTTGACGACTCACAATCGCCTAGTGCAGGCGTCGGGACGTGATGAACGATGTTCGAGATGCAACTCACATAAGGGACGGAGTTAAGAGGCGACGAAATCTCGACGCTAACTCTTTTTCACCCACCGCTTGGTAACACTTGGCCAACCGCGAAACAACCTCTGCGTCGCCCTCGTGTCGTCGGTGCACGTGTTCGAGGTCAACAATTGCTTCAGCGAAACGTCCAATGCGATACAAAATATCCGCGCGAGTGAGCCTGGCGTCTCTCGATCTCGGGTCAGCAGCAATCGCTTGGTCCGCTAACTTGAGTGCCTGTTGAAGATTCGCGTCATTTTCTTGGAAAAGTATCCAGGCAAGATTATTTAAGAGAGCTGATGTTCGATTACCACCAACATAGGCTTTCATAAAAAACTGTTTGGCCAATAACATTTTGCCGTCTCTCGCGACGCCCGTTCCTATGATGACAAACGTCTCCGGTTGAATTTCATCTGCCTCCATTGCCTGTTTCAGCGTTTCTTGGCAGTAACGCTGCAAACCTGGACTGATTTCTTGATCAGCAGCAAATGCCAATCTCGCAAGTAGGCACTGATAATCGCCATTGAGTGGAGCCATTTGCCCTATCTTTCTCAGCAACGAGAGACGATTTGATTGACTTTCGGTACGTTCATTCATGATCGCCGTGTCGCTGGCCAATCGCAGCCAAACTTGCACGAGTGCAGCGGAGATTGCTTGGTCTTGAGGATAACGTTCCAAATTCCGTTCAAGCAATAGCGCAGCCTCGTCCCACTGTCCAGCCAGAGTCAATGCCTCCGCGAATACGAATGCATCACCGCTCGACAGCTTCGAATCGCATGTGATTGATCTTGAACGCACCAACTGCATCGCTCGCATACGTGCGTCTGCAGCAAAACCCATTTGAAATTGCAGTTTAGCAAGCTTCAGTGTTGCATCAGTATCCTCACCGTGGGCGGAGGCAAGAATCGTCGCAGCACGCGACCGTTGGCCATATTGGTAGAGGAGTATCGAGTAAACTGCGACAGTCTCGCTGCTTGCCTGGCGACTCTCGACAACTTTTTCGAGATGTTGAAGTGCAGCTAGCGACGATGCACCAGTCAGTGTATCCAAGCGTACGATCGATTGGTCAGATTCGTAGGCTGATAATGAAAGGTGATAGCGTGCAAGCCAAAGTTGTGCAGCGACATTCTCAGGTTGAAGTCGGATCAACTCTTCAGCTATCTGAGCGCCTTTGTGCGCCATTCCAGCAGAGAGCATTGCGTCTGCCATCTTTAGCTCAGAGGAAGTCACGTCAAACGACAATTCGCGTAGTCGTTCTAAAAGAGGTTGCGCCTTGTCCAAATCACGTTTCGCTACCGCATTCGAAAACGCCAATCCATATTTATTAGCAATTTCTGTTGGATCCTGCCTGTCTAAAACGTCAGGTGACATCACCATCAACCACAAGAGAGTGGCGGATCCTGGCACTGCCGAAATCAACAATCTCCAACTTCTGGAGCGAAAGTATTCGAACAGAAATCGTCGAAATGAACCAAAGTTCATGGGCTCATGTGCAAGACATGCAAATGTTAAGCAACTTTCTCGTCCCGTCATCAACTCGCAAGGTTGAGTTCTGGAGAATCGGTTCCACATTCTGGACAGCCTGCCACCTTTCACTGTTCCGTTTTCGCGGAATGTGATAGGACTCAGGGCAAGCCAAAAAAGTGTCGAAATGCTGGCAACAAGACTTGCTGAGGATAGGAAAGCGGCACTCTGGAAAGCGATTTCCGATTCAAATGCGACGAGATTCCAATCGCAGCACGCATAGAGTCCGGCGAGCAAAATGCGCTGTTCGACAAGTGTACCGCTTATTAAAACTGCGATTGTCATCGCAATGCTCATCAATAAAGCTGGACTACGAATAGCCAACAAAACACACAGCGTCAGTCCCACAATCGCGTAGTCGGAAAGAATGACGTTGGTATCCAGGCCAATCTCGTCAACTCGATCGATTAACAGTAGTCGATCCCCTTCAATTCGGTGCAGTATGCCCCACACGTCAAGTTGTCGGCTCGCCATCGATTGCAGTGCTCCGATGCGAGTCCCATCAAATTCCGTCGAGACGCAAAACAAATGTAAAGGGATCCACAATTTTGCAATCGTTGGCCAATTGGCGTTATCGCACCGTCTTGCTAAGAGCCAACCCAATCCGTAAACACATCCAAGCGCTAGCAGTGGCAGAGATGTCATTGCGGTTCCGAGTATCCCTAAGATGAGCCCGATCGACAGCAGATAGCCAGGGAACCAAACAAATCGTTGGCTAAACGTTCGACATCGCCTCACAGGTCCCAACAATCGTCGGTGAGCAAATAGCCAAGCAAGAGTGATCAGCAGAAATAATGCGGCGAAGCGATATCGCTCTGTCATCAAAAGAGATGTCGTTTGGACACCGACGATGATGATTGCGCAAAGAACTGCCGCTACGACTGTTCGCGGCCGCCATACGCTCATAAACTCGTTCCATGTCTGACGCTCCTTTAGTCCACTCACGATAGTCGCGCACTGCGTCGACGATAGTAGGCCGCAGCGCCTAGGCCAGCTGCTAAGAGCCCAATGGACGATGGCTCTGGAACTGCCGTTGCCCCTAAATTCGCAGTGCCATCGAATGCCGTAAACGCAACGCTCGCACCCATCGCATCGAGAAACTCCGTCGTGCCTGGCGTTTGCACGACACTCACCAAAAACGTGTCCCCAAGAACGGTCGTGGGGTCGGTGCCGAACGGCAACACACTCGACAAGTTCAATCTCGCTAGAAGCATCGGCGTTGTCACTGTCACATCGGCTAGGCTGTTTGTGGAATCATTATCTAGAAAAGTGTCGTTCTGGAGTGTTGTATTGGTGACGAAACGCGGGTCAAATCCGCCAATAAAATTACCGCTGTCTCCCACAAACAGATAGCGCATGTCATCGCGATAGCTCTCCGTTTGAGGATTTGTGAATTGCAAACTGCTTCCGACTGCTCCAACCGGTGATATCCGTAGTTCCAACGAAAACGATGCCACAAGATCACTCGTGCCGGAAATCTCGACATCGATTGTCCCGGTCGATCCTACCGGTATGGTCGTGTCGAGGACGCGAACATTCAATGTTGCCTCGGCTGAACTCTGGCACACAACCAGAATCGCCAAACTCATCAGTAGCGTTACGAGATGTCTCATCATGTTGATTCAATACTCAGTCGTCTAATGCAAGTGAACTAGAAATCGTTCGAATTGCAGCGGGAAGCTGCGTCTCTTTCTGTGTTGCCGTCCGATCGCGCAAGTCTAATTTACCGCTACCATCAATATCAAAATTAGGGTCGGTCGATCGCAATGAAATTGCTCGTGCGATGTCATTGACATCCAAACTGTTCACGGCGCGGTCGCCATTGGTGTCACCGAACAATCGATAGAAGTGCAGATCGCGATCGAAGGTACCGTTACCGTCTTCATCGATCGAGATGCGAAAATAACCGTTGCCAGCATTGGAAAGCCGATCTCCGCCGATTCCCGATGCACCAAAATTGAGCGATAACATGCTACCAGAACGCGTTGCCTTGCCAGAGAGTGAGATAGCTGTTCCAGACCCTGACCCATCCACTGCAAAGCGAGTCAGGCGAATGCGATTGTTGATTTCGTCAGCGTCATTGAGTGTATCGAGAAGTGCCTGCAGTCCCGTTTGCGAATTGAACGGGATATCAACGTTTCGAATGAAAGACCGCTGACTTTGGCCACGCTGCACATCCAATCCGACCGCATTCAAACTGGATGGTGCCGCGAATGTCGCATTGACCACGACGTCGCCAGTTGCAGGTGTTGGCTCAACCTTACCATTTTTGTCCGTTGCAACGGTGAAGAATCGGTACGTATGAGCAACATTATCCGCTAACGCTCGATAACTCACACTGCCACCTTGGACACCAAGTGCATTGGGTGTTCCACCTTGGACGGTTGCAATTTCAACGGGTGCTGCGCCATCGATCGACACCAAGATTTGAAACGAACTTATTCTTGAGCCGCCGATGTCACTGCCGCTGAATGAAACCACGAAGTCAGGCGAAGCGGAGTTGACTTGTGTCACAGAAGAACTGGGTGGGTCTAAATCCGGCACATAGGTCTGGGCTTCAACGATCAGCGATTTCGATTCAATATTCCCGGCATGATCGCGTGCGATGCTGCGAAAGAAATACGTGGTATTGCTTTGGCCTTCGAATGTCGTCGTCGGATTCGTGGCGGGAACTGTCGCGAACTTGACATAAGCGCCTCCGCCAGTCGCAACGAAGAGATCGTACTCCTTCACACCGGAAACAACTTGAGTTGGCCCCGGCGCAACGGGATCGTTGCCAACAACCGAGATCGTGATGGATTTAGACTCTAGTCGCGCAGGCAAAGCACTCACGTGGCTCGTTGGGGATGTGGTATCCGGCAAGCGAAGATCAAACGTCCATAATTCTTGCCCGAAACGCCCGTCGTTACCACCGATCACCAATTGGCCGTTGAGAACTTGTAAGGGTTGAGTGATACCAACCGCCGAACCAAGCGGATTGAGGTTCAGTAGCTGTTTTGTTCCAGCGACCGTACCATCAGTTTCCCAAACCTCCGTTCCCGTGATTCCATTGTCAGCATAGAAATACAGCTTGTTATTGAATGTTACGGTGGCACCAGCACCATCCATTCCACTATCCGCTCCGGGAAAAATATCGACGACTTGGGATGTGCCTGCTGCGGTTCCATCGGATTTCCACAGTTCGTAACCGCTTGCTGCGCTGTATCCCGAGAAGAAGATCTGGTTGTTGATCACTCCAATAAAGTCATTGACCTCAACATCGGCGATCTTAACTGTTCCCGTGCTTGTACCATCGGTCGTCCAAAGTTCTCCATCATTAATGAACGTACTGAAGAACAACTTGCCATCGGCAACACCGAGTGGAGTTGCAAAACTGTCAACTGTCCCAGGCACGATGTCTTTCACGAGCACCGTACCGTCAGCGGTTCCATCCGTAGTCCAAAGCTCTGCACCAGCGTCTGCAGTTTCGCCCGCGAAGTAAACCTTTCCGTTATATTCCGCGAAGCTGTACGGGAAGCTACTTTCCGTGCCAACGTTGATGTCTTTAAGTAGCGAAGTTCCCGCAGCGGTTCCGTCCGAGCGCCACAGTTCGAAACCCGTCCCTGCATTTCCTGCCGAGAAAAAGAGCGTACCGCCGGATGAAACGAAAAGTTCAGAATCCACGCCATTTGAATTCGTTGGATCAATATCTAGCAACTGAATGGTATTCGCCGCTGTGCCATCGCTCTTCCATAATTCGTCTCCGTTCACACCATCGTCAGCCGTGAAGAAAACATCTTTACCTCTCGCGACCAAACCCAGCGGTGCCGACGAATTGCTTCCGGGTTGAATGTCTTTCACGATCACGGTCCCCGCGCTGGTTAGATCACTGGTCCATAGCTCGCTACCTGTATCCGCTTGGAATGCACGCAGGACTAACTTGTCACCAACGACCGTCAACTGTCTCGCGGTTGAACTGGCTGGACCTGCATTGATGTCCTTCACCAAATTCAAACCGTCGACGAGTGATATGCCCAGCAGAAAATTGGCATTTTCGTTCACGGGGTCCGACGTAGCGATGCTTAGCATTCCCAAATAGGTACCCGCTGTGGATTCGGTGTTGCGAACGGTAATCGACGCAGAGGCCCCAGGAGCTACGATTTGGCCAGCCGTAAAGTTGGTCACAACCGTGAAAGAGCCGGTGGTCGTCGCCGGTTGTAACGTGAGGTTCGCGGTGCCTCGATTGGTAACCACAACCATTCGATCGACGATTGATCCTGGAACCGTTGCTCCGAGGGAGAGGTTTCCGCCGCTGTTGATCACAACGCTATCGATGGATACTTCGGCCCTCGCCCCGATTATTAAGGAGCCGCTGAATTCCGAGGTACTGCCATCGTCAGAAGTTGCAGTTGCGGTGATCTGACCCGCGCTGGGAACGACTGCTGTTGGAATCGTAAAGCTAGCGTTGCCAGCGGCATCGGTCGTGACCGTCTCGGTGTGAATCCGTGTCTTGCCTTGGGCCGCAGTGGGACTGCTTGCGGTGTCGTGGAAGACTTCTATTTTGTAGGTCTTGTTCGCTTGACTATTGAGGGTGCCAGTGTACACGCCGCCACTGAAAGTAAGCACGGGAAAGTTTTGCAAACCATTGGGGCCGGTGTCGGCATCGCCAACATCATTTGCTGTGACACCATTGTCACCGAGGTCGATCCCCAGAAGAGCGTTATTGAAAAATGAATTGTTCGCGACCGTAACTTGCGTTGAACCACTGGTGACGGCAACACCGTTGTCACCGTTGTTCGCAACCGCATTGTCCTGGATCGTGACGCGGCTCGAGTTTTGTACTACGACACCATCATTCTGGTTACCAAGCAGAGTGCTGCCATCGCTTCCCAGGCCTATTTGGTTTTCAGCGACGGTCACGCCCGCCACATCGGCTATAAAAATGAGTGCTTCCGTAGCTGAGGGAAACTCCAGGATGGCTCGACGGCGGGCGCGATCTGGAAGATCATTCCAATGTCCAGTCGGACGCATTTCTACATGGTTTTCGTTCGTTCCACCATTAGGTTCTATCCCATCGAATTTGGTGAAGACGGCAGGGTCATAAGGCAGTCCCGAAGACCAAACGAAACTGTTTTCGACCGCTTCGTCGTTCAGTCCAATCCAGTGTTCACCACCAAACGTTTCTCGGAGAAACTCGTTCTCCACTTCGTTTGCGATATCCGCTAAGTGACCGCCGTATAGGACCGCGAGAGCTTCTGCGTCATCCCAAAACAGTTGCGGCGATAGCACGAAATATTGGCCGTTGCCACCGATCGAATGGTGAAACTCGATCGCTGAGAGTGGTGCCGTGTCTCGAATCTCGATGCCGTTGTCTTGATTTCCGGAAACAAGATTCTGATGCACATTGACAAGGATGCCTTCTTGGACCTCGATTCCAGTGCCGTTGTTAGGAATCGGTAGCAAGCCCGTGATATCGGTTCCGACGAAGTTGTTTGCGATGGTGTGCTGAAGCCCATCCCATGAGAAAATACCGCTGCGTGTTAAGTTTCCAGAGACAAGGTTTCCAGCGGCGGGCGAGTCGCCACCAATCGTAATATCGCTAGAGCCTGGTGTGACGAGGATTCCGTGTTCGCCGTTTCCAATCGCCGTCGAACCGGTTGCGTTGGTGCCAATCTTGTTGCCTGATACGGTGACTCGATTGGAAGGATAGATAATGATTCCGGATTTCCCGTTGCCGGAAATGAGATTGCCCTGGCCATTCGCAGCGCCGCCAATCGTAACGTCATGCGATTCTCCGACGAGAATTCCTTCTAGCCGATTGGCGAGTGTCAAAGTGCCATCGGCGTTGGTACCAATGTGGTTTCCGAGAATTCGAATGTTATCGCCTTGTAATGCGATTCCCAGATCGCCATTGCCGGAGATTACATTTCCTTCGTTGGGCTGATCACCTCCGATCAACAAGTTGCTGACGAGAGAAAATCCAATGCCATCTTTTGCGTTGGGAATCGCAAACGATCCGGTGTGGTCGGTGCCGATGAAGTTGCTTTGAATGGTGACGTTCGAAGCACCCACATCGCCAATGCCTCGCGATAAATTGCCTGAGATCACGTTACCGGCTCCGGGCTTGCCGATGATGATGTTGGTTCCGCCACCGTTGAGACGAATGCCCTGCGATTCGCCACCGACAATACCGTTCGGCAGCGCAAGGTTGCCGGACGCATTCACGCCGATAAAGTTATTGATCACGGTGAGGTCGCTAACCGGCGGTTGAACCAATAGCCCATTGCCCAAGTTACCGGAAAGAATGTTTCGATCGGCTGGCGACATCCCGCCAATCGTATGATTGCTGCCCGACGCGACCTCAACGCCAGACTCGTTCATCTGACGGATGGTCCCCGTCGGATCGGTACCGAGATAATTGCCCACTATCGTCGCCGAGTTGGCACGAATCAAGATACCACGTCCGGTAAATTGATTGATGTTCAGCCCGCGAACTTCAATCTCATCGGAGTCCAATACTAAACCATTGACAGCGACACCCGCGAGCGCACCGTCGATTTCGATTTCAGGGCCAAGCGGATTGGTGTTTCCAGATGAAGCGGACTGTGAACCGCCGTCAATTGTGATCGATTGACCGTGAACGTTCTGAATCGCCGGTAGCGGCCCTAACGGTCGAATGCGAAACACGTCTGCGGCCGCATCACCGCCTAAAAGACTCGAATCGACATCCACAAAAGCAGTGTCGCTTGTAGGAATGGCAAATTGAATCATAGCATCGGATGTCGATGCATTCGCGTCTAGGATCGCTTGTCGGAGTGAACCTGGGCCTGTGTCAGCCGTCGAGTTCACCGTGAACATGGTCGCTTCAGCCTCGCCCGAAGTCGTCGCAGCAGCGAACTGCTGGAGATTTAAAAAGTTGATTACATTCAGCGCGTCAGCGGCGGTAACCTTGCCATCGCCATTGACATCGAGTTTCTGTTGAGCGACGCTGCTGGTCGATAATTCATTCGCGTTTAGAAGGGCTCCCGTTTCGCCGCTTTCTCGGGAAGACTGCTGGACATTGAGGTGGTAAATGATCGCCAGCGCGTCCTGAGCCGTGACCGCACCATTGCCATCCACATCCCCTATTGCTTGCTGACTTCTCGAAGATGCGTCGCCAGCGAGCAAGTAACGTTGCTCAAGGGTTTCCAACAACATCCGTCGACGCGCCCGGCGAATCGAGCGGGTAATGGTTCGTTTGTGAAGATTTGACGTGTGGTCCGGCATGTTCAGATAATCGATTGCTATTAATAGGGTACGACCGTGAGCTACGAATCGGACTTCCCCGCTCAGTAGTAAGCGTTCGAGCGTTACAGCAGTCTCTCATTTTTTTTCAGGACAACCCGAGAACACGTTTTCCTACCCGATGCATTCAACTAGAATTAGCCGCTCATGTGATAGGGGCATACTTCACGCCCCGCCTCTCACTTTCGATTTGATTCATCGTGCAGAACACCCAGCAACGGTTGCGAGAGAAGGTTGAGACGCCGGCTGCATTGACCAATGCGAGCGATACGGAGATGAGTTTGCCAACCGTTGCCAACGCGTTTGAGCGACGACTGGTAGGCGGCTACGAACTTCTTAACGAGATCGCCAGCGGTGGAATGGGAGTCGTTTACCTTGCAAGACAGATAAAAGCCGATCGAATCGTCGCTCTCAAGTTGATACGGTCCCGTATCGCTGACCGAAAGGAGTTCGAGCGATTTCAAGCGGAAGTTAAAACCGCGGCCAAACTAGACCACCCTAACATCGTTCCTGTTTATGACGTGGGTGAATTCAATGGCGAGCCATTCTTTACGATGAAACTCGTGGAAGGAGGAACGTTAGCCCAAAAACTAGCCAGATCTCCTCTGGCATCTCGAGAGGCGGCGGAACTCGTGCGAACAGTTGCCGGTGCAATTCATTTTGCCCACGAGCGAAAGGTGATACATCGCGACCTTAAGCCCGGTAACATTCTGCTGGATATTAACGGTGAACCGCTTATTACCGATTTTGGGTTGGCCAAAGTCGCCGACAATCAGTCAGACTTGACCAAGGAGGGGCAAGCCGTTGGAACTCCGTCCTATATGCCGCCCGAACAAGCCATGGGCAAGCGGGACTCGGTTAATGCGCGCAGCGATGTTTATGCCATCGGTGCCGTGCTCTACACATGCCTTACCGGACGACCGCCGTTTCAGGCAGCTTCAACGATGGGCACAATCATGCAATTGTTGACCAAGGACGTTGTGCCACCGGCTCAATTGAACAACGAAGTCAACAAAGACCTAGAAACGATTTGCCTAAAGTGTCTGGAAAAGGATGCAGTGCGACGTTACGATTCGGCGCTTGACCTCGCGAACGACTTAGGTCGGTATTTATCGGGTCAGCCGATTCTTGCTCGGCCTGCGTCTGCGGGCGAACGGTTATGGAAATGGGTCCTCAGGCATCCAGCGCTGGCATCGTTAGCCTGCCTCAGTGTGGCACTGATGGTTGCGATTTCGATTGCGGTCGCGAGCGCCGCCTACAATAGTCAACTTCAGCGGTCGCTTGAAGAAACGAAACTGGCCAAGGCCGAATCCGACGCAGCGAATCTGCGAGCCGAAAAGACGACGTACCGAAACAGCATGACGCTAGCGAACCAATTTTGGAACGAAGGTAAGTTGACGCAAGTGAACGCCTTGCTTCGACTTACCGATCGTGCCTTTCGCGGATGGGAATACGGGCTATTGGATTCGCTGATGAACCAACAAATCGCGAAAGCGACTTTGCCGAGCCCTGTTGACATTCTGACAACTGCCAAGGACGGTTCAATTGTCTCGGTTAATTTCTACAGCGACACGCCTGTTCATTGGCATCGAGCCGACGATCTTGCGTCCGTCGCCAAGCTGGAAATCGGCCGCATCGGTTTTGCTGCGATCAGCGGAGATGGTGATCGTGTTGTGGTCGATCGCCAGGGAAAAATCGAGTTGTACAGTGCACACATTGCGATGCCGAGCCATGTTTGGTCTGATCTCGATGGTGAGACCTATGCCTTAGCAATCGATGCAGAAGGAAAACGAATCGCAAGGATGGTCGCGCCAAACTCGGATCGGGGGACCATTGAAGTGTTTGATGGTGATGATGGGCAATGCCTCCAAAAGCTGGAATTGGATTGGGCACCTCGCGCAATGGCTTTCACTCATGCTGCAAATCGTTTGGTGGTCGCCGGCAAGGACCTCGCTTCGATTGGAGCATACATTGCCGTGTGGGATACAACGAATTGGCTTCCGATTCATAGCCAACGTATCGAAGGATTGCCCGTTGACCGACGCTTTTTGTCGATCAGTGGCGATGATCGTTGGTGCTGCGTCTTTCAGTGGGATCGTTCGCTCAGAGTTTTTTCACTGGATGATCTAACAAAACGCTCTGCGATTGCGATGGCCGAGGATGAGCCGCTCAGTTCGTCTCTTAGCGCGACGGGCGATTTGATGTTGACCGGACATCAAAACGGCATTGTCCGCTTGTGGGATGTTGCAACTAGAAAACCACTGCAACAGTATCCAGGGCATACTCGTCGATGTCGCGCGGTATTGATCGCCAAGGATGAAAAGCATTTCTATTCCGGGTCAGAGGACTTAACCGTACGCAAGTGGAAACGCTGGAAAGACGGACCAATCCGCAAACGTTGGCTAGCAGAAAATGAGTACGTAAATTCGATCGCGTTCACGCCAGATGGGTCTGCCTTTGCGACTGCGGGACGAGGTGGCACCAAAACGCCACCGCGAATTTGCATCTGGCCTGACAAGGCTAAGGAACCCATCGACTTGTTGCCCAGCGATCGCGATCAAGCCACACACATGGCAAATATTTTATTTATTCAGTTTCTCAATAAGGAGGAACTGCTATCCGTTGGAGGTGATAAGACCATTCGCGTTTGGAATACAGAGAGGATGCAGCAAAACTATTTAGTGCCACTCAATCCGGTGCCTGCATCGCAAGGAGGCGATTACATACGTGCGGCTGTCGACCAAAGCGGACGATTTGTGGCAGTGATTCAAGGCAAACAGATCGAAATCGTTGACCTGGAACAGCGAAAATCGATCAAAACACTTCGAGCGGAGAGCCGACATTGGATCAAAGACTTGTGCTTCTGTCCGACCCGCAATGAACTGGCACTTGCCGCCGATCGGATCGACGGAGGTGCTCAAATCGAGAGTTACAATCTTCAGACACATGAACATCGAATCCTTTTCGACAAGAAGTACCAAGGCCCGTCATCGATCGTCTATTCACCTAACGGAAAACTAATCGTTTACGGTGACTCGATCGGTCAATTGTTTTGTCTCAACGCGATATCAGGTGAAAAGCAGTGGGGCCATTCACTCCACTCTCAATCGATCCTATCGTTAGCTTGGTCACCCGATGGTGAAAGATTAGCGGTGGGCACGAACGATGGCACAATTGGTATCTGGGATGCGCAAGGCGGCGAGCTTGTTCTGATGCTTCACGAGGCCAACGCCAACGGTACCTCGCTCGTCTTTAAGCCTAGTGGCGACACACTCATGACGACTGGTAACGACTCATCCGTTATTGCTTGGGTTTCGAATTAGGAGGACTGATGGCATGCACGGCAAGCGACTATTTGCCAGTTACCATCATTCGACAAGTTAGGCCTTGCCTCGAATCCACGACCATAGGGAGATCAAAGATCGCCGTGGGCTACGACGATGCAACCTTATTTATCAAAACCAGAGACGGTTGTAACATATTCGCAAAGTGACTTCCCGCAAGAAATCGTCAACCTGTACTTCAGGGCCACCTGGATTCGTATCGCCCGACACAGTCAATTGTGAAGTTGCGTCTATGGTAATTTTTTGTCTGCCGTGTTGTTGATCGCCGACAACTGCGTCAACGGTTGGATGCGAAACACATCCGCCGCTGCATCTCAACCTGCCAAAGCGGAATCGACATCCACGAAACCAGCGTTGCTTGTGGAAATGGCAAATTGAATCACAGCATCGGATGCCGATGCATACGCGTCGAGAATCGCTTGCCTGAGTGAACGGGAGCCCGCGTCAGCCGTCGAGTTCACCGTGAATATGTTCGCTTCAGCCTCGCCCGTAGCCACCGCAGCAGCGGACTTCCCGGTACGGACTTCAGAAGCTTCCGAGCGTTACATCCGGTTTTAAAATTTTTTAGGACATTCCGAGTCCCTATTTTTCGAATCGATTCCGACGACTTGGTGGCACAACTTGAAATTTGTCGGCCCATGTGGATTTACGCTGAAAGAACAGTTAGACTCCCTCAAATCAGGAAACAAGACGAGCGGCAGACAAAACATGTCCTCTCCCGCGACCGATGGGAGCTGCGTCGAGCAATCGTTCGGCGGGAGCCTCACGCTCCGGGTATAAACCACCTTGCCGCACGCCGAACACTGTGATTCACGATGTGCTGATGCCCGCCCTCAACCTTGCCGATTCAACCTCGAAAAGTCTATTAGAAGGATTGCGTATCGGGGATCCTATTGCCTGGGCGCGAGTGGCGACGGTTTATGGTCCGTTGATCATCCAATGGTGCAAGCGATGGGGCTTGCCTCATCATGATCGCGAAGATATCTGCCAGGCGGTACTTACCTCGGTCGTACTTTACGGCGAGACTTTCAACAAAGCCAAGCCAAGTGACCAGTTTCGCAAGTGGCTTTTCACCGTGACCCGCAATCACGTGATCAAGCAACAGACAAGCCACCACCGAATCACAACCATCGATGCGCAGTCCATTTCCAAGCTTGTTGCCGACGAGCAAGCAATGCTTGATGACCCGGAAGATCCACCGGAGGTACTTAACGAATTGCATCGTCGAGCAATTCAAGTGGTTCGAGATTCCTGTCTTCCCGAGAATTGGGATATCTTCATGGCAGCCGTCACACGCGAACTTGATTACGAGGAAATTGCCCGTCGCTTCAACACGACGGTCGGCAATGTTCGTGTGATTCGTTGCCGCTATACGAAAAAGTTGCAAGACCTACTGGAGTTGACCGACGACAAAGACTGACGCCATGTAACGTTCGCAGACTTTGCTTCTTAGCACGATGCTTTTTGAACGCTCCGAAACTGGCCATGCCATCGAAACTCAATCCTGACGACGCAACACCGCTGGCGCGAATCCTGGCCCAGATTCAGAAAAACGTCGGCGATCAGGAGTTGCCGTATCGCCTGGATGCCGAAGCCCTGGCACTATGGTGGAATCTGGAGTCGATCGCCGCGAACGTAAAGAATGTAGGAAATTTGGAACCGCAAGTTGACGCTGATTTTGATTTAAACGCGATGCTGGAACGGCTTGGAGATACCGCCGTTGCTTTCTCTGGAAATGTTACTCGACAGGAAAATGATGACGATAACGCTGCAACAGGCGTTTTCTGGACGCTGACCCGCCGATCAAGCCCCAAAGCCTTGGGTGAGTACGATTTGTTCGAGCCAATTGGGCGTGGCGGGAGTGGTACTGTCTATCGAGCCCAGCATCGCAAACTGCGGCGTAAGGTTGCGATCAAATTGCTCAACAAAATCAATGACAAACGTTCGATTGCTAGATTTCAACAGGAAATGCGAGCCATCGGCTCTCTGCAGCATCCGAACGTTGTCGCCGCAACCGACGCGGGCGAAGCGGATGGTGTCCCTTACTTGGTGATGGAATGGATCCAAGGGGAAAGCGTAGCTCAACTTATCCAGACACGCGGTCCCATGCCTGTTCCGGAAGCCTGCGAAATCATTCGACAAGCAGCGACTGGATTACAAGCCATCCATGAGCATCGACTAGTTCATCGTGATATTAAACCGGCGAATTTGATGGTGACCTCATCAGGTCACGTTAAAATTCTCGATCTTGGGCTGGCGCTCCTGCATGAGCAAGACCTTTCGCACGGCGCGATAACCTCCAGTGGCATTATGATGGGCACGGTTGACTTTATCGCACCCGAACAGGCCGAGGACACGCATAAGGTCGATATTCGAGCGGACATCTACAGCCTTGGCGCGACTTTTTATTTGCTACTGACCGGAGTTCCACCGTTCGGCCCATCGGTTGCCGCTTCGCCCCTAGCGAAGATCACGGCCATCGCGACGGGCAAACCGATACCGATCGCCGATCGGCGGCCGGAGCTTCCGACAGCGCTTGTTGCCGTCATCAATCGCATGCTCGCACGTTATCCCGAGGAACGATTTGCGACACCGCAAGAAGTGGTGCAAGTGCTCTCGCCCTATTGCGATGATTTGATGAAAGTGACTTCTGATGTGAATTACGAGTTGAATCTGAGCGACCACAAGCAATTTAACGGCAAACTTGCACAAAAGTCAGAACATCGCGTTAATTGGATTGTTGTAGCGTTGGTAATCATACTTTTGGTTCAAATCACGATTACATACTTCGGCTTCTTTTAGCGGATGCACACTGGTGTAGCTGCAGGGACAAACCGGCTTCGAAACGACCACATGAGGATCAACGACTCGCTTCAAGCGACATGTTTTTGATGAACAAGGTGCCGAGTTCCTCGCCCAGTAGGAAACAGATTCGATGAGTGCTGCCAAGATTTGTGGCGCGGAAGCGAAATTCGTAGGGTTTGTATTCCGGAGTCGTCTTGAACAATGCTCTCAGTCCAATATCACGAAAGTTGTCCTCGTTCAGCGAGGCTTCTACCTTCGCGGAACGACTTTCAGGCGAGGACGCTTCAAATCGCAGGACGTATTCCTGATGGTCCTGGAAATTGACGTGACCTTGAAGCGCTTGCACATGCCAGTCCTGCTCGCCCGCCTTGATCGTCGTCAGTCGAAGAACACCCTGTTCGATGCTCATTTCGCCAACACTCGCTTCAAACGAATTCGGATACCATCCCGATGTCCAGTCAATCTCTTCGACCGATCGGCTGGCCATGTCAGTGACCTTGGGCTGATTGGCCATCTTGGTCCAGGTTTCGATATTCTGCTTAGCAAGTAGCTGAAACCTGACCTCTGGCTCAAAGCTTGTTTCGGCGAAGGATTCGACAGCTTCCGTCATCAGCTCCACTGCATGGGAATAATTGCCCGTCGCTGCCTCAAGTTCGGCAAAAGCATAATTGCGCCAGTACCAACGATGTCCAAATTCCTTTTTGCCGTATTTTTCGGTTCGAACGAGTTCCCATGCGAGGCGGTCCGCCTTGCGATAGTACTCGAGCTTTCTATCTTGCTCAGGCTTACTAACTTCGGCGGATTCATACTCCATATATGCAATGACGAGCGCCGCGTCATTTGTTGGCGTCGAATTTTCAACTGCCTCCAAACGTTGGATCAGTCCTTTCATAATTTGCGAATACTGGTGAGTCGGAAGCGTCTGTTTCTGAGCCTTCAGATGTCCAACAAGATACTCAATGAAGCATTTCTTGTCGGCAGACGACAATTCAGGCGCGTTCTGTGTCACCCAAATGATTTTCTCAGCAAAGAAATCGATGCTAACCGTTGCACCACTCGGGTAAAGCGATTGCTTGTCAAGCCACTGCTTGACGCTGATGACCTTTGAACTATGGAGACGTTCTAGGCCCTCTTCCAACGACTCCCAAGATCGGCCGTCGGATAGGCGATTGACTGTCTCTAGAGAGTTTTTGCGAAGCTGGACGAGCGGTTCAAGTGGTTCCACGGATGCCATCATCGACTTGTTGTCGTTTCGATCAAAAAGTGAAAACTCCAGTTCACCTAAACGAGATTCGACGGCGACTAGGTCCCAGATCGCAACGATTCCACCGGTATATCCGAATGCAACGTAACGACCATTTTCGCACCAGTCCGACGACCACATCGCTCCCGCCAGTTGTGGGAATTCAACAATGGGCAGCATTTCATCAACCGAATACAACGTGTGTCCGGTAAACAGGAAGCGGCCATCGGGTGACCTGCATATCGGCCCCTCCACTTTTTGGCGACTCGTTCGAAGCAGCTTTCCTGAATGTAAGTTGCGAATTTCCAGATACCCCGATTCATTGATCAGACACAGGGTTTCGTTAGATAGAACGGCCAGCGAGCGAAAACCAGACGTCCCTGGAACAATGAAACTTTCGATGGCAACGGAGTGTTGATTGAGTCCACGAACGGTCGCTTCCTCGGTTTCGGAATGCATGGCAAGCCATCGTGCATCCTTGCCATCTGGGCTCCAACCACCACTGGCCATGCACAACGAATCACGGGCGATTTCAACGAGACTCTCCGCGGGATTCTCCGCATCGCCTAGCTTGAGACCGAAGACTCCGATCGGGCCACCCGACCAACCATACCCAAGCATCCGGTCCCCGCTACGATTGAACCGCATGCAGTTGAACATCCCTGGGCTCTCCAACTTGCAAACCAAAATCAATTCGGGGATCTGATAAAGATCAAGTCGTTCGTTTCGACATATCGAAAGCAGTTTCCCCGAGGGATGGATTGTGCCACGCTGGCCTGGCAATTGAGCGATCAATCGATGCGATGCAACATCCCACAAGCACGTCGAAATTCCATCCATGGAGGTCACTAAACTGGTACCGTCCCTGCTGAGTTGCAGGTCATCCGTATTGGGAGCTTGCGTTGAAAATATTTGGCACTCGCGTGAACTTGCCGATGCTAGGGAGACACGATCAATTTTCGAATCCAATATGAACCGATCGCGACCGGAAAACCAAAGCGATTGCTCGGCGCCTTTGGCTGGAAGCTTCAATTCGATTCGACGGTTCGCGAGCGAATAAACGTATTGCTGTGAGCTGTCATAGAGGAGAATTTGCGATCCATCATAGGAGAACTGACGCAGGTAGCAATCGCTTTCGCTCAATAACGCGACATGCTCACCTGTCTTCAGGTTGAATAAATGCCCACGGTTGCGACCGCCGACAGCAACAAAATCTCCGCGCGGACTGATGAGACACATTCTAGCCCCTTCAAATCCGTTTTTGTCGTGAAATGTATGGACGATCTTTTCTTGATTCAGATCAAAAACCCTGAGTCGGCTTTCCGTATCGTAGGTGACAAATAGTCCATGGACGAGATCGAAGTAGGGTGAGACATGTAGTCCTGGAAAAAGGTACTTTCCAGAAGAGTCCTCGACGCGGCGAAAACAAAAGTAGGCTTCGTTCGCATCCGGACTCCAGGACGGATACTCGTCCAATAATGTCAATCCTGCGTCGTCTGGAACCGTAACCGGTGTCCAACTGATTATCCAACGACCGTCACGGCTCAGCCGCACATCGGTCATGTCATTTGGGCGATGCGTGTCTACAGGACCTTTCGAATGCCAAACGCCATCGCGATAGGTCCACTTATGGATCTCGCGACAAAACGAAGTGTACGTGTAGCAAGTATCCTCATCAGGAAAGCGAATCCCGACGACGCCTTGAGTATGAGGATGCAATCTTGCGACTTCGCGGGCAGAGTTGCGATCAAAGAACAGCACTTCGCCAGAGCTCAGTCCGACCATGACTTGTTTCTCGTCAGGACACAGCTCCGCGCATTGAACATTGGAGTCGGCGGGACTGTTTGGAATCAGGTTTGTCGGCTGTTCAAAGGCGGACGTGCCCATCGCACCGACGGCAAGTTGACGCAATGAATCGAAGTCTCGTTTTGGCGTCTCCAATTGTCGAGCCTGATCAATCGCACTCCAAATCTGCTTACTATAACCGATCGGTCGTGTTTCACCGAGAAAAGTAGCTTGCTTTACCATAGAGTCATACAAGATCTCTGTTCGCTGAGCTTCAGAAGCAACTGCGGCCTCTTGCTGTGTCCTGGCGTATTTCAAAGCCTCGGTGAGCCGCCACTGGTAAATCAATCCGCCGACCACCAGCGTCAGAATCGCAAGTGCGCTCATTGCAGAAAGCGAGGCGACCAGGGGAGCTCGTTTGGCCCATTTTCGTAGCCGTTCGAAAGATGACGTTGGCCTAGCCAAAATGGGCTTGCCATCCAGGTAACGTTGCAGGTCACTCGCTAGACTCGCCGAGTTCTGATAGCGACGCTGTGGATCCTTGTCGAGGCACTTCAGGCAAATCGTTTCCACATCACGATCGATTTCGGGATCAAGGACCCGTGGCGATACCGGGTCTCGCATCAGCAGTTGCATCACCGTTGCGGCACTCGAGATTGCTTGAAACGGAGGGCGCCCTGTTAAGCAGGCGTACAGAACCGCGCCTACGGAATAGACATCGCTTCGCTCATCGACAAGATTCTTGCATCCTATCGCCTGCTCAGGAGATATGTACGCTGGCGTGCCGACTGCGTGCCCTTCGCTAGTTAAATCCGATGGTCGATCGACGACCATCGCTAATCCGAAATCCGTGACGAATGGCTCGCCAGCATCATCCAGCACTATGTTGCCTGGCTTGATGTCTCGATGAATGACCCCGCAGCTATGGGCATACTGAATCGCTTCCGCAATGGTTCTTACGAGCGATGCCGCAACTCGACTTGACAGCGGACCGGATTGCAACTTGCTCGCCAGACTTCCACCTTCCAGCAACCGCATCGTAAAAAAAGGTTGCCCTTGATAGCTCCCAATGTCAAACAGGGGCACGATGTGTGGATGATCTAACTTAGCGGCAGCTCGAACTTCAGTCTCGAATCTTTTGAGCAGGCTTTTTTGAGTACCCGTTACCGAAACGACTTTCAAAGCAACCACCCGGTCTGCACTGACTTGCAGTGCACGAAAAACGATCCCCATGCCTCCGCGAGCAATTTCAGCAATTAATTGGTAGTCATCCAACACCATTCCTGGTACCAACCCAAACGAAGACATCAGGTTAGTATTAAGATTTACACTGCTCAGTTGCGACCAAAGTACATGATTTGTTTCGATATCGAAGACTGCCGCAGGAGCAGATTCCGTTCGTTTTTCTGCAATCGATGGGGGCGGTTGTTCGGTCATGTTGAAAAACGTTAACTCTGTAAAGGCAAACTCTTTCGGAATGCACTGTTAAGCGTAAATGGATGGCATATGTGGGTATTATAAAGAAGGTCGAATCGTGTTCTAAACGCTGATGAACGAGTTTTTAGTGTAACCAAGTTGTGGAACACTTCCTAGCTGTTATCACAGGTGTTGATTAACCGATTCTACAAGACTTCCTCGATGATAAGCTTTCTGCTGCGCCAGCAAATAAAGCGTTCCCGTATCGATCAACTCGTTCGTTTACTCGCCGTAAGCTTGTTGCAGTTTCGCGATGTCCAATTTGACCAGCTGACACATCGCATCAAAGACACGTTTGGCGCGTGCCGGGTCGGGATCACCGATCATCTGGCCAATCATTGACGGAACAATCTGCCAGCGGACGCCGAACTTGTCTTTGAGCCATCCACACGATATTTCAGATCCGCCATCAAGCAATTTAGCCCACAGGTCGTCAATCTCGGCTTGCGTTTCGCAACCGATCGCGAGCGAAAATGCTGCGGTAAACTGTTGCGGCTGGCCGATGTTGAGCGCGACAAACGCCAATCTGGAAAGTTCAAATTCGACCGTTATGAGGGCGTTCGAATCGGGATTCCTGACGATGTGAAGAATTCGTGAGTCGGGTAACTCGGACACATAGAATGTGGCGGCGACTTCAGACTCGCTGTTGAAACCAAGAAAAGGTGTGATTTTATTCTTAAATTACATTACCTAATCTCTTGCGTGTTGATTTGACTGCTCCTGTGACTTAAATATCCGCTTGATGCTACTCAAGTGGGAATGGTTCGTTCGACAAGGTTGGCAAGCTGTAGGAGCGACTCGTGGCCGCCGCGATAGTGCATCTCGGCGGATTTGGCTGCTGGAAAACTCATTCCTAAATGCCAAACGCGGATCTGCAATGCCCCCGGCGGGATGTGATCTTGCTTATCCTTGCATCGCTTCTGGATTCATCCAAAACATCTCCCAAACATGACCGTCCAGGTCTGACAGGTTGCGGTTGTACATGAACCCCAGGTCCTGCTTAGGATTGATGTCGGCGGTGCCCCCATTCTTCGTGGCGATGTCGTTCAGTTTGTCGACGGTTTCGCGACTGTCGCAGGAGAGGGCCAGCATGACCTCGCTGGAGGTCACTGGAGGAATGGGACGGCTGGTAAAAGTTTTCCACTTGTCATGCGTAAGGAGCATCACAAAGATCGCCTCGCTCCAGACCATGCAGGCAGCCGTGTCATCGGTGAATTGCTTATTATTCTCGAATCCGAGCGCCTCGTAGAACGCCATCGAGGCCTGGAGATCGGAAACAGGCAGGTTGATAAAGATCTGTTTGCTCATTGCGTCATACCTCGCGGTTGATGGTCGGTCATTTTCACTTGCACAGTAATCGAACGGCAAGCGACACGACTGACATCAACAATTTTTTTTTGAATTTCAGTTCTGTCAAACTCGTTTCGCTCCTAAAACTAGGGTCCAAGCCGCCTCTGAGCCGAACTAATGAATTATCCGTGCTTCCGTGTATTGGTTGCGAGTGGGCATGAGAAATCTAGGATAGAGCGTGAATACAGTGTGCAACAGAAAAAACAGCGGCTACCACAAGTCCTGCGACGCCAAGGGGCATCTCGCGGGCGATGAATAAAGGAAAAACTTGGTCCGTTGCAATGGTAGGATCAAGCCTCTCTGGGTGCGAACGATAAAAAGTGTAGAAGGCAGTACCGATTGCAAAGAACAGCAACGTTGCAGGAATCGTCAATACCGCATTGGTCCAAATCGGGCGTGCCGCCAGTTTCTCACGTGGAGTGGTCATGTAGCGTTGGACGACCGCCTGATCCGCTGTGTAGGACGCCAAACGCTGCCCCGTTGCTCCGAGCACAATCACCCACAATGCCAACTGTGACCCGGTGCCTTCCCAACGAAAATTCGCAAGACGCAATTTGTCCGCATCCACAGCCGATTGAAAAATCGTCCCGAAACTTTCCTCGGATCCACTAACCAACAGCCCCAAGGCCAACAATGCGCCGCCGAGCAGTACGACAGTTTGGATTGTATCAGTCCAAATCACGGCTTCGATGCCGCCGAGCGTGCAGTACACAATGCTCAGCACTCCCATCAGCAACACAGATTGTGTCGGCGTCATCGGTGTAGCAACAGCTAATGCTAAACCGGTCAACGACATAACGACAGCCATGCGAAATAAATGAAACATCGTGAAGCTGGCGCCGCCAAACAACCGCACTCCGCGGCTAAATTGCCTTTCCAGGTATTCGTAAGCACTGGTAGCGTCGATGCGCCGATAAAACGGCAGTGCGACGTAGACTCCTGCAACGGCGACAACGGGAATCAGGAAATTACCAATCGCATACACCCAATCTTGAGCGTACGCTTTCGAGGGCAACCCGGTAAACGTTAGTGAACTAAGCATCGTCGCAAAAATGCTGCAGCCGGCGGCCCACCAAGGAATTTTCTTGCCGCCGTGGAAGTAGTCGTCGGTCGTTTTGTTCTTGCGAGCAAAGTAAATTCCGACACCGACCATCGCCAACAAATACCCAACGAGCACACTGTAGTTGACGGCGCCAAACGATTGCAGGTGAACGGACGGCGCGACACTCCAGACCGAAACGGTGCGAACCCTCGGACGTACTTCACCAGTAGGGAGGATAACGCGACCGTCCCATAACACCGCAGTCGTCGTGACTTGGTTTTTCGGCATCCCGCCTAGCGATGTCCACGTGTCAGTAATCGTGTGGTAGGCAAACGCCTCGTTCGGAAATCCAGGATGCAAATCCTTTAACTCGTCTGCCTTGTCAAAGAGCAAACCGTCATCGCCCCCAAGTACAAAGAGGTGACTTTGCCCGAACCCGATACCGGCTCCGGCACAAACGCCTCGCGGAGCATCCTGCCGTCGCCGCCACGATTCGGTACGTGGCGTGTACTCCCACACATCTTTGAGAAACTCGGCTTTGTCGTTTTCCTGGCGACGACCACTGATCACATAGACGCACTCTTCGTATCCGTTGTGTTGATGAGTCGTAATATTCAGTGAACGGGGCTGAGCCGACCAAGCACCGAGTTCACGCCACTTGAACGTGGCTGAATCGTGCTTGCGAGAGAGATCCAGCGACCAAAAGTTGTTCATCGCCGAATCGAGACCACTATCGCTCTGGCCACCAGCCAGATAAATCACGTCGGAGATTATCGTCGCTTGGCCATTCGCACAGCGGCATGGAAGCGATGGATACTCGACCTCTTCGATTGACTCGTCCGCAGAGTTCCATTTCAGCAAAAAGACGCGATCGAACGTTTCCTCAGCGTCATTCCCGCCAATGCACACGATGCCTGCTGAGGTGGAGACGGATGCGCCGTAGGCGACCTTGCGAGAAAGTTGTCCGCCGTCTCTCCATGCGAAGCCGGATGATGTCTTTTCCAGCACGTGAACTTGTTCATGCCACTTTTTATCGCTTTCCCAAACTGGATCTGGGAAATTTGCTCCGCCAGCGACAATCAATCGATCGTCATGCACACCGACAAAAGGCCCAGCAACCCCCAACTTCCCAGGCAATTCCGGTAACGATTGCCAATCCAGTGAGATGGATTGCGAAAGACGCTCGCTCGGTTCGTCCGCTTGAGCACTACGAGAAATCGAGAACACCGCGCACAAAAACAACGTGAGTGAAACAGGCGAATCCAACGTGCGGCGATTCATCATGTCGAGGACTCCGATATCCATTCAAAGAAGCCGATCGCTTGCAGGTCTCGTTGCAATGCGGCGAATTGCGAATCGGTCATTGAGGCGATTGGTAATCGCGAGGGTCCACAATCAACTCCAATCATTCGCATGATCGCTTTCTGAGCGCCACGGGGACCGTAGGGCAAGAATGTTCGCACGATTGCTTGTGAGCGAGACTGTTGAATTCGGACGGCTTGTTGATCGCCGATGGCGAATGCGTTAATCAAACGGCGATAGATCGGCGCGGCAAAATTGTAGGTACTGCCCACCGCCGCATGAGCCCCTGCGGCTAGGCCGCATTGCAGCATTTCGTCGAGTCCCCAGAGGATTTCAATCCGATCTTTGGCGAACTCCACGCAGGACTGGAATTCGAAAACGTTCTGGGAAGTGAACTTCACTCCACGTAGGTTCGTGATTCGATGTTCGGCCAACTTCACGAAGTCAACTGCGTTGACACCCACGCCGGTGACCGATGGGATATGGTAGTAGTAAAACGGTAACTCGGGCGCACCGTTGGCAATTTCTGCCATCGAAGCGACCAAGGTTTCCGTGGAATCAGGCTTGAAGTAGACGGGGCTAACCGCTGAAATCGCATCAGCACCCACCCGCTGGGCGTGTTCTGCAAGATTTCTCGCTTGCCGCAAACTTTCTGAGCCAACTTGAACGATTACCGGCAACCTTCCTGCGGCTGCTTTTACAAAGGCCTCAGCAACGACACTACGTTCGTCAAACGTCAGCGATGCACCTTCCCCTGTGCTGCCCAACACATACATTGCCGCGATACCTTGCTCGATCAGACTCTCGACCATTGGCGCGATGGCCGGTGTATCAATCGTCCCATCATTTTGCATCGGCGTGAACGTCGCCGCAACGAGACCAGTTAACGGACCAAAGGTTGCGGCCATGAATACTCAAATGCAAGAAAGGAAGGTTTGGCGAATCGACACAGATCACTTCTGTGAAAGCAGTGACTCCACAAATGAATCATCAGCAAGTAATTTGTCAACGTCATCAGCGTCAACCTCTGCCGATGGCACCGAAGCGGAGTCCCACATGTCACCGCGCTGCGTTATCGCCAAACCGACTTCTAAGTCTTGCGCCCATGACGAATTCAGCAGCCCGCTTTCGTTTACGGCCTGCAAGGTCGATTCGACTTTGTCATCAGAGTTGTCAGTCGTGGGGTCAATGACGTCGCTCAGCGACTGTAGCAACATACTGTTGATGATCTGCAGCGCGTCCGCGGCGGTTACGTTCCCATCCTGGTTAACATCCAGTCGTGAGCCACTATCAACTGGCGTGTTGCCGTTGGACATTTCGTACAGCACAGCAAGCGCATCACCAGCAGTGACCAATGTGTCACCGTTGACATCATGAGGATTCACAAGAGATTGAACTGACAAGTGAGATTCGATTTCGCCTTCAGCGCTGCCGCCGGTCAGTGGTGCGGAGGCTGTCGGGAATACGATATTTCTGCCGAAACCGGAAGCAAAGCCAGAGAAGTCGCCACTCGTGATGGCACCGGAATCGTTGGTGTCCACGTAATCTGGAGCGACTGGCAGGTCTTGCCCCAGCCAATACGCAAAGGTCGCAAAGTCGGCGCTGTTTACACTGCCACTTCCGTTCCAGTCACCGGTCAGGACAAAGAAGCGATTGGTCGCATCTCCGATGATCGAGAATGAGGCACCGCCACTGAGGGTTGGCGAAAGGTCCAGTCGATACACTCCATCGGGCAGCTGTTTAGCGTCTAAGGTGATCAACAGTGTGCGGCCATCGGTACTTAGTGACAATTGATCATCTCGCAGTGGAATGACAACATCAGGATCATTGTCCGCGTCGATGCCAAGATTGGTTAACACTAAGCTATCAGCGGAGACGCTTGTGCGGGGCTGCGTCAAACTGATCGTAATTTCTCGTAAGGAGCTGCGTTGGCGGATCCAAGATGTTGGTTGAGGACTTGATGGCAAGTCGGCTGGATCAGGTGTCTGATTCGGCCCCGTTGGTGACACGACCACCACGGGCTCAGACGATTCGTCGGCGATGATTGTCAGTGGTTGGCTACCAAATTCAATTTCATAGTTACCATCAATCGAATCAAGTGTGCCTTGCAGAATCGCATACTCTCCCGGTGCTTCACCTGGTTCTCGTGTCAGTTCACCATCAAGGACCTCCTCTGCCGTTTCACCGGGAACAATCCAGCTTGCTTCGAAAGTAAATGCAGGGTCCGGCTGTCCTTGCATCTTACTCGCTGGATGGGCAACCACCGCGACCACCGAAGGATTGATCGTTGCTGTGATATCGGTCGCAGCGACTCCGGTGTAATTCCCTGCATCAGGACCAGCGATCGCAAAACTATTTAATGTTACGGACTTGTTTGTACCAGCGTCTTTATTGTCAAACGTCCCCGTGGCCGTTCCGGTCACGACATCATCGCCGATCACTCCCTCAAGCGAAACAAGGACGGTCGCCACCGTCGTTCCATCGTATTCTCGCTCCGCCACAAACCCACTGACGGTCAGCACCGCCGGAGTTATGTCCGCACTTGAAGTCCCGGCAGACCCGACGACATAGTTCGGGGCATCCGTCCCCGAAAGCGTCACCGCACCAATGGCAACCGATTTATCAACACCAACGTTCGGGTTGGCGAACGTGCCTGGTGCCGCAGCCGTCACGGTGTCGCCTGGAAGAACGCCGACCAGCGAGACCGAAATCGCTGCTATCGATGTTGCATCATAAACTTTGTCGGCAGCAGTACCGGTCGCTGTCAGGCTTGCAGGAGTAACATTTGCTGTCGCAGAGCCCGCCGCACCAACGTCATAATTTGCTGAATCTGCTCCGGTGAGTGCCACCGTGCCAATCGTGACTGGTTTTAGCGAACCAACATTTTTGTTGTCGAACACTCCTTGGGCAGTGGCGGCAACAACATCATCGCCGAACACACCAGAGAGTGACACAGTGACAGTGGCCGCATCGGTTGCGTCGTATACTTTGTTCGCCGCCCTACCGCTGGCGATTAACAACGCTCGAGATATAGCGGCGGTCGCTGTTCCTGCAGAACTCGCAATGTAATTTCCAGCATCGGCACCCTGGAGCACGACCGGACCAATCGTCACTGTCTTACCGATGCCGACGTCCTTATCGTCAAAGGTTCCTGCCGCGAACGCGGTAACCGAATCACCAGAAACAACTCCCTCAATGGAAACGGAAATCGTCGCCGAACTGGTACCATCGTAGACCTTACTGGCAGCGGTACCGGTTGCAGTGAGTACAGCGGGAGTGATTTCGCCTGTCGCCTGGCCAACCGTACCGACAGTGTAGTTATTCGCATCGGTCCCCGAGAGCGTGACGGCGGTGACGGTCACAGGCTTTCCGACACCAACATTTTTATTGTCGAAGATCCCAGTTGCAGTGGCGGCTATGTCGTCGGAACCAAATACGCCGGAAAGCGACAGTGCAACCGTCGCCGTACTTCTGCCGTCATAAACTTTGCCGATTGCCACGGCATCGGGCGTCAGGGCAGCTCGTGTGATTTCGCCCGTCGTCGGACCGACAGGGGCGACGGTATAGTTTCCAGCAGCTGTTCCGCCAAGTGATACCAAACCAGCGGTTACTAACTTTCCGCTACCGACGTTCTTATTGTCAAACGCACCTTGAGCTGTCGCCGTGACAATGTCTCCGGCGATTACGCCATCGAGCGTCACCGTGATTGTCGCATCGGTTGTCCCGTCGTACGTTTTCGTCGCCGCAGTTGCAGTTGCTGAGAGAACAGCAGGCATTATGTCCGCCGATGACGTACCGACCGAACCCACGGTGTAGTTCGTTGCATTCGCTCCGTCCAGAAGCACTTGGCCAATGGTTATCGGCTTAGCCACACCCACATCCTTGTTATTGAATGTCGCTGGCGCCGACGCTGTCACGGCGTCGTTACCGACGACACCCGCCAGAGTGATCGTGACCGAGACATCAATCGAACCATCGTAAACTTTATTGGCAGCCGTCGCAGTTGGCGTTAACACTGCAGGAGTGATGGTCGCTGTCGTTGGTGCAACGGATCCAGCTGTGTAATTTCCTGATTCTGCACCTGTCAAAGTGACCGCACCAATCGTGACTTGTTTATCAACTCCGACATTCTTATTATCGAACTTTCCTAGAACCGTAGCCGTCATCACTTCGCCGCCGATCAGCCCATCGAGTGTTACCGTGACGGTTGCCAAATCCGTGCCGTCGTAAACCTTGTCCACAGCGGTTGCGGCGACCACAAGCGAGATCGGGATAATATCCGCAGTGGTTGGGGCTGCAGAGTCGACAATGTAGTTTGCTGCGTCAGGGCCAGCGAGAGAGATGGCTCCCACCGTCACCGGTTTGTCGAACCCAGCGTTCTTGTCATCGAACGCTCCGCTCGCCGAAGCGGTCACACTATCAGTTCCGAACAATCCACCGAGCACGATCGTGATACTGGCAACATCGGTTCCGTCGTAGATCTTGTCGAATGCCTTCGCGGTCGCGGTCAATGAAGCGACAGAGATGTTTGCACTGGTCGGTGCCGCCGTACCGACCGTGTAGTTGATCGCATCGGCACCGCCAAGAGTGACTGCACCGACCGATACCGGCTTGGCGACACCAACATTTTTATTGCTGAACGCTCCTGGTGCACTCGCTGTTACGGCATCACCAGCGATTACGCCCGACAACGAGATCTGGATAACCGCTGTGGTTGAGCCATCGTAGGTTTTATTGGCAGCGGTGCCACTTGCCGCGAGCGGTGCCGGCGTTACATCCGCCGTCGTTGAACCGACAGGGCCCACGGTATAGTTAGCCGCCTCGGGACCAGACAATGTAACCGCACCAATAGTGACCAACTTGCTTGAGCCAACGTTCTTGTCAGCAAAGACACCTGCTGCCAAGGCCGTCACGACTTCGTTTCCGATTGTCCCAGAAACCGTCAACGCAATGGTTGCCGAATCAGTGCCATCGTAAACCTTGTTCGCCGCCAACGCGGTGACTTCAACTTGTCTTGCAGTAATATTGGCGGTCGTTGTGCCGCTAGGTCCTACGACGTAATTGCCCGCATCGGCACCCGCAAGCATCACGGAACTCAGAGTGATGGTTTTGTTATTGCCGACATTCTTGTCTACAAACGTTCCCGAAGCAGTTCCCGTGACGACTTCGTTTCCGATCACTCCGATCAAGGCTACGCTAACGGAAGCCGATGTTGATCCGTCGTAAACTTTGTTTACTGCTGAGCTGACAAAGTTCAGCGTGACTGGGGTAATGTCGGCGAACGCCACGCCCGCAGCACCAACTCGATAATTCGCTGCATCAGCCCCCGCAAGCGTGATCGTACCCACAGTGACGAAACGATCGACGCCGACATTCTTACTGTTGAATGTTCCCGATGCCGCGGCGGTTACCGTATCGCTGCCAAATACTCCGACAAGCGCAACGGTCACTGCTGCGGTATGAGTGCCATCGTACACCTTGTCTGCGGCCGATACGTTGGTGCCTAAGAACGCGGGCGTAATATTCGCCGTAGAGAAACCAGCGGGACTGACGATATAATTAATTGCGTCTGCACCCACCAGCGTGACCTCGCTGATTTCTACGGGCTTGCCCGTACCGACATTTTTGTTGTCGAACCTGCCTGAAGCTGTGCCAGAAACAATGTCGGCACCCAGAATTCCAAGAACTGAAATCGTGATATTGGCCACATCCGAACCATCGTACACTTTGTTTTGCGCTGTGCCCGATGAAGTTAACGACGCTGGTGTGATCGTGGCCGAGGTTGCTGGTGCCGCCGCAACGATATAGTTACTTGCCGCCGGGCCGGCGAGCGTAACCGAACCGATGGTTACCGTCTTATCCACGCCGACATTTTTATCGCTAAACCTGCCATTTGCCGATGCCGTTACGATTTCACTTGCTACGACACCTGCTAGCGACACCGTGATTGTCGCGGCATTCGTCGTATCATAAACCTTGTTCGCTGCCGTTCCGGTCGCGTTCAACAGTTTCGGCGTGATGTCGGCAGTCGTGTTTCCAGCGGGACCAACGATGTAGTTTGCCGCGTCAGGACCGGCGAGCGACACTGTGCCGATGTTAACGATCTTGTCGAGCCCGACGTTCTTGTTGTCGAACGCTCCACTTGCAGTTCCCGTTACATTTTCGCCGGCGATCACGCCAGCAAGTGATATGGAAACGGTTGCAGCAGTGTTGCCATCGTACGCCTTGTCCGCAGCGGAACCGTTGGCGGTCAACAGTGCGGCGGTGATGTTTGCTGACGTAATGGGTACTAATCCAACGGTATAGTTTCCAGCATCCACGCCAGCCAAGGTGACTGGCCCAATCGTGACAATTTTTCCAAAGCCGATATTCTTATTGTTGAACGTCCCCGACGCGGCACCCGTGACGGTATCGCCACCGATGACTCCACCGAGTGTGACCGTGATCGACGCTTCATCGTTACCATCGTAAACCTTGTTCGCCGCGGCACCCGAAGCGGTTAGTGCCGCTGGTGTGATGTTAGCTGTCGTCGTGCTTATTGTTGCGACGGTATAGTTTCCAGCCGCCGGGCCCTTCAAGGCTACGGAATCGATCGTGACGGTCTTGCCGATTCCGACATTCTTGTCGTCGAAGGTCCCGCTTGCCGAAGCCGTCACTATCTCACCACCAAGAACTCCCACTAACGTTACCGAAACGGCGGCAGTCACGGATGCATCGTAAACCTTATTCGCCGCAGCTCCCGTTGCTGTTAGCACGATGGGCGAGATGTCTGCTGTCGTCGCCGCCACCGGTCCAACGGTGTAATTGCCCGCGTCGGGGCCGGAGAGCGTCACTGGCCCGATCGTCACCGTCTTTCCGACTCCGATATTCTTAGTGTCGAACATGCCGATCGCCGCTCCATTGACCACTTCGCCAACTGCGACGCCAGCAAGGGAAATTGTGATCGTTGCCGCTGTCGTGCCGTCATAGATCTTATTGGCGGCGGTTCCAGTCGCTGTTAGCTGTGCAGCGACAATGTTTGCGGTCGTCGTTAACCCCGTCACTGTGCCCAACACGTAATTCGTCGCGTCAACTCCTGCGAGCGTTACCGCGCCGATGGCGACCGTTTTCCCGACACCGATATTTTTATTCTCGAACGTACCCGGTGCGGTTGCCGAAACATCATCCGCAGCTAAGACTCCGCCGAGTACCACCGAAACGTTTGCGTTCACCGTGCCATCGTAGCTCTTGTTTTGGGCGCTGGTTGTCGCCGTCAACGTGGCGACCGTGATATCCGCCATCGTCGTGCTTGTGGCGACAGCGGTGTAGTTGCCCGCGTCGGCACCCCCAAACGTAAACGAGTTAATCGAGACAGTCTTTCCAACACCGACATTCTTGTTGTCAAAAGTTCCTGTTGCTGTCGCCGTAACGATGTCCGTACCCAGTGCACCGGTGACGATGACCGTCACCGCCGCGACATTGGTAGCATCATAAACTTTGTTTGCAGCGGTACCGGTGGCCGACAGCACAAACGGAGTGATATCGCCGGTCGTGGGCGCAACGGCGCCCACGGTGTAGTTGCCGGCATCGGTACCCGATAACGTAACGGGGCTGACGGTTATCGGCTTAGCGGTGCCTACATTCTTGTCGCTGAAACTGCCCGTTGCTGCACCCACCACGACTTCGCCACTGACAACGCCACTTAACACGATGTCGATGGTTGCGTCGGTCGTTGCGTCGTAGACCCTGCTCTGTGCAATGCCCGTTGCGGAGAGCGTCTTGGGAGAAATCGTGAAATCGAATGCTGTGGATGCGACAGGTTGATACTCGGCGGTTCCCGAGTAACTAACATCCACGGAGTAACTGCCGACATCCGATGGAGCAGCGATGACACCTCCAGTCAATCCAGGCCCTGCGTAGTAAGTAAAGGAAAAGTGGCTGGGGTCAGCGTCCGGCAGACGTCGACCGGGGCCATCGTCGGCGCTCACTGTCGTCGAAAATGCGGCACCATCATAAATTTTTGTTAGCGCCCCGGCCGTGATTGTCGGCAGTGTCGGGCCAACGAAAATTGAGACGATAAACGACGCTGCGGCATCGAGTTTCCAAGCACCTCGTCCCATCGTGCCACTAATCAGCACATCGTCGGTTGCGTCATAATCCATGTCGTACACAATCGCGTTGGGAAGCCCCGCGCCGACCTGAATCCAATCGCCCAAGTTCGTCAGCGCCGACGCAAACACGCCACGGTTTGTTCCGACAACGACAGCATCAACAAGGTCCGAGGCAATGTAGACGACGGAACGGAGCGACTCTGCGAACGTCATCAGATCGCCAGTGATATCCGACCACGCAGCACCCACGTTCGTGGTCGTGAACACTTGATTGCTATCAATGACAAATGCCGTTCCCCAGTCATCGGGATCGATTGCCAGATCACGAATTTCACCAGCACCACTTGGCAAGTTTGACGTTGCGGCAACATTGCCCGTTCCGGTTTGCCGTACCGCAACCTGGTTGCCACTGCCGACCCACAGCACATCCTCGTTGTCTACTCCAGAACGTCGCCCGCCATAAGCAACGGCGTTTTGGAAGATTGAGCTATTTCCAAATCCAGTACTAACCTGTGCGATGGAGTCCCCTTGGTCGAGCGATTCGTAGGTTGCGTTGCCACCTTGGATAACGATTCGCACGGGGTCGATCGTATTCAATTCAAAGGGAGTTCGAAACACCGGAACCATCGCCGCATCACCGGCTCGCGGAGTCAACGACGGACCAACTCGACTAACCAAAGTACCCGCTGAATTCCATGTCGATCGAGTGAATCCACCCAGGTTCTGGGAACTGCTGTACCGTACGGATTGGCCGCTAGCGGCAAGGGTTACATCGTCGATAGCAACGTCACCACCGTCCCCGCCAGAGAAAAAGTCCCATGTCAGCTCGCCATCGGCGGTTTGGAAATGGGTGCCGTTATCTTGTGTGCCACTGAACAATGTATCGGAAATGTTATCGTAGGCGACGTCATGCATCTCGGTAGCGCCGAGCGAGCCATTGATCGAGAACCAATCACCGGTCTTGTCACGCGGATTGGTGCGGCGATAAACACCACCATCATCAGTTTCGATCAAGTCGCCGTTGGCATCGAAAACCATTTCTCGTGAATCAGCGTGCGGCGCCGTTCCATTGGCCGTGCCACCGTTGGGGTCAAACGACACAATGTTGTGGGTAATGTGACTCCACTGGGGCGAAGGAACCGCAGTGGGATCTCGGGGAACCGATACATTGCCACGGAAAATTGCAGCGCCAAAAACCGTGTCGCCGACCGAGCTTGGTCGTTCCTGACGATCACCCCCGATATAAACAATATCATGGTTCGTGGGGTCAGTTACGATTGAAAAGTGAATACGGCCTTGGCTGCCGGCGTCAACGTCTTTGATGGAAGGATTTGGCGTCACTACTCGCGTCAGCACACCGCCGCTAATGTAGGCACCGTTGCCTGCGACACCGTTGAGTGAGAACGATGTCGCGTCAATCACTGTGACTTGGAAGACACCGTTGGCGGCCGTGTTGCCTACAACGCCGTTGATAGCGACGAAATGACCCGTCGATAAATTGTGAGCGGCACTCGAAGTGATCACGATCGGATTCGCATTGGTCGCATTGGCCACCGGAATCCCTCCGCCCACCGGAAGGATCGGCAGGTCCATTCGCGTCCAAGAAGGCGTCGATGTGTTTGCATTGTCACTGTAGAACACACCACGAGGTTGGCCACTGATCAAGATCGCGGCAAAGATTCGGCCGGTCGTGGGGTGAACCGTCAACTCGATATTATTGTTCGCTGTGTTGGTAAACAGGGCTTCCATTTCAGCATTAATCGCAGCCCCGGTTACTAGGGTCCATGTCACGCCGAAATCGTTCGAGCGGTAAATCCCTTCGTCTTCCACTGCTGCATACAATCGCTGTCCGGTGGGATCGCTCTCATCAACCACCAAGTCGTGAACTCGATCGAATTGATTCACCCCACCATGATTGACAACGGTATAGTTCACGCCCGCATCGAGGCTACGAAAAACACCGCCGGGACTATGTGAAGCGGCGACGATAACGTTGCCCCGCGTCGCCAAACTGGTGATCGCTTCTCCGCCGAATGACTTCAGCCCATTGCTACCGGGATCGGTCCAAGTGTTGCCGCCGTCCGTCGTGCGATACACCAAACCAAGGTTGCCACTTAGCCCACCAAAGCTGCCCAAATTTCCCGTCCCGGCAACCAGCGTGTTGTGTGTTACATCGGCGGGATCGAACGCCATCGCATTGATCGACAACGATTCGAGATGATCTGAATTCGTCGTCCAGGTGGGGTTCAGTGCAGTTGCATTGGTTGTTTTCCAGATACCGCCGTTGACTCCCCCAACGTACAAAATGTTTGCGTCGGTCGGGTGCGCGACAACCACATGGGTTGCACCCGAGATTCGGCGATCCGGTGTGATATTTTGAACCTGCCCGTTAATAACTCCCGCTGGTCCTTGGTCAACCCAATTCCCCAATCTGGCAAATCGCACTTTGTAATCTTCCACTTCGCCATCAGCGGCAACTCCACCGACACCCAGCGGAGTTGTTCCATCATGCAAACGGAACCGAGCGTATGAGTCGCCTTCGGGCGTCGTGCCGGGTATGGAGAAAGTGATAGAACCGTTACCGGTGATATTCTGAGAAATCAGTTGTTCGCCTGGGTCATTCCAGTCGCCGTCACGATTGAAATCGATCCAACCTTCGAGGAACGGATTGGCTGCACTAGCGGTATTGATCAATGTGTAATCAAACGTACCGCTCGAACCGATTATCAGTGCGCCGTTGAACGTAATTCCGTCTTCATCGTCTTGAGGTCCTGAATCGTTCGAAACAAAGGTGTCGTCACCGTTCGCTGAAGCGGTTGGTCGGCCATTTGCTTCGATGTCTTTCGTTGCTCCGAGATGGAATCCGGCGCGCACGCCGTGTTGCGGTCCGCCATCAGCGATCAAGGTCGGGTAACTCGATGCGAAACCGGATTGGGCCGCGGTTGGTGCGTCTCCGAAATCGTGCGACCCAACTGTGAACTCATACGTCGCCGTATTGTTGTTCTCGTTGGACTCGGCAACCACATTGTTAACGTCGATCGTCATTTCCAACGTATAGTTGCCAACAGGCAATTGTCCCAGATTCACGTCCTGCACTGCTTCGCCGTTAAACGAATTGGTGGGGCCATCGGTAGAGTTTGCAACTTCAACACCGTTAAGCGTCAGACGAGACTGATAGGCTACGTTGGTTGACGTATCACCGAAGTTGCCCCAAGTGAAATCGGAAAACAATGTGTCCGTCGGAGTAAAGAAATTGTTCGAAACGAACCCACCTGGCGCCTTGGATACAACAATACTATTCGTTTGTTGGTTGAACAGCGGAGTTGGCGCGAGGTCCGCGGTAAGCAATCGCCGCTCTTCCATCACTTGGAAAGTCAACCGTCGACGTCGCGCTGCGGCGCGGTAGGCCGTCTTACGTTTGGCCGTTGTCAGACGACCTCGCAATTCTTTGCAAACAGAGTTCGCCAACGGGTTGTAAGGAACGTTCATAGTGAACTCCGAGCAGCAGTAACGTACGAAATTCGATCCGGCTTCGAGTAATAGGCTTTTGTATCGAATACACCGCAAATCGCGCGCGCAGCGAAGTTGATCGCGAATCGTGCGATGTTACTGGTTGGACAAAAGCCCCCCGATCCTTCGGAGAGCGTTCAATGCTACCCATAGCGGTCGCCGATTGCAATCAATCGCGAGAACGGATGCGGCACAAGCGTGGTAACTGGTCACGCAGCGGAATATAGAATTCCACTGCGTTTGCGACCTGCAACATGGATTGCCCCCACTCGTTTTAAAACATACGCAATCTTTTGCGCGACCTGCCGCGGTCGCCCGATCGCAGCCGCGATGGCTTCAGTATTGATGCCGGTCGAAGCTACTGGCCAGTCGATTAACTCCAGCAGGTCGGCGGCGACGGAAAACTCATGTCGTGAAATGATGGATTCAAGCCGCACATCGTCAACGTAGTAGTCTTTCTTCCAGCGACCTCGACACCGCGTTTTCTTTGCCGGGACTCGAATTTGTTCGACATCCACCATCACGACTTCGATCGTTAGGTTTGGATGTGGGAACACTCGAGTGAAATAGATAAGATCATCGAACACGTCGATCACGCTGCCTCGTTTCGGGCTCAGCCGTCGTGAGAGGACCTCGCCTCCGGGTTCTGCGAGTCGCGTCAGTCGCGTGCGGTTAGCAATCGGCTTGACAATTCGCAATTGATGACGCGCGAGCAATCGTTTCGCTTTTCCACTTAGCGCCGAAAACGAAGCGTATTGAATCTCAACCAGTTCGTCTTTGCGAACTGCATCAATACGAAAACCCCCTAGCCTGACTTCCGTATCCGCGTCACTGGCTGCGTATGAATTCTTCAGTTGGCGATGAAGCGTCGTTTCCATGGTTCCGTCCACGCTGCGATTTCGACCCAACCGAGTGCTTTCGGTTTGACCGAGTCCGTTGTATCCGCATGTCGATCAGCACCAATAACGGTCGCAGCGTCAAGGGAAGCACTAAGTGCAACTCTTGGCAATGGCAATCTCGAAATTTTCTCGTCCGACACCGATGTTTGCCACAAAAGCCGGTGTTTGCCACAAAGGTAAGGGTGCCGAAACGTCTCCCCTGCTGGTGTTGCATTTCACAGAGCTCGGTAAACTGGCGGGGCTATCTGTCAATAAACTGCGTTTTCCGCGTTTCGGAATGAGTCAGATACGTTACTTCGCATCGTAAACAGGATTATCATTGGTGTCGTCGGAAATTTTTGATGTGTTGCTAGGCGAGAATCCAGACCCGGTCGCCGCTGGATTCCAACTGCGTGACCTGATGCACAGTGAAGCCGTGGACGCTGACGGATTGCTCGCCGAGATCACGGTGCGGAGCCCATCACTCGCAACGTCCGATCCAGCGATTCTTGGGGGATTGCTGCGGGTCCTGCACACCCGCATTCTCTCTGCCGCAGAGAGTAACGGCGGCGCGCCGGTGATGGGGGAAACAGAATGGTTGGCGATCGAAACTCTGCTCGACGCAATTCCGGAAACTACTCCGAATCGTTATCTTTTGTTGCACCTCCTGGCAATGATTCGCAGCGATGCTTCCTTGCGATCTCTTGTCCAACGACTGGACGTGTCGCCACCGCGTGATTGGATCGAGGCAGCCCAAATTCTCAGTCCGCTGATGCAACGAAGCGGCTGGCCGGTGAGTGCAGTGTTTCCTCAGGGGCTGTCGCTACTGGCACATCCATCGTTGGCCTCGGCACTGTTGGATATCGCGAACTTTGTAACACGTCAGCAGTGGGTCGCTGCGCACCCGGCGACGGATCGGGCGACGATGCTTGCAAACCTACTCGGTGAAGTGACGAATCGATTGACTCGCTTTGAAGAAGACCCGCGTTCGTTGGGCGACGATGTAAATGAAGTCCAGCAACGTTTGGCTGAAGCAGTTTCCTTGGCGATCTCGTTGTGCGATTCTCTCTCTCTGATCGGCAACAATCGCTGGATTGGGAAACTCTATCAAGCAATGGAGTTGAAACACCGGCGGGTTCAATGCGAGGCCGCCGGTGCATTGGCTCGCTTGGGCGAATCGCCCGGACGCGATCGATTGCTTGAATTAGTATCTGAGCCAGCGGTACGTTTGCGGGCAATCCACTATGCCGATGAACTGGGTTTCGGAGATCGAATCGATGAGGCGATGCGAAGCGACGAGGCGACGGCGGAAGCCGAAATGGCGCTGTGGATGTCCCAGCCACAGCAAATGGGAGTGTCACCGACGCACGTCGAAGTTGTTGATCAGCGCCGAATGCTGTGGCCCAGTTTTGATGGACCTGTGGACGTATTTTTGGTTCGCTTTGAATACCGTTTTGGCGATCAAATCTACAGTAACGTCGGTATCACGGGACCAGCTGTGTTCACTCTGTCCTGTGATGTGGCGGATCTGCCCGCAGATGATATTTACGCGATTTACGCTGGTTGGCATGCGGAGCACCCAGACATCTTTGCAATTATTGCCAATCAACTGAACGCGGCCCAAAAACGCATCGTCGAACCTCTACGAACGTTTCTGGACCGAGCTGGTTACGAGGATTTGAGCATCGAACTGTTGGGCTTTTTCCTAGACGAACAAGCTGCGGTATTCCAAACGACTAGGAACTCGATAAGTTGTCGTGTCGTGACCGACGGCCTGGAAACCATCGAACAACCCATTGGCGGAAGGCTGCGTCCGCTCGCCGCCATTGATTTGTTTAACCTATACAAGGGTCGGAAGATGTTACGAACGTTTAACAGTTAATGCGACTCGATGCGAATCCCCGATTCCAAAGCGATGCAAGTGACACTGGTGCTGCTGCAGTTTTCTACGGCAGCGGTGATCGTGCTGTCGACTCAATGGTCCAGGATGAACGTGTGGTCGGTTTTGGCCATCGCACTCGGAGCAACTCTCGGTATTTGGGCTTGGGTGACGATGGGGCTCACCCGACTGTCGGTAATGCCCCAGTTGCGAAGCGAAGCGACGTTGGTTACCAGCGGTCCGTATCGTTTTTTTCGACATCCGATGTACCTTGCTGTTGTTATATTCTGCTCCGGGTTCGTCTGGATGCCGTTTGCTTGGCGGAAGGTAATGTTGTGGCTGTTGCTTATCGCAGTCGTAACCGCCAAGGCACGAATCGAAGAGAGATTCCTTAGCGAACGATTCAGTGATTACGAATCCTACAGGCGTCGCGCGTTGTAACCAAACATTGCCTAGTGCGTTAGCGGCGCCTTCCCAGGATATACTCTCGGTTCTTTAGAAATCCATCTTGCACGTTTCTCAACTGCCCTCACCATGACTGACTCTGAGCCCGCACTTGACCAACCGGTGGTACCGCCGACCAAACTGCTAAGCATTCTTCGCAGCGTCGGCCCCGGATTAATCGTTGCTGGTTCAATTGTCGGCAGTGGTGAATTGATCGCCACCACCAAGACCGGAGCTGAAGCGGGGTTTTCGCTGTTATGGCTGATCATTCTCGGATGTGTGGTGAAAATATTCGCCCAGATCGAACTGGGGCGATACACGATCATTAGTGGAAAGACAACTCTGCGAGCACTGGATGAAGTTCCCGGTCCGCGGATCGCCGGACGCGGCAATTGGCTCGTTTGGTATTGGCTGTTGATGTGGCTGGCAAGCATCAGCCAACTGGGAGGTATCGTTGGCGGCGTCGGCCAAGCGCTGGCGATTAGCGCGCCGGTCACCGAGGCTGGCCGTGAATACAACACTGCGGCGGACGCCGTCATCTTGAAGAAAATGAATCTTACGACCGTTGACGCCGCGGCGAGCGACGGTGCATCAGCCAATCAAACTTTAGCTGCAGAAGCGGTCCCCCAAGCTCCCAATGACGCCGCGATCTGGGCAACCATCGTGGCCATCATCACAAGCTTCGTCTTGTATTTTGGTCGCTATGGACTGATTCAGTCATTATCGACAATCTTAGTAGCATCGTTTACGGCGCTGACCGTCTTGAATGTTTTTCTTTTGCAAGGCCAAGAGCGTTGGATGGTGACATGGCCGGAGTTCCTGCATGGATTGTCGCTGGGGCTTCCTTCTGCGACCGAAGGTATCAATCCGATTGGAACGGCCTTAGCCACGTTCGGAATCATCGGCGTTGGTGCTGCCGAATTAGTCGTTTATCCGTATTGGTGTTTAGAGAAGGGGTATGCAAGATTTACCGGAGTCAATGATGGCAGTCCGGCTTGGAACGAGCGTGCAAAAGGTTGGATGCGCGTCATGCATGTGGACGCCTGGGGTGCAGGCGTCATCTATACGTTTGCGACGATCGCATTCTATTTGCTCGGTGCCGCTGTGCTCAATCGAGTGGGGCTGAATCCAGGCAAAGACACGATGGTACGTACGTTGGCAGTAATGTTCGTTCCTGTGTTCAGCGATTGGGCGGCGACTATCTTTTTGTTCGGTGCGTTTGCTGTGCTCTACTCAACTTATTTTGTCGCCAATGCCAGCCATGCGCGAGTGTTCTCTGACGCACTGATGGTCATTGGTGTGATCGACAACGACGAGCAAACTCGCCAGCTTTGGATTCGTCGACTGAGCGGATTTTTCCCCATGTTGTGCTTGATGATTTATCTCGCGTTTCCTTCGCCAGCGCAACTTGTGTTACTCAGCGGCGTAGCACAAGGAATCATGTTGCCGATGCTTGCTGCAGCGGCCCTCTACTTTCGCTATTGGCGCTGTGTGGATGCGCTACGTCCTAATATGCTTTGGGATATGATGCTTTGGCTGTCAGCTCTAGCAATGTTGATAACCGGATCTTGGACAGTGCTAGACCAACTTAAATAAATTTTCATCAACCTAAGCGATAACATGTGCCAGCATCGAAACACAATAAGACCGCACGCGTATTTTTTAGCTTCGACGATTATGAAACCGCCCAGATCAACCATTCAGCACTGGTACGAGGCGTCCTTGCTTGCTGCGTTTGCGATTCTGTGTCTGCCTGGGTTCGCGATTTCTGCCGCTGAACCAACTCGCGTCAATGTTAGTCGCGATGTCTGGATCTCGGCGTATCCTTCCGAGCAGCAAGGCAACAATGGCGGTTCACATAAACTGAAACTGAAGGGAATCCAAGAGTTTTTTCTAATCGATTTTGATCCTGAGCCTTTGCGAGGGAAATCCATAGACCGAGCGGAGTTGGTTGTGTGTGGCGAAGGCGAAACGACATTGGATCGCGTAACGGTCTCTACCGTAACAACAGATTGGGTCGAAGGCACAGGGATTAATTACGAGCAAGCATCTGACGGAGCAAGCTTCCGTTTTAAGTCAGGGAACGAGCCGTGGAGCGATCGCGATGGGGGTGACGTTACCTCCGTTTCCCTGGGACGATCTGGTTCAAAATGGTGTTTTGGTCAAGTCTCAGCCAGAGATGCCGACAATTGGCAACGCGTTCCAATTGATCCCGAAATTGTCCAGGCTCGGATCAACGACAATTCGTACGGATTTCTGGTAATGGATGATTTGGGCAGTGAGTACACACGCAGGGGCAACCATTTTGAATACCATTTGATGCCCAATCGTTTCCTGGCCAGCCGCGAGAAGAATCGTTCTCAGGCGCCGTACTTTCTATTTTGGCTGAGCGATGGAAGCAAGATTGCTGCTGACTCAAGTAGCACACCTGTGAGTTCCGGATCAACGAATCAACGCAACATGATCGACGTCCAGGAATCCGTTGCAGAGCTGCTGCGTTTATCGACGTCGAGTCAGTCCGACCGGAAGCCAATAGTTGATCCATTGATTATGGATTTGGATTTCCACCCCATTCCACCTCGCGACTTAAACGTAGCCCGCGGCGAAACTTTGTCACTTGTCGTCGCAGCACCGCCGGAGAATGTCCGTTTCGGTGCCAGTGCTGATTTCGACGTTTCTTACTACGCATTGCCTCGCGTCTCCAGGTACTTCGATCCAGTAGTTCCGATTGAACTGTGGTCGGATTCGAATTGGAAACTGGGTCGAGAAAGCGGCGCGATCTATACCTGCATCGATGTGTATGCAAAGAAATCCGCGGTAGCCGGTAAAAAGACAATGGACCTGCAGATCCGGGATACGCATGTACCGCTTGAATTCACGGTATGGGACTTTGATCTGCCTGATCGATTGAGTTTTATCCCGCAAATGAATTGTTATGGATTACCAGACAACGAGATTCCCTTTTTTCGATTGTGTCATGATCACCGCACAACACTCAATCGTTTGCGTTACGGCTGGACAGGGAAAGTCAATTCCGACGCTGTCCCAACACGAAAAGCGGATGGCACGTGGGATTGGGCTCAATGGGACCAGCATTTTGGGCCGCTATTGGATGGCTCGGCATTCGCCGACTCCCGACGCGGAGCGATACCGATCGAGGCTTTCTACTTGCCGCTGAATGAAAACTGGCCGATGGACCATGAGAAACATTTTCGCGGTGGATATTGGGTAGAGGATGCTTATGATGAGGCGTACTGGATCGAGTTTCGTCAGGCTGTGAGCGATTTCTGTAAACATTTTCTGGAGCAAGGATATAAAGACACACTGTTTGAGTTTTACTTGAATAACAAGGTTTATTTTAAGGAGCAACGCAATAATCGTTGGGATGCTTGCTCGGCACCTTGGGTTTTTGACGAGCCAGTAAACACGCAAGATTTTTGGGCCTTGCGTCGATTTGGCCTGGAGTTTTGGCGTGGAACTCAAGCGGGTTCCGGACTGCGACTGGGTTACCGCGTCGATATTTCTCGTCCTCAGTGGCAGCGAGATTTGCTTGATGGCGTATCCAATGTTGAAGTAGTCAGTGGTTCACTACGGACGTACGGCGAGAGGGTGATTGAGCGGGCGAGAAAGTTTGACAATCTTGTATATATGTATGGCTCGGCGAATGAGTTTGGCACTCCCAACAGCACCAATGCCGCTTGGTGCGTCGAGACATGGTCGCGCGGAGGCAACGGTGTGGTGCCCTGGCAAACGATTGGTCGTGATTCGTCCTGGAGCGAACCAGATCCATTGTCGGTGATTTACCCATCCAGTTTCGGGCCGATCGCCAGCCTGCGATTAAAGTCCTTTCGGGACGGGCAACAGATAGTGGAATACTCAGAGCACTTTCGACATGCATTGGGTGACGTGAGCGCGGAAGAACTCGGCAAAGCGCTGCTTACGGAGTTACGACTAAGTGGCCAGTCGATTAAAACTAGCGAAGCCGATGCCGGCTCTGTGAAATTCGACCAAGCGTCAACTGATCGATTGAAGCAGCTGCGTTATAATCTCGGGAACTGGCTCAGTGAACGTCACACGGGGCAACGGCAAGCGACTACGGACCTGAATCCGCGATTTGGTGTACCAGCCGATCTTCGTGAAATAATTCCGGTTCAGTTGCGGTAGACTTACATCGCTCGGTTGTACTGCTCGCACCCGTGAAATGAAATGTCAGGGGCTACATGCAACACGATTCGTGCCGTATCTTTCAAGACGAACCGTGCTTACCATTTTCGCCGCAGATCCACGATGAATTCAAGTAATACCACTCACGATCCGTCCCAACTTCGTTCGCATCGATGGTTTGGTCCGGATGACTTGCGGTCGTTTGGTCATCGCTCGCGACTCAAAGGCATGGGTTTTGATGATGTGGACTACGAAAACCGGCCCATCGTTGCAATGCTAAACACGTGGAGCGAGATGACGACCTGTCATTCGCACTTCCGCAACCGCGCTGACGAAGTTCGACGCGGTATTTTGCAAGCCGGCGGATTCCCGGTCGAAATTCCCGTAATGTCGCTCGGCGAAATGCTAATGAAGCCGACCACGATGCTGTATCGAAATCTGCTAGCGATGGAGATCGAGGAAACGCTTCGCTGTCATCCAATCGACGCAGCGGTATTGATGGGTGGTTGCGACAAGACTGTCCCTGCAATGTTGATGGGAGCGATTAGCGCGGATATCCCATCGATTTTTTTTCCTGCCGGACCGATGCTCAAAGCGCGTTGGAAGGACCAAACGCTGGGCAGCGGTAGCGACGCTTGGAAGTACTGGGACGAACGACTTGCTGGAAATCTATGTGACAGTGATTGGAAGGGCATCGAGAACTGTATCGCTCGCTCCGCCGGTACGTGCATGACGATGGGCACCGCCAGCACGATGGCTTGTGTGACCGAGGCTCTGGGCTTTTCGCTTCCCGGAAGTTCGACAATTCCCGCCGTGGTCGCCGAGCATTCACGGCTTGCCGTCCAAACAGGTCGCGTTGCCGTCGATATGGCTTGGAGCAATCGTCGTCCGTCAAGTTTTCTTACGGCAGATTCAATCGATAACGCTCTGGTCACTTCGTTGGCAATTGGCGGAAGCACGAACGCTATTGTTCACTTAATCGCAATAGCCGGTCGAATGGGCATTGAATTGACGTTGCAACGGTTCGATGAACTGTCGCGAATGACCCCGGTACTTGCCGACTTGCGTCCGGGTGGTCGATTTTTGATGGAGGACTTTCATGATGCCGGAGGATTGCCGGCGCTGCTGGCACGGTTAACTGATTTGCTCAAACTTGATTCACAAAACATCGTTGGTACATCACTCGCTGAATCGATTTCTGGAGCCGAGTGCATTGATGACAATGTGATCCGAACGCGAGGAAACCCTGTCGCTCCCGCTGGTGGTGTGTGCCTGTTGCGAGGCAACCTTGCTCCCAATGGCTGTGTGATCAAGTCCATTGCCGCAGACCCAAAACTTTTAACGCACCGTGGTCCAGCGATCGTTTTCGATGACTATCCCACAATGAAAAAACGTATTCACGATCCAGAACTTAACGTTACCGCGAACAGCGTGCTGATCTTGCGTAGCGCCGGACCGCTTGGCGCACCTGGATTTCCCGAATGGGGCATGTTGCCAATTCCACAGAAATTGCTGCAAGCTGGCGTCCGCGACATGCTAAGAATCAGCGACGCGCGAATGAGCGGCACCAGCTATGGTACTTGTGTGCTGCACATTGCACCGGAGAGCGCCGCAGGCGGGCCCTTGGCGCTCGTGTGCGATGGTGACGAAATCGAAATCGATGTCCCCAATCGACGTATTCATTGGCACGTTACAGATGCTGAAATCGCCCTGCGTCGAGCGAAATGTCCGCCCGGCAAACCTCTGCCTCAGCGTGGCTATGCCCACTTGCACGCGGCTCATGTCACGCAAGCGGATCGTGGATGCGATTTCGATTTTCTTTTAGGTCGTTCCCCCGGGGCTGAACCGGATATTTTTTAGCTTGCTCTATTTTGTCCAAGCCGAATTCAGTTCGCGAATCGTTAGTTCGCGGATTTTCGCAGCCCCACCTGCGGTATGAACCGATAGTTTCAACGGTCGGTTTCTGGGGTCAATGTAATGTGCCGCAAAGCTCTCGCCACCAAACGCAAACGCTTCCACTGTCAATCGGTCGACGAGAAATCGCAGTGAGACAATGCCGTCACGCGGTGCCAAAGAGTCGAGCGTCGTCACTTGCAGAGGCTCGGCTTTGTCGTTGATCCCGGTGTGCGTCAGTGTTTGTTTAGCAACGTCATAGCGAAGCGACAGACGCGGTAGGTTCAGTATGACCTCGGTGGCGGTACCTGGCTCAAAATCGATGCCGACGTCTACTAAGTCAAAGTCGTATGATTCGTCAATGCTTAGTGCAGTCTTGCCGTTTAACTCTACGTTTGACACACGGTGTGTCTTTTTCACCAAAGAATCAATTTCCGCGATTGGCCAACAGAACAACCGCATGCCCTGTGTCGTCGTTCGCAGTGTCAGTTCACAAGGGAAGGCCATTTGCTGGTTGTGCGGGACATCAAATGTTTTTTCTGAATTTGGGCCGCCTCGCATCCAGCCAATCTGGACGACGCGTCCGTCGGGTGCTTGGTTGAAGGTTTGTGCTGCATAAAAATTTCCGCGACCATGCACCAGAGACTCTGACTCGGCATGGAACTGCTTGCCATCGAAGGTCCCAATCTCATAGTCGAAACTAGCGTCATAAATGACGCATTTGACGTTGTTCGAGTCGCCATCAACCGGAAGGAACACGACGTCCATGCACTCGAACGCCCAGTCTCGCATCAAGTCCGAGGCAAAGGTCCAGTCGGTCAAGTTCGGTGAAGTGAACCAACGAACTCGGCCAGGGTTTTGCTGGACCCACAATGCCATCACCCATTGATTGGTTGCGCCATGCCAAAACACTTTTGGGTCTCGTTCACCGTGATCAAAGCCCTGGTTTTCTACGACCGCGCGACCCTCGTTCCAATAAGTGAATGACTCACCACCATCGGTACTGTAGGCCATCGCTTGATAAAACTTGTGTTTCGTCGCAAACGTGTAGAACGCACAAATTGTCTTGGTATTGCCAACCTGCTTCCCCAAACTATTGTTGTGATCAATTACAGCGGTGCCTGAAAAGATCGTTCCCGCGCGACCATCGATTCGGTAGGGCAACAACGCGTGATCGTGTTGGGTCCAACGCACCATATCCTGGCTCGTCGCATGTCCCCAAGTCATATTGCCCCATTCACTGGACTTGGGATTGTGCTGGAAGAATAAGTGATAATTTTTGCCGTCATACACCATCCCGTTCGGGTCATTGATCCAGTTCTTTTTGGACATGAAATGATACTGTGGCCGTAACGGTTGGTCGTATCCGATCTCGGGATACCCTGAGACCGAAATGTCGTCGGTAAATGCAAAATTTCTCGAGCTATCCGCGACAGGATGATCGCTGGAGCGGAAGTCGTCGACGTTGATATGCCCCCAACCGCCCGTGGCGTGGTCATAGACTTGTATTTCCGCCTTCTTGCCGACAAAGTTCTTAACGTCTGCACTGACAGTGACCATTGTTTCGCTGTCTACGCCGGTTGCAAGTTCGATCTCAGCACCGTCGCAAATCAATCGCACTCCGACCTTACCGGGAAGATTGCCTGCGCCGATGCGAAACGTGATGTAGGGCTTGGTGAGCGTGATCTGGCGGGACGTCAGTGTTCCTGTCAGGCCATCGCCGACGGTTGCCCCTGGCTCACCTTTGGTTCCAGTAAACTTTTCGTATCCGCCAATCCAGTACTCGCCCTGCAAGTTGCTGGACTCGCGATTGCGAGCCACGGTGTTGTCACCCTTGGTCGGCTGAAACTCGAACGCTTCGCCCTCGACCGTCCAGCCTTCGAGCGTTCCGGATTCAAAGTCTGAATTGGGGAAAAGCAAATCATCAGCCGTCAGAGTTCCGAAGGCCGTGAGAACTGTAAAACCCAGAGTTTGCAGTAAACGAAACAACATTGCAGCAGTTCACTCAAATGGAATCAAGTTTGGTGTTAGGTGGAACGTGATTGTACTCAATTGTGCCGGGACTCGCGTGTTCGTTTAACTCATCGGATGGGATTCGGCCGATGATTTAGAGCTTCGCTTCTGACTTGCATGTGGGACAGTGGCACCTTATCGTGGATCGAATGAATTATCACAGGTTCTGCGCCGTTCGTCGTGAGCTGACGGCTCGAAGGAGAGCGACCATGCGATCAGTTAGAATCTCTCAAGTTGCAAATGCGCTGTGGCTGATTTGTTTCACCGCGAGCACGGTAACCGCGATCGATCGACCGAACGTCGTACTGATAATGACTGACAATCATGGTGCATGGACGCTCGGTTGCTATGGCAACCAAGACATTCGCACGCCGAACATTGATGCGCTGGCCAGCCAGGGAATGCTTATGACGCGGGCATTCGCATCGAATCCTGTGTGCTCACCGACGCGAGCCACGTTTCTAACGGGATTGATCCCGTCGCAACATGGCGTGCATTGTTTCCTCGCTGGTGGCGGGCTGCAAACGGGTCCCGAAGCTCGCTCAACGCTTGATCAAGTAACGTCGTTGCCAGAAGTGCTTTCCGGTGCTGGCTATTCGTGTGGATTGGTGGGCAAGTGGCATCTGGGAGGCAACTTGCATTCACAAGAAGGTTTCAACGATTACTGGGTCACCATGCCTCACGGTGGCACCAGCACGTTCTATGGAGCACAGGTCATCGAGAACGGACAGATACGAGAGGAGCCCCAGTACTTAACGGATTTTTGGACAGAACATGCAGTAAACTTCATTAGCAACAACGCACCAAGCGATAAGCCGTTCTTTTTATTCTTGGCTTACAACGGGCCGTACTCATTGAGTCGGCTTTTGCTTCGCGAAGGTCGCAATCGACATGCCACGTACTACGCTGACAAGGAATTGCTGTCGTTTCCACGCGAGCCTACCCATCCTTGGCAAATGCACAATCGCGATTTCAGTAACAACGCAACGTCGATTCGCCGAGTAGCGACGGAAGTCAGTGGCATTGATGATGGGGTCGGTACAGTCATGTCAGCGCTGCGGCAACACGGACTCGATGACAACACCATCGTCGTTTTTGTCGCTGACCAAGGTTGGGTCGGTGGTCATGGTGGATTCTTTGGCATGGGCGACCATACACGTCCGGTCACAGCACGTGACGGAATGATGCGCATCCCGATGATCTGGCGATTTCCTAAGAAAATTCTGGCTGGTTCTGTGTCTGATGCAATGGTCACCAACTATGACTTCATGCCCACGCTGTTGAACGTATTGGGATTGGGTGACAAGATGCCCGAGCAACCGAAATCTCCAGGCCAGGATTTTTCGCGTTTGCTGCTGAACGACTCATCGCTTGCCGATAACTCTTCTATCGATAGCGATCAACCGGTGTACTACGAGTTCGAAGGATTGCGGTGCATTCGTACGCCAAATTGGAAGTACATTCATCGGCACGCCAATGGTCCGCACGAGTTGTACAACTTGGCAAACGACCCTGACGAGTTTGATAATCTTGTTGATCGTGCAGAGCATCAAACGACTCGCGACAAGCTGAAACTGCAGCTCGATAATTTTTTTAATGAATATGCTGTGCCCAAGTACGATATGTGGCGAGGAGGCGGCTCTCAAGCTAGGACGCACGTGGGGGTTGATGAAGAGATCGCTCAATTGGCATCCGTACAACCACCGCCACTGAGCGCTGACTTTCAACCTGCAGAGTTGTCCGTGCCGGATGGCTTCACTGCTGAATTGGCCGCCGGACCACCGCTTGTCCAACATCCGACCTTCGCAACTTTTGACGATTCAGGACGACTGTTCATCAGCGAGAATGCTGGCGTGAATCTATCGGCGGCGGAACTCGAAACGCAACTTCCTAACTCCATTCGCTTGCTTGAAGACCTCGACCATGATGGACGGTTTGATACATCCAAAGTTTTCGCCGACAAGATGACGTTTCCGATGGGCGGTGCCTGGCACGATGGCGCATTGTATGTTGCTTCACCGCCCAACATTTGGCGTCTGCAGGACACCGATAACGATGGTATCGCCGATCGACGCGATATCCTGGTTAACCGTTTTGGGTTCACCGGCAATGCGGCAAGTATCCACGGTCCGGTGTCGGGACCAGACGGTCGACTGTATTGGTGTGACGGATATCATGGGCATGAATTTCGGGACGCTGAGGGAAACATTACAAGTAAACGAGAGGGCTCGTACATCTTTTCGTGTTTACCAAGTGGGGCCGATGTCCGAATTCATTGTGGTGGCGGAATGGACAACCCCGTGGAAGTCGACTTCACCAATGAAGGTGAAATGCTCGGCAGCGTCAACATTTTGTACACGCGGCCGCGTGTCGATTGCTTAGTGCACTGGCTGTATGGGGGAGTTTACCCGCACCGAGAACGAATTCTGATGGAAACGAAAACCACAGGTGATTTGCTCGGCCCGATACATCGTTTCGGCCACGTTGCCGTTTCAGGCATCGCTCGTTATCGCAGTGGCACAATAGATCATCGATGGCGAGACAATGTCTTTGCAACTTTCTTTAACAGTGGAAAAGTTGTGCGTCTGGAAACTGAGCGGCATGGCGCGACATTCAACGTTACTCAGCGCGAGTTCTTGGCGTCATCCAGCCGTGAGTTCCATCCCACAGACGTCGTCGAAGATGCGGACGGAAGCTTGCTGGTCGTGGATACCGGCGGTTGGTTTTACCGTGGTTGTCCCACGTCCCAATTTGCGAAACCGGATATACTCGGTGGGATTTATCGCGTTCGCCGTCAAGGCATGACGCCCCAAATTGACCCGCGAGGACTGAAGATTGGCTGGAACAGCTTAACCAACGAACAACTCATTCGCTTACTCGGTGATACTCGGCACGCTGTGCGCGAGCAGGCTATCAACCAGTGTGCGAAACGTGGCGAAACGATCGTTGACGAATTGGTGAGCGCCGTAAAACGGCGAGACTTCCTTTATCGAATGGGAGCGATTTGGGCGCTGACGCGGATAATCGGCGAGCGAGACCTATCCGCAGCTCGAGTCGGCATCCGAGCGGGCTTAGCGGATTCGGTGGCAAGTATTAGGCAGCTAGCGTGCCATAGCCTCGCGACCTATCCCGACCCTGGTGCCAGCAACACGCTGCAAGAAATGTTGGGCGATCGTGAACCAGCGGTGCGACGCGAAGCAGCAACAGCAATGGGGCGATTGGGAGATGCCTCAGCGATACCGGCGCTGCTTGCGGCAGTGGATAACGAGATAGATCGCGCCGAAGAACACGCGATTATTTATGCACTCATTGAAATCAACCGCGCCGATACTACACGTATCGGACTCCACAGTGACCGACCAAGAATTGGTAAGGCAGCACTCATCGCGCTAGACCAAATGGACGAAAGTAATTTGAATGTGAACGACGTACTTCCGCTGATTGAAAGTGAAGACGAGTCGCTTCAGCGCGCTGCGGCGAGTGTCTTCGTTTCACATTCCGATTGGTCCGAATTTGTTGCGGAAACGATCAAACGACTACTGCGTCGCGATGACCAGCAGTCCGTTGACATTGCGAAGCAGCTAATCACTCGGTTCCTAAACCATCCGAGCGTTGCATCCCTTGTAGGACGTGAGCTTGAAAACTTTGCTGGCAACCCGAAGCACCAGGCGTTTTTGCTCGCAGCCATCGCCGCGAGCCATGGCGCAGTGGCGGACGCGAATTGGGCGGCACCAATCGCAGCACTGCTCGCCGACCCTCAAGCAGAAACCATCCAGGCAACACTTGCTGCGATATCTGCCATCGATTCAAAGCCATTCAAGAAAGATCTAGAACGACTTGGAAATGACCTGTCAAAACCAAAGTTGCTGCGGGCGATAGCAATACAATTGGCCTCCGGTAACGCACCCAATCTAGATGACTCGACCTTGCAGCTGCTAATGCAGATCATGAATACCGGTTCTGCTGTCGACAGTGCAATTGCCGCACAGCGGATTGGCTCGTCGAAACTGACGAAACAACAGATGCAGCAAGTTGTCGTTCAACTGGAAAATGCGGGGCCGACTCAATTGCGAGAGCTCCTACGACTTTTTGAACGCTCGCGAGACGACGAAGTCGGTCGCCAGTTTCTGGATACGATGACGAAAGCTCGAAGTCTAACCTCATTGTCACACCCTGAATTTTCGGATGTGATTAAGAACTTCCCGCCCGAATTATTACCAGCGGCCAATGAGTTACTCGGACGTATTCGGCAGGAGGAAGAAAAGAAACTCGCGAAACTCGACCGATTGTTGCCCTTGTTACGCGACGGGGACATGATTCGCGGCAAAGAGTTATTCTTTGCTGAGAAGACCAAATGTGCCAGTTGCCATCGAGTTCATCAGCAAGGTGGCAATATTGGTCCCGACTTGACCAATATCGGTGCGGTCCGCGCCTCACGTGATTTACTCGAATCCATCGTGTTTCCCTCTTCGACGATCGTTCGCGAGTACGAACCGCGCAGTGTGCTTACAAGCGGTGGCAGCGCTTTTTCGGGGATTATCAGTCGCGAAACGGCCGAGACGGTATTCATCCAGCAAGCGACCGGCGAACCGTTGGGAATCGCACAAGACGACATTGTGGAAGTCGTCGCCAGTCCCGTGTCGATCATGCCCAGCGGACTGGAGGACGTGCTAAACGAGTCGGAGTTGGCCGATATTGTTGCCTACTTGCAATCGTGTAAGGAATAGAGAGACAACTGCTCGTCTCGTCCGTCACTTACTTTGACTTCAGGGATGCGGCCAATTCTTCGAGTGTGACCACACCGTCATGGTCACTATCGACCGTGATGAACTTCTCACGATGCTTATCGGGGCATTCAGCACGCGTGAGTTCGCCATCGTTGTTTTGATCCATGGATGCAATCAGCGCCGCTGCGATTACCGAGGACGAACTCGCCCCTGATGGATCGATCGGTGTCGCGATATCAAAATATCCGATCATCATTTCTTCCCACGTTTGGTCGCCCCAACGAACCGTCTGGTCGGGAGCGGGATTGTTCAGATTTCGCTCACTGTTGTCGAAATGCGCGACGCAAAAAATTCTCGATCCACGAGGAATCACCTTGGGCTGACCCAGCCGGTAGGACGTTTGCCAGTTGAAGTCAAAGGCTGGCACATTGAGCAATACTTCATTCGTGCCGTCTGGGTACTCTGCTTCGTAGCGAAATGCTTTCCCGCGTAAGTGCATGTGTGGCATCAATGTTAGTAGCATCAGATCATTCGGAGCGAGACTACTTGTTGCCGTCACTTCGTGGTTCGCTACGTGCGGGGGAATTGAGAACTTCGTATTGATTGCCTTGGAAGTCGTAACACGATGCGTAATCGCTGCTGGTTCAGAAAAAACGAAACCGATTTTGCTTTGGTCAAATTGCACTGAGCCTATCGGAGTGTAGTGAACTTGGAACACAAGCGTTGAACCTGCTGGGATGAGTTTCGCCATCCCTGTGGGAAGAGGTCGGACACGAAGGCCTGGCACATAACCCACCAAAAATTCATCCGCATCACTGATTTTCTTTTTCTCCCCTGGTTCCTGGACAAAAGCAAGAATATGGTGAACTACTTGGCGATTGCCGGGAACAATTTCGGCAGCGCTCAGCCACTTATCTTCCGTCAATTTCGGGTCGACGGAAAACCATTGGTATTGAATTTCTCCCTCTGGTTTAACTTCAAAGGGCGTCTCGGTAATCGACAGCACGAGGTCGGGAGATCGAGGCAGTTGCCAACCTGAAACGAAGATTCTTGGTTCAGGCAATTGCGCGGCGTCACCTTCGGGGGCCCCATCGGCGATCCATTGAAAAATCAGTTCGCGATCTGCTTGAGAAAGCGAAATATCGTTGGCGAACTTTCCGTGTTTTGGGTCAGCGTGCCACGGCGGCATGCGATTGTCGCTCACCACTTCACCGATCATCGCTGCCCAGCCCACGACTTCATCGTAATCGGTCAGTTCAAAGGGAGCGATCTCGCCCCCACGATGACACTCGATGCAATGAGCTTGGAAAATGCGAGCAATTTGGTTGGAATAAGTGACGGTCGCGTCTGTTTTGGGTTCACGCAAACGCCCGATATGACATCCCGCGGGTTCGGTTACGGGTGTGGTGACTTTTTTTCCAGTGAGCAATTCATCCATTGCATTGACCAAGTCGTTGGATTCCGGTTCGTTCTTGACATAGCCAACTCCATATTGGTCGTCGATTCGCCCGCGATAGCGAATGACGCGATCGCGATCCAAGACAAACACTTCGGGCGTCCGTTCGGCCCCGAGAGCATCGACTACCTTATTGCCAACATCTTTCAAGATTGGGAACGTGAAATCATGAACCCGGGCGTAGGCAGCAATCTCAGCGAGCGAGTCCTGGACGTTCGCATTGACGGCCACGAACCCAACGCCACGATCTTGATACGTTTTGGCGAGGTTATTTAAACGTGAACCATAGAGTTTCGCTAACGGGCACTCCGTACCGAGCACAGCAATCACGATCAGCTCGTGTTCATCAAAATCAGAAAGTTGATGAATCATTCCGCGTGAGTCGGGCAAGGCGAATGATTCCACTTTCTCACCGCCAATCGCCAAAGACGAATAGCAAGCCATAGCCAATAGCACGGTACAACGGCATATCATGAAATTTAGTCTCCAGAGTGCGTAATCCGTCGACCGGAAGCCGACGCTACGTTTCAAACTCAACAGTAATTTAGCGGATAGTCGGGGTGCAGTCGGCTTGGTAACATCGCATTTCATTTAATTTGCGTGGGTTTTCCATCAATTGTTTGAGTTATTGGCGGCAAGCACGTCTTTGACGGTAGTAAACGATTCCAGACCCGTCGCCAAATTCCGCTACGGTTCGCT
>JBGSIA010000047.1:0-1606 GCA_041751935.1 Pirellulaceae bacterium | reverse complement strand
TTGTCGCTCAACCATCAAACGCCAAGCGACGAAGCGTTGGCGATCCACACGAGTGGTTGCCGGTATCGAATTCATCGCCTGTCGGTTGAGCCGTTGTCCGGTCAGGCAAGCGTCCCAGCAAAAATAGTGGAAGTCGACTCAGACGACCTGTTTGGCGAACCGGCTGACAAGTGAACGTGATGGCTTTTCTCCTGTTACTGAAGCAATCTCGACGTAATATACTTGTCAGGCTAAATTCAACTTTCACACCCGAAGTCAGTCGGCATGTCTGAACGAGCCATTCACGAAGTCGCACCCAAAAAACTCGACGGATTGACGCAACTTTCGGGGCAGCATCGGCGGACGATCGAGGAAGAACACAAGGCGATCTTGCGTGAGGCACTGCTCAACGAATCTTTCTCTGAATCCAAGCCTGCGTTTGAACCATTTTTGTCAACGATCCCCAACGTCGGGAATGACTTGGACGTTGCTCGAGTTCAAGTTGCTTTACCAACTCACGCAAACCAAGCCGCGAACTTTGTCGAAGTGCCGATCGTTTGACATCAGTGGAAGATCGTTTTGCGCTGCGATCGAGGCAATCCAAATATCGTTCTCAGGGATCGGATTTCCGGCGACCCGTAGTTCGTTTTTGATGCGACCGTAATGTTCGGCTGTCAAAACGTCGCATTCCAAGACAGCGATCGATGAAGCGAAACCTGCGATCCGTTTGCCAATCTCGACCGGCTTCGACGAATGATTCGCTCCGAAATGAAGCTCGCCCAATACGATGCACGGCAGAAAGCAGGCAGCGTACTGCTTTAACAGTTCCAATGCAGAACGGTCGTTCGCAAAAATCGCAATGACTGCGTTCGTATCCAACAACAGCTTACCAGCCATTGACATCCACCTGCTCACACCCGTCTTCAATGGCGGTCCGCATCAATTCGAGATCGTCCAGTGCAATAGAGCCAACAAACTGGTCGACTACGGATGATGTTGCGGACTCGTCATTCTCTCGATGATGACGCAGTGACTTCGCAAACTCCAATACCCGTTGTTGCGCAATGATTCCTAGCTGTTGAATTTCTTGATCAATTTGACCGCGATAATCTATGTTTGACATTATTTTCTCACCTTCGATAAGCCTCGTCCACTGCCAAGCGCGACGCTCAATGATTGGCCGACGCTAAACTTCGACTTCGATGTTTCAATGATAGCCACCGCATGACCTCTCCGCGAGCAGTCGATGCAGGGTACTGTGAATCAGTTCGAAGCGTGAAACTGCTGGCTAATTTTCGACTTTTTCTAAATCTGGCTAAAGTTCGCAGTGAACGGGCTGGAAAGTTCGCTTGCGTAGGTACTTTTCCAAGTGAAGCCACCAGTTCACGATGAGAGACGACCGATGATGCTTGAGTCTGATTTGCCAGTCGCACCTCCAGACATCGTGCGAGCACCGTTGTGGATGCGACGCTTGGCGATGTGCGTTTGCCTTGCGATCTTAACGCTTAACGGCTGCGGTGTTTCCCGGAACTTCGCGCCACCGGACGGGCCAATTGGTTCCCGTTTTGTACCGGTCGTATCAGCGACGACTCCGAATCCCGTGAACTCGGTGTTGGTCATTTCCGGC
>JBGSIA010000046.1:0-47795 GCA_041751935.1 Pirellulaceae bacterium | reverse complement strand
CCAGATAACTCGCGGTACAGTCACAACTTACGAAATCAGGAAGCCACGAAGTGGCGCTGTCCAGCTAGGATCACAGCAACGCCGAAACTTGACGAAAAGAATGTCCCTGTGGCGAACCAGTTCGTCGTAAGCATCGCCGATGATTGCCCGCTTGGAGTTCACGAAGCTCGTGTGCTAACGCCGTTGGGAGTGTCATCGTCGCGAGTATTCAGTGTCGGTGCACTTCCAGAAGTGATTCAGTCAAAACCGACGGTTGCACCGGAGTCGGCAATGACATTACAGTTGAATTCGCTATGCAATGCGACAACGCCGGTCCGGGCGGCAAATCACTATCGCGTTGCAGCAAAACAGGGGCAGCGAGTGATCGTAGACTGTGCGGCTCCAGGAATCGATTCAAAGTTAACGCCCGTGTTGATCATTGCTGATGCAGAAGGTCATGACTTGGTGGTTCAAAGACGCGGAGAACTGTTGGATTTCGATGTACCGTCTGATGGCGAATACATCATCAAAATTCACGATCTGACGTTCTTGGGAGGTGCGGAGTTTTTCTATCGATTGGCCGTATACGAACTCGCCGCTGGAGTCTCGCCACAGCGACTTCCGGCAACATCGGCGGTGAATACCGGCTCCTGGCCACCGTTTGCTTACACAGGTGACACCGCGATTAACGAGGTCGAACCGAACAACCAGACGCCGCAGAAAATCGCATTGCCCTGTGAAGTCACCGCCAGTTTTGCGGAAGCGGCCGACGTGGATACGTACGAGTTTGCCGCTGAGAAAGGTGAAGTGTGGTGGATCGAGGTTGCATCGCAACGTTTGGGGCGACCCACGGATCCATCTGTTATTATCCAGCGCGTAGTGGAGTCGGGGACGTCGGAGTCTCTTGTCGACGTGGCGGAGCTGAGCGATATCCCGAGCCCTGTGAAAGTGTCCTCGAATCACTATTCCTACGATGGGCCGCCATATAACTTTGGCTCGACCGACGTGCTCGGCAAACTGGAGATTCCGGTCACCGGGCGATATCGGTTACAAGTACTGGATCTTTTTGGCGGCACACGAAACGATCCCCGAAATGTCTATCGACTGGTCGTGCGTCGCGCTCAACCGGACTTCGCCATCGTCGCTTGGGGGCTGCACATGGAGCTGCGAAACGGCGACCGCAATGCGTTGTCCAAGCCGTTAGCGCTGCGCCCCGGTGCAACGGTGGCGATGGAAGTAATCGCGATTCGTCGAGACGGGTTTGACGGTGAGATTGATCTCGCCATGGATGACCTGCCCGACGGAGTGACGGCCCAAGGTTTGAAAATTGGCAAGGGCAGTTCTCGTGGCATATTACTGGTGACTGCCGACGAAGGAGCACCAGCGGGACACAGCATCGCCAAAGTATTTGGCTCCGCTGAAATCAATGGTAAACAGGAAATGCGGACGTGCGCGGTGGCGTCGATGTGCTGGCCGGTAAAAGATCATGGCCAGGAAATTCCGGCCCCACGGCTTCTCGTCGATGTCCCAGTTAGTGTCGGATCAACCGAACCAGCTCCGCTTTCCATCTTTGCGCGAGAAAAGAAAACGTATGAAGCGATCGCGGGCACTTCTTTGACGATTCCGATGATTCACGCTCGACGCAGTGAGTACTCTGGAATGTCGATATCGATGACGACGTTCGGTGCCGGCTTTGAAGGCAATCCAGCCTTCGACTTACCCTTGGATGCGGAAAAATCCGACGCAACTCTCGATTTAGCAAAACTCAAAACGCCTCCGGGCGAATACGTCGTCACGTTTTACGGAAGCGCGGTGGTGAAGTATGTGTCATCACAGCAACCGGATGCGAAGAGCGTCGATATCGTTGATATCATCGTGTCCGAACCCATCTCCATTCGAGTCCTGGCGGAACAAAAGAAATGAGCCAACAACACCCGCGACGTGGTTTCATGAAAATGGGCATCGCCGGCTTTGCCAGCCTAAGCCTTCCCGGTGTGATGCGATTGCGTGCCGCAAGCCCGCTAGAGTCGAACGTTGGTGGCGATCCAACGCATCGTGAGAAGACAGCCATCATCATGGTGTGGAAACCTGGCGGTTGTTCGCACATCGATACATATGATCCCAAGCCCGATGCGACCTCAGAGTACCGTGGACCATTTGGAACGATTCCGACCAAGGTGACCGGGATGCGGTTTACCGAATTGTTACCACTGCAAGCCGCCATCGCTGACAAGTTCACAGTGCTTCGCAGCATGCACCAGACCGCTGGTGGTCATCCGGCTGGCTCGATGCAACTTTTATCTGGCGATATGGAAACGCGAGACAAGCCGCGGCCGCGGCTGCCGGATTGGATGTCAGTAGCCAACTACGTGCGATCGCAAAGTGGTCCACGCAGTCATCCTTTGCCACTGTCGGTCGGTGTAAATCCGCCGACCAGCTATACGGGTTCGGCATATCTTGGCGATGCGTATGCTCCGTTCGCGGTTACCGGCGATCCCAATGCTCCGAATTTTGTGGTACCGAACATTGGCCTGACAGATACTGGCGAGATACATCGTCTGAAACGTCGCGTCAGTTTGCGTCAAAAACTCGACACGCTCTCGCGCGCCTTTGACCAATACGGCGAACTCGGTGCACTAGACGAATTTGAAACTCAGGCGATGACACTGCTGACGAATCCTCAAACCAAGGAGGCGTTTGATTTAACTCAGGAAGACGATCGCACCCGTGACCGTTATGGACGCAATACATGGGGTCAACAACTATTGCTAGCTCGTCGTTTGGTCGAGGCTGGCGTGGAAGTGTTGACGAGCAGTCTGCATGGGCCGCTTTGTGGTCGTGTACAAAACTGGGACGACCATGCAGTGAATCATCACGTGTTCGACGCTATGCGATTTCGCGCCGCTGCATACGATCAAGCCGTCACCGCGCTGATCCAAGATATCTATGAACGTGGGTTGGACAAACGCGTGCTCGTTGTCGTCACTGGTGAATTTGGGCGAACGCCGAAGATCAATTATCAACCGAGTACAGGAGCCGGGAACGCCAGCGCGCCTGCGGGAACGAAACAGCCCGGTCGAGACCATTGGCCGCGGGCGTTCTCGAACCTCTGGGCGGGCGGAGGAATCGAGACCGGACGATACATCGGAGCCACCGATAAACGCGGCGAAGACGTGATCGAACGTCACTGCGCCGCTGGCGATTTCTTGGCAACGATTTATCATCACCTTGGGATTGACTCCTCGCGAGTTTTCATCAAAGACTTCAACGGACGACCAACGCCGATTGTTGACCATGGTCGCCCAATTCCCGAACTTATCGGTGTCAGCTAAAGTGCGTTTTCAGGGATAGGGAAGTCTGGCAATTCGCACTACACTGTGTCCATGTCCGCACCGTCCAGCCGCTCGACCGACACACTCCGACTGCAAGAATCCAGACGCCAGGCTCGCTTTAAACGTCAGTCCGAATCAAGGCGTTTTTCCGAGGCCAGTCGGCTTCCCGATGCCACGCCTGAGCGTGACTTCATCGTTGGCTTAACGATGGTTTCATTTGCAACACTCCTGCCAATCTGGCTCGGACTTGGAGGGATTGTCGCGACATTCGCCGCTGTGGCATCGGTCTGGATAACCGCTGCGATCATTATCCGTCGATTAAGAATCCATGAAGACTGCCAGCAGCGAGTTTTCGGTGACTTGTTGGGGGATCGAGACGAATGGAAGCTACAGTGGAGCGAACTGCATGGCGAGTCGCTGCAAACGGCTTCGGTGCTCGCACAGATGCGAGACGGTGTGATTGTATTGGCTCCCGATCAATCGATCCTGTTGGTGAATCCTTCGGCACGAAGGTTACTGTCGTTTGTATTGACCGATACGCTGGTCAATCGCCCGTTGCCGGAAGTCATTCGCTATCCTGATTTAGTTCGCGCCGTTAATGCTTGTGCCGCGGGTGACGGGGCGCAGGAGGTAATCATCGAAGTCCAAGACAATGCGGTCCATCGACCTGTGCGAATTTGTGTCGATCGAATCGCTTCGCATGATGCGGAAAGCAATTTACTGTTGACGCTTGCGGACGAGACGGAGTCGCGACGGATTGACGAGATTCGGCGTGAGTTTATTGCCAACGTTTCGCATGAACTCAAGACACCGCTCGCCGCAATCAAAGGATATGCGGAGACGGTTGAACTAGCGATTGAAGATGACCCGGCAGCGGCGGTGCACTTCATGAGCCAGATACAGACGCAGTGTCTGCGACTGGAGCGGCTTGTGGCTGATATGATGCAATTGGCGCGCGCTCAAGCCGGACGCGACAAGCTGCACTTAGTCACGGTCAACCTGGGCGACGTGCTTGCCGATTCGCTCAAGTCCTATCGTCCCATCGCAGCGGCCAAGCATATTGAACTGGCAATCGAAGACGACTTCTGTGCGGCGCGTGTTACCGCCGATCGAGAAGCAACGCTCACGATTGTCAATAACCTGATCGGGAATGCCGTTCGCTATACTCCCGACGGTGGACACGTCAGGGTCGGTGTCCGTGAGGCGGGAAAGTTTTGGGCATTGCGGGTTACGGATGATGGTGTCGGTATCCCGGAAAGCGAGCACGAACGGATATTCGAGCGTTTTTACCGTGTTGAAAAAACCCGAGAATCTGCTCGTAGCGGTACAGGATTGGGGCTGTCGATTGTCAAGAACTTGACGATCGCCCAAGGTGGCGAAGTGCGGCTAAAAAGTCGCCCTGGAGTCGGTTCGACGTTCGAGGTTCTCTTACCAGCGGTGATGTAGGGTAGACGAAGGAAATCGTCAAAAGAAATAAAATGCACTCGACGAACGCATAACGCTGCTAGAATAACTACCAGCGTCAACCACGTTTACTGAATTGTCAGTCTCCACTTTCGGGAGTTTCGTTGTGATGAATCTAAGCCAGGAATTGAGTTCAACGCGATTGGAGTCGTCAGGCAAGTTGAATTCTCATCCTTCGCCGCCATCAAACGATCTCCTCAATGATCCAGCGGATCAACTGAGTAAACTTGCCGCTCACATCGTTGCGGATGCATCGGACCGTAGCGTCGGCGCGATTCGGTACGTGTTCCGCAGCGATACTGGACATGGCGGTGAGTAGCTCGTCGCAGTGTGCGAATCGTCTACTGAGTCGGCTGGTCGGAATGGAAACAGAGTACGCAACTCTGTTTTTACCGAGCAGCGACGATACTACGCGGTCACCGTTGCCCAGCGCCCGAACTGTCTACCAAACGCTCGTTGCACAAATCCGTGCTGGCCAGCCAACCGCAATCGGGATGTACGACACGGACCAAGTTTTCTTGGCGAGTGGTGGAGCGGTATCGTTCGAATCTCACCCGTCACTGCACGATAAGCCGGGAGGATTAATTGAAATCGCGACCCCCGAAGTTCGCTCGATTCACGAATTGATTACTTGTCAACGGTCGATCGACATTCTTGTTGAGGACGCCGCAGCGTCCGCGAATTTTTCATCGCCCGTACGCATGTTGAAAAATAGCAGTGACGCTTTGGGGCATATTTATGGGTGCCAAGAGAACTACGAAACCGAGGTTGCCACCGGCCTTTTTCTTGTCATCTACCGTCTGTTCATTTTGTTGTTGTGGGGAATGCAAATCGTCAGCTTGGTCGTTGCGATCCCATTCATCATCACATTCACGGGCATCGCGATTCTTTGGCAGCTAATCACGTCCGGAATCGCTGCCTTTCATCGAGATGTTGACGACGTCTTTACTCGCATGCCGCCATTTCTAATTGGAATCCTTGTTCATGTTATTCGTTTGCTCCATCTGCCCACCGTGATCGTACTGCGATTTGTTGCCAACCATATCGCGTTTCGCCAACAGCGCAAATATCTCACTGCCCTGCTGGTTTCGCGAGTAGTAGTGACGAGTACCGGCGAATTGGATGAAGACGGTCGCTTTCGCTTGAGTGCAAAAGCGATGGCAATAGACGCTGTCGCCGATATGGGTGGCTTTCGAGGTGAGCGGCCCATTTTTGTTTACGGACATTGGCTCAGCCAACTGTGTGCTAAGTCATTCTTTTCGCTGACATCGACACGGCGACTCTTCGGACGACGCCAGCGACTCCAGATTGGACTGTCCGACTCCAACTTATCTGATTTGGCCGAGTATGTGAAAGTCGGTTCGGTGGCGTTGGTACTGGACATGATCGAACACAGCGAAACCCAGCGACTGCCCGTGCTTAGGCGGACGTTGTGGTCCCTAGACCGAATCAACCGAGATTGGAATCTTGTGTCATCGGTGCCAACCAGTCGCGGTGAACTGTCGGCGATTGAGATCCAGAAGTTGTATCATCGAGAGGCGTCACGTTTTGTCGCAAGTGTTGACGCTGACTCCCGGGGCGAAGCGACGCAGGTGCTGCAACATTGGGCCGAAGCGTTAGAGTTGTTGTCAGCATTTCGACGGGACGTTAAATCGATTGAGCCCTCATTGGCCCGCATCGATTGGCTCAGCAAACTGTGGATGCTGAATCAATTGGATGAGAACGCGAGCTACTTCGTTCGCAAGAAGGTCGACTTGCGATATCACGAGTTGTCTGAGGATGGCTACCATCGCAAGTTGAGCGCCACCTTGACGGGAACCCGATTGGTCAGTGAGCGGGACATCCGACAGCGACGTCGAGTCCCACCGGCTGATAGTCCCGCCGCCCGGCGAGGTTGGTTGATTCGCGAATTTACTGGAGTCGATGACACACTGCGTACGGAGTGGACGCATGCCATGGTGAGCGACGGCAATAAACGCCGCCGTGTCAATTTCGAATCACTCACCACACCTGATCTCGCATAGCGAGTTGCTTTTTCAGTTTCCATCTTGCTGTGCATCCTTTCGGCGCACGCCTTGCAACTCCGTGTTTGCTATCCGCAGCCGATGTTGCGGGGGACATCCTTGAGTCATCGTGGCGCAAGTTGGTGTCAGACCTTCCAGATATGGAGCACATGAAGATGAATATGAACTTGAAAACAATTTCGAATCGGGATCGTCGCGATGGATTCGCTGGTACGATCAACTTGAAAGCCCTCGTGGTGGGCAGTCTCATCGCTTGCGGAGCAGGCTTTACTGCAAAACAACTGGATGCACAAACCCCAAACACATCCCCGCTTTTCAATGGCAATATCGATCCACAGAGTCGCGGTGTCACGCGAGCCGTTGAAGGTGTATTGCAGGGCGAGGGCGTGGGCGAAGCGGCTCGCCAGGGACTTCGCGAGGGAGCTAGAACGGCAGTCGAATCGCCTGAACAGACGCAGCTGCGTGATCAGCGGGCATTTCAACAAAGCCGTGGACTTCCTGAAATCAACCCAGCGGAAGTGCCCGGTACCAACCAGGCATGGTACCGAGACCAATCAGGACGCACCTTCTATATGGATCAGCAAGGTAGACGGATTTACTCGAACCAGCCGCTGGATACACTGCAAAGCCAAACTTATCCAGGCGACGGAATCGGTGTTCGATCGCGGGGCCAAGTTTCCTCGCGGTCAGCTGGTCAACAACAAGCAATCGGTCAATCGTTCCGTTCAACTCGACCGACTCTCGGAGTTTCGCTTTCCGATAGTGCTCAAGGCGTTCGCATCGAACGAGTAGCAAGAGGAAGTGTCGCTGAACAATCTGGTTTGAGAAGCGGTGATGTGATCACTTCGTTCAACGGCCAACCTATCAACAATATTTCGTCGATTCAACAAAGCGTTCAATTAGTGAATGGTGCGCAGCCAGTCGATCTCAAAGTACTGCGAAACGGCCAGCAGTATTCGTTGACGGCTCAATTCGACAATCAGCAAACGGGTGATCGATACCAGGCGGCGAAACCGCCGATGGATCGGGCTTCGATGGAACATAACGCGAATCAAAACCTAAATGCTGAAGTGCAATCGCTTCGTCAACAAATCAATCAGTTGCAACAGGATTTGCTTTCTATCAGGCAGCAAATGAACCTAAGTGGTCAGTCGGAGAGCTCGATTCATGCTCAAGCAGAAGGTGAGTTAAATGCGAATGAATCGAACGAAAGTGGTCGAGGCCGCGAAGCTAAATTAGACACCGTCGATTCGCAGAAGTTGCCGAATGATGGTGCAACGACTCGCTCCAACGAAGAGCAATAAAGGATCATCAACTGACTCAGGAAAAATTGTTAAAGATCCCAGTACCTAAAGATCCCAGTACCCAAAGATCCCAGTACCCAGGGATCCCAGTACCCAGGGATCTTTAACAAGATCCCTCACACATGCTTCATTTACGGATAACGCATTGCTTAGAGATAACGAACGCGTTTGAACGTGGGAAAGTTTTTTAGACTGACATTGCTCACTGCTGCGAGTCCTTCATGACTCGCAGCAGTGTGATAATCGGTAACACCACAACAAAATAATCGGTAACACCACAACAAAATCAGCGAGGCTTATTCGTTTGCGCATGCACTCGCGTATACGCATCCATTGCGGCGGGACGAGCTTCTTCCCACGTCATGTAGTCAGCTCCGCCTTCGTTTTCCCAACGCTCGCGTGCAATTGCCTCGCGTTTGGCAAAGTCTTCGCGAGCGTTGGCATCGTAAGATTCCCATCCCGCTTGATACGCGGGTCGATAATCATCGTACCCGTAGGCATCGGTGTAGTAGGGTCGGCTTGTGTGCTCCTTCTTCCAATAAGCCGTTTCCACTGTTGGGTCGACATTCTCGGCGACTGCTTTGCCAGCATAACCTCCAGCCACACCGCCAACGATTGCGCCTGCGATGGTACCGACAGGGCCAGCGACTGCGCCAGCCGCCGCACCAGCCGCTGCACCGCCTAAGGCAGCACCAACACCCGTGCCCACTGGATGAGCGCCCGCTTCGCCAGTAATCGGGTCTTCATTACGAAGTTCTTTTCGAGTTTCCTCGCGTTTCGTTTTTTTGTCAGCCATTCTTGTAGTCCTTCTACGAGGGAAAGGGGAATCACGCAACTTGATCACGTGAACAACCTGCAAATTGAGGCGAATTCACAACTAGCATTTGGCGTGCCGCATTAACGTTTGGCAGAGGGTACAGAATTCAATCGGCGTTTGTTTACCAATTGACTCGTCGACAACCAGGTTGTGATAATTGTGTCTAACTCGTCATCGGTAACACAAACATGCAGTCAACTCGATCCATCGCGACCTCGGCAAGTCATTACTCTCGGCGCGATTCACTACGGTTGGGTGCATTGACGGCTTTTGGCTTGGGGTTAGGGGATCTGTTACGGTTGCGTTCCGCGGCGGCTGATGAACAAGGAACCCTACACCGGTCCACTGCGAAGTCTTGCATTCTGATCTGGCTCGATGGTGGACCTAGTCATTTGGAAACGTTTGATCCCAAGCCCGATGCTCCGAGCGAAATTCGGGGACCCTTAGTTTCTATTTCGACTAAGATCGCTGGCGTCCGCTTGAGCGAGTGTCTGCCATTGACGGCTGGGATGATCGACAAAGTAGCAATCATTCGATCGATGACTTCTCCGCTGGGTGAGCACAACTTTGGCACACACTATCTATTGACGGGGTACCAACCATCGCCTGCGCTGGAGTATCCAGCGATCGCTTCGGTGCTTGCTCACACACAATCGGTGGCACGCAATTTACTGACCAACGTTCTGCCACCCAATATCGCTGTACCGGATTTTCGTGTTGGTGGTGGAGGACTAACAGGTAATGGGTATTTGCCAAGTGCGACGAGGCCGTTTGCGGTGGGCGGAGACCCTGCGAGCGCGACGTTTAAGGTCAGTGACTTGGACTGTTATCACGGGCTGGATTTATCTCGCATCGATCGTCGGCGGCAATTCGTACAAACTCTGGACGAGTTTAGCCGTGGACTGGAGCATTCATCGGCTGACAGTGGAGAGAGTGACTTACAGCGCGCCTTCGACTTGATCGCCAATCCCCATGCCAAACGCGCATTCGATCTTGAGGACGAACCCGCTGAAGTGCGGCGGCGATACGGAACAAAAACGATTGGCCAAAGCTGCTTGCTTGCTCGGCGACTTGTTGAGCGGGGAGTCCCCTTTGTCACGGTCAACAACCGTGGTTGGGATACACACAATGATTTGCAAACGCGGCTCAAGGACGGGTACACGGGTGCCAAAGTCGGAGTAGGGTTGATTCCATCACTTGACTTGGCGCTATCAGCTCTTGTCCACGACTTGCAGGATCGTCGGATGCTCGACGAAACACTGATTGTTGTCATGGGTGAGTTCGGGCGGACTCCTAAGTTGAATACGTCGGCAGGACGCGATCATTGGCCGCGAGTGTTCAGTACTCTGTTGGCTGGCGGCGGCGTAGCTGGTGGTCAAGTGATCGGCAGTAGCGACGGTGTGGGCGAGTCACCTAAAGACCGACCCATTACGCCAAGTGATCTTGCCGCGACGATCTACAAGCTGTTGGGAATTGCTGCCGACGCGCAGCTGCATACCAGCGATGGTCGACCCGTGCGGATTGCACCGCCACAGGCCGAAGTCATCGGCGAACTCATTTCCTAAGTAGCGCCGCTTCCAGAGCCGCGATTGTTTCCGGCGATGGCTTAAACGAGCCTGGACGGTGTCCTGCAGCGATCATTGTCGGCGTCCATCCATACTTGTTCTTGTTGTTCCAGATCACTGGATCGGCACCAAGGTTCGCCAGCAACTCCACGGCCAGCGGGTAATTTCTGTAAGCGGCACCGTGCATCGCCGTTTCGCCATTCTCGTCAACAGCATTGATGTCGATTCCCTGTTCGACGAGCCAAGCGAGGGCTTCGAGAACCTCTGGCTCCGTTCCCGCTTCCTCGCCGACAGCGGTGACACCGACGCCAGCGGTTGCCATCAGTGGTGTCGTTTCAACGATGTTGGTAAGCGAGATATCTGCGTCGAGTTCCAACAGCAGTTTCATCAGAGGCAGGTCAGCGGTCTTGGCGGCCATTAAAAAGGGTGTCGCACCTCGAAGGTTTAATTTTGCTCGTCCGGCACTCCCGCGCCGAAGTTTTCGATTCACGTCAGCACCTCGCGAGACGATTTCGCGAACAAAATCCAAGCTCGTCAGCGAGCCGCTGCCTCGTGGGATTGGGTCACCACTGACGTTATCGCCACGGTCCGACTTGCGTGTCCAAACCACTGCGTGCAGCGGAGTGAATTCGCTCCGCTCGTCGTTTGGGTCTGCTCCGCGGTCGACCAGCTTTATCGCCAGTTCAAAATGACCGCTTTCGACAGCAAGCATCAACGCGCTCATGCCGTCACGCGGGCTGCGTCCGCCGGTACGTTTCGGGTTCATCGCATAGTTTACCTCGACGCCCGCATCCAGCAGTCGCATCGCCGCACCTATTTTTCCCTGACGTGCGGCAAACATTAAGGCCGTGAAACCACTGGTGAGCGAGATATTCGCATCCGCGCCGTATTCGACCAACTGGCTGACTACATCCGTGTTTCCCGCTGCTGCGGCCCACATCAACGGTGTTTGCCCCCGACCATCAAGCTCATCGACATTCGCGTCGGCATCGATCAGTGCTTGCGTTGCTTCGACGAGTCCTGTTCGCGCGGCGATGTGTAACATGCTTTCACTTCCGATCGCTTTCGCCTGGACGTTCGCACCCGCGACCACTAACAACTGCACGATCTCTGTATCACCTGCCGTACAGGCGATTTCCAGCGGCGTGACTTGATAACGAGTCACCGCGTTGACGTCCACCTTCTCCTGGAGTAACCGTCGGGTTGCCTTCGCGTCATGTTTCAAGACTGCCCAGTGAAGCGCCGTCATTCCATCCGCTTGTGGCAGTTTCGCATCATGTCCGTTTCGCAGAAGCTGGTCGACGCGCGACCAATCTCCGGCCTGTACGGCATCGGCAACCACATGCGTTTCCGAGGCCAATAGATCGGCGTCGCGACAATGCAGAAGTAAACAGGTGACGACAACTCTGCAAGCGAATTGAAAACGGTGCGTCATGTATGTTCCTGAATGAAAATCTTCGTTGCTAACTCACGTCGCCCCGGAGCGACTCATCAGGTTCCAGATCATTGTAGCGGCGTGTAGGTCAGCTGAGTTCGCAACACCCCGCCCGTAGACAATTCGATTGTACGCGTCGACGACCTGCGAAGCAGGCACCGACATTTGCGGCAACGCCGTCGCGATTCGCCGCAAAAATTCACTCGGAGTTTCATTCAATGTTCTTTGCCAGCCCTGCTCGCGTGTCCAGGCTTCGAATGCCTGAAACGTGATCACAATCGCGCGTTGTGGATCACTTTCGCGGCCGATTGGATTTGAAAACGAAGCAAACGAACGAGGCGGGGCGTTGTCGATTGGGTCATTTGCAATTGCATTGCGTGATGCTTGATCCCTAGAAGATCCGCCGAACAAGGATCGCCACCAGTTCAGTAGCGATTCGTAGTTCAGCCAAACGAAAACGCCCACGATAATGATGAGCGCGAGCATGATTAGCGCGCGAATCAACCAGGATAACTGTGGCAGCGAACTTTGCGTTGTAGTGTTGGTCGGTTGCTGGGACTCGCTCTTACTTTGAGACGCTTCAACAGCTTGTTTCTTTTTGGCTTGCTGCTGCTCCTTTTTTTGCGCGTCGTTCTCCGCTTGCTGCTGATCTTTTTGCTTCTGTTGCTCGTTAGTTTCAGAAGCAGAATCTACCTTTTCATTGTCCGACTTTTGGTTCTGATCGGACTTTTTGCTCTGATTTCCATCGGAACTCTCGCCTTGCTTGCTGTCTCCTTTCTCGCCCTGTTTACTGTCTGCATTCTCACCTTGCTTACTGTCTCCTTTTTCACCTTGCTTACTGTCTCCTTTCTCGCCTTGCTTACTGTCTCCTTTCTCATTGCCAGATTCGCCACCCGATTTCTTGCCGCCCGACTCATTTCCTGCCGGCGCATCCTTGGCGTTCCCCGAATCCGCTTCGCCTCGTTTAGCGCCCTGCATCGACTCACCCGAGGGCGGTGCTTCTGGTGACTCGCCGGTGATTTTCGCATCGTCTTCGTTCTGTTGCTGGGCTGCCTCACTGCCCCATCCCCAGCGACTTGCTTTCCTATCGTCCGGTGGATCGAGAAAGGTTGGTAGTTCGAATGAAGCCAGCAATTGTCCCGGTACTGGTGCCATATAAGCACAAAACAAGATTGCCAATACGAGAAGTATCCCACCAGCGATCCAACCAATTGAGACATTCGATGGCATGTCGACGCCTCGTTGGCGCAGGTACCGCCTCAATCCCAAGAAACTTGTCGTGACCAACAGCGACAGACTGGCGAATAAGTACACAGCCAACAGGAATTTGGCTCGATTCCAAGTCGCCTCGTCGCTGCGGAGCATAAATTGTCCCAGACCAAAGAGAGGCAGTGCGCCCAGAGCAAGCCACATGACGGTGCGCCCAGGTTGATGCGTCTTGCGCGTCGAAGTTGCGGGTCCCGGACCATCCGCAACTCGTGTTCGTGATTTCACAAGATCGCGACCGAAGTCGATCAACCCTTGGCCGCTGGCATCAACGCTGTCATCAATCAAGGTGCAATCATGAACGATTCGATCGGACAAATAGAGAATGACCAACAACAGAAACAGCGTAAAAACAGGCGAGCCCAAAAATCCAGACAGCACCACAAAACCAGCGATGCCAAGGATGCCGGCATAGCCATATGCATAAGATCGTGTCTGCTCGATCGCAACACGCGCGATCGCTACACTGCCCATCGTAAAAAAGAACAGCGTCCAGGTTACGTTTGTGGGGTACGCACCATGATAAAACAGCAGAACTAAGAAATTCACCAGGCCGCTGATCATCAGGAAAATCAACATCGGTGCGACGGCGATGGCCGCATAATCAGCGAACGACAGTGAGCCGCGACGAAAGATGGTTCGTAATCCGGTGGAAAGAGTAGAAAACTAAGACTGCTTCGCTGCGTTCTGGACTTCGCGATACCGCTCCATCGCTGGCGCGACCATATTCATTGGTACCCACTTCCCTTTGGTTTTCACGCTCTGAAGCAACGTGTGCGGCAATATTTTTCCTTCAGTGATGCGAGCCAATAACTCAGCATCCGAGATCGGGCCAACACGTTTAGTTTTGCGAATCCAGCCGCTGGTCATGTAATACCAATCGGCACTCATTAATCAAACTCCGGTCACATGGGGGTAAACGGTTCAATAACAGACGAAATCCCAGCCCACCCATCGGCGGCTAGCAAATCGGTCTGCTATTCAGATGTCCCTATCATAATACCCCCAGTCGATTGATGGGGGCACGGAGAGTTGTTCTGCTTGAATTTTAACGTCAGCGGCAGGCGATTCTCGTCGCTTATCTACTCGCGAGCCGGTGCAGTCTACCACACCAGACAGCCAGCTGTTACCAACGGCCGGTAAATCGGTCCGACTCCACGATTCGCCGAGCTTCGTCGCTGATTCCAAACTGCAAGTTAGGCTGATTCAGCTCGATAAACACCGTATACTTCTGGTGGACGGCATCGCTGTAGACAACTGGGGCGTGCGAAAGTCGCATGAAATGGATCGGTTGGCCGTTCCATCGGCGAGTCATTACTCCAGCTTCAAGCGTCGGCTCGGGCTGTAATCCGTACTGTCCCGACATGACTTGTGCGATCGACGATGGATTGCCGGTGAACCCATGGATCATCACTCGCTGGACTGATCCCGAAGTGTCAAAATAATAGGTCAGTGTTCCAGCGAGCGAGTCCGCTTGGGTGCCGGTGACGATGGGGACCCGCAAACCTTCGAGTTGCAAATCAGCAAGTACAGTGCTGACTCGAGCAAAGCGTTCGGTAACCCAGTTGGGAGATATGTCGAATCGCACGACATCACGCAAGTCATGTACTTGAGTTCCAACGAGTGTCGGCGCGGCACCGGTTTCGACCGGGATCGCGCCCAGCTTTGCCGCCAACTCGGGCTCGTAGCGAAAATTCTCCGCGCTACTCGTCCTCAGCGTTTCGACTTCGTGGTGCGCATGTTTTGCATAGCTTCCCCCGATGCCAAAACTTGGTGCGGAGGTGACAGAGTCGAATGAGATGACATTGCCAATCTGGCCGACAGCGTTTCGGCCAACTTCAGTTTCCGAGGCGACGTAGGGGCCACCAGCAGCAGCAGCGATCAACGCAGCAAGGCGTGCGCGAGGTACCATAATGGACGGATCCTTGGGGGAGGTGGAGGGTCCACTGCGGTTTATCGACTGCTGTTTCACAATTCTTGCGAAACGTGCCTCGTCCAGTTGCGACCGCTGCAATCGCCAAAACCTTTCGCACGTTGAATCGTATTTCGCAATTAATGCTCTTCTTAATCGCAAAATTTCAACTGCCTGCCGGTCCCCAAGTCATTTGATCTTGGCAATCAGAACCTCTCGTTTTCCACCTGCGGGACCACGTGTGCGGTGCACAACAAAACCGACGCTTGAGAGCGTATCTCGAACTTGGCGATTGACACAATACGTTGCCAGCCGACCACAGGGATGCAGTACGCTGTGCATCTTTGCCAACATGGGAGCCTGCCACAATTCGGGTGAACTGGCTGGTGCAAACGGGTCAAAATAAATCGCATGGAACTTGGTCGTTGCTGCCGGTTGCCATTGCATCGCGTCACCGACAATGACAATTACCCGCCGCTTACTGTCGAGGTCAAATCCGTATTCACCGGGATCGGGACGAACGGGAAGCCGTCTTCGCCAAGCGAGGAATCGCTCGATGATTGTCGTGTCACGAATCCAACGGTGAGGCTCGAGTTGTTCCAGAACCTTTGCACTGATCCAATCGCTTTCCAGGCCTACGTAGCTAAGGTTCGCGTCACAGCGCATCGCACGACTGAGTGTCATCAACAGGCCCATCGCAGTACCGACGCCGACTTCCAAAACGGATGTGGGGTGACCATATGTGAGTCTCTCCGCAGCGCCGCTGTTCCGCAAGTAAACGTGGCGCGTCTCAGCTACCGCTCCACAACCACTGTGAAAAGAATCTCCACTGGCCACTTCGATCAGCGTTCGACTGCCGTCATCGGTAACCATGAGATTGTACGCTGGATCATCCGTCGCATCGATCCGGCGAACGGGAATAGGCATGTTGAAACAAGAGTGATGAAGGGCGAAAAAAAGTGACGCGGAGTAGTGAAAATGTGTAAACGTCGGCTAAAAGTCGACGCCACATGTGTGATGTTTAAACCGTCGGCTAAAAGCCGACGCCACGTTTCAAACTCGACACTTATTTATCGACCGTTACGTAACTAGCTCGATTACTCAGCCGCTTTTTCAGCAGCGGGAGCCTCTGCTTCTGTAGTGTCAGCTGGTTTCAGTTCACCACTGTCGGTAATTTGAATCGCTGCACGCGTCGAACCGGACTGTGAACCCTTGGCTTCGATCGCTTTCACAACGTCCATTCCCTCGATCACTCGTCCAAAGACAACGTGGCGACCGTTCAAGTGCGGAGTGGGGACGGTTGTAATAAAGAATTGCGAACCATTCGTGTTCGGACCCGCGTTCGCCATGCTGAGAATTCCAGGGGCATCATGAGCAAACGTGAATTTTTCGTCGGGGAACTTCTCACCGTAGATGCTCTCGCCCCCGGTGCCGTTGGCGTTCGTGAAGTCGCCGCCTTGGAGCATGAAATCAGGAATCACGCGATGGAAAATACTACCCTTGTAGGTCAACGGCTTACCGGACTTACCAATTCCTTTCTCGCCGGTCGATAAAGCTCGGAAGTTTTCGACGGTTTTGGGCACATCGTTTCCAAACAGACCGATAACAATTCGTCCCGCAGGTTTTCCACCGATCGAAACGTCAAAGAAAACTTTGTTAGTGACCTCACCCTCGGACGGCGACTTACCCCTGGAAGGCGACTGGGCTTGCGAAACGGTCGGCACCGCCAAAGCGGCAAGGCTAAGGATTGACAGCGAACATAAAACAGTACGAATCATCTTGGGTTAAACTCCGAGTCGAGTGATTTGGGGAAGCGATTTGGCAGTACACTTTTCGACTGTCGGGGAACATTTGTCAAGAAGTCATCGCTGGGTGACCGCTTGCTAAGTGGCCATTCAACGATGGACGAAAGCTTAGCAGTCGACTACCAGCGCCAGGAACTCGTCTTCGCTGAGGATGCGGATCGGATGTCCTTGAACGCGAAGCTCTTCGGCCGTTTCTAGATTGACACTGACGCTACGTCCGGACCGGGCGGTTCGTTCATCGGGATCACCGACAACGAGGACCGTCGTTTGCGAGCTGATCGAATTCTGCGGGCACGCGCCAAGGCACTTAGCGAGGTTTTCGGCGTCACCGCGGCTTAGTTTCCTCATGATTCCGGCAAACGCGACACATTGACCGGCCAGCGAGCGTATGAAGCTGGCGCGAATCAGCAACCGCTGGAGATCAAGTACTTCGGCGACAGCGTATTGCGACGAACTGCTTGGTGTTTCACGAACGACGTCCGGTGGTGACGAGCGACGCGACGTGCTGTAACGTCTGGGCGTACTGTTGCGTTGCGGAACCGATCGCTTCTGGCTCTTGGGGCCAATGGTTCCCCAAACGCCAGCGGTGCCTCGAGAAATCCTTAAAGTGGTTTCGAGCTGTTCCATCGATGTCACTCCAAGGTGTACCGCCGCAGCGAGCAAAATTTTTGCACAGGCCACGGAATCTTCCAACGCATCGTGGTGTTTGAATCGGATACCCAGCCAATCCGCGAGCGGCTTTAGCCCGTAGCCGGATCGCCCTGGCCAAGTCTGTCGCGCTACCAATCGCGTACACGTGTACTGCATCTCCGGTGCAACGATCTGGTGTGACAGCATCGTTCCCAACAACACACCTAAATCGAAACTCGCGTTATGCGCCACAAGGCAATCGTGCTTACCATCCGGAGATGATCTCAGGAAACTTGCTATCGTCGGCCAATGCCCCGCGAAATCTCGCTCGGCTTTAACTCGGTTGGGCGTGATGCCATGAACGCCGATGTTTGCCGGACTGAAATAGAACGGCTCAGGGCGGATCATCCACATCGCCGTGTCAACGATTTTTCCGCCTCGAACAACAACCGCCGCCAATTGGCAGGCACTGTCGCGACGGCGGTTCGCTGTCTCGAAATCGATCGCTGTAAAATCCATTGGTATTCGATGCGTTTGCGGAGTCGCAAGTTTAACGAAACCGATACGTTCATGCAACGAACGTTTGAAAATGCTTGCAACAACACTCTGCAATCAAGTTTCAATCGTGCCCTATTTTGACTCCAAGTATTCGATTTGATGCTTCGCCAACATCAATTCGCCGCTAGCGATATTCAGCGCGATTGCATTCAAACGCTGCTCCTCATGTCGATTGAGCCTCCGCAGGGCCAAAAGTCGATGCGGCAGCCGCAAATCGGTCGAGACAGTGGCGAGTGGCCGACCGCCTTTGGCCATGAGCATCCGTTGGAATATTTCCAGGTCCCGATATTCATACTCGATACTCGGTTCAATAATGGTCCCCTCGCCCCAATCGTTCCACGTTGCGAGCTGGATGAGTGAACTCTTTGCAGCGAACGCGTACGCCAGCGAGGAACGAAACGTCGCTCCATCGGCATCTTCAATGTCAGCGTAACCTTCGTTGACCGTGGCTTCTTTATAGATATCGACGAAACGTGGGTAGGCAACGGGTATAAAGTGCTGCCAGTCACTAGCAGCTTCCTTGAATCGCTGAGTGCGGCCAAGGCCTTCGTTAGGTACTGGCCAATCAAAACCACCGATCGCTCCGTCGCGACGCATGTGCTCACTAAAGTATGCAACGGGTTTCTTCAGCCGCCCGATTACTTGCGTCCACTGGGCGTCGGTTAACCCTGCATGACCGAATGACAATAACACCGGTAGGTCATCAATCCTTACGTAACACGGAAGATCGAACCAATGTTCCACCGCCCAATCGACCTCTCCCACTACATGTTGGACACTTCCATTTGCATCAAGTCGACCTTCTTTGATCAACGCGGGCACGGTTTGGTCTTCGTAACAGATCGTAAACTTCATCCCCAGACGCGAAACCTGATCCACCAACCGAGCTGTGTTGAGGTGCAATGTTGCATAGTCATACAAGTCCGTGAGTCCGTACCAGTCCACGATGACACCATCAATCCCAGCAAGCTTCATCAGCAACAGATGGTATTCCAGGACTGCAGTGTCACCCGAGTCGTAAGGGCCGATCAGAGGATAGAAATGCGAAGCGACATCACGTCGGTCGCCGACTCGTCGTTCGGGATCGAAATGATTCATCGTCCAGTGCCAGCCCCAATGATCGCTCGGTGGCTTTGCTGTGTACCAGGGCATGTAATGCGCCAAGACCAATGGTTGTTTTCGTTGCTCACGCACAGGTTCGTCAGCGAAAACAACGCTGGCTATGCAAATCATGCAAGCCGTGACGATTCGAAGCAAACGCTCCTGTACGCTAGTCAAGCAAATCAGCGGCGAGAATTCATGCCAATGTTTCGTAGACATATTCAGTCGTTTAAGTGAAAACACAATCTGACTTTCATGATCTTTATTGAACCCATTCATATATCGCTTGGATCTCGACAATTGCTCAAGAAATCTTTGATTGCCGCTGCACAAAGATCAACGGCCGCGCGAGTTGACGAACTCATCTCGCCCAGCCGATCAAATGTTGTGCCGCGACCGATCCACAAACTCACATGATCGGTGGGCTTGCCGAGCGATTCCGCCATTCGCAATGTCAGGTCAAGTCCAATGTCATGCGTAGAACCGGGAGGCAACTCTTGAACGATTTTTCTATCGGCCGCCGACTTATAGGCAAGCGTCAATAAGGGAACCGTTTGCGGAAGCCCCATTCCCGCATCCACAACTAGGACCCGCTCGTGCGTCTCTAGTTCAGCAACTAAATCCACGGGATTGTTGATTTTGCGAAAACTCACATCATTGTGTTGAGACTTTGCCAGTCGGTCCACGACAGCCCAGCCAAATTGATCGTCGCCGTTGGGACTGCTGATTCCGACGACAACCGTAGAGCACGAATCGTTCATGTTCGCTCCAGGACACTACCGATCCTTAATTGTCGATCTCGTAGGGTTAATAAATCATGCCTCGCGGAGCCTCCGTGGCTGCGCATCCGAAACCAGTGTCCCGGTCTGGCCGCTTAACAACTGCTCGCATCGGTGGCCGTAAACGCAATCGTGTACGTCAGTGAGCCCGGCGTCTCACGCTGCGCGTGGCGAACCGATGCGGGAAAAACCGACCAAGGATTAGTGGGCGGTGACCGCATCCTTGGCCTCTTGATTAACAATTGTCGAGTTCCAGTGGCGCCGTGAAATCCATACGCTGCGCGAGGCGTGTCGCAAAACATATTTGCCAGTACTGCCTAAGAAAAAGTCTCCGATTTGACTATGCTCTTTGTCGCCAACAACGATCATGTCCGCGTTTGCTTTCTTGGCAGCATCAACAATTGCCTCACCGATATGGTCGGCGACAGGTGTATGCGAATCCGTATGCGGAAAATGCTCAGCAATCTGGCTTGCCATTCGCTCGGCGGCGTGGCCGATCGGAGCGACCTGATCGGCAGTCAATTTGGAGGGCGACATCGCATATCCGACACCCACGAAAATATAAGGGTTTTGTGCCACACTGGTAACGCTTACGTGAACGTCACGACTCAATCTCCATTGCATCAATTCCACCACTGCTTCACGCGAGGCAACCGATTTATCATACGCAAGTAAAATTGAATTCAGTCGATGCATTTTATTCACGGCCCGTCGCACCACAAGTACGGAACACTTCGCCCGCGTTGCAACCGAGTCGGAAATGCTTCCCAGCAACACGCGACTCATACCAGAACGCCCCTTCGCACCCAAGACGATCAAATCAACTTCCAAAGCCTTCGCTTGCTCCAAAATGCTGGATACAACCGCCCCCGAGCCACGAACGATCGAAACCGACTGGCAGTTGGCTTCCAAAAATTCTCTTGTGTGTTCCAGGATCTTTTGAGTCCACGCGTCTTGGTGTTCGGACCACTGCGACACCCAAGGCTGCATCGAGTATTCGAGTGGAGCATACAGAACGATAACGACGACCACGTCGATCGGGTTATCGTCAGCGATCTTTCGTACAAACTCAACGGCTTCGTTCGCCGCTTCCGAACCATCAACGTGCGATTAAATCTTCATTGAAGTGTCTTCGACATTGAGCAGGCAACTGAAAAGAAAGGCAGTTTGTATACCGGCGGTTGGCGTACCAAAAACTCGCTGCATCATTTCTTGGCGACCAAATTGAGCCGCCGCGCAGTTACGCTCGTCTGTGTGCACAATCGCCCAGTTCGCGAGACGTATTGCCACCTTGAATTGGTGCCGCAGGAATGGCGCAAATATCACGATTACCTGCATCGCTTCAGCGGCTGATTCCTGAATTCCCAGGCGACTGTTATTCTAGGGTTGGCGTTTTGTTTTTCCACACGTTCCGGTTCGGGCAACAATGTCGCATATCCACTGTACCAAAGGGGGGTGTTCCGTGAACGGCGAGATGGAAATATTGTTGGTGGAGGACGACGCGGATACTCGAGCCAATTTGGCTGATATTCTTAAACTTGATGGATACTGCATTCGGACAGCAAGCCGTTTTTCGGAAGTGCGCGCGTTTGGACCGCAACCCAATGTCGCGGTCGTCCTTTTGGATCGACGCTTGCCCGATGGTGACGCCGAGACGGTGTTGCCGGAATTGAAAAAATTGCTGCCCGAGGCGGAATTTATCGTCGTGACCGGCTATGCCGACATGGAGAGTACGATCGCGGTCTTTAAGCTTGGCGTTGTGGATTATGTCTTGAAGCCGATCGTTCCTGAAGCGATTCGCCGCACAGTTGCTCGCATTCTTCGCCAGAAGCAAACAGAACGTGAGTTGGCCCGTGAACAGCATTTTGCCAACGAAGTGTTAGCAACCGCCGAAGCAATCATTCTTGTTCTTGATCTGGACGGCTATATCGTTCGGTTCAATCCCTACTTCACACGAATTACCGGCTGGAGATTGGAGGACATTCGAGGCAAGGATTGGTTTGTCACTTGTATTCCCGATGACGACCGCGATCGAGTTCAAGAAGTTTTCATCCAAACGGCCCATGACGTCCACACTTCAGGTGTTTTGAATTCGATCAACACCACAAATGGTCGACAACGTCAAATACGCTGGTCCAACTCCACACTCAAAGGAGACGATGGCCAAGCTAACTCGATTTTAGCAATCGGCGTCGACGTGACGGAGCTCATTGCTGCCGAGCAGGCGTCAAAACAATCGCAGCGGCTTGCCGCAATCGGCGAGACAGTCGCAGGGCTTGCCCATGAGAGCCGAAACGCGCTTCATCGCATTCAAGCGAGTGTACAGATGCTGCAACTCGACGTTCCGCCGGAATCGGAACTGCGTGAGGAGATCGATTGCATTGAACGCGCATCCTTTGAATTGCACACTGCATTGGAAGAAGTTCGGCAGTACGCGGCACCGATCCAGTTGCACCGAGAGCCAGTGAAGTTGCCTGAAGTATGGCGTCGTGTTTGGGGATACTTGTCATCGCTGCGCGATGGTCGTGACACGGAGCTTATCGAAACCGATTGCGGTTGTGACTGTATCGTTGACATTGACGTCCTGCGGATCGAGCAACTGTTTCGCAATCTATTTGAGAACTCGTTGGCCGCCTGCAACGACCCCGTTCGCATTCACTTGGACTGCAAATGCGACGGTGTTGATTGGGTTATGTTGGACGTCCAGGATAACGGCCCCGGTTTGTGCGCCGAGCAACGCGATCGCATTTTCGAGCCGTTTTATACGACCAAGGTTCGAGGCACCGGGCTGGGAATGTCAATCGTTCAACGAATTGTGGATGCTCACGGCGGAGCAATCCACGTCGCGGAACCGCAGGGCAAAGGTGCTCGATTTCAGATTCGATTTCCCAAACACGAGACAGCAATCTATCGCTCGTGTCCACGTGTCGAGGTCCCCGCGAATGCGTGAACATGAGCAACAAGCCATTTTTGCGTCCGTGTTGCAAACTGCCGTGGATGCAATCGTGATTATTGACGAGTCAGGTACGATTGAGTCGGTCAATCCGGCGACCGAACGAATGTTTGGGTTCACCTCTCATGAGATGCGAGGGCGAAACGTCAAGCTGCTGATGCCGCCGCCGGATCATGAATTGCACGATGGCTATTTAAAGCACTATTACGAAACCGGCGAGCGCCAGATCATTGGCATTGGCCGTGAGGTTACGGGAAAGCGAAAAGACGGGAGCACCTTTCCGTTGCACTTGGCGGTAAGCGAAATCGACGCGGGGCAACGAAAGTTGTTTACCGGAATCATGCGCGACATCAGCGATTTGAAGGCCGCTCATGCCGCATTGCAACAGCTCAATGCGACATTGGACCAACGAGTCCGCGTACAAGCAAACGAGTTGCAACAAGTACAAAGCGAACTGAACGAAAAAGAAAAGTTCGCCACGCTTGGCCGAATCAGTGGCGGGATCGCTCACGAGATACGTAATCCACTTAACGCGATTAAAACGTCGGCTTACTTTCTAAGGCACGCTGATTCGCTTTCAGAAGCAAAACGCCTGGAACATTTGACACGTATCGATCGACAAGTGACGATCATTGACAGTGCCGTGACAGCGCTGTCGGAGTTGGCTCGATTGTCGGAACCAACATCGGGACCCTGTGACATGATCGCGATGCTCGATGAAATTATTGAGGGCAAGCAGCTAACTGAAGGTATTGTGGTACAGCGAAACTATTCCCCAGAACTGCCCGCAGCGTTTGTCGACGAAAACCAGATTCCAATTGTCTTCAAGAATCTGATTCGAAATGCTCGCGATGCCATGCCTTCGGGTGGTACGTTGACTTTGTCAGCTAGAGCGGAAAACGACCGAATCATTATCAGCGTGCAGGACACCGGCACAGGTATCGCTTCAGAAATACTGGAGAGAATCCACGAGCCGTTTTTTTCCACGAAAGCGCGAGGTATGGGCTTGGGATTGGCGATCACTAAGACCATTATTGAAAAGAACCGCGGTACGATCCAGATCCAGACGAAACTCGCCCACGGAACAACCTTTTCTGTGTCTCTGCCAACTCAAGACTCATCATCCTCCAGTCGTTGATCATGTTGGAAATCAAGCGGCGCGCGAAGACTGGGAAGAGATTGATCTTTCAGTTGCGGGGCAAGAAAGCATTGCCGAAGAACGGGGCTCATTTCTCAGTCAGGCTCATATGTCTGGAGAAAAACAGAGTGGCAAAGACTTGCTTGTAGCGGCCGTTTCCGGCAGCGTTGGCAAAAAGCTGACGTTACTTGTTCCTATTGGATCAGAAGTAAATAGCCGAAACCGCATCAGCTTGAAGCAACCTCGATGGATAGCGGTTTCGGCTACGGTGTGAGCGTGCGTTGGCTATGCCTTAACACAAATCTTCTTTGCTTTCACGTCTGTCGTTCTCGGCAAAGTGATTTTCAAGACACCGTCTTTGTATTGGGCGTCGACCTTGTTTTCATCGACTTCCGCCGGCAACGTGATCACTCGAGCAAAGGTGCCTGAGCGACGTTCGATGCGGTGGAACGTTCGACCCTTTTCTTCCTTTTCCTCTTGACGTTCGCCCTTGATCGTCAATTGGTTGTTGTGAACTTGAATATCAATTTCCTCGGCCTTCATGCCTGGCAAATCCACCTGCACATCAATCGCGTTTTCTGTTTCGGAAACATCTACCATCGGCGAAAGTGTTCCGCCGAGCCAGCCTTCCTCACTATCGTCGAACATGCGCGACATCATGTTCTCGATGGTTCGCAGTTGTGGAAACATCTCCAAGGGAGTAAGCGAGAGACCGCGACCATTACGTTTTGTCAATGCACCAGCCATCATGTATCTCCTGTGTTAGAACGAAACCTTATTTTTCCCAGTCGACGGAAGTTGAATTCCGTCTCTCGATACAATAATAAATAAGGCAAGCCGCGTGCCGACTGGCAGCATCCCAAAGAAACTCCTTCAGGGTTTGCGTCGGTGCGGTGAAACATTGTGTTTTGCAGTAACTTTCGCGATCACGATCGCCACGAGTAGCTCAGGATTGTGGTTCAAAATGGCTCACCCGCGCGCCCAACGTATCACTTTCGCTCGCCATACGATTGGGAATGTTGTTTGCAAGGTCGAATCGACGAACAAACCGCTCATTCATGGCTTTAGGAGTCCCATTTTGTCAAAGGAACTTGCTGTCAACTAATCGGACTCGAACTCCCGTCGCCGGTTGTCGTTGGGATTTGACCGCTTGGAATTGAACCTGAGACGGTACGTCAACGCTGGTGCCGATGTCGTGATGGTGACCTCGCGATTTATCGGGAAGGTGCCGACGCGACTCGAAAAATGATCGATAGGATCAAGCAGCACTTAGCGATCAATCATCATCCTCAGACGCTTCGAGAGTACCAGCAGGAAAGTCCGCAGGCGATTCTCGGCCACGAGCGAAAGATGCGACTGGAATACATCGATGCGGTGACGCGATCGAAAAACTACTTTGACCCGACACCGTCAGTTCCTCATGCCCAGGGAGATGCATACGGTCACATTGTGGGTCAGTCTTCGGGCGAGGCAGCGTCAAATTCTCGGGACGACGAATCAACAAGGTGGCTGGTGGAAAAAATTGTTCGAAACCTCTAATTGTCACATCGCGACTTGACGATATATTGATCGTGAGAGAATGGAGGAAACAAGATGACCGCCAAAACAGACCGACTCGATGGGCCCGCCGGGGATGTGAGAAGCTTTGCTGAGGCTGCGGAGTGTTTGAAAACACTAGCACACCCGGTCCGATTGCGAATTCTGCAGTTGTTGCTCAGCGGTCGCTACACAGTTGGCGAAATTGCTGGGGATTGTGAAATTCCAGACAATGTGTGTTCCGAGCATCTGCGATTGCTCCAACGATGTGGTTTTTTAACAAGTGAACGCGAAGGCCGCAAAGTTTACTATCAGGTCGCTGAGCCCGATTTGGCGGAGTTGATAAATTGTATCTTGCTACATTACGAATAATTCAGTTTTTTAAATCAACCAGGAGAGAGGATTTTGATGCAAACGATAGATGTAAAACGACTGGCTGAAGAGCAGGGTCGCTCGAGTGTTGAGGTGATCGATGTTCGCATGCCAACGGAGTTTCGTCAGATGCATGCGGAGTGTGCCCGAAATGTTCCGCTGGACTCGCTAGACCCCAAGTCGATCATGGCGACGAGAAACGGGATGGCCGACCAACCGTTGTATGTAATCTGTCACAGCGGAAATCGTTCCGCTCAAGCATGCAAAAAGTTCATTGATGCGGGTTTTGAAAACGTTATTAGTGTCGATGGCGGCACGTTGGCATGGGAAAAAGCCGGCCTTCCCGTCGTTCGCGGTAAAAAGGCTTTGCCTCTGTTGCAGCAGATGCAGTTAACCGCGGGGTTCCTGACGCTGCTAGGTGTCGCTCTGGCATTCTTTGTTGATCCGAGATTGATTGGGCTCTCTGCCTTCATCGGTGCGGGGTTGATGTTTGCCGGCGCGACTGGTTACTGCCCGTTGTCGTCCTTGATCGCAACCATGCCTTGGAATCAATGCGAGACAGGAGGCTCATGTGCGGTTAAATAGTCGACTTTTGCATTAATGCATCCGGACACGAGCACGAGCGAAGACAATGGCGAACCGAAGCAAAAGCAAACAACGGTGCAAGTTGGGTGTCGCAGTGCTGGCGGCCAGCGAGAGCGCCAACTCTCGCAAGGAAACGAAAAAACCCCGGTAAACATGGGAGAAAACATCAATTCTCCAACGCTTACCGGGGTCTTCCAGGCGGAGGACACGGGACTCGAACCCGCAGCCCCTTACGGGGTACCTCAGTTCCAGTGAGGCCGCTCACCAACTCGCTTATCCTCCGAACTCATCCCTACGACGCTGCTATCATTGCGATTGTTCGCATTTCTCGCAATGCCGGGTCAGTTGCTCGCAATGCCACGTAAGGATTACGTCAAGCCGCCGTGGGGCGACTTGATTTACTTTCGTGAGCCGATCAGTTCGCGAGCTTTGCGCCACTGATCAGCTTGATGAATTCTGCGTTGCTCTCAAACCGCCCAAGCTGTTTGGTGAGCTGTTCCATCGCATCGCACGGATGCATGCTGCTGAGTGTTCGTCGGAGCATTGTCACAGCCTCGTAGGTCTCTTCGTCGTGCAGCAATTCCTCTCGTCGAGTTCCACTTTGGCTGATATCAATCGAGGGCCACACTCGGCGGTCGGCTAAGCGGCGATCAAGCACCACTTCCATGTTGCCGGTCCCTTTAAACTCTTGAAAAATCGCTTCGTCCATACGGCTGTTCGTATCCACCAAGCAGGTACCGACGATGGTGAGCGAACCGCCTTCGTGGAACGCCCGTGCGGTGGCAAACAGTTTCTTGGGAATGTCCATCGCCTTGACATCCAAACCTCCACTCATCGTAGCACGACCACGCCCCGTCGAGCCCACCCATTTATTAAACGCTCGCGCAAGTCGGGTGATGGAGTCCAGCATGAGAAACACATCCTGTCCCATCTCGGCCAATCGTCGTGCTCGATCGATAACCAATTGACTCAACCGAACGTGGCTCTCCACATCCATGTCCAAACTGCTGGCCACGACTTCACCACCAGTCACGTGACGACGCATGTCCGTAACTTCTTCTGGGCGCTCGTCGATCAACAGCACAATCAACTTCAAGTTGGGGTGGTTGGCCGATATTCCACTGGCAATATCTTGTAGCATGACTGTCTTTCCGCTTCGCGGCGGAGCAACAATCAATGCTCGCTGGCCTTTGCCGAGAGGCGCCAATAAATCGATCACCCGATTTGTTAGCGGCTTCTTTCCATGCTCCAATCGCAACCATTGGTCGGGGTTGACGGCAGTCAATGAATCAAAGTTCTTGACCTCCAAGTAAGCTTCTGGGGTCAGGCCATCGACATCGAGAATTTCGCGAATTCGCGGTCCCTGTTGACGGCGGGCGGGTTGCACCATGCCTTTGATCCACACGCCTTGCCGCAAGCCGAATCGCTCGATCATGGTACCAGGAACAAACGGGTCCGAACGCTCGCGTGAATAATTGTTTTCGCGACTTCGCAGGAAGCCGTACCCGTTGGGGTGCAACTCGAGAATGCCTTCCCCTTCTTCGAGCGGCAAGTCATTGGGCAAGTTGGCATCGTTCAGATTGAGATCGTCTTCACCGCCGGGAAGATTCCCGGGACCGTTACCGCTGGAACCGTTGTTGTGACCACCACCACCACCACCGCGGCGACGCCGACGAGCACGCGGCTTACTGCCACTGTTACCGCCGGGGTGAGAGGATGTAGGAGCTCCGTTTTCTGACGGGTTCCGACTACGTGAGGTCCGTTTCTTTTTCGCCATTTGTCATCCGAAATCGCCGCTGCCAGTCGAATTGAGCAATCGAGCTTTCACTGGAATTTTTTTATCCCGGTAAACCGTCAAGCCCAGTTTGCTGGAGCGAGTGTTGAGAAAGTGTGTCGCTAGTTAGTACAAGTGAAATGCGGCCCCCAACGCGTGACAGCGACACGCCACTGCTGGAAGGCAAGGGAAATCGAAAATGTGGGATGTGGTTAGAGAAATCTTAAAGAGGCCAAGAGTGGTGATGATCAAAGACAGCGACGACTGCATCTACCCAGTTCATTGAGCAGTATCCACGCCGTTCATTGAGCAATCGTGACGCCAATCGATGGCACGAATGGGAGCAAACGTGACTCGTTTCTAATGAGTGGCCGAATGTGCTGTATCGTCTGGAAACACCAAAATCGATAACAATCGGGACTGGAGAAAACGTCTGAGTACGAAAGGGAACGGACCGCCCCGATCCGCATGAAATCCTACTACTGGTTGGCTCGATTCGACATCTGAATCGAGTGAGTTTCCGTAAACCGGCCGCTGCTAACCACTCAGTCCGCACTGAGCTACAACAGCTTCCGAAAAAAAATCCTACTGGCCTAAGACCTCGGCTCTTGCCTGTTGGCGGCCGCAAGTACTGTTGGCTCCGATCAACCACGATCAGCAGATGAATGTGGTCACCGAAGCGGGCGTGCCATGACGCCCAGGAAAGAGTTGCGGCACTCAAGGTCACAGCACTCTCTTTCTTAATGTTTCAGCCTCAAGTATATGCCGCTGGCAAATTGTGTCAATAGCTGTTTGGAAATCCTCACGACGAGCACTCTTGCTGCTGTCAAACCGCGGTTTCGGTAGGACGTACGCTGTAGCGGAAGTTACAATGTTGGACCCACCCCCAGCCCATTCTTACTACCTCCTCATTTGGTCTCACTACCTTGTCTGGACGCGTCTTGTCACCCCGCCGTGGTGCTACTTTCGTTTGTGGTGCTACTTTCGTTGCGACCTTACTCTCGGCGATGTCACCGCTGATTGCTCAGTCAGGCCCTGCAACTGTCGTTGTGGCACCCGTGATTTCAAGGGTCGTTTCCCCCAGCCAAGCCTTCGTTGCTAACGTCAAGTCTCATCGCCAAGTCACCGTCGGTAGCGCAGTTGATGGCCGAGTCCTGGAGTATTTTGCGGTCGCTGGGCAGGCGATCGACGCTGGTCAGCCATTGGCCCAGCTCCGTACGGGAACCATCGAGCTGGAAATTGCTGCCGCTGCGGCTGAACTAGATCTTCGCAAAGCGGAACTCGATGAGCTGAAAAACGGCTCACGACCTGAGGAGATTGAATTGGCCGAGGCAACGGTGCGCGCGGCTCAAGCAGCAACCGATTTTGCAACGAGTCGCCTGGAGCGCGCCGAAAAACTGTTTCGTGGTTCGGCTGGACTTTCTCAGGACGAGTTCGAAGAGTCTCGTTCATTGGCACTCCAGGCCGCTGAGACTCTTGCGGAATCTCAAGCGCGCGCCGAACTCGTCCGCCAAGGGCCACGAAAAGAGCAGATCACGCAAGCAATCGCGCGGGTTGCCACGCAAGAAGGATTGATTGAGGTGCTGAAAGATCGGATGGAGAAGTACACCGTGCGGTCGCCCTTTCGCGGATTTGTCTCCGCAGAACTAACGCAAGCCGGTGCCTGGGTCAAACAGGGCGACGCGGTTGCCGAAGTCGTCGAGATTGATCCTATTGAGGTGGAGGTGCTGGTGCCAGAAGCTAATATTGGTTTTGTTCAAGTTGGAACGACTTGCCCAATTCGCGTGGACGCGATTCCCGAGCGATTGTTCGAAGGCCGGATATTTCAAATTGTGCCACTTGCCGACAATCGCTCGCGAACCTTCCCGGTTCGCGTCATCGTCGACAATCCGGCGGACAAGTCTCGGCATGCTTTGTTGCCCGGAATGTTGGCGCGCGCCGAGTTGCCGACCGCTGCTAGCCAAGAACGGCTACTCGTTCCTAAGGATGCGTTGCAAGTCGGTGGCCAAACGAGCGTGGTCTTTAAGGTTGTAGATAAACGCGCCGTGGTTGTTCCCGTTGTAAGTGGTCCTGCGACAGGCGAATGGGTCAGTATTTCAGTAACGTCGGGCGAAAGCTTATCGATCGACGATCGCGTTATCGTTCGCGGTAATGCCCGACTGCGACCCGGCCAAGATGTCCGGGTCGAGTCCGAGCAACCGATGCCAACATTCTGAGATTTCCGATACCTGTCGCCTGTTACTTGAACAGTACTTTTTCATGCAATTTATCGAAGCCTGTGTCGCCAACCCAGTGAAAGTTGCTGTCGGTGCCCTTTTGTTGGTACTGTTCGGAGTGATTGCGCTGGTGCGAATGCCGATGCAGCTAATTCCGGAAGTCCAAACGCCAACCATTACAGTGGAAACCAGTTGGCCTGGAGCCAGTCCGCAGGAAGTGGAGCGTGAGATTGTTCAAGAACAAGAAGAGCAGCTCAAGAGCGTCGAAGGCGTCCAGAAGATGACCAGCGAGTCGATGGACTCACTGGCTCGCATTACGCTGGAATTCTATGTCGGCGCGAACATGGAAGAAACGCTGTTGAAGGTCAACAGCCGACTGCAACAGGTTCGCGAGTATCCCGAAGAGGCTGACGAGCCCGTAATTGCGACCAGCAATTCCTCGGATCGTCCCATCGCATGGTTCATCTTGAGTGCCGAGCAGCCATCCAAGGCCACGATTCAAGCGTTTGCCGATTCCCATCCGTCGTTGAACTCTGTTTTGCAGCCGGTTTTGCGCACGGACAATCCAGGCCTGCGATTGTTTCGCCTAAGGAAGGCTGCTCGCGAACACGATGACTTGCAGGAGTTGCTGCCTCCCGATTTGAACGTTCCGCAAATGCGTCGTTTTGCTGAAGATACGATTGAAGCTCGGTTGGAACGCGTCACTGGTGTTTCCAACGCGAACGTGTTGGGCGGTCTTGAGGAAGAATTGCAAGTCGTCATCGATCCGCAACGCTTGGCAGCGCGTGCGTTAACCATTGACGACGTTCGCCGCGTGTTGCGTCTGCAAAACCAAGACACCTCAGCAGGTGACTTCTGGGAAGGGAAAAGTCGCTATGTGGTGCGGACGCTTAACCAGTTCCACAGCCCCGAACAAGTGAGCAATCAACTGCTAGCGACTCGTGATGGTGCTCCGGTTTTCATTCGTGACGTAGCCGAAGTACGCATGGGCTATAAGAAACCGGACGGACTGGTTCGGCGATTTGGCGACAGTTCGATTGCGATCAACGCGATTCGTGAAACCGGCGCGAACATTCTTGACGTGATGAGTGGTCTGCGCGATGCCGTTGACGAACTGAACGCTGATGTGCTGCCAAGCAAACGCCTGCAACTACTGCAAGTTTACGACGAGACAGAGTACATCTATGCGTCCGTTAACCTGGTAAATCAAAACATCATCGTTGGCGGATCGCTGACAATGTTGGTGCTGATGCTGTTTTTGCATTTACAGCTAAAGACACTTATCGTTGCCCCACTGATCGCTGCCAGTGCGATCGCCGCGACGGTCCTGGATCCCTGGTTGTTTGCGATCACGCTCGCTCTCATTGTTGGCAGTGGATTTTGGTTCGCGCGCGGTGCGCTGGTCGTCGGGCTGGCGATTCCGATCAGCATCGTCGGCACGTTCCTGATGCTGAATCTTTGGGGACGATCGCTGAACGTGATCAGCCTGGCTGGAATGGCATTCGCCGTGGGCATGCTCGTCGACAACGCGGTCGTTGTGTTGGAAAATATTTACCGCCACTACCAAAATGGCGACTCGCCACGCGACGCAGCGGTTCGTGGCACCAATGAAGTTTGGGGCGCAGTGCTAGCGTCGACACTCACGACGTTGGCTGTGTTTTTGCCAGTGCTATTTGTTGAACAGGAAGCCGGGCAATTATTTCGTGACATCGCGTTGGCGATCAGTGCGGCCGTGGGTCTGTCGCTGGTCATCAGCATCACATTGATTCCGACTTCGACAGCCCGATTGCTCCGAGGTGCCGATCGAATTGCTCGCCCCGACGAGGTTGGCGCACCGCGTACGCGAAAAGGAATCGATCGACTACAGGTTATCGCGGAATCATTCGTCAACGGTGTCGTGAACATGAATCGATGGGCACAGCGAAGTCTTGCACGACGTTTGACTGTCGTTGTCACGCTCACCGGCGCAGCGCTATTGGGTAGTTATTTGATGTGGCCCAAAGTCGAGTACCTGCCGTCAGGCAATCGCAATCTTGTGTTCGGGATTATTTTACCGCCAGCCGGATACAATCTTGACGAACTGACCGTCCTAGGCGAAACCGTTGAGGGACATTTGGAAAAGTATTGGAATGTTGACCCCGGCAGCCTAGAAGAAAAGGCGTTGGAGTTTCCAGCCATCTTCGATTTTTTCTATGTCGCCCGTGGCCGGCAAGTCTTCCTAGGCGTCCGAGCACTCGATCCGACTCGCAGTGGTGAATTGATTCCATTGATTCAACAAGTGAAGGCGATGCTGCCGGATACAATCGTGGTCGCCAAACAATCGAGTTTGTTTGAACAAGGGCTGACCGCGGGACGCACGATCGATATCGAAATCACTGGTCCAGAACTTACAAATCTCGTCGCAATCGGCGGTCGAGTGATGGGGCAAATTATGGGTGGCGGAAACGGCCAGCCGTTAATCGCGGGTGCTCAAGCACGTCCCGTTCCGAGTCTCGATCTGAGCAACCCAGAAGTGCATGTGATTCCCCAGTTGCTACAGAGCCAGCAGATGGGCGTCGACGCATCGGCGCTTGGGTACACCGTCAATGCACTAGTCGACGGTGCGTACGCCACCGACTACTTCATCGGTGGCGATAAGGTTGACTTGACGATCATTGGTAATCCGAAGTTGGCGAGCCGGTCGCAAGATTTGGAGTCACTTCCAATCGCTACGCCCGGTGGCCAGTTGGTGCCACTGTCATCGTTAGCCAGCATCGTCCGTGCCAGCGGACCTGAACAAATCAATCACCGAGAACGGCAGCGCGCGATCACGATTGAGGTATCGCCACCAGCGGACTTCGCGCTTGAGGATGCGCTGCAGAGAATCGAAAGCGAAGTGTTGCGTCCCCTTCGAGAATCGGGGGCACTGGCCGGAGGATATCGCGTGACACTTGCGGGCACAGCGGACAAATTACGAGAAACCTGGCTAGCACTTCGTTGGAACGTGTTGTTAGCCTTGTTGATCACGTACTTGTTGATGGCAGCGCTTTTTGAGAGTTGGATCTACCCTTTGGTGATCATTCTCAGCGTTCCCTTGGGAGCCGTCGGTGGCATCCTCGGATTGCGTGCTCTGGGCGGCTACCTGGCACTGCAGGGACAACCGCCGCAGGCTCTCGATGTGTTGACCATGCTTGGGTTTGTGATACTGATTGGCACCGTGGTGAACAACGCCATTTTGATCGTACACCAGACACTTAACCTCATGCGTGCCGAGGGCTATCGATCGCGAGACGCGATCTTGGAGAGTGTACGAACTCGAGTTCGACCGATCCTGATGACGACCGCAACAACCGTATTGGGATTGTGTCCGTTGGTATTGTTTCCCGGTTCTGGCAGCGAGTTGTACCGTGGTCTGGGCAGCGTTCTTTTAGGCGGCCTTCTGATATCGACAATCTTCACATTGATTTTTGTGCCAACGCTATTCCGGTTGCTGATGGACGTGAAAGAATCTTTTGTCGGCGAGGCGCCGATGCAAACGCCAGTTGTTGAATTGCATCCTAGTAAAATCCGCATCGCCAACTGAAAAACGCTGCCAGCCTGTGTCACTGGCTGGACAGATCCAGGCTTCCACCGGTGGTTGACGTCGCCGATGCTCTCGCATAGCTGGACGAAGCACGGGACGAGTTATCCACACGTAGTAATTCTTCACCAAGGGATTGCCGTTGTTGTTGCAACACTTCCCCGCACTCGGCTTCCCGCTGCAGTACTTCTCGCAATAACATTTCGCTTTGTTTGTGACGTTGGCGACACGCCGCACGTTGAGTCTCGTTACACCAGATTGATTCGTTGGCTGTGTCTTCCAGTGCTATCCTTAATTCACGCGAAATGTCGCCCAGTCGAGCGATGGGCTCTTGCTTTTGGGATAACAATTGCATCAATGCAGACATCTGCCCAGAAGCAATCGCGTCAAACTGTCGCTCGGTCAGTTCCGCGAGCAATTGGACAATCTCCATTCGCTCATTGATACGATTTAGGACGTCATCGGCATCAATCATTGAGTTTCTCACGCATTGTTGTTAGCGGTATCAAATCGGTTCGTCATCCATGTCAACCATTTTTTCCAGCCTGCGCGGTCGTATCGAGTTGTTGCCGCAAACTGATCGTCCAACTCTTGGGGAATTCGCTCAAGCACGATCGCCGCCTGTCGAACCAGTCCTTCCGATTCCCGTTGTTGACCGAGATCTTTAGCACACCGCGCTTGGCCCAATAAGGCTTCCAGTGCTGCTGGTTCATTCATAAATCGAATGGAAATCGCCCGATAGGCCACAATCGCTTCATCAATTCGCTTGAGTGATCGCAACACATCGGCTTCTCCGAGCAGGCAGTTTCGTAACAATGATTGTCTTACATCGGGTAATTGTGACTCTTCATCCGCCGCCAATAGAAATTTGCTTAGCGACTCAAAGCCGTCACGGGCTAACTCCAATTCTGAATCGGCCTGGGCACGATACGTTCGCGTTGCAGCATCAGGAATGTCCGGTGACATTGCTTCGGCTCGGGGCAAGTTCGCGGCAAGTCGATGGGCGCATGTTCGTTGGTAGGCGGCTCGCTGTGCCTGTTCACTCGGCCAGTAACGTTCGACCGATTCGTTTAAGTAGCGAATCGCCATTTTGATTCTTGGCTGGTTCTCTCGCAGCAGTGTCAATCGAGTTTCGGGTCGAGCTTGTTTGACTTCAAGATCGGCGGCGAACGCACGATTGAATGTTACGTCACCCAGAGTGAATAACGAGTCTCGCCATGCAGGACTCTGTGGCGTTAAGTCTCCATCTTGCAGGTTGTCCGTCAACAGTCCAATCGCTGCGTCAAGGTTTCCCAAGTCCGAGTATGCCAACGCAGCAAGTAGACGAGCGTCGTATCTCAATGGATCGCGTGGAAACTCCATGACGCAATCGTTCAACGTTTTAATTGCGTTTGCGGCATCGTTCTCGGCAAGCAGTGCCCGCCCAATCGCAACCATCCCCCGTGGCTGCCGACTGCGTTGCTCATAACGCAAGTAAGGTTGCAGTAATTCGACACTTCTCGCAAAGTGACGTCCCTTCTGGTACGCATCAATCGCTGACCAAAGCGTGTCGAGATACCGCGGTGTGTCAAAATCGAGCGTCGCTGCGGCGGAATACGCGTCACCAGAAGCGCGGAAATAGCTGCGAGCCTGGCTCGCAGCCGCACGCGATAGATCACCTGCGGCATTCGTGCTGTCGCGAAGTGTTGCTTCGGCCCACTGGGTGTAACTTGCTGCCTCTTGGAGCAAGGACTCGGACGCGTCGAACAGCGGCGGCAGGCTTCGTGCCACGTCAATCGCCGGTTGGAACTCACCGGCTCGTCGCAATTGCTCGATAGCTTCTCCCAATCGACGGCGAAAGTCCGCAAAAGACACAAGAGATGAATCGAAGCCTCGTGGATCACCCAGTTCCCGCACAACGTAGCGCACCGTTTGCAGTACTTCCAGTCCACGACCCTGCTCGGCAAGTAATTCAATTTCTTCAAGTCCGGCCGCAATCGATTCTGCACCAAACGGCCGCTGTTGGCGAACTGCCGTCAGTCGTGTTAATGCTAAGTTCTGTTCGCCTTGACACCGAAAGGCTCGCGCTGCCCAAAGTCGAGCCTGGGAGGCAATGGTGGGAGTGGCTTCGCGTTCAATATCGACCAGCCACTCAGTCGCTGGCATGAGTTGGCTGGTGACTCGAGCACGCTGGTTGGGGACCTTGCTTCCACTGCTGCCGAATTGATCAATCGCGCGTTGAATGTCCACGACCGAGCGTAACAATCGCATCTCGTCACGACGGTCAACCCGTTCACCGAGAAGCTGTGTCGGTTCAGCTTCAAGCTGACTGATCGTGTCCTCAATGATTTCAATCGCCTCACTCCATTGTCCGAGCTGGACCAGCGACCGAATTTTGATCGATTGCGCCGCATGGAGTTGAACAGCATCAAGTGATGCGTTTTGTAGAAGTTGGTTGATCGTAGCCAACGCCCGTTCTGGGTGCGGTTTGGTGGATCGCAAATCAGAATTCGCCAACAGTGGAATCAGCTCGCGAGCCATGGTTGGATCACGATCAATAGCACTTCGGAGCTCGGCGGCTGCCTCGTCGAATCGTCCAATTCGATAAAGAGTGACGCCTAGTAATCGCTGGCCTTCACTTTGCCGGCCGACCGGATAGCCCGCAATCGCCGATTGCTGCAGTTGTGGGACCGCGTCGTGAAGCAGCATGCGCGTCTGGCGATCATCATCCGCATCGTCAGCGCGGGCGACACTTGCCGCACTGAGCAGGAATAGTTGCAGTGCGTTCCATTGCGGAAAATCAGTCGCCTCGGGGTCCAGCTCCACTCGTTCGGCAATTTCGCCCGCCAGAATCGATCGACCGTTGACGAATTCCCTTGAAGCGATTCGCAGTGTTTCATACGCATCCGGAGGCCCACTACCGAGCCACAGCGAAAAGAGGAGGCCGAATCCCACGATGGCCGCACCTGCAGCAGCAATGACTAGCAACGTCACACCGACGCCGCTGGTCCTGGCGGTCGCCGTCGACGTCTTTATCGCGGAATCAGAAGCAGCCAACGAAAATAGTCCCTTCAAGTTGGGTTGGTGATGTACTGTTTGCCAACTATGGGACTGTTCCTAAGTCGCGCAACTAACCGATGATCAGGGCTTAACAAATTCGCTCACTTGGACGCAAGAGCAAGCCGCCGCCAAATCGCTGTCACCAAAAAGAAAGGCCGACATCCCAAGGATGCCGGCCTTTCACAGGTTGATACTCGACTCTCAGCATGACGCTGAGTGATTCATAAACTAATTGCAACCACAGCCGGTAGCGACTGCGCCGCAACCGCCATCACCGCAACCACTGCCGACTACAGCACCTTCGCTGCTGCTTGCCGAAGCAGCGCCGCATCCACAGCCATTGCTGACAGGAACTTGGACCGTTTGTGGGACCATGACAGTCTTACAAACTTGCACTTCCTTGGCGACTTGAACCGGTACACAGACGGTGTAATCTTCGGTCTTCGTTTCTGGAACTTGATCCACAACGGTGACGGTGTACGGTACTTCTTCCTGAACTTGGTCGTACTCAGTCACTGTGTACTCACGAGTTCGCTCTTGTGGAACCATTACCGTGATCGAACGTTGACGTGTTTCAGTCGTCATGCTCGTTTTGGGAACCATACGTGTGCGAGTTTCGCAAACCATCGTAGTCACTTGCTCGGTGCGAGTGCGCTGTTCGGTGGTGCAGCTGGTGCGCTGCTCGGTACGAGTACGCTGTTCAGTACGAGTCTTAGTGACTTGGTACTCTTGCGTGCGAGTTTCTTGACGGCAACGTTGAACTGGAACTTGACGCGTACGTGTCTCTTGACGAGTACGCGTTACTGGTACGCTACGAGTTCGTGTTTCAGTACGAGTCCGGCAAACCGGAACCATACGCGATTGAGTCTCGGTACGATACTTGGTTACCGAGTGAGTGCGAGTACGAGTTTCGCAGCGGCTCTTGGTCACGTTGTACGTGTAAGGCTGCTCAACTTGCTCAGTCGTGTACGTGGTGTACGGAACTTGTTCGCAAACAACATTGGGAACCCAGACTTGGCGCTGAACCGTTGTCGTGCATCCACAGCCTGCGCTGACAGCACCACAACCATTGTCACATCCGCCGCAGCCGTTGCCACAGCTGCTATCGCATCCGCCACAGCTATTGCCGCAGCCGCTATCGCATCCGCCACATGCGCTGGCGCCACATCCGCCGCCACAGCTCGAAGCCGGAACTTCAACTGTTTCGCACTGATAGCTGCCCATATCTTTGGACACGGTGCGATACTTGGTTACTGGAACTTGCTTGCAAACAGTACGTGTTGCTGTCACGGTTTCCGTATATGGAACTTGGACGGTGTAAGACTGTTCGACTTGCTCGGTGTAAGGTACTTGGACGGTGTAAGTCTGTTCGACTTGCTCGGTATAGGGAACTTGAACAGTGTAGGTCTGTTCGATCGATTCTGTGTAAGGGACACAAACGGTGTAGCTTTGCTCAACCATTTCTGTGTAAGGAACGTTGACCGTGTACTCACGAGTCGCGGTTTCTTGATACGGAACTGTCACGGTGTAAGGAACTTCAACGCTCGTTGTGACCGGAACTTGAACAGTGTACGGTACTTCGATTGAGTCAACCTTGGGTACGTTGACGGTGTACGACTCTTCGACTTGTGTCGTCACAGGAACTTGGACGGTGTAGTCTTGAGTTTGTTGCTGAGCAACCATCTCGGTATAGTTCTGAGTCTTAGTGACTTGACGCGGAACTGACTTGGTTACGGTGCGTGTGCGAGTCTCTTGACGCGGAACGCACTTCATGACCGTGTACGAACGCTGACGCGTTTCTTGTTGCATCACCGTGGTCATCACGGTTTGCGTTTCGGTAACTTGTTGCGGAACCATCACGGTTTGCGTGGTGTAAGAAACACCACAACCGGCGTCGGCAACCGCACCAACTGTATCGGTGCATCCGCCGCACGCGGGCGCTGTCTCGCAGCATTGTGAAAGGGCTTGGCCAGCGACCATCGAAGTGGACATCGCAAGAGCCAAAAAGTTAAACAAACGTCTCACAGTTTTTTCCTTAAAGTGGGGTAGCGTAGTAGCAGCGTGAGTCTGCTGGCAACAAAGATTCTGTTCCCCAACACTAGTTCACTGGTTCGTCTTATCAACTCCGATGCATCGACTTGAGTGATGAAATGATCACTGTGACGGCACAATCATTAATTAAAGAAAATTTGGATTCGTTGCGCGTACGCTTATAACGATTAGTCCGAATATTCTGTCAGCTATTGACACTTAATCCGCCAAAGCGACGTTGCCGAGCAGCATACTCTTGCAATGCGCATAAAAAATCTTCGCGACCAAACTCCGGCCAATTCTTGTTGGTGAAATACAGCTCGGCATAGGACAATTGCCATAACAAGAAGTTGCTAAGTCGCATTTCACCACCGGTGCGAATCATCAAATCCACTTCCGGAAATCCGCCAGTATCCAAATGCGTCGAAATGAGCTGCTCGTTGATGTCGATCGGATCAAGCTTACTGTGTGCGGCTTGCTGGGCGAATGCTCGCATGACGCGAGCCAATTCGTCGCGTCCGCCATAATCAATGGCCAGAACCAGCTTTGTCCCTGGATTATTCGCCGACATTTCAATGGTCCGATCCATTTCGGTGACGACCGCTGGCGGCAGTCGATCGCGACGACCGATCGTTTGAAGCCGTAATCCCTGGTCCATGATTACCCGACGTTCTTCAACCAGATATTGCTCCAGCAAGTGCATCAGAAAGTCGAGTTCGGGCTGCGGACGCTTCCAATTCTCACTGGATAAACAATACAACGTCACTGCACCAATTTTGAATTCGGTGGCGACTTCGCTCACCATTCGTACAGTGGAAACACCTCGACGATGGCCTTCGATGCGTGGCAATTCATGGCTTTGGGCCCATCGACCATTGCCATCCATGATGATCGCGATGTGTTCCGGAAAATTGGGTCCTGACACGCCTCACACCGTTGCTGTGGGTAACAATTCTGCGGCCGCATCGGTGAAAATCGTCTGTGCACGGTCGGGCCCCACAGACAATATGCCGACAGGAACGCCGACTAATTCTTCGATCTTTTTGACGTACGCCAGAGCTCCTGCCGGAAACTCATCAACGGTCTTGACGTTATCGACTGGACTCAACCATCCAGGAATCGTTACGTAGATCGGTTTGCAACGCCGAACTTCATCCGCATGGCTCGGGACACGGTTAACACGCTGGCCGTCTAGCTCGTAAGCGACACAGACTTTGATCTCTTCCATGTGACTGAGCACGTCCATCATCATCAGCGCCAACCGGGTCACGCCGCTAAGTCGAGCGGTGTACCGAACTGCAACTGCGTCAAACCAGCCACAACGCCGCGGTCGACCGGTCGTTGTTCCGTACTCCTTGCCCAGTTTGCGAATCTTTTCTCCCGTTGCATTGTCAAGTTCAGTCGGAAAAGGACCACCTCCCACACGCGTGCTGTACGCTTTGCAAACTCCGATAACGTGATTGATCCAGCGGGGCGGGACACCAGCACCGGCGCACACGCCCACTCCACTGCTGTTGCTACTGGTCACAAACGGATACGTACCGTGATCGATATCCAACAATGCGCCTTGTGCGCCCTCGAAAAGAATCCGCTGATCAGCCTCCGCAGCATCCAGTAAGAAATCGGTGGTGTCACCAATCATCGTCTGTAGACGCTTGGACCAATTGGAAGCAAGCTCGCTGGCTCGGTTCGGCGAAACCTGTTCCAGCTCCTCATCGGAAGCGCCAAGCCCACGCAATATCTCAGTTTTCTGCTGAGCCACGGTGCGGATTCGTTCATCGCGTTGCGGCTGGATCAAGTCGGCACAGCGAATTGCATGGGTTCGTCCCACTTTGTCTCGGTAACAGGGACCGATACCGCGGTTGGTCGTTCCGATTGACTCACCCTTAAATTGGGTCGCATTGATCAACCGGTCTTCGACAATATGCCAAGGCATCACAAGATGTGCACGCTCGCTGATTCTCAGATTCTTGGCGCAATCGACGCCTCGCTTCTTCAGAGCATCGATCTCGTCGAGCAGCGTAGTGGGGTTAATCACGACACCTGGCGTGATCAGGTTTTGCACTTCCGGATGCAAGATTCCTGACGGGATGTGGTGCAGTTTATAGGTCTGGTCGCCAGCGACGACGGTATGGCCTGCGTTCGCACCGCCCTGGTACCGCACAACGAGATCGAATCGAGGAGCCAAAAGATCGACGAGTTTACCTTTTGCTTCGTCGCCCCATTGCAAGCCAATCACACAAGTTCCCGACACCCGAAAAGCTCCATACGAATTTTCGATCATTCACCGTATGCCGAAGCGGTCGGTCACGGCGCAAACGGCAAAGATTAAGCCGTGAAGCTGTGGATGGCAATAAGTCCGCGACCGGTATGCCTCTTCTCGCCCTCAATTCTTTAACGCGCCGCTGACCAAATTGCTTCGTCAGCCGCTTCCACCAGCGGGTCAAACTGCGGGATTTCTACAGCATTTCGCCCCTGTTCGTGCTTACGAAACAGAAACAAATATGTCTCGTTCTGAGGCCGATAGCGATGGAAGAAAAGACGATTCTTCTCCACGATTTCACTTTGCAGCGTCGACGAACCACCCTGGCACTCTTCGCCACCAACGAGGTAATCGGCATACGATCTAGCCAACGCTTGGTAACCAGCACCGCTGGGTAACAAGCGACTCGGATCAAGCAAATCATCATTCGGTGACCAATCCGCATCAATTACCGGCAACTTCAATTCACTGCCGATGGTATCCACGATCCGGCGACAAGCGCTGATCGTGTTGACGTAATTCTGCGACCGGTAGCCCGGCATCGCCAGCGGTTTTACCAAGATCAAGCGATACGGTTTTTCTGCAAGAACGGCGAGCAATTGCCGATACCCCGCCGCGAACTCCCCGCTTTGCACTTCGAGATCGCTGGCCTCGGAAAAGCCATAAGCGACGATGATGACGCTCGGATTCGCCGCTTCAACGTCCGCACGCAACCGCTTCATCGCGTCCGCAGGTGCATCAAACCCCTTGCGTGCGATGGCGAATACATTGTCGCCAGACCAACCCAGATTACGGATTCGCAATTTCCAGTCCGGTCGTCGACATTGCAGTTCCGCTTCGAGTGAACCGCTGTACTGCATTCGTTCAACAAAGGTCCCACCGAGGATCGCAACTCGATCACCGCTGCGCAGCAGTGGCTCCGCGGCACCAGCGACTGAAACTAGAAGCAACCATGCGGTAACGATGATCGTAATTTGCGTGCGCATCAAAGGTCCTACAGTTCGCTCTCAATTGCTTTCACCAACTCGGCATCGTCGGGAGTCGTTCGCGGCCCAAACCGATGAACAAGCTGGCCGTCGCGATCCACGAGAAACTTCTCAAAATTCCAACTGATTTTACCGCTTCCCACAGGCTCCATGTCCTTGCTGGTCAAGTACTTGTACAGATCCGCAGCGCCGTCGCCATTGACCTCGACTTTGCTGAACATGGGGAAAGTCACATTGTACTTGGAAGTGCAAAACTGCTTCACATCCGCGTCGCTGCCCGGCTCTTGCCCACCGAACTGATTGCAGGGGAAGCCGAGTACGACAAATCCCTTCTCCTGATACTTTTCATAAAGCGCCTGCAATCCGTTGTACTGGGGAGTTAACCCACATTTGCTGGCCACGTTGACAATTAGAACCACCTTGCCTTCGTAGTCCTCAAGGTTTACCTGTTCTCCGTCAATCGTTTTGACCTTGAAATCCAACGCACATTCGTGCTTGGCGGCAGCATCATCAGCGTGCGACATGGCGGTAAAAAATCCTAGAACGAGGGTCAAAGCAAGCGAAGTACGCATCTTGGGTGTCTCTAAATGGATGGTAAGGGTACCGGCGAATCCGAGGTCCGGAGCCGCAAGTTTTTAGGTTTGTTAGAAAGTATACCGTGAATGCCAGTGGCACGGCGCGAGGCTGGGAATTACTTTGCCTTTAACACAGAATAGCGGCAGATTACTTGACGCCAAGTGATTCCTTTGCCAGCATTCTGCGCTTCCGAAAATATTCTCAATCAAAACTTCCCCTCCCCATCGCCACAAGGCTCCTGCTGATGAACAGCACTGAACAACCGGGCGCGGTTCCGAACGCAAAACGACTTCTCTGGGCTGGCTTTATGGCCATTTTTGCGGCCGGAGTCGGCTTCGCAATCCGCGGCGGTATTCTTGACAACTGGGGCGGCGAGTACGGATTCACAGGCGGACAACTCGGGATTATCGGTGGTGCTGGATTCACCGGATTCTGTTTTGGGATCATCGTTGGCGGCGTGATTGTCGACAAAATCGGCTACGGAAAACTCGTCATCTTAGCCTTTGCCTGCCACGTGCTTTCGGCAATTGTGACGTTCGCGGCTTCGACGCCAGAAAACGCCTACAATTTTCTCTATCTGGGGATGTTCATTTTCGCATACGCCAACGGGACGCTCGAAGCAGTTGCCAACCCGTTGGTGGCGACCATTTTTCCAAACAACCGTACACACTATTTGAACATTCTGCATGCCAGTTGGCCGGCCGGAATGGTATTAGGCACCATCGCCGGCTGGCTGCTCGATGACATGATGAATGTTCATTGGAAAATCCAACTGGCTCTGTATCTGATCCCGACGATTATCTACGGTGTGATGTTTCTGGGACAAGCGATGCCCAAAAGCGAAGCGTCCGCGAAAGGCATCCGACTGGGCGAGATGTTCAAGGACGTCGGCATTCTCGGTGCTTTGGTTGCTTGTGCCCTGTTGGCATTGTTCTTCGGCAAGGACGTTTTCCCAGCCTTGCAACTGGGATCTGCCTCCCTTCCTGCAGGGATTGCTGTAGGCGTCGGATTACTGTTGGTCGTCGCCTTCATGACCAATTTTGCTCTCGGATCGCTGCTGCTGTTTGTGTTGTTCGTTACGCACGCGTTGGTTGGTGCTGTTGAGTTGGGAACGGACGGTTGGATCCAGAACATCACCGGCAATTTGTTCTCCTCTCAAGAAGGCAAATGGCTGTTTATCTGGACGTCGTCAATCATGTTCGGGTTGCGTTTCGCTGCTCACTTCATCGAAAAAACGCTCAAAATATCTCCTGTTGGATTGCTACTGATCTGTTCCGTGTTGGCGGTAATTGGGCTGCAGCTAGCAAGCACGATGCAGACGTTTGCCATGGCACTAGTGGCCCTGGGAATCTACGCCGTAGGCAAGACGTTTTTCTGGCCTACGATGCTTGCCGTTGCTTCGGATCGTTATCCAAGAACCGGCGCGATTGCAATCTCCATCATGGGCGGTATCGGCATGCTTTCGGCAGGTCTGATCGGCGGGCCAGGGCTCGGCTATGGCAAAGACCGATTCGCCGCCGCAGCGCTTCAGGAGTCAAACCCTGCTCTTTATCAGGAAGTAAAAAACACAACTTCCCCATCGTCCTTCTTGATCTTCGAAAAAGTGAACGCAATTGATGGTGCACGTCTGGAAGAGGCGAATAAGGCTGTCTCCAAAACCCCAGAACAGCAAGCGATAGCGGCTGCCGGACAAGCGGGCGACCGGATGACGTTGAAAGCCGACTCAGCAATTCCTGCCACGATGGCTGTGATATTCTTCTGCATCCTGCTGTACTTCAAGAGTATCGGCGGCTACAAGCCGGTGACCATTGAAGAATCACGCGATGAACATGATCGCGAGGAACGCGATGTCGCGGCAGCGACGACCGGCGAGTCATGATTGACTGTGTAAAAAGGCTCCATCTGAGTCCTGCGGAGCTGTAAGCCGTTGTTGCAGCCACGACGCGCTCTTGCATTATGCCGGTATCCGCTTTTGGATCCCGGCAATTTATCTTGATTGGCATCACTACAAGTATGAAGATGTGAACATCGGCAATCTCAGCTAATCATGTCCCGTTTCCGGCTGCCGCCAGATCACTAGAATCTTTGCTTAACAACCGATTTCGCCCGCATCATTTAGGCAAAGATACCGTCGTGCTCAGAACCCATACCTGCGGCCAACTCCGCAAACAAGACGTCCAAACCGAAGTTACCCTCTGCGGCTGGGTCGACAGCAAACGGGATCATGGCGGCGCCGTGTTCATTGACCTCCGCGACCGCTACGGCATCACCCAAGTTGTCATCGGCCCTCCCGAGGCGACCTCGCAACTGATCAAGGATGCTGGGCACGTCGCCGCTGAATCCGTCATTCTTGTCCGCGGCAAAGTCAACCATCGGCTTGAAGGCAAAACCAACGACAAACTTGCAACCGGAGAAATCGAAGTCCGCTGTCACGAATTCGAGATCCTCAACACGTGCATCTCGCCGCCCTTTACGCCTGGCCAAAACGATCTGCCCAACGAGGAAATGCGATTGAAGTACCGCTTCCTTGATCTGCGACGCAAAGAAATGCAACAGGCCCTGATCACTCGTTCGCACATCGTCAAAACGATGCGTGACTATTTTGCCGAGCACGACTTCATTGATGTAGAAACGCCGATCCTCGGACGCAGCACGCCTGAAGGTGCCCGTGATTATCTCGTTCCCAGTCGTGTGCAGCCAGGCAAGTTCTATGCTTTGCCCCAGTCTCCCCAGCTCTACAAACAGATATTGATGGTCGCTGGCTTTGATCGATACGTGCAGGTCGCAAAGTGTTTCCGCGACGAAGATTTGCGAGCCGATCGACAGCCCGAGTTCACCCAACTCGACTTGGAAATGTCATTCGTGGATGCTGATGACATCATTGGATTGATCGACGGTCTCGTGGCTCGTACAGCAAAAGAAGTGCTGGGAAAAGAAGTGAAGTTGCCACTTCCCCGCATGACTTACGATGAAGCGATGCGACGGTTTGGTCACGATGCGCCCGACCTGCGATTCGCCATGGAGATCGTGGATATCACGTCCGTTGCTGCCAAGACAGACTTTCGCGTTTTCCGGGCTGCCGCCGATGCAGGGAATTTCGTTCGCGGAATCAACGTCAAGGACTCGGCGGCCAAATACTCGCGCCGCCAAATCGACGAAATGACGGAACTGGTCAAGCAGGATTTTTCCGCCAAAGGGCTCGCTTGGTTCCGTGTCGAGGATGACGGTACTCTGTGGAGTCCAACCAGCAAAAATCTTTCGCCGGAACATCTCGCCGAAATCGCCCAGTTGATGCAAGGCACACCCGGTGACCTGCTTCTAATCCTGGCTGATACCTGGGAAGTAACCTGCAAGGGGTTGTACGGGCTGCGAAAACGAATCGCTGCGGAACAAAAACTGTACGATCCCGCCGAGCTGAATTGCAGTTGGATCACTGAGTTTCCAATGTTCGATCAAGATGCGGAAACCGGCCGCTGGGTCGCAATGCACCATCCATTTACCGCGCCGCTGAAGAAAGACCTGCCACTTTTGGAAAGTGATCCCAAGTCGATTCGAGCCCAAGCTTACGACTTGGTCATCAACGGCAGTGAAGCCGGAGGAGGAACGATTCGAATTCATGACTCAGCGACGCAAGCAAAAGTCTTTGGTCTGCTTGGAATTGACGAAGCAACGGCAGAAGATCGATTTGGTTTCTTGCTCAACGCACTCAAATTTGGAGCGCCACCTCACGGCGGAATTGCCTTGGGCGTCGACCGCTGGGTGATGCTGTTTGCTTCGCTGGACAATATCCGTGAAGTCATCGCTTTCCCCAAGACACAGAAAGCAACGGACCTGATGACGGAAGCACCAGGATCAGTGGACACCGCTCAACTCAATGAACTGCAACTCCGAACCGTGAACGTCAAAACATGAGGAAGCGATCGCTGCGTTTTTCTCTGGTTGGTTCATGACAAAGTTTTTCCAGCCGCAGAAACGCACCGCCCAAAGCTTGACCGCACTTGGGTTTGAGTAATTGGGGCGGGGTATGGCTGGTGGAAAGATCGCAGCTTTTTTTGTGACCCAACCACAGTCCCCCTGTGCACTTCGCTCCCTGTCCAGATCGGCTTGCAATTTGACACACAGGTCGCCATACTTGCCGCACGCTTCAGTCGGTCCGACAGAAGCGTTGATCCACACAGATCAGTTTGCTAACCATCGACGATGGTTTTGTGACTGAAGGATTGGTCAAATGATTTGATTGTTGTGCAGTGACGAAATCGCTAGAATTTGATATCACCTAGCTTCGTCGGTTTCTTCACGATAAGGGTCAAGACTTACTCGTTCCTAAAAAACTGCGCATCCGTAGCTCAATTGGATAGAGCATCGGTCTTCGGAACCGAGGGTTGGGGGTTCAAATCCCTCCGGGTGTACTAAGCTAAATGCTTCCCAGCAAACGCTTTAGCTTCGATAGCTCCTCAGTGGATAACTGAGGAGTTCTCTTTTCTCCCCCCATAAATCCCCCCACTAATGCATCCAAAGTTGCACCGGTGGTGAGTTTCTGTCGTACTTCCGTCGCTGCGGCTTGAGCAGACCGCGTTGCTCCGTAGTATTTCTCAGTCGTCGCGAAATCTGCGTGACGCATAACGACCTTCAATGTCTCCGCAGAGACACCCGCATTGATCAGACGCTGCGCACAGCCTCGCCTGATATCGTGGGCACTGGCGAACTTAATCCGCGAGCCCGTTCGATCGTCGTCCTGACGCACCACAATCCCGGCTTCCTTGCCAATCATGGCCATGATCCGGCCAACACGTTCT
>JBGSIA010000045.1:0-2461 GCA_041751935.1 Pirellulaceae bacterium | reverse complement strand
TCGGGAACGCCATAGGTGGCGATAACTCGGTCAGCGATCGCTTCGATTTCTGTCCAATCGCTCTTGTCAGCAACGCATTCGTAGCCCGTGAGCAGCCCTCGAATGACATCGCAATACGACTCAGCAAAGATTTCCTGTAGCGACTTTGACTTTCTTGGCTTGTTCCCTTTAGGTGCTGACTTCACCGGCACCAAGCAGGGCCGTAGTTCGCCCTGAGTAACAATACACGCCAGGAAGGCATTGAGTCGATTTGAAAGTACCTGTCTTTTTTCTTCAAGCTCCATTTCAGATGACAGGTCGGGAAGGTAGTTGAAGATTTGCACGTTCGTCTTTGATGGATGGGATCGCAAAGGTCGAAAAAATCTTTGAACTGCCAATGTCACACTTGATTCGCAGGCGTCGGTATTGTGCATCCTTGAACACGGCACCCAATCGGTGCCTTCATCAAACAATCGACATGCCACAACAACCCGCAACTTTTCAGGACTGTGGTGTAGCAGTTTTTTATTCTCAGGCTGCAACTCCGCCGTCACAAGATCAAGAACCTCATTACATGGAAAGATGCGGCGTAGCTGTGCCAAGAGCTTCGGCAGCGTTTCATTCGTCCGATATCGATGAGTCAATGCCGGGATGATGATCAGATGATGTTCGTTTGGCTCTCGCTTGATGTTCTCAACGACCACATCGAGTGGATCGTTTAGATAGTTGATGAAATCAAAGCTTAGGTGCTCAATTCCTAGGGTTTGGTAGTGTTCGTCCCAGGGAAGGTAATAGTGAACAAACTGCTTCCTGAATCGATCTGAGAGAATCGTGCGTCTGTCGCCCCGAAAAAAGGTGGCGGTGGCCAAATGCATCTTGAGCGTCTCGTCGCCAAGTCGCAAAGCGTGCTGCACAAACTTGCCCAGTCGTGTACCGTCTTCTGCGATCTCCCTGCGATCCTTCAGGTTGAAAAGTTCTAAATCTGCATCATGGAACACGTCACTCAAATGATGAGCCTCATCAATTCGGATAGAGATATTGCAAAGAGCCTTGAACTTCTCCTTCGAACTCAGTGTAGACCATACGGTCACCATCGCCTTGTGGGATGCAATGGCAGCCAATTGATTCTGCCTTCGGAGAAGCCGTACGTCAGCTAACAAAAACTCCCTCAGTCGTTTTGTTCGAGCGTCCGATTTGGAGCCAGTGCAGAAGTTGTTTCCGACTTTCCAGCGTGTTGGCCCTGACTCACCAGGAAGCGTAAACTCAATGGCTGTCTCGTCAAAGAATCCATGATGGATGTGATTCTTCGGCACCAGAATCAACTGTTTGTTTCCAGTATCCTGAATGTCGGCTTGAGCAAGGGCTACTTGAAACAAACTCTTGCCGGAACCACCGGGAGCCTGTATCAGAAAATGCTGGGCGGGTCTACCGAGTTGGAACGCTTCCGTTTGCCAATCTCTGAACTTCGAAACAATCTTCATCTTTTGGTTGCCTTATTTGTAAATGTTATATTGAAGAATAGGTCATTAGGTCTTTGCGAACCCTTTGTCGTGTAGTCGATCAGCCAAGATGGCCTCTAAGAGACCACCAGAGAACTGCGATTTCCGAATCCACAACGGGGCTAATTCGTTTGGTAAGCCCTTTACTGAACGTCACCAAGTACGCCTTCTTTGGCATACCATCGAATCGCATTCGTAACCCAATGTGTTGGGTAAGCACTGCCACGATCTGAATGTTCTTTCAGTCGCTTGGTGAGATTTGCAACACCAGGAGAAGACGTAATTCCCATTTCTGCATTTGCTGACTCGATAAACCGGCAGAAAAGTTCACTATCCATGCCTGCTTCCTCAACAAGGTCTATCATGCCAACGAGTTCCTCTGCCTTTTCTTCGTTAATCTGAGGCAGCGAACTGATGATCTCACGAGGGACACGTTGCAAACTTCCATCGTCATCGAGAGCAACATACGATGCAGTTTTTTGCGGCTGGACACAAACACGCTCGCCTTGCACCCACCTGTACGGACGCTTTGGTGCGTGAAATGCTTTAGCCCATTCTGCTTCTGATGGATCAACTACCGTTCCATGCTGTCCACATTGGATGCATTGCAACATGAGCCATCCTTCAGTAATCGCAGTCGAGAAGACTGCCCACTTATGATGACATGTTGGTGATGTGATGTTTTCCTCGCCTTGGACCGTTTCGGGCAAATTTACTGTATTCATTCTTAGTATCTCTTTAAAATGTTGTTTTATAAGTGACGACAAATGTTTGAACCGAATTGGTAAGTATCTCGATTTGTCGGGCGGGGGTTATATCGCCAACAAGGAAAAAATGCAATGTTCGCTGATCAACACAAAACTGAATTCCACTTTGTGTTTGAAAGTTTGTTCGCTCTTGGTTAGCAATGAACTCATAATCCAAACGAATCAACTAACTTTTAATCGCTCTACACTGAAACACTGTCATCAGTGCTTAACGCT
>JBGSIA010000044.1:0-32665 GCA_041751935.1 Pirellulaceae bacterium | reverse complement strand
CTCCGTGCAGACAAATCCAACTGACCCGCAGCACCCACGCGGATCTTCGAGATAGAATCGTTCGCGCCGCTCAGAAAAAAGTAAACCCGCCCCCGCAAACCACCATTTTCGTGAAACTCAAGATGTGTGGTACAACGAGCCAAAGCGGGGCGAGGGGAGCCAGAAATTCTTTTCCTTGAGGCCTTCGTAGCTCCGTATCAATTCACCAGCCCCCAAAGGTTCTGCCGCCTAAAACTCAAACGACGCCGCTTCTGCACTTGCAGATGCCGCCAACGATACTCGCGGCGTTGGATTTAACCGCACTGCTTGAGGCTGGCTGCGTTGATTGGTTCCGCGTTTGGACTTCTCCGGTTTGCGGTGGCTTCGTCGATCGTCCTCTTCTGGTTCAAGCTTAAATCGCTGAACCAATTCGTTTAACTGAACCGCATGGGAGAGCAATGAACCGGCAGTGCCAGACATCTCTTCGTTCTGAGACGCATTGGCTTGCGTAACACGGTCCATCTGGGCAACAGCTTTGTTGACCTGTTCGACACCAGTCAATTGTTCTTTCGACGCAGCGGCGATTTCCGAAACGATATCGGTCACACGTTTGACGGAGCTGACGATTTCGCCAAGCGTTTGCCCCGACTTATTGACCAAATCGGTTCCGTTATCAACCTTGCGAACCGAGTCTTGAATCAGTGTCTTGATTTCTTTTGCTGCACTAGCACTTCGCTGTGCCAAATTACGCACTTCGGCTGCGACAACGGCAAAGCCACGGCCTTGCTCGCCGGCACGGGCCGCCTCGACGGCCGCATTAAGAGCGAGCAAGTTTGTTTGGAACGCTATCTCGTCAATCGTGGTGATGATATCCGCGATCTTCTTGGATGACTCGTTGATCTCGGCCATTGCTTTAACGTCTTCGCTCACAACTTCGCCACCTTTTTCAGCCACATCACGTGAGCCGTTGGCCAACTGACGCGCTTGTTGTGCGTTGTCCGTATTCTGCTTAACCGTAGAAGTAATTTCTTCGAGGCTCGACGCAGTCTCTTCCAAGCTCGATGCTTGAGTTTGTGCACCGCCAGTGATTTCGCGCGAGACTTCGGTCAATTGCTCGGCAGCCGTTGATACCGTCGCGGCAACATCACGCACTTCGCACAACGCATCCTTCATTGCCACAACCGCTTGCTCTAGTGCTGACGCAACTTGACCAACCGAATCAGTCCCAAGATCTGGAATCTCTAGGTCAAAATTGCCATCGGCAACTGCGTTGACCACCTCCAAGATGAGGGCAACTTTGCGGGCTTGCTCTTCCGCGTGGCAACGCTCCTGTTCACGGCGCTGCGATTCCTCAAGTGCGATGCGTCTCTGCGATTCCGCCATCTCGATTTCGAGATTCTTCGCCGCAGTGATGTCGGTTGCGTATTTGACGATTTTGTTCGGACGTCCGTTTAGGTCGAAGGTGGGATTGTAAGTTGCTTGAATCCAAACTTCTTTTCCACCCTTGCCAATGCGTTTGTATTGTGCCGATTGGAATTTGCCAGCTCGCAATTCTTCCCAGAAATTGCGATAATCGCCACTGTTTGCTTCCCCGGCTTCAACAAAAATGCTGTGATGCTTTCCTTTGATATCTTCCAACGAATACCCGATCGCATTGAGGAAGTTTTGATTGGCATTGCGAATGGTGCCATCCAAATTGAACTCAATGACACCCTGCGATTTGCTCACAGCAGAGATTTGGGCTTCAAAGTCTGCAATTCGGACCTTCTCGGCCGTCACGTCGGTCGCGATTTTCACGACCTTTGTGATTCGCCCCATCTCGTCTTTAACCGGCGCGTAGACAGCTTGTAACCAGACTTCGGCACCGTCTCGAGTGATTCGTTTGAAAACGTCTGATTTGCAAAGGCCGCTGTTCAGGTCGTTCCAAAATGCCGGGTAGGCACTGGAGTTTGCATATTCCTTCTCGACAAAGAGGCGATGGTGCTTGCCAACGATTTCTTCTGATCGGTAGCCCATCGTTTTGGTGAAGTTCTCATTAGCCGTTAGCACGTTTCCTTCCTTCGAAAATTCGATATACGCGAAGGAACTATCGATTGCTGAAAGAATTCCACGAGCATTCTGGCGCTCGATCTCGGCAGCCGTGATATCGTAACGCACGCCAATGTATTTCTTCGGCTTGCCGTTTGGTCCCATCACCGGCGCAATCACCGCATCGACATAATAGGGCGTTCCATCTTTGGCTCGGTTTTTGATGATGCCTCGAAATGGTCTGCCACGTCCAATGGTCGACCAAAGCTTTTTGAAAACTTCTTTTGGCATGTCGGGGTGACGCGTCGTATTGTGGGGATGTCCCACCAATTCTTCGCGACTGTATTTCGATATTTCAATGAATTTCTCATTGATGCTAATAATGTCTCCCTTCAAATCTGACTCAGAAACAATGCTGGTCATGTTGATGATTTCAGCTCGAACGCGTAGGTCATCGAGCTCAACCTGCATTGCTTTCAGCGAAGAAATATCACGGAAGCAAGCGACAATTTTGCATGGAGTTTTCTTTGTATCAACAATCGGTGCATAGTGACCATCAACCCAAACTGACTTGCCATCGCGTGACAAAAATTCGAACTCACCCGTACGGATATCACCGCGATTGAGTGCCGTCCAGAAATCACGATACTCTTCGCTGTCCGCATGTTTTTGATTTACCAAGATGCGGTGCGATTTACCGATAAGATCGGCCTCGCTGTAGCCAAGGAAATTCAGCAGGTTTTGATTCGCAAGCAAGATCGTTCCTTGCATATCAAATTCGATGATTGCTTGTGTCTTCGACAGTGCCTGATACTGCTCTGCCTCGATCGACCACTTTGCGACTGGTGCTTTTGTAACGCGTTTCGCGGTTGTTGTTTTGCTGCGGACGGATTTGGTTTTCGATGTGGTCATGGTGGCCCCTTAATGGTTTGCGTAATTGATGAAAGTTGAAGTTGTTCGTGTACTTACACGCCAAGAGTTGTGTTGGTTTGATCGCTCAGTAGTACTTCGATATCGAGCAGCGTTACTAAACGGTCAGCCGATTTTGCCAGCCCTTTGATAAACGACGTGTCGATGCCACCAAGTTTTGGTGCATCTTCGATGTCTGCATCTCCGACGTTGAGCACATCAGATACTGCGTCAACAACCAGTCCCATGATTTTCTCGCCGACGTTAACGACGATGATGACCGTGAATTGGTTGATCTCGGCAATCGACATATTGAGTTTCTTGCGAAGGTCAATGATCGGGACGACTGTGCCGCGCAAATTCATCACGCCTTTAACACATTCAGGCATATTGGGAATCGGTGTTACGCGAGTGAAGTTCTTGATTTCCTGGACTTGCAGGATCTCGATGCCGAACTCCTGATCGTTTAAGTCGAACGTAAGAAATTGATTGACACAATCTACGGTCGCAGTTCCAAGGGTTACTCGATCACCGATACGATCGGCTTCGAATTCAGTTTTTTCTCTTACTAAAGTGCTCACGGTTTTCTCTTCGATTGGATGGTTGGTTATCATTTGTATTTCACTTTCCCCTTGGGAGGGTCGAAGGTGAGGAACGAACCTTCGCGTAGGGCTTGCAAGGCGCGATTGTTTCGTAAGTCCTCCCCTCGCTTCGCTCGACTTTCCCAAGGGGAGAGTGACCTGTGTTTCTATGCAGTTGAATGAACGGGCTCGTTTGGTGATAAGCGATTCGCTTCGCCGTCGGATAAATTCGATACACCATAAACGTCTAAGATCAAGGCAACGCGCCCGTCACCTAAGATCGTGGCGCCTGCAACGCCTGGGACTTTTCGGAAATTTGTTTCCAAGTTCTTAATAACGACTTGTTGCTGGCCCATCAGTTCATCAACCTTAAAGGCAAGTCGACGACCTTGGTCTTCGACGATCACAACAATCCCAGAGTCATTCATCAAGGCGTCGTCCATGCGTGAATCACTTGCGATGTTAAGCGCTTGGTGCAAACGAAGTACGGGTACGATTTCGCCACGCAACTTGATTACTTCGCCGACGCTAACGATCTGCTTGATCTCTTTCGGCTTTAGAAAAATCGATTCAACGACCGATAGCAATGGAATCACAAACACTTCGCTTGATAGTCGAACCAACAATCCATCGAGAATCGCCAGAGTTAGCGGCAGGCGAACGGTCAGCCGCGAGCCTTGGCCCTCAATTGATTTGATGCTGATGCTGCCTTGCAAGGCTTCGACGTTTCGGCGAACAACGTCCATGCCCACGCCACGTCCCGATACATCGGTCACTTCCGTCGCCGTGGAGAAACCAGGCAGGAAAATCATATTGCAAATTTCTGAATCCGTCGGAGTTGCTTCCGGCGTGACTAGGCCCCGTTCAACCGCCTTTTCCAATATTCGTTTGCGATTCAGTCCTCGGCCATCGTCGTGCAGTTCGATATAGACATTGCCTCCTTGTTGATACGCACACAGCTTCACAATGCCCTCGGCAGGTTTTCCGGCGGCAATACGCTCTTCGGGAGTTTCAATGCCGTGATCGGCAGCGTTGCGAACCATGTGAACCAGCGGATCGCTGATTTGGTCGACAACGGTTTTATCTAGCTCCGTGTCGTCGCCTTCAGTGACAAACTGAATTTGTTTGCCAACCTTCTTGGCGACGTCCCGAATTACACGATTCATTTTCTGAAACGTGGCGGCGATGGGAACCATTCGCAAGCCTAGACTCATTTCCTGCAGATCGCGAACGATTTTTCCCAATGCCGACATGGATTCCAGTGTGCGACCGTTGGCTAAACACAACATGTCCTGTTCGACCATCGACGCGCCGATGACGACTTCGCCAATTTGGTTGATCAACTCGTCTAGTAGCAATCGATCGACTCGCACCGTTTCGCTAGCAACCGCTACCGGAGCAGCAACCGCTTCGCGGCGATCGGCTTTTACCCGACGGTCGACTTCAGGAGTCGCAGTCGAATTGACAGATACCGGGTTGTTAGTTTCACTTACAGCCACAGCCTTCGCCGGAGCCTTGCGACTAACAGCTTCGATTGTGTATTTGCTTCCATCATCAAAGAACATGAACACATCATGCAGTGATTGTTCTTGTGCTTCAGTTTCTATTTCGAGGTCCCAGGAAAGATAGCAGTCTTCTGGGTTCAGTTCGGCAAGTGGTGGAAGCTGACTATCGTCGACGACGACACTAACAATCTTTCCCATCTCCGATAGTTCTCGGAGCAACAATAGTGGGTCTTGGCCGAAGCGAAAAAAATCACGACTCGGATTAATCTGGATTCGATGCAGTTGCGATGATACGGTCGGTGCCGCCATAAGACTATTGCATGAATTGGCAAGACTGACGGATGACGACGGTTGTCCGTTGACCCGCTGCAGTTCCTTGAGTACTTCTTCCAGATTGTCTGGCATTGGCACTCCGTCTTTTGCATTTGCGACCAAGGCATCGATCACATCGACACTCGTAAGCAGCAATTCGATCAGCTCTGCGTTCGTTTCTAACAAACCGTCTCGCAAACGTTCTAGGAGATTCTCCAGGACGTGAGTGAATCGACCGACTTCATCAATACCGAACGTTGTACTGGCACCTTTAATGGTGTGCGCGGCACGAAAGATCGTATTGAGCAACTCGGTATCGCGTGGTGCGGATTCCAATTGCAGCAGCGCCGCCTCCATCGCCTGGAGGTGTTCTGCAGCTTCTATGTAAAACGCAGCACGAAAACGGCTAACGTCTATTTCCATCACAATGCCCCTAAAATCAAAGTCCAACGAAATAGGCGTTGTTAACGCACGACCTTCTTCACAACTGTTAGCAGTTGATCTGGATTGAATGGCTTGACCATCCAGCCGGTGGCACCAGCCGCTCTGCCTTCTTGCTTCTTCGCGTCCTGGGATTCCGTGGTGAGCAGAATGATAGGCGTGAACTTGAATTCTGGTTTGGCACGCAACTCCTTGATCAAGTCGATGCCGTTCATCTCCGGCATATTCAAGTCAGTGACCACTAAATCGATCGCTTGATTTTCGCTCACGGCCAACGCTTGCACGCCGTTGCAACCTTCGAGCGTATTGAATCCAGCGGATTGAAGTGTGAAATTAACCATTTGTCGCATGGACGCAGAATCGTCAACGACGAGTGCTGTTTTACTCATGAATTTGCCCCAAGTAAAGAAGTTGTTTGGATGTGAAAAACGTATCGTGGAATGTACAGCGCTGACCTAACGACGTCTAACGATGTTTTGAAATACTTAAATAGCAACCTGTTCTGGTTGTAGTGATTTATTTACGCCTGCTAAGCGAAACCAAGTTGCGGCTTCGCTTTCGATTGGCGCGACGATTACCAACGTGTCGGGTGTCTCTCGTGTTCGCAGCTGTGGAATAGCGAGTTCCCTAGAATTCGTTTCACTTGGTGTATGTGCGTGATGCGTGCGAATTGGCGCGATTCAGGGAATAATTCTCGTGGTTACGAAATATGGCTGTCTGAGTTAGAGCTTTTTTCGGTTACTGCTTATTGATGATTGAAATCGGATGGGCGGTCGTAACGGAGGGTTAAGAACTCAAAAGGTTCTAAGATGTCACGTTCGATTGCGGACTGCTGCACCGTGATCGACTGTCCGATTGCGGTCGCAAGTCCTTTACCCCGTTCGGTCACTGCGGCGGAGCTTAACTCAGTTCGTGAAATCTGGACATGAATCACTCCAGTGTCGTTTGATTCAGGAATTCCGAGCTGTCCTGCGGCTGAATCCACGTAGCCACTTACCTGAAACTGCCGCGTGTTCCCCGACCCGTCCACGCGGATAAACCAACCCATAACATCGGAGCTGGAATTTGGAGCGATGATGTAGTGGTTATGGAGTGGTTGATGGTCATCATCGCGCAACGACGCATCACAAAAATGAAAAGTGCTCAGTCCATCAATTGAAATCTTGGCAGCGATCTCATGGTCGTGATGATTATGAATGCGGATGATGTACACGTCGTCCGGTTCGAGTGAGATTCGTCCATTGCCGCTAGGGTCGATTGTGACTGGACATTCAGTTGGCGCGTGCGTCAACTTCTGTCTTAAGACTTCAATTTCGACCTTTCCCTCGTTGGAAGCGGCCATTCGCGATTCACCGCGCACCGTACTGGAAGGTTTGCGAAACAAACGTTCGATGTCGAGAGATTCGCGTTCGGGTTCTGTAGCGCCAGTTATCCCCAAAACTTCAGCGATTGCTGCGGGAGCGTCGATTCGCACAGGAATCTGTACCAATTCTTCGTCAAACTCGCCATCGATGACTCTCGCGGTGATTTTGATATCTCGCGGTTGTGATTCCTGATCGCGGGACTTTGAAAACGAGTAGTCACCTTTAACGATGAATGTCGCATTGGCAGAGATCGCTTGAGAATCCTGTCGCAAGAGTGCTGCTTGAAGTTGACCGCGTAGTCCGGGGCCAAAGTTGACTCGTTGAAGATTTGTTGGCGTGAAGCTGCCTAGCTGAACCGGTTTCCCTTCGGTTGTTTGCAGGATTTTGGCGGCGACAAGTTGCAATCGCTCTTGGATGTTCGGTTCTGGATTGTTTAATGATTTCGGTGTTTGTCCGTGCAGCGTAACGGATTCACTAGCACTGAGTCCGAGCAGGATTCCAATGGCTAAAATCATTTTGTGAATAGGCAATAAGCATATGCGAGTCATCTTGAGTTTTCCTTCACGATGTTAAATTCAAACGTTGGTGACATTGGTTCCATGTTGCCGATTTTATAAAGGCGATATCGGCGTTAAGCGAAGTTGGCGGGCCAACTGTTGCATCAGCGACACTCCTTGATCTGTTGCCTCCCACTCGGCGCGGCTAATCACTCCGTCGCGTAGCAAGCCGTCTAGCCCAAGTCGGCGAAGGGTCCGCGTTCCGGTCATAGCCACAAGTTCCGCGGTCTCCATGTCCAATTCGGCGGCGATGGTTTCCAGATTTAAAAACACCAATCGATGTTGTCGTGCGACATGTCCAATTGGCTCATCGACAACCTGAATGGATTCGTCGTCGTCAGACGTCATCACGAATTGCCCGATGGCTGATTTCAATGCTTTTAAGTAGTCGTTTCGATCACGCAGCAGCAGATCGTTCATCACATCTTGTGGCGGGTGAAGCTTTTCCAACTGACGCAGCGCGTCGCCTTCGAGTACGCTGCCCTCTCGAAGCGTGTCGACGAGATCGATCATTCCGTGTTTATGACAAGCAAAGCAGGAAACGGCGTTTACGATTGCTGGGGTTCCAGACGTTTTCAGCGCATCGCCGACAACATGGATCGGTCCGACTTCGATTCGCTCGCCCTGTGCAGCGATCAACACATAAGCATGCAAACTGTTGGGGAGCGCAAAGATGATCTCGCCGCCATCGTGTTGGAATGCAAAACGATCAAAATGCGAACTACCAGTGGGAGGCCCGAGGGGGAACCTGGTTAGCTTTCCGCGACCTGCGTCGGGGCCAAAATCAAAAGATCGCCAATAAAATCCCGTTCGCCCCACGAGTCGCTCGACCAATCGATTTTGTGCCGACACACCGCTACGAGAAAAACCGGCTCGTGCGATCAGTTCGGCGTGTGGGTTATCCAGCGCGGACAGCGGGTCGACGTCCAGCTGTTTCAGTAATTCCGCTTCAGTCTGCGGCAGGTCGAGAATTTCGTAGTACAAATTGCCTCGTGTCGCCGTCGCCACGAACCAGTCGGCACGGACAAGGGGAATACTGACCGATGACAGTTCTTCGATCGATTCTTGACGATGGCGAAGCTCCTCGCGATCACTGGCGGCATAGGAGATTCCGTAGGGATAGTTTCGCTCGATACTGCTCCACGTCTGGCTTGTCCACTGATAATGTCGCATATCGACGGAATACAATAAGCCGCCGGATTTTTCGTTGACGTTTTTAAGCGGCACTTCACGCGGAACCGTGATGCGGGGGTGCCAAGAGAGTGAATTGGCTGCTTTCGAAAGAGCCGCGCGATACAACGGCAGATCCCTTGCCTGGATCGAAGGATTGTTATGCAAATGGTGCAACGTAAAATAGCGTACATAACGCCGCTCATCATGAGAAAACTTTCGCAGATCCTCCACGATCGCATCGAGTACGTCCGACAGTGGCACCTTCTGGCGACTTGTCTCACTAGCAAACGCTGGTGCTCCATTGGTGATCCATTGCTTTAGAGCGTCGATTTCGGATTCCAGTAATGGTTGGCGTGCACGAATCGATGCTGGTGGCATATCCCCATCAACCACGCGCGCAAGCAGAAGGGAATCTTCTTGGTCCTGATCCTCGATCAGTCCCGCTTCGCGAAGTTCGCTGACGTTTAGAATATCAAAGTTACCGCCTTCGGAACCGGGGCCGCTGTGACAGCGTAAGCAATGTTTGCGAAGCATGTCTCGAGCGGCTGCGGGAACGTCAGCAACTTGAGCATTGGATTCTTCAGCATGGCACGGTGTTCGTGGAAAGAATGCCCAGTTTGTTGCGACTGATACGATGACAATACAAACGGTTAAGTGTGCTTGCAATGTTGACATGGAGGAGAATCTCGAAGTAGCAAAATGAGCAAAAAGTTGCATCGGAGAGGTTTGGAAGAAGGTAAGTCCGGAGCCTTCGCCTGCGTCGCGATCACTCTGAACCACTCACGGCAAAATTGAAATTGCGAATCGTTGACGGTTTTTGAGTGGTCGCATGTTGGCGTCCACCTGTCAGTTCCTTGACCCGTTCGCTTAAGCTAAGATCCAATTCGTTGATGGATAGGTAGCCGTCGGAGTTAACATCCGCATCCTTTCGCTTCATAGAATCGAGGAAAGCGAGGGCGAATGCGCCGTGACCCCATTCGTCTGATTCCAAGCTAATCTCTTGCGGTGTGCTACTGGCGAACAGAATTGCACCCACTTCATCTGCAACCAAGTCGGTCCACGGGTCGGAGTTGATTGATTTTGCACCGCGTGAAGAACCGCTATGACAGGTATCGACAAATAGCATCACCTTGCAGGGAAGTTCTTCCACGAGTCGTTCGATTTCACTGTTGGCAAGCGCGGTGCTACGCAAGCGATCGGCGTCCACTTCATAGGGACAGAAATAGTAGTTGCGCCGCGAGTCAAACACGCCATGGCCGCTAATGAAAATGATGGCCAGGTCGTGTTGGGTCACACTGGACATCAACCAGTCCATCGCATCTTGGATCTTCGATCGAGTTGCCTGTTGGTCGGTCAGCACTTTTGTTTGAACTTCGCGATAGAATCTATCCTTTTGCGTTTCGAAAGTGTTGGCGAACGCGTTAGCGTCTTTTGCCGCGTACTTCAAGTCGTATTCACTGTTCTTGTATTCCGACACGCCGACACTTAGCACGTACAACTGTGGCATCAATGTGGGAGCAGCTTGGGTAACCGAGCGCGTCACCGTAAACACTTCTGGCGTGCTGGACGCTGCCGCGTTGACTGCGATCACTGCAATTTCATTCTTGCCTGCGGCTAGTTCGATCGTTTGCTCAACAATCATGCCATTATCGTCCGTCGGAGATTGCTGCGGTGGTGCTCCTACCGGTGGTCGCCCATTGACCAAAACGACAATCGATCGTACAGGAAGCTCGTTTTGTGTGTCGGCTTCTACTTGCAACGTAACCGTTCCCGCTTGGGTCTGGCCATCCTCAGGTAGTCCCGAGATGCTGACTACTGGAGGCAAGATACTGCTAAAGCTTTCCGAGGTTCGCAGGTCCAGTAGCGTAGGCTCAGGAGGGCCCGCAGCGATTCCCGCAATCGTTGCTGGTTGTGGTTCCGCATTCTCAGCAAGCGAAGTCACGACTGCTGCATCGCTGTCGCCGCTGACGATCGCCTCGATTACTTGGTCGACAATGTCGGGCCGGTAGAGAGATTTGCGTAGCTGGCGGGCGGAAAAGAACGTGGAAGTCTCATCGGGACCGCGATTAACTTTCCAGCCGATCAGATCATGACCGCCAAGGGATGCATCATAGTATCCTTGTGGTGTGTACAGTATCCAGTCATCTTTCTTCGTTGCAAAGAAAGTCAACACAGGGGACACGGTCGCGGTCGTAAAGTTCGCTGCTGCCTCGACCAGACGGAAGGGAACTTGTTTTGCTTGTCCATCGCTCGTGAGTTCAGCTTGCATAACACTTCCAACTTGCAGCGTCTCAGGTGCACTGAACAGTAATTGAAGAAACTCCATAACGCTCTTTTCGTCGATGGAGTGGACCAAATCACCGACTTGCAATTGCCCGGCCGCGTCTGTGTCCGTGATTTGGTCGATGCGAACCGTGTGCAGGTCGATGGGTGTTCCGGTGAAGGGGAATGCCGCGAAGGCTTGTGGAAGAAAATCTTTCTTTCGATAGATACACGCCGTACCATCGGTCCAGGCCGCGGTTACGAATTGTCCATCGGCCGTCACATTAACATCAGCCGCGACGGAAGATTTTTCGGGGCTGGCCACAGCCGACATCAACCCGCGTTGTTGCTGTCCGAATCGCGAAGTGAGCGGTCCAAGTTGAATTAAGTCAGCAACCAAATAGCCCGATCCGCCACGGAGTAAAAATAATTCCTCGTCGATTTCTCCAGGGGCCATGGTCCAACTAAAGAATGGCTTTTGAATCGGTTGAGATAAGTACGGAACGGTGTCCACTCCCGAGACACGGACAAAGCTTCCTGCATCGACCTTGGCTGACTCCGAATCCACCCCGAGTGATGTGATGGCGGTTTCGGGGCGGGGAAAGTTTCCGCGGGGCTGCGTTACAAACAGACGTTGCTGCAAATGAAAGCCTCGGTCCAGGTCAGCGTAATCGTTCAGTTTCCACTCCGATCCACGATGTGGCCGACTGCCGAGTGCCAAAACCGACGCTTCTTGGTCGAGCGAAGCCGCGTACAGTGGTTGGACGATCGATTGCGTACGAAAGAGAGTTTCGCCTGTGATTGCAGAGAAGACGTGAACATTGCCGAGCACGTCGCCGACGCCGACCATTTGTGCATCGTGCGAGACCTTCAACTCCGAGGGCGCCCAGCGGAGACCTTCGTAAACGACGTTCGGTTGATTGGCTTCATCATGCCACACGTCGCATTGGTAAACGTCGTGGCCGTTGAGCTTGGACATGTAGGCAAACGCCATCGTTCGGTGATGCAAATCACCATCCATGTAGCCTTGTGGCTGTGATCGCTGTTGGTAATACGTCCACAATTTCGGGAACAAACGACTTAGCCATAGCAGATCAGGGCTTGCGTCAACACTGACGTTTGTTTGCGTTTCCACATCTAGAATTGTCCCGAGATTCGGCATCACGTAGTACCGATCGGTTCCAAGAAATCTGCCGGCTTGAACGAGCCGTTGAGTGCCAAAGAGCGTATGGCCCACGACACCTTCGGGCACAGGCGGCACATCAAAGGAATGAACCAACTGATCCTGTTGCCAGTCGAAAAACAAGAACTGCGACTTAGATTCCGCGTTGCCCGAATCGTTGACTTCCAAGATTGTGGCCACAAACCCGAGGTACTTACCATCGCTGCTGAAGGTCAGTTCTCTTGCCGAGCGAGGTCCCAAGCTGACGCCGGTTAGTGGCTCGTCCTTGATCATCGCCGGGTCGCCCCAATAACCTCCAGTGGTATCGAGTTCATCCAGGTGGCAGGTTCGTAGGTAAGCTCCCTGAGAGGTTTGCACCGCGATTGCCAAATACTCGCCCGCTGGGTCCGCCGCGATTGAGGTGATCTTTCCAGATTCCTTGGACGAGAAGCCGCGAATGGTATGGACCAGCTCGCCGGTCGCGATGTCCCAGATACGGATATCGGAGTCGCTGCTAGCTGCAACGATCTCGCCGCCAGCACTAAAAGCGATAGCCCGAATCTCACTGCTAAAGCCGCCGGTCTCCATCGTCAGGTAGGGTGAACCCAAATGGGCAGATGCCGTCCCCGGGGCAGATTCAATGGCATCAGGTGTTGCCGCTTGCGAACGATTCGTTTGGACAGGGGGCAATTGTATCTGTGCCCAGCCAATAGGCATTCCCAGCCAGAAAATGGACGCGCAGAAAACGAGAGACAAAAGCAATTTTTTGTCGAGCATGTGCGACCGGGTCATTGCATTTTCCAGATGTCTAATGTTTTGAGTTCACTACCATTCTTCGATGGAGCATCGACTCGCTTACTGCAAAGTGATACCAACAAAGAGGATGAGTCGAGATGATTGCTGCGGCAAGGGATGAACGTAAAGGGTTGCCCAAAGCGGTTAACAATTGGTGTACTTTTGTGTGGTTCTGGGCCGTTAGTCCTAAAACACATAGGTCGCACCAGTTTAACATCGTACTTACTTCGATAAAACGAATCGGACTAAAACTAACGCTCGCTACCCAATTCCCTTGTCGCAGCTGCTACCGAGATGCCTCGCGTCGTGCACCCGCCAGCAACTCGATCGTCTGATCCAGGGAAGCGTTGTCCTCCGAAAAAAGGCCCTGCGGTAAAAAGTCCGTCGTGATGTCTGTAGGACACTCTGAATCACGATCAACGAAACTACTGGGCGGTACAAATTCCGCTTGAACGCTGGCTTCAACTAGCGTCACATGCTTTTCACTCGCGACGACAATCTGCGATTCAGCCCGATCAAGTAGATCCAATGCAAGCGGGACATCGTCTGGCACGCGACTGGCATACTCCACGGCTTGAACTTCGTCGACGACTCGCAAAGCGTCCACGATGGAGCTGCGCACGCGTGCACCTGAGCCTGCGGGGAAGACGATAATGGTACCGAATCTGGATGCGAACGGGGCGAAATCCGAATTGCCGATGCTCGCTGAGGGCGTCAAATCGACGTAGGATGGCGCCCTGTTTGAGTCTTGGCCGAACCAGTATGCGAACGTAGCGAAATCACTCGGCGTAACGGAGCCACTTCCGTTCCAATCACCCGTCAACACGTAGAATCGGTTGGTCGAGTCTCCGGTGATTGTAAATGGGTCGCCACCAGTAATATCACTAAGCAAATCAAGTTCGTAGACACCGTCGGTGAGCTGGCCTGCATCAAGATTCAGTTGCAGCAACGTTCCACCATCTAGAAGTGACAATTGCTCGCCGCGCAGGGTGATCGTAGTGTCCTCATCAACGTCAGCGTTAACCCCCAGATTTGTAAGCACCATGTCGGCGGGAGTCACACCGCTGATAGCGCTGGGCAAACCGATCGTCAACACGCGGAGGGAGCTGCGCTGGATAGCCCACGTCGTGGGTTGAGCGTTCGTACCCGGCAAGTCATCGGGATCGAGTTCGCCATTGGGACCCATGGGTGAGACATTCAGTTCCGGCGGCTCGCCGCTGGATGCCGCGCGGATCGTCAATACGTAGTCCTCGACCTCGCCATCAGGAGCGAGTCCCGTCGGAGTGAGTGAACCGGCGGTGCTCAGTCGAAACCTGGCGACGACGGTTCCGGGGGCAATGTCGGCCGGAACGGTGAACGCAAGTAAATTTTCACCCGCACCGACATCGGCACTGACAAAAACTTGGTCACTGGTCTCATTCCAACTGTTGTCTCGGCCAAAATCGATCCAGCCATCCAGCTTCCCGGCCGCTGATGTGATGACTTGCAATGTGGCGTTGCTGCCCGTTGTAAGCGTTCCAACCACGACAACTCCGTCTTCATCACTGGGAGCGGCCTCGAAGACAGCGACGCTGGGTCCTAGGTCAGTAAGAATTTCTTTGCTGCCGTTATCGTCCAGGTCTGATACCGCTAACCGGAACGGCATTTCGCCGTCAACTAATCCTGCTGACACATGCACCGGAGTTTGAAACGTCCCGTCGCCATTTCCGAACACAACAAACACACCACCGTTACTGGCGCTGCTGTCCGCGACGATTGTGTCAAGCGGGCCATCGTTGTTGATGTCTTCGGCGAGGATCGTCGTCAAGTTGGTTAGGCCAGGAATCGCGATCGGATCCTGTGCATTGAAGACACTGGTGCCATTGCCCAATAATAAAGTCAAGTTACCGAAGTCTGCATTCGCCGTGATCAAGTCAACAAGTGAATCACCGTTAAAATCACCCGCAGCGACCGTCACCGGGCCTCGGGCTGTTCCGGCCCCAGAGGAATCAATCGAGTTTTTCGTAGCAAGGCCAAACGTACCGTCACCTACGCCGCGAAGTACCGCCAGTTCGTTGGAGAAGCGATTGGAAACAACGACATCCAGTACATCGTCTCCATCCACGTTTGCGGTAATCAAACTCAATGTTCCACCACCAGATTCGCTGGGAAATACGACGTATCGTTGGGCTTGCGTGAATCCACCGACTCCGTTGCTCAATAGAACTGAGACATCATTGGAAAGCGCGCCGACGACAAGCAGGTCGGCAGCACCATCAGCATTGATATCCGCAGCCGTGATCTGGTTCAGTCCCGCGGCGAACGACGAACCGTTGGTTCCCAAATCAAGGGTCGTCGCTGTTTGGAAAGTTCCGTCACCGATACCGAGAAGCAATGAAACATTGTTGGAATCATTGTTAGCGACAGCGATATCCATCATCAAGTCAGCATTGACGTCGGCAAGAGCAACAGAAACCGCTCCTCGGCCGCTTCCCAAGTTTGGCTGTGTGGCAGTTTCAAATGTGCCGTCACCAATTCCCAGTTGAACAAGCAACGCATCAGGCTGCGAAGCCACAGTTACTAAGTCAGCAATGGCGTCACCATTGAGATCTCCCACGGCAATGGAGTTTGACAGGCTCGCGCCGACGCTAGTGACAATTCTCGCATCACCGAATGCACCCGGTCTGTCGTCGCCAGCAGCATTAGCGCTCGATTGCCCGTCAGATTCAACATCTCGCCGATTGCCTAAAGTCGGACCAGTCGCAATGTGGCGGGCTCCGTCGTCGGCCAGCGTTACTGCATACGTCGCCGGCGCGTCGCCGAAATCAAATTGGGTTTCGAGGATCGAGACTTCGATCGGCGAAATCGTTAAAGCTTCAAAGGCATCATCAGAATCATTCTGATTCACCATCAAAACCACCCTCGTCGTGTGATCGCCATTGAGAACATTATCGTTCGTTCCCGTGACCGAAACCGTTTGCGGAGTGGCGAAGTTCTCCGGTGTGAACGTCAGCTTTGTCCTGCTTAATGATGCATGCGTCGAGTTCTCCAGGGCGACGTCAAGAACGACCTTCGTTTCCGGGCGACTGTTAAGTAGGACCGAGAACGATTCGGTTGTGCCGGTATCGCGTACAGTCAATCGGCTGGGCGTTTGGTTATCGGTATCTGGTGTTACAGTGATCGATGGCGTGCTGGTTCCCGTCACGTTGACCATAACGACTTGATCCGCCACGGCATCAAAGTTGTCAGCCGACATATCGTCGTTGATTGCCATTGTGATAGGAACTGTCTTGTCACCATCAGCGACTTGATCGTTAACTCCAGTGACGGTTACTGTTTGCACTGTCGCCCAGTTTGTCGGTGTGAACGTCAGCGTCGACGGGCTAACGGTTACAGCGTCGGCATTGCCGCTGGACAAATTGATCACGACATCGGTGGCTGGCCGAACATCCAATCGTACGATGAACGAGTCGGTCGTTCCCGTTTCTAAGACAGATGTGCTGCCATCGCTCTCTTCGAAATCAAATCCCGTAGGCAATGCGTTTACCGAATAGCCCAAGTCGGAAAGGATTCCGATTTCCACAGCGCTCCAACGTCGCGAAATTCCCCCATCGCGGACCGACGCATTCAACAGCCCCGTTTCGTCAGTGAATTTGCCGGGGACCATTCGCAAGTGAGCGACACTGCTTCCAGGTTCAAACGGGTTTGGCGAGTGAAGCGGTACGGGGTTTCCCGCGTTTGCAGTGATGGCGTTGGGGCCACTAAAAAACAAGCCCGCGTTATCGGCTGTACCGGCTGTGGCTTGTGCGGTGAAGGAGGCGACATCCATCACGCCGGTGGCTGGGTTGATGAACCGAGAACCGCTACCGTCAGAGACAAACTGATCGAACTGTGCCCACAAGCTCGGGACGCCCACAGCGCTTCCAAAGAAATCACTGCCATCGGCTCCGATTCCTGTCATGGCGCCGATCAGGTGCGTTAACTCGTGGGAAATGACGGAGAGAAAATCCACCTCGCCGAAACCGACGTCGAGTCCAAACTCAAATGTCGTTTGTCCGCCCCAGTTGACGATGATCGTTCCATCGGATTCCGTGCCATTGGAATCAATACCTTGCAAAATTTTGTCTTCGGGAACACTGCTTACAAAACCAATCCTGGTACTTGGTACCAACGGAAAGCTTGCATTCGCCGAAGCGCCCACACTTGTATCGTCGCTTGTGTTCTGTACGTCGACCTGAAGCGTTGTGTCGTGATCAAAAAAGGAACCGAATCGGATTGCCGCTGAGTTCATCGCCTCGCGCCGAACTGTTCCCAACAGCGGATCATTGAACCCAATCGACCCATCGTCGATGAAGTTAAACTCAAACGCGACAGTCAACATCCGTCGCGATTGCAATGGTTCCAACAACAGCCGACGGCGGCATTTCACGTTTCTGCGATTCATCAGTTCAAATTAAAAAGCGGGCAAAATTCGGGAGCGTGTGCATCATACACCCCCCGAAAGGTACTGCGAGATTTGAAGGCGATGAAAATCGCAATTTTAAAGACCCTCCTTTTTGATCGCCGCCGGTGTCACCGTGAGTCGACCGCTATCGCGTACTGGCAAGCAATTCAATCACATTATCCAGTGTTGTCGTATCGGAATCATCGAGAACGACTTCGATGGCGTCAATTGCGTCTGGTGATCCGCTTTCGCCTGTGAGGGCATGGGCAGCGTCTAGCAATTTTGTCGAAGCAACTGAATCGATCGAGGACAACGTTGCATCGAGAATATCCGTCGAAACAGTAGCGGGCTCCGATTCCTGTCCCAGGATGCTGAAATTGGAATCGTTCATCGAGCTTCCGAGTTCGTTCAGGAACAGACCGTTGATAACTTGCAGGGCATCGCCAGCGGTGATCGCGCCGTCACGATTGACGTCATGTTGTGACCAACCTTCAACAGCGGTACGCCCCAGAGACACTTCGTGCAATACCTCCAGTGCATCACTCGCTGTGACAAGACCATCACCGTTGACATCTGGCGGATTAACAAGTGAAGTGAGCAACTCCGCAGCTTCGCCTTCGCCGCCGCTGGTTTGCTGAGCTGCCGCATTGGGGAAGGTGATGCCGCGTCCAAAGTTTGCGGCAAATCGTGCAAAGTCCGCAGCGGTGATACTGCCGGAATTGTTGCCATCGAGGTATTCCGGTGCTGGAGGCGCCGCTTGGCCGAACCAATAGGCGAATGTGGCAAAGTCCGCAGCGGTGACACTGCTGCTGCCATTCCAATCGCCGTAAAGCACGAAGAGCTTATTCGTCGAATCACCCGTCATCGAGAACGTCTCGCCGCCTGTGATCGAGGGCAGCAAGTCCAGTTTGTAAATCCCGTCGCTGAGTTGATTCGCGTCAAACGTGATCCGTAATTGCCGCCCATCCGAGCTGAGCGTCAGCTGGTCATTGCGTAATGGAATCACCACATCAGGGTCATTGTCGGCGTCCATCCCCAGATTCGTTAGGACGATGCCTGCTGCCGTTGGATTGACGGCGGGTACTGCGAGAGTGATTGTCACTTCACGCAAACTGGTTCGCTGTTGCGCCCAACTCGTCGGTTGCGGTCCCGATGGCAAGTCATCAGGATCCGGGGTGCCGTTGGGTCCGCTGGGCGAAACGACGACGACGGGTGCAGTCGCAACTGGATTCACTGTAATCGTCGAGGAGCGAATTGATGAGTTGCCAGAGTCGTCTCGAGCCGTGAATAGCACGGTGGTGGTCCCGATCGGCAGTAGCGTCGGTGCATCGTTGGTAATCGTTGGTGAACCGTCAACAAGGTCGACCGCGGTAGCACTACTAAGAAAGGCAGCGATTGCCGCTAGTGTCACCTCGGCACCGCCAGCAACATTTGCATTGACAGTAATCCCGGCGGGAGGAGTTAATGTTGGAGCCGTCGTGTCAGTTACATTCACTGTGGATGTCGCCGTGCCAATATTGCCGGCATCGTCTGTGCCGGTGAAGGTCACCGTCGTCGTTCCGAGTGGGAATACGGCGGGCGCATCATTGGTAATCGTTACTGTTGAATCGACAAGGTCGCTGCCGGTCGCTCCGGCTAGCAGCGCAGCTATCGTTGAGTTTGCGCTTGTCGCACCGCCAATGGCGTCACCCTCGAGCGTGACTGCCGCTGGCGCGGTGACGGTAGGTACAGTCGTATCGGCGATCGTCACGGTTGTCGTGGCGGTGCCAATATTTCCTGCGTTATCGGTTCCTGTAAACGTCACGACGGTAGAGCCGATTGGAAATACTGTTGGTGCGTCGTTGGTCAATGTCACTGACGTATCGATCAAATCTGTAGCGACTGCCAACGCTAACAGCGCGACAATCTGGGGATCGGAAGCGTTAACGCCAGCAGTACTCGTCGCCTCGAACGTCGCATTGCTGGGAGCTGTTACGGTTGGTGCGGACGAGTCAACAACCGTTATTGTCACCGTCGCAGTCGCCGAATTGCCGGAATCGTCTGTCGCTGTAAACGTCACGACCGTGGCACCGAGCGGCAGTTGAGGCGGCACATTGCTTGTGATTGTGACAGACGTGTCCACCGCATCCGAGGCTGTCGCTCCGATGAGCAGTGAAATGATTGCTGAGGTGTTGGAGGCAATGCCCAGCGGACCCGTTGCTGCAACAGTCGCATCGGCCGGAGCCACGATGGTCGGTGCGGTTGTATCGACAATCGTGAACGTCGTCGTCGCCGTAGTGAGGTTTCCTTCAGCATCAATGGCCGTGAAGGTGACGAGCGTTTGCCCAAGCGGTAGCAGTGTCCCGGCGTCGTTAGTGACCGATACCGCTCCATCGACGATGTCCGTTGCGGTAGCCGAGTCAAGCAGATTACTAACGCTCGCATTGGTCGATAGTATGCCGCTGGCACTGGTTGCTTCAATGCTCGCGGCAACGGGCGCCGAGATAGTCGGTGCTGTCGAGTCAGTCACCGTCACGGTAGCGGAAGCCGAGGAACTGTTTCCACTGTCATCGGTCGCTGTAAAGACAATGGTGGTCGTGCCAATCGCAAACGATGCGGGGCCGTTGTGACTGATCACAACAACGCCGTCAGCGATATCGGTGGCGGTCGCGCCGGCTAGCAGCGCGGCAATCATTGGACTGGAGGATGTTGATCCGCCGATCGCGTCAGCTTCAATCGTCAAATCCGCTGGCGCGGTGATTACCGGCGCGGTCGTATCGGTAATCGTTACATTCGAGGTCGCTGTGGAAACGTTGCCTTCGTCATCCGTGGCAGTGAAGGTTACAACCGTCGTACCAAGCGGGAACAACATCGGCGCATTGTTGGTGACTGTGACTGACGCATCGACGTCATCCGTGGCGATTGCCCCGCCAAGCAAAGTAGCAATCGCTGTCTGTGTCGGTGCGGCACCGCCAGTCGTCGTTGCTTCGAGGGTGATGCTCGTGGGCGCGGTGATTGTGGGTGCGGTTGTATCGATCACCGTCACCGTTGCAGTATCGGTTGAAGTGTTCCCTGCATCATCAACAGCGGTAAATGTGACGACTGTGGTACCGAGCGGAAATAGCGTTGGTGCGTTGTTAGTGATCGCTACGGCGGTATCCACGATATCAGTTGCTGTCGCAGCAGCAAGCATCGCTGCAATCTGAGTTTGTGATCGTGACGCTCCTCCGATCGCGTTTCCTTCGACAACAATATCGGCTGGCGCCGTCAATATCGGCAGCGTCGTGTCGGTCACAGTGACGTTTGTTGTAGCGACAGACGTGTTGCCCGCACCATCTCTGGCCGTGAACATCACCACATTGACACCGACCGCGAACGTTGACGGAGCATTGTTCGTTATCGTTACCGACGCATCGACAATATCATTGGCGATAGCACCAGCGAGCAAAGCTAAAATCGCTGGTTCGGTACCGGCGATACCACCCGCCGTATTGCCTTCGATGATGATGCTTGAGGGAGGAACGAGTGTGGGTTTCGTTGTGTCGGTGACGGTGACATCCGACGTGGCGGTAGCCGTATTGCCTTCGTTATCCGTCGCGGTAAACGTCACGATCGTTGTGCCGACAAGGAACAGCGAGGGAGCATCATGAGAGAATGTGATGGATGAGTCAACGATATCACTAACCGTTGCACCGGATAAGAAAGCTGCGATCACCGAATTCGTAACGGCTGCTCCGCCCCTCACGTCGGCTTCGACCGAAATGGACGCTGCAGGAGTTAACGTTGGCGCAACCGTATCGACAACTGTAATCCTTGTCGTGGCCGTGGCGGTATTGCCAGCATCGTCTCGCGCGGTAAACGTTACGGTCGTTTGGCCGAGACCAAATGTTGCCGGAGCGTTGTTCGTCACGGTAACATTGGCGTCGACAATATCGCTGCTGGTCGCGCTGAAGAGCAACTGCGCGATGGCCGTGGTGGCGCTTGTCGCACCGTCAGTCACGTCTCCTTCGACTGTGAGGTCTGCAGGTGCTATGAGCGCCGGAGCCGTCGTGTCTCGCACAATCACCGTAGCAGTCGCGTTGTTAACGTTGCCAGTTAAGTCAATTGCGGTGAAGGTGACGACAGTCGCACCAACTGGGAACAAAGCGGGTGCATTGCTCGTCACAGCCACTGTCGAGTCGACGATGTCGTTTGCTGTCGCTGCAGCTAAGAAGGCGACGATATTGGGATCGGTATCGGCGACACCTCCGAGCGTGGTCCCTTCAAGTGTCACATTTGCGGGAACGGTAATCGCTGGGCCTGTTGTATCAACAACCGTGATCGTTGTCGTCGCCGATCGAGAATTGTTGGAGTCGTCGGTAGCCGTAAAACGGATGACGTTCGGGCCAAGTGCGAGCAGCGTCGAAGCATCGTTGGTGACGGTGACGGTGGCGTCGACGATATCAGTGCCGTTGGCGGAAGCCAATAGGTTTACGATCTGTGTGTTGGTGACTGCGGCACCGCCGATACTGTCCGCTTCGACCGTGATACCAGCGGGGGCCGCGAATACAGGGGCCGTTGTATCGGTCACAGTAACATTCACGCTTGTCGTTGACACATTCCCGGCATCATCGCTCGCAGTAAATGTCACTGCCGTTACACCGACGGGAAATAACTGAGGCGCGTCATGGCTGAGTGTCACCGTCGGATCAGCGATATCCGTCGCGGATGCTGTATTTAGGAACGCGACGATGCTGGCGTTATTCCTGGCAACACCGCCGGCAGTGTCGCCCTCGATCGAAAGGGCTAAAGGCGGAACAATCGCGGGCGCTGTCGTGTCCACCACGGTTACATCTACTGTCGCAGCCGTTGAGTTATTGGACGCATCAATCGCTGTGAAGGTCACCGTGGTGACGCCGAGCGGGAAAAAGTCGGACGCGTTGTTATCGATCGTGACTGCATTGTCGACGATATCCGATGCCATGCCTTGGCCCAGCAATGTGGTGATCTGGGCATTGGTTTTCGCTGTGCCGCCCGGCGCGTCAGCCTCGACAGAAATGGCTGCTGGTGCCACCAATGTCGGTGCGGTCGTATCCGTCACGGTCACGGTCGCAACCGCCGTGGTCATATTGCCTTGATCGTCGGTTGCGGTGAAGGAAACAATCGTGACACCGACAGGATACAGAGCGAGAGCGTTGTTCTCAAGCAATACCGCATCGTCCACAATGTCACTTGCGGTGGCTGCACCAATAAAAGCGACGATGGTGGCGTTTGCACTACTCGCTCCACCTATCGCATCACCTTCAAGAGTAATATTTGCCGGTAACGTGATCACCGGAATCGTTTGGTCGGTCACGGTAACGGTGGTTGTCGCGGTTGTCGTGTTATTCGATGAATCCGTCGCTGTGAATGTGACCGTTATCACTCCCACAGGGAACAATATGGGCGCATCGTTGGTGACGGTGATTGTACCGCCAACAATATCCGAAACAGTCACGCTGGCGAGCAAGCTGACGATCGACGCGTCGCTCCTTAAGACTCCGCCTATCGAGTTGCCTTCGATGGTTATTCCGATTGGCGGCGTTAGTACGGGCGGCGTTGTATCGACAACAGTAATTGTTGCTGTCGACGTCGACGTATTTCCCGAGTCGTCAATTGCCGTAAACGTCACCACGTTGTCACCCAAGGGGAAGTTCGACAGGGCATCGTTGGTGATTTGGACTGTATTGTCGACAATGTCCATTGCGGACACGGCAGCAAACAATGCCGCGATTTCTAAATTCCCTGGTGTCGAACCACCTGTCGCGTCGGCTTCGACGGTAATGCTCCCAGGCGTATTGAGCGTCGGTGCTGTCGTGTCTTCGACGGTGACATTTACTTGAGCGGTGGTCGAGTTATTGGCGTCATCCGTCGCGGTAAACGTGACGACAGTGGTGCCCAAGTTAAAGAACGGGGGGGCGCTGTGCGTAATGGTTACTAATCCATCGACGATATCCGTCGCCGCCGCTGCACTTAATAGAGTAATGATCTGAGCATTAGTGTTCGGTGTACCGCCGATCGCATCCGCTTCGATGGTAATGTTCGCCGGAACGGTTAAGATCGGATCAGTCGTGTCGACGACCGTAACAGTAGCGATCGCGGTCGCCGAGTTATTGGACGCATCGGTGGCAGTAAACGTAACGGTCGTTACTCCCAAAGGAAACACCGGCGGAGCGTCAGTCATAACAACGACAGCCGGGTCGACGATGTCGCCCCTGGTCGCCCCAGCGAGAAACATTGCAATGATTGCATTGGTATTTGACGAGCCGCCCGTGACATCGCCTTCCACGCTGATGTTCATCGGCGCAGTGATCGTCGGACTGGTTGTATCCGTGACCGTGACAGTCGCGGTCGCGGTCGAAGAGTTATTCGAGTCATCAGTCGCTGTGAACGTTACTACCGTCATTCCCACTGGGAATACGTTGGGTGCATCGTGTGTGATTGTTACCGATGCGTCAGCAACGTCTATCGCGGTCGCGCCGCCGAGCAAAGCAATGATCCTCGCGTCCATATTCGACACTCCGACTGTAGTGTTGCCTTCGAGGACCAAATCGGCTGGTGCCGAGATCGTGGGCGCAATCGTGTCTTGGACCGTCACCCTCACCGTGACCATCGACATATTGTTGAGATCATCTTTCGCTGTGAACGTCACGAACGTATTGCCGATGGGAAAATTCGCTGGTGCATTGTGAGTAAGTGTTACCATGTCGTCCACGATATCGGTGACGATCGCTGTGCTATTGAGCAATGCCACGATTTCCGCTGTCGAATTCGTCGCTCCGTCAGCCACGTCGGCTTCAACCGTGATATCTGTTAACCCGGAAATAACTGGAGCAGTCGTATCCGTGACGGTCACGGTGACAATCGTCTGCGTCGAGTTATTGGAGTCGTCGGTCGCGGTGAACGTGACCATGGTCGGTCCGACAGGGAACAATTGCGGAGCGTCATGGACGATATTTACCATGGAGTCGACGATATCCGTCGAGACGGCACTAGCAATCAAATCGGCGATTTGCAAATTGGCGTTGCTTGCACCGCCAGTTTGGTCGCCTTCGATAGTCAAGTCGGCGTCAACGGTAAGCGAAGGAGCCGTCGTATCAATAACCGTCACGATCGCTGTCGCGGTTCCAATATTTCCCGATCCATCATCGACAGAGAAGGTCACGACTGTGTCACCCAGAAGGAAGATATCAGGAGCATCGTTGGTGATCACCAGGACCGGGTTGACATCGATTGCTGACGCACCATTCAGGAACACCGCCAACGAGGCCTTTAGCGCACCGCCATCCGTGTCGCCTTCGATCGTCACGTCCGCTGGTGCAGTGACCGTTGCAGGACTGTCATCGAACAGCTCATACGCGCCAATGTCCATAGCGCTGATCGGGTTATCGACATTGGGAATGTCAAAAATGCGAGCGCTACCACGTTGATCCAGCGGCAGCAATTCTGCAACATTCATATCCCCATCAACATCGGCGACATCCACTGGGCGCAGCGAGCCATCACCCGCATCCAGAGCACGGCTGCGGAAGACGAGTTCGTGGACCAACACACCGCTATCATCAACAAGAACTGGATTGAGGATCTGGGTCAGCGGCAACAAAGCAGCACTGCCATCACCGACTAAGTTACCTAGAGCACCTTCGGCCAAGCCACCTGCCGTCGCTGGATCGCCGATCAGGTTACTCGCACTGTTTGTTTCCAAGGCCTGTTGGGCGATGTCGCTTGGTGCATCTGCACCGTCCGTTCCGTTGACATTTCCGGCCACGATTGAATTGAACAGACTTGTGAACGATCGATTACCGGAAAGCGTCCAGATGCCTCCGCCAACGTCGTTACTTCCGTCAGAGTCACTGCGGTTCAGCACGACCGTACTATTGAAGATTGTGACGGTACTGTCGTTGTTGTGAATTCCGCCCCCAACGCCGCCAGCGGTATTCCCCGAGATCGTACTATTCGTAATCACGCTTCCCACGTTGATCGCCGGTGCGGTCCGCTGGAACAAACCACCGCCACTGGCGTCGGCTGAATTGTTGGCGATCGTGCTACTGGCAAGCGAAACCGTTCCGGAGAAATTGAACACGCCGCCACCGCTTCCTGCGGCCGAGTTGCCGATGATGTTGCTTGAACTTATCTGCAAATCTCCCGACCTGTTATAAATGCCGCCACCGCCATTGAAGTCGCCGCTCACTTCCGAGACGTTATTTTCGATTGTCGTGCCGCGAACAATCATCGTACCGCTGTTGTTCCACAAGCCACCACCTGCACCCCGCGCTTCATTGTTGCTGACGATGCTGTCGACGATCGTCACGTCCGCGGTGCCCGACACATGCAGTCCGCCGCCCTCACCGGGACTGGGCGTCGTCGCGAAAACACCGAGCCCATTGACGTCGTTATCATTCAAGCGTGAATCGCTCATCGAGATACTGCCCGCGATGACTTCGATTCCACCCCCAGCACGATTGGCACTGTTGCCCAAAATATCAGTTGTTGTAATCATTACATCGCCAGCGACTGACAGGATTCCACCGCCGCTACCGAATTGGCCACCGGACTCGTTCAGTTCAATCGTCGCGTTATCGATCAGCACAGTGCCGCCGTCATTGAATACGCCCCCTCCGCCCTGGTCCGGATCATCTCCGTCGGCCGTGTTACCCGAAATGATCGTCGGTGAAATCAACACCGGCTCGCTGAAGATGAGGTCGTCAATCACCACGACATCGCTCGCTCCATTATCATCGTCGGGACCGAGCGGCGAGTTCCCGGCTGTGATTCGTACCTCCGCAATGACAGCAGAATCAAATTTGAATCCCAGGAACGACAAACTCGCATCGCCCGTTGTCGCCAACGCGTTGCGAGTTGCTAACACGTTGCCTTCTTGATCAAAGAATTCCATCGTCGTAGCAGCGGTGTCAACGTCGGTAAACACTGCGCCAAAACCTGCTACTGCTGCCGGAAGCGAAGTTCCTGGGACGAAGAACTTCACTACAGTAACATTGCTTCCCAGTGGTGCGAACAATCGCTCGGCGCTGAACGTTGCGAACGACGTTGCGTAATTCGCGTTCTGGTTCCCGAACAACGGCGCAACTCCACTGGCTGTGGTTGCACTGAGTTCAAAGCCCGTGCCTGGCGTTGAGAACTCTACTCCACGAGCGCGTGGGAACACCGGAGCATTAAAAAAGTCACTCGGAAATACATTGGGAGCCGATACGCTGTCCGGTGCAGCGTCCCAGTTGATCTCGCGGCGACCACTGAACAACGATCCTGGTGAATTGGCATTCAATGAGCCTAAACTATTTCGAAAGTTGTCCACAGAGGCTTGGATTGACGCAGTATCGGCGCCGGTGGCCTCGACAATCGAGCTGGGCATGGCAATGGAGCCGGAAAGAGCTTCAGCGCCGCTGATCGTCAGCGTCCCAGTTGCCGAATTCCAAAACGCGCCGCCTTCCGCTGCGGCCTTGTTGCCCGTAGCGCTGCCACCAACGAAGCTTACGTTCGCATTTCCGGTGATGTGCAGCCCGCCACCATTTCCTGGACCGTTAAGAAGTCCAGTCGCCTCGTTATCAACGAGTTGTACGTGGGCGATTGTTGCCGTTCCCCCGGTCATTTCGATGCCACCACCAGCACGATTGGCGCTGTTCCCGGTGATGTCGCCACCCAGGATGTCAACGGTACCGCCAACGCTCATTACTCCACCACCGCTACCGCTTAAACCGTCGGCGATGTTGCCTTCAACAGTCGCGTTCTTCAACATCAAAACGCCGGAGCTGTTAAAGATTCCGCCACCACCTTGGATGCTGGTATCACCACTGGCAAGGTTTGCGGAAATGATCGTGCCATCGACTGTCATCGTACCCGTTGCTGAGTTCCACAAACCACCGCCCTCGGATGCGGCTTCGTTATTGAACACGCTACCGCCCGTGAGCGAGACCATTGCTGCACCAGAAACGTGCAACCCACCACCGTTTCCTGGCATCGGACTGGTCGCGGCGCCTAGTCCGTTCACGTCATTACTGATCAAGTTGGTATCCACCAACTCCACGGTTCCTGCGACGACTTCGATGCCACCTCCCGCCCGATTGGCACTGTTGAACTGAATCGTTCCAACATCGATCGTCAGCGTACCTGCCTTGGTAAAGATTCCACCACCGCTGCCCGCTGTCCCTGTGGCTGCGTTGTACTCAATCGTCACATTGTCCAGCGTGACCGTCGTTGCACCGTCGTTGTAAATACCTCCACCACCATCGGTCGACGCATTGCCGGTGGCAACATTTTCGCTCACCACTCCGCCACTGAGCGAGAACGTTCCGGCACCGGGTTGCAAGAACACACCGCCACCGCGCACGGCAACGTTGAATTGAATATTCGTATCTGTCAGATCAAGAGTCCCGGTGGCTGAATTCCACAAGCCACCGCCTTCGTTGGTGGCAGTGTTACTCGACACCGAGCCGCCGGTCATGGTTACAGTCCCCAGGCCGCTTGTATGCAGTCCTCCACCGTTTACTCCGGCAGTGTTTGCGTCGCTCGCCAATGGACCACCGAGGGTCACATCTGTAAGAGCTACCGAGCCCGCGTTGTTCTCGATGCCACCACCAGCCCGTGCAGCGGAGTTGCCCGCAACTAAACCACCGGACATCACGAGCACGCCGCCGTCTGAATTCAAGATTCCGCCGCCATTTCCCAGACCAGTGACGGCGTCATTTTCAAGAATATCGGTATCCGTCAGGGTCAGCTGTCCGTCGTTAAAAATACCTCCACCCCCGTTCCCGACCGCCGCCGCTGTCGCCACATTCTGAAAGAAGGTCGCGCCGGTCACGTCAACGATACCACCATCGTTAAACAATCCGCCGCCGCCTTGTTCGGTGCCATCACCGTTCGCATCATTGAGCTGAATCCGCGTGCCACTGACCATACTGGGCCGGATTGTCATCGTCCCGGTCGATGAGTTCCACAATCCACCGCCTTCTTGCCCAGCGACATTGTCCGATACGGTACCACCGGAAATTGTGACCATGCCAGGACCACTGGTGTGAAGCCCACCGCCATTGACGGTCGCTGTATTCGCGGAGATCGCCACATCCGTTAAGTTCACGGTGCCAGCATTCTCTTCGATGCCACCTCCAGCTCGCGCAGCTTTGTTACCACTGATTGCACTGGAGGTAATTGACACCGTTCCGCCGACACTCATCACACCGCCACCATTGCCCAAATTGAGCAATGCTTCATTGTTGGTGATATTGGTACCCGTGATGCTCAACGTCCCACCATTGTTGAACACACCTCCGCCACCTTGATCGTTGCCTGTGTTGTTCCCAGCGTCGGCATGATTTCCGTTGATCGTCGCACCGCTGATCGTCATGACGCCGGTACCGTTCCACAGTCCACCGCCTTCTTCAGCCGCAACATTGTCACTGACACTGCCTCCGGTGATCGATGTATTGCCACCGCCTGTGACATGCAATCCACCGCCATTACCCGGTGCAGAAACTGCCGTACCTTGCGCTGTGTTCCCGGTAATTGACACACCCGTCAATGTGATCGACGAGCCGCCGATACCCTCGATGCCGCCACCAGCTCGCTCAGCTCTGTTACCAGTGATTTGAGTTCCGTTGCCGACAATCAGCAACGCCGAGCCGGAGTTCAATATGCCACCGCCGCTACCGAGCGTGCCAACCGCGGTGTTGTTGGAAATCGTCACCGCCGTTGTCGCTGCAATCCGCAACTCCGAACCAAAGTCGTTCGCGATACCACCACCACCATCGCCGACCAACGCGCCGTTGGCATCATTCATATCAACGATCGCATCATCAATCGTGACGTCTGATTGGCGAAAGAACAAACCACCGCCACTCTTGCCCGCGATGTTGTTGTCGATCGACGTGCCGCCATCAATGGTAATCGTCGCACCAAAGATACCTGAGATACCACCGCCAAACTGATCCGCTTCATTGTCTCCGATACGACCGCCGAGGATCGAAACCGATCCCCCTTCGATGCTCAACCCACCGCCGTCGAACGCATCGCTCGACGTGATGTCCACGTTATTCAATGACAACGTCGAACTTACCGAACTAATTCCGCCACCGAACGAATTTGCGGTGATTCCCGCATTCCCGTTCGTCAATACAAAGTTTGACAAACTCACGTCGCGCGTTGCGCCCAATCCCGTCGACGTGTCCACAAGTAGTACGCGGCTATTATCCATCGCATCGATCGTAATTCGACTGCCGCCGACGCCAGCACTACCATCGATTGTCACATCATCGCTAATCAGCAACTGACCAAGCACGGGATCTAAAGTGATGGTGGCGCCCGATAACGCTGCGTCAAATTCAATCGTGTCTCCATCTGTACTCCCAGCGACCGCGATATCGGCATTGATCACCGTATTCGAATTCGCCGAGAGAATCGCTTCGCGAAGACTAACGTGTCCATCGACAGCCACGATGTCGTCAACCGTTGTTACGACATAAGCAGCCAATAAGCGACGATCCTCCAGCGTCTCCAGTAACGCCCGACGCCGCGATGACCGATTTCTCAGGCGGCGATTTGTATCCTTACCTTGTCGACCGAAACTCAACGTTGGAAAAAACTTCATCGGAACTGTATCCCAAAAGATGCAATGATTGCCTGGAGCACGAACGTGCTAGCGAATCCTCCATTGTAAATCGCTATGCCATGAAGGTGGGAGCCACAAATTGGCATTTGAATTGAATATGCAAAGACCGCATGGCGATTTACATCGCTTGCGGTCATCGCGTTCAAATTGATGACTGACGAAATAGATCCTGATCCGTGGTGTCAATCGATCGCCAACGCTTCGATCAGTATCGAAGCAACTCCAGGTTTCACTGTTGATCTACAGACCTCTGTTCTATTCAACAGATGACGATTGAAAAACGGATTTTACAACGGGATCAATGATTGAGGTCATGCGCTAACAAATTGATCGCAGCATCCAGCGAAATTTGCTCCGTATCATTCTTGTCGCCGTCAACTGGATCGAGTGACACCGTCGAAAGCTGCGAAGAAACGCCCGTGAGCAAATCAGCGAATACGAAATCAGCTGCCACTTCGTTTGCCGGTGCAAGCTGCGACTGCTCAGACACCGCATCACTCGCCATTGGCAAAGCTTGGAACGCATCTGATAACAGGGGAAGAGCGCTGCTTTGATCAGCCGAGGGAAGAATGTCGTTGATGACAGTCAGTGCGTCACCGGCGGTGACGTGTCCATCGCGGTTGACGTCGAAACGAGACCAACCGTCCCCACCCGAACTGTCCTCTGACAGCTTCTGGATGACTTCCAACGCATCGGCCGCCGATACCGCGCCGTCGCCGTTCACGTCCGCTGGATTAACCAGAGAGTTCATCGCTGCCGTCAGTTCGCCTTCCCCACCACTAAGCACGGGCGAACCAGTGCCTGCCGCTGGGAACACAATGGACTTGCCAAAGCTAGCAGCAAACGGTGCAAAGTCAGAAATTCCGATGCTTGCCGATGGCAGTAGATCCACATACGCCGGCGCGTTGGCCGACTCTTGACCGAACCAGTAAGCAAACGTCGCGAAATCGCCTGGCGTGACACCTCCGGTACCGTTCCAGTCACCCGTGAGCGCATAGAACTTGTTTGTCGAGTTGCCAATGAGCGTGAACGTTTCGCCGCCTGTAATCGCTGGCAACAACTCGAGTTTGTAGACACCGTCTGTTAGTTGCCCTGCATCGAAAGTAAGCGTCAGCTTAGTCCCCTGGGTATTCAGCTTGATCTGGTCGTTTCGCAGCGTGATCACGACGTCGTTGTCAACGTCCGCGTTGATACCCAGATTGGTCAACACGATGTTTGAGGCGGTCGCTGCTGTGATAGCGATCGGCAGATCAATCACCAGTTCGCGAAGGCTACTGCGTTGCACAGCCCATGACGACGGCTGACTGGTTGTGCCAGGCAGGTTAGGTGGATTTGGAGTACCGTTGGGACCACTCGGCGAAACATCCACCACCGGTGTCGTCGTTTGACTCGTGACGGTCACCACAGCCGTTGCCGTTTGCTGGTTTCCGGACGCATCGGTCGCAGTAAACGTTACTGTCGTCGGCCCGACAGGGAAAATCGCCGGTGCGTCATTGGTTATCGTTGGCGCCGAGTCGACGCTATCGGTTGCCGTCGCGCCATTCAAGAAAGCAACGATTGTCGCCAAGGTTGCTTCAGCCCCCGTCGCGACATTCGCCACCACCGCGATGTTCGCCGGCGCAGTGATCGTCGGATCGGTTGTATCGACGACTGTTACCGTCGCGGTTGCAGTAACTGCATTGCTCGCTTCGTCGGTTGCCGTGAATGTCACCGTGGTGACGCCCAGCGGGAACGTCGTCGGAGCATTGTTGGTGATCGTGACACTGGCGTCGACCAAGTCGCTCGCTGTTGCTGCAGCCAAGAACGCCACGATCGCCGCATTCGTTGCCGCAACACCCGTCGCCGAAGCCGCTTCAACGGTGATGTTCGCCGGAGCAGTGACCGTTGGATCGGTTGTATCGACGACTGTTACCGTCGCGGTTGCAGTAACCACATTGCTCGCGTCGTCGGTAGCCGTGAATGTCACCGTGGTGACGCCCAGCGGGAACGTCGTCGGAGCATTGTTGGTGATCGTGACACTGGCATCGACTAAGTCGCTCGCCGTTGCCGCAGCCAAGAACGCCGCGATCGCTGTATTCGTTGCCGCAACACCCGTCGCCGAAGTCGCTTCAACGCTGATGTTCGCCGGAGCAGTGATTGTCGGATCGGTTGTATCGACGGCTGTTACCGTCGCAGTTGCGGTAACCGCATTGCTCGCATCATCAGTCGCCGTGAATGTCACCGTGGTGACGCCCAGTGGGAATGTCATCGGAGCATTGTTGGTGATCGTGACACTGGCATCGACCAAGTCGCTCGCTGTCGCTGCAGCCAAGAACGCCGCGATCGCCGCGTTCGTTGCCGCAACACCCGTCGCCGACGTCGCTTCAACGCTGATGTTCGCCGGCGCAGTGATCGTCGGATCAGTTGTATCGACTACTGTTACCGTTGCGGTTGCAGTAACCACATTGCTCGCATCGTCGGTAGCCGTGAATGTCACCGTAGTAACGCCCAGCGGGAAGGTAGTCTGTGCATCGTTGGTGATCGTTACACTGGCATCGACCAAATCAGTCGCCGTTGCC
>JBGSIA010000043.1:0-37149 GCA_041751935.1 Pirellulaceae bacterium | reverse complement strand
GTATCCCGAGACCGCCAAGCACTGCAAAGTGATCGACCTCGAGCAGCATGATGTGGGCGTTGGGATCGGGCGCAACACTGCGATCGACGCTGCCGAAACTGAGTTCATTTTCCTGCTGGACGATGACCAGATCGTAACGCCTGATTTACATCTCGATCGAGTTTACCAGCGGTTCATTGAGTACGACCTCGACATTCTGGCTGTGCGGCAGGGCGCTGGCGGCCGGCCTATGCTTTTCAGCCCGCTGATGAATGGCATCCGGATCTGGATGCATCGTGGTGAACACAAGCGCATCGGCGAAACCTGTTGGTGCGACATGGTCAGTAACGCCTTCCTCGCCCGTCGCGACACGATCGCCCGCCTTCGCTGGGACGACGAGATCAAGACATACGAACACTGGGAGTTCTTCTATCGAGCGTCCCAGATCGAACATTTGCAAATCGCAGTCGCGCTCGATTGCTCGGTAGTCCACGACCATGTAGCAGCCAAGCCCTATGGAGCTCTGCGAGCCCGACCGAAGTTCCGCCGACTGGGACTCCGGAAACACGGCTTTGATTCACTTCGCTACCCAGGAGGAGGTATCGTCCATGCGTGATCGCGTAACATTCTGCATCAAGACCATTCATCGCCCGCACTGCTGCGCAACGCTCGTGCGTAGCATTTACGAGCAGTGTGGAGATGATCGTCCGCTGATCTACGTCCTCGACGATGGGAAGCCTGAGTTGCGTTTCTCGCAGACTTGTCCTGACGAAGCAGCAATGGTCGATCGACTGATCGAGACCGAATACGACATCGGATTGTCGGCTGGTCGCAATCGTCTCGTTGAAGCCGCGCAAACTCGGATGGTGATCTTCTCTGACGACGATCACGTGGTCGGCCCACAGACTCGGCTGAATGATCTCGTTGGCAAGTTCGAGTCGAGTCGCCTCGATCTATTGGCAACACTCAGCAAGCAGCCCCATCGCCCTCATCCAGACGGAACGCCCAGGCTGCTCAGTTCGTCAGGTGGCGTGCTTCATATTCCACGCGGCGAGTATCGGCGCATTGGCGACATTGCCGAGTGCGCATTCGTTTGTAACTGCTTCGTTGCATATCGCGACATCCTGCAAGCGATTCGCTGGGATGAAGATCTGAAGGTCGACGAGCACTGGGACTTCTTCTGGCGAGCCAAGGTTGCCGGCGTCAAGGTAGGTGTGGCGACGGACCACATCTTTCCGCACATCCACGTCGATCCGCCCGCCTACAAGCGACATCGCCCCGTCTTCCTGAAACAAGCCTTGCGTAAGCACAACCTACGCAAGGTTCTCTGGCGCTAATTTCTGTTGCTTTCGTTTCCCCAACTTCATGAAGGAGTGTTTATGACAACAACGAATCATGGACCATTTGGTCCCAACGGCGAGCGACCACCGGGTTGGCCCTCACCGCCGTTTGATCCGCCAGGTGAGCCACTTCCCTACGTTCCACCGCCCGATCCGCCTGGTTCCAGTTCGGAGCCGCGACCCGATTGGTGGCCCGAGGACTGGGTATGGCCTCCGGTGCCCGAGCCGCCGATCGAAGTGTTGGTACCGCCACCCCTGCCAAACATCATCTGGCCGCGGCTACCTCCACACCACCCTTACCATCTGCCACCTGGCTACCACTGGCCAGACAACTTGCCACCTGGGCATCCAGGCCACGATGTGAAACCACCGAAGCCACCAGGCGGAAGCGGCGACGCAGGCAGTGAAGGCTCAGGTGATGAAGCTGGTTCGAGTGATTCGGAAGGATGTTGATGATCGAGTTACCCAATCTCGAGTTCCATGCAGCACATGCGTGCAATCTTTATTGTGCGCAGTGCTCGCATTATTCCAACTTTCATGCTGGCGGAATCGTTAGCCTCGAAGAGGCTCGCGCGGAATTCGATGCATGGAAGGGCCGGCTAGCGCCCAAACGGATCGCAATTCTCGGGGGCGAACCAACACTCAACCCGGAGTTGATTTCAATCATCGAGCTTGGGCGACAATCGTTCCCAGACGCCGAAGGATTGTTCGTCACGAACGGATTCTTCCTGGATCGTCATCCCGACCTGCCCCGCATTCTGATCGACAACAGCTTCCGTATGGACGTCTCCCAACATGGACGTGCGCCGGAGTACATGAAGCGATTTCGCGGCGTCTGCCAGCAGATCCGCGAGTGGCGAGCCAGCTATCCTGATCTGCAAATCAACATCCGCAAATCCCATCGTGGCTGGCGTCAGCAGTACCGCATGGTGGATGGCAAGCCGATGCCGTTCGGCAGCGACCCGAGAGCCGCATGGAACATCTGCCTCCAGCGCACATGTACCCAGCTCTACAAGCAATGCCTGTGGAAATGCCCCGCGCTCGCCTACCATTCGATCATGTCCCGCAAGCTGAACCTCGCTGACGAACCCGCGTGGCAACTCTTCCGCGACTACCAGGCCTGTCCGCCTACCGCATCGGAAGATGAAGTCCGCGACTTCCTTGCGACCAAGGAAATTCTACAGTGCAGCCTTTGTCCAACTAAAAAGATCCCATTCCATCATGTTGACCCAATGATCAAGTAGTGTTTTTACCGAGATTTTGCGAAAGCGGACGGCTCGTGCAAATCCTGTCTTCCGGTTCGCAATTTTTTCGGTCGCGAGCCACACCCTCCCCCCTGAACGACTATAATTCGTTCAATTTCGTGAAACGAGCGCAACAAGATTGCTGGAGGGGAAACATGCGGATTGCGGTATTTGCTTCTTTTTCTGAGCTACTCGCAGCCTTTTCTTTCGTGGCAAACGACTCATACGCGTTAGGTTGCAATTGCAAAAGGATTCTTTCTCGCCATTGGTCGCGTCAAGCAATAGCGATCTTAATTTCAATCGTTGCCTCTTCACACCTAGCAATTGCTCAAGACATTGAGCCCGTCTTGGCATTAGGAACCAATGACGGGCCTGCGGTAAATCTATTGAAGAGTCTCTTGACTCATAAACTCGACCTTGACCCTCCGATGCCATTGGACGGCAAGTTCGATGAGGCAACGAAAGTCAACGTCATCGAGTTTCAAGAAGCGTTGTCGCCTAACGCAACCGGAACTGTCGACGCAAGAACTTGGCAGGCGCTATTCGATATACAGTTAAATTCGAATGTTAAAGTCTCCGTCCAGGGAATGAAGACGTTGCGTGAAATTCTCGATGCAGCCGAGCTTAAAACGGCGCGCATCACCAGCGGTGTTCGCACGGCCACGGATCAAGCGCGCATCATGTATGACAATATCAAGACTCATAGCGTCGAACATCAAAAGAAGCTTTATGGCTCGGTGGGCGATCAAGTGATTGATGTTTATGTCGCAAACGCTTCTGAGACGGAGGATGATGTCAAGAAATTAATGCAGGAGAAAATTGAGGAACTGGGCCCGGAGAAGGTGTCCAAGCATTGTAGCAATACACATGATGTGATCGATGTTGCCCCCTCGTCGATCAGTAACCGATCCAAGTTTGAAGCAGCGATATTAAAGGCCAAAGATCAGGGGGCCATCTCGAAGTACATTATGCCGCCGGGTGACCCCGCTTATCACCTGGAAATTCCCAAAGCCGTGGCACCCGTCGACGAAGACCTTTTCAAGGTCAAACAGGGGCAGTTGACGTTTGATGCTGAAGGGCAAGAAGGCGGGCCCTTTCACAGTCGCAAGCCTCACGTGCCGGGAGCGACGTCTGGTGTTACGATTGGCCGTGGTTATGACCTGAAGGAGAGAACCAAAGCAGGCGTTGTCAAGGATCTGGTTGCCGCTGGTTTGGCGGAAGCGGAAGCCAAGAAGTATGCGGACGGAGTCGGCAAGGTCGGGAACGAGGCGAAAACGTTCATCGCACAAAGCAACCTGGTGGAAATCACTCCCCGCCAACAAAAGCGGCTGTTCGAAATTGTCTACGCCGAAATGGAGAAAGACGTACGTCGCATTTGCGACAAGAAGGATGTCGTCGCAAAGTATGGTGCCACCGACTGGACGGGCCTGCATCCAAAAATCAAGGATCTCTTGATTGACCTGCGTTATCGGGGTGACTACACCAGCAGCTCGCGCGAATTCTTGCAGTCACTCGTTGTCAAAAATGATCTGCCCGCCTTCGGAGCAGAAATTGCCAAGGTAAGCAATTGGACTTCGGTCCCCCCAGATCGTTTTCAACGGCGAGTCGATTACCTGGCCGTGCCAACGGTGGATATGTCGACGGTTGGCAATGAAGTACAACAACTGCAGATCGCCCTTAATCGACTACTGGTACCAAGCCCGAAGCTAGCCGAGGATGGCATTTTTGGTCCGAATACGACTGCAGCGCTGAAAGTCTTTCAAACGCAAGTCGGTGTGCCTGTGACGGGCGTCCTTGATGATGCGACTCGAAAGAAACTGAATCGGCCGGTGATTAAAGCCGGCGATACTGGCGCAGATGTGACTTATCTGCAAGAGTCTTTGAATCGCATCGCAGGCGCAGGTACGGTCACCGTGAATGGCACGTTCGACCCAGCGACAGCTGTCGCCGTCAAGGCATTCCAACAGAAATGCAAGCTGAAGGTAGATGGTGTGGTCGGCAAAGATACCTGGAGCGCGCTCGCCTCAACACTCAGCCTACCCACAGCGACTCTCGATCCGATCAAAGAGATTTTAGAGATATCTTCACAGTATGCTCCCGCCCAGGGAACCGATGAGTGGACTACTTTGGACCTAGCCAAGTGGAGAACGCCTGTGGTGGGTGACGACAAGCTCATCTTTGATTTCAAAAAACAGTGGTGCGTGGGATATATCGATACGATTCGCGCTGCTGCAAAGAAATACAAACTGCCACCGATTCTCGTCGCTGGCGTTGCTTACAACGAAGTTGGTGGCGATCCTCTGTGGGCTGACGACGCTGGATATATCGCACGCAGCAATGAGGTTGGGAAATGGCTGTTGAAGCAGCTCGGCAAGAGTGGGGATCAAGATAGGACCTCGTTTGGCAATGTCAGTATCCAATTGCGACGCGCTGCAGAGACTCTAGGGATCGATCCCGCGACAATCACTCCCGAACAGGAGCGCGATCTGATCAATTTGCTGAAAAATCCAACAGCAAATATTTTTGTTGCTTCCAAGCATCTACAGGTTTTGGCAGAGATTGCGATTAGTACACCACTGCCGCAGACTATGTCCGATGAACAGATCGAATTACTAGGTGCGCTCTATACCAGCTTTCCCAGCGATAAAACGATCCAAGACTTCAAAAACGACCCGATGAAGATCAAGAAGGCCGCGGAAGATAAGTCGAAGGCGGACCCATACATCGTCAAGAGAGAGAGCCGCAAGACTGTGCTCGAGCAAATTCTCACAGGGGCGGGGCACGACCCCAAAGTCCTGACTGGAGAAGCAATCATCTTGCACTATCGAGGCTTGCCGGCCGACTTTCAGGGTGCCGACATCGGGGTCTTGCTGGTTGGTGACAAGGGGCTAACCAAGTATTACGAATTTGGGCGCTATGCCCCGCAGCCAGTGGACGGTCTGGTGCGGAATCGCATCATTCCCAATGTCAAAATTGTCGGAAACGAAGCCGACAAAGAGTCTCTCACAAATGTCCTGAATCGTTTAAGTGAAGACAAAAAGAATGAGGCCGGTCAGCCACAGCCGCCGGAAATCAAAAGGGCCTATTTTCGTTTCATGAGCTTTTCGCACATGCATACTTTCGCGCTCGAGGCCCAAGCCAAGAGCGATCCGAGTTCACCGAAGTTCGATCCGCAGCGCAAGAAGTTTTCTGCAGCAAACTACAACTCAGCCCACTTCGCCGAAGAAGTTGTCTATGCAGGAAATCCCAAAGTAAGTCGTCCGCTTTCGATGGGTACGACGCCGGCAGAAATCATCGCAGCCTACATCCAACAGGGGAACGCTACGGTGACGTCTAAGGTTGGAGAGACTGTGAAGATAGATGGCGGAGACGAGAACGACGCCAAACTGCCCTGATGGCAGTAATGATTCAAAACATCCGTGAATTTACTTCTGAGGGAAACAGATCATGTCAGCGATTCGACTTTGCGCGTGGCTAGTTCTTCTGGCAGCAGGACTGGCGACGCCTGTTGTAAGTGCGGCCGATAATGTGCGCGCGGTCCTAATCCTCGTACATGGCGTGAATGCCGATAAACAGGTATATGCCGACTTTAAAACTAAGATTCAGCCGGAACTGCCGGATGTGCAGCTGATCGAATTCGATTGGGGAAAAGAATTCTTTAGTCGAGCGAGCGACTCGATTGGCGGCCGCGCCAATACCTCTACCGGCTTGAGTGATGATGCCTTCGTCGCGGTCGCCAAGCTCAAGGATATTGTTGCGCAGACCCGTGAACTGGTGGGGAATGATGTTCCTATCAACATTCTTGCCCATAGCCAAGGGACGCTGCTAACGCTTTGCTCCCTGCAGGAAGGGATGCGGATCGACAATTGGATCCTGCTCGGGTCGCCGATTGATAATGAGATCATCACCAGTGGCGAATCGAACACTATGCTGGGAACCGCTGCCAAGAACGTTAGCGGCAAAGTCGTCAATGTCTGGTCATCGTCCGACGATGTCGCACGTCTCAAAGGTGGTATCGGTGGCTTTGGTCTCCCGAAGTTCATCTATGGGATCGACGGAAAGTTGCGAGACAGCAAGCTTGGCAACATTTATGACCAATATGTGCAAAAGGTCGATCACTTCGATGCCGAGGGTTGGTGGAACATGGATTGGTTCAGCCCGAACGATCCCGTGACCGATCGCATTTGGGAAGGACAACTCTCGCGCGATTTGCTTATCGCACTTCTCCAAGGACTCGCCACGCCCCAGCAAGTTGACACCGCAGCCTTAGCACAAATCAAGACATTTGCAGCAGAAGGGACACGCAAAACGGCGTTGCCAGACGATTGGGGAAATATCTACGGCGATCGAGCCGTTGACGAGTTCGAATACACATTCACTTTGACGAAGGGCATGGAGAACGGAATCTATTTCGACGACAAGGACGTCGTCAATTATGAAGTCGAGTGCCTGCAGGGGAAAATTGAATTCGAGATCATCTCGGCGACAGGAAGCGAATGGGATCAGCGTTCTATGCCGAGGATACTTTCAGCGCCGACTGCTGAACCAGGCACCTACAAGGTGAAGAGTAGCATCTTCGACGCTACGGTTTACCTAAAAGTGACGGCAAAGTCGGAAGGGATCACGAAAGTTCGTTGCAAACTCAGCGGTCGCGATGTCTCGGGATCTGAAATTCTGGACATTGATGCGGATGGTAAGCTGTTTGCGCGCAAATTGACGTCAGATGAAATCTCCTTCATTCAAAGCGAAGATCGCCTGCGACGTTTTTCAGGCGTGATTGATGGTGAGGTTACTAATTCGTCGACCAACGCGATTATGGTCTACGGTCCCAACTTTGGCCCCAATCGCGCAAAGTATGACAACGCACTTTACTTGTTGCGACCAGGTCAAGAGACGGTCGACGATTGGGACTTTGACGGAATCTATGTTCCTACCGACCGCAAGGCAGCCGGCAATCCCGCCGATGGACCTTACGCAGCAAAGATTACCGACGACGAATATGGAGTAGTAAAATCGATCGACAATACGAATTATGACATCGCAGTCGACTTGGGACTGGCAAACTTCAATGTCCTTCTTCCAGGCTCTGTCAACTGGCTCATTCCCGATCTTACTCACCAGCAAATTCAACAGCTGGCCAATGGAGAGCATCTGAACATTCCGCTGCAGTTAACCACTGCAACGCCCTTACCAACCGAGCCTTTGAAGTTGGCCAGTGCAGTCGTGGCCGGCTCAACTTTGAAGGCCGAGGTCGCGCTCGCCGGCGATTGGGAGGTCACCGATCACACAAATCACCAAGTGACGCGCACGAATGGCGTTGCTGTTGGTGGGCAAATCACATTGACTACTGCAGTGCCCACAGCCGCAAGTTTGCAAGAGCCCGCGGAATACTCAATTGCTTTGTATGTCGACAGCATTCCCCGAGCCTTCGCCGTCTTGTCGATCCGCTCGGATGATGGGACGACGCTCAGCCATGATGTGGACCACGTGCAACAAGGCGTATTTACGTACTTCGCGCAAGGTCAATCGGATCAAACGTTGCGTCTCAGCCAACCCAAGCTGCGTGGCATGCAGGAAGAGGACAACAAAGCAGGCTTAATGATCGGCAAAGGCTACAACATGATGTCTCGCTCTCAGGCACAAATTCTTGCCGAGCTGAAAGACAAAGTACCAGACAATCTGCGATCCAAACTTTCAGAAGCTGCTGGCCTGATTGGTGCTGAAGCGGCAGCTTTCCGCCGCGCGAATTTAGATCTTGCGATTTCGCGATTAGCACAGCTCAAGATCTTCAACCAGATCTACAGTCAGGGAACGACCTTTGAAGAAACCATTGAAGGGGATCAAATCGAGATCACCATCGACTCGTACATCGAACAAGCACGCCAGAATTATGACTTTTGGACAGCTGATGATGAGTATGCCGACAGTCGCACGGATTGGCAGACATTGAAGGAGCCGATCCGAGACGTTCTGATCGACTTCGTCTATCAAGGATTCACGAAGGGTCCGCGTCCCATGGTGAAAGGGTTGCGGAACGACATTGGCGAGCTGATCAACTACATCGAAACCAATTCAACGATCAAGCGCTTTGAACCAGGACGCCAGCGCGCAAACTATCTGAAAAAGCATCAGGAGGTCGCTGCCACCATTCCTGCGACGGCGCCGTCGGAGCTACTGACCTGGGAAGTCATCAAAGATGATATCGTTGGCATTGATTCTAATCACGGGTTGACCGTTCGTGCCGGGAAAATTCATTTCGAAGGAACCAAAAAGAGTGGCGGAACGGGGTTGTTCGATCTGTTCTTCCGGCGTCAGTTGGCTGATGGTACTTGGTCCCCCTGGCAGGCAAGCACCGAGGTCACGGTCGCCATGAATGCGTTGTCGGCAGAGGCAGCGGTCCTACCTTCGACGACATATCAGTTTCGGATTACTGCACGCGGCAGTCAAATCGCGCGAGCAGGGGTTGGCGTGATTACCCTACGCGGCGAAGCAGGCCATTCAGGCGATCTGCTCCCCATCGATTTGGCAGGGCTCGATCGGCAAGCAGATAAATATTCCGCAGGTCTGCCACTGCGCATCACGCGCATGATCTATGGCCAGGGAGGGGGGCAAAAGGAATTCGCGATCGACAAAGATCAAGCCTTTGTGCATCTCGAAGGTGGAGCGGCGGGATCGACCATCAACAGCGACGATGTCGGGTATTTGGTTCGTGAGGACGTCGCTTCCGAGCAGTATTTCTTCTCTCCCGGCGTAGCAAGTATTGCCATTCCTGGTGATCAAGAAAGTGCGCCCGGATTCCAGGGGGTTGTGCAGTTCTTTGTTGAACAGGAGCTACTGGATCCTGACACGAATACTCTCAAGTGGAAGGCTTATTGGCCCAACGGCGAGCAGCAACCGGCCTTTACTATCAATGTTGTGGCCGGTGCTTCACGTCCGATTGCAGATCTGGTGGACTGGAAAGAAGTAGACTTTTCTCTACCAGTCGCAGAAACACAGCATCGGCTGCGCTACAGCCGGCAAGGTTCGACTCCGCCCGAGTGGTTGGTCGTGAATGGCATCGTCACAACCGCGGCGAACGATCCCATGAAGTTGGCACTCGAGCGACTGCGCGATGCCTACACAGGTGCCGCGTCCGGTGCGGTCAACAAACCCTCGGCCAATGATCTTGGCTTCCTGAACCCAACAGTTCTGCAGCGCACTCCCGTTGCTCAAAAGGTCGAGATTCCCCCGGCCGTTAAAACAAAACTAGATGAGGCAATAGATGTTCTGGTTGCCAAAATTCCGGCAATGTTTGATCCTGTTGTAGGCAACCAGCTTGCGGAGCGATTGAATTTCAATCATCTCCGAATCGAAGAAGATGACTTTGAAACAAAAGAATATGCTGCTCTGAAGCAAGGCGTTCAACAGGCTCTAGAGGATTTGAAGGCGAGGGTGCAAGCTCCAGCTACTTATCAGGAGCTTTTGCAAACCGGCTTGGCAGACATCGACGGGCTTGGAAGCGAGCAAATGCTGGTGATCGGTGTTCCGTGTCGCGTTTCAACGAATTCGACGCGCAATTTTCGATTTGAAGCGGGTCTTAAGGATCCATCGAAACCAACTGCAGCTGATGATAATTTGCTGCTCGATGCGCAAAGAGACGCGTATCTCAAGTTTGAGGTCCCTGCCTCGCTCGAATTAACCCTCGATCCTCGCGCGGAAATTCGCATTCCGCTCAATGGAATGGGTGAAACAATCTTTCGCATTCGCAAGGCCGACTTTTCAATCGTTGTCTCCGCTGGAGATTTTTCTCTTCCTTCCGAGTTCGACGCACAGCACGCTTTCACTTCGCCGTTCATGTATGGGCTGTTGGGGGTCGGAAGACCATTTCTGGAGCAACTGGACTATCGGGTCACGTTTGACTTGAAGGCCAATCTTACCAACAGAGATTTCAGAACGAGCGACCTCGATCCAACTGTAGATCAGAAAGAGGATTTTATAAAGATTATCACACCATCACTCCTCTCGCATCTTCCCAAGTTATTGGCAAATTGCCCGAGCAAGGCAGCAAGAGTTGCAACGCTGCGCGTCGACCTCGGACTCTCCGAGCGTTTGGATGAACAACGCGCAGCCTTCGACGATATAGCCGGACTTCACAACTCGGGAATCGCACCGTTCGATGTATACATCCATCCGCAAATCGAAGCTGAAGTCGAAAAGGAAGCGGTGAAGATTTCTAAGTCCTATATCGTGCCGACGGACCGACAACTCATAGCTGCGATCGCGCCGCTTTCTTCAGATGCCGAGATTGGTAATTCGTTGCTGCTAGGCTCGTTCGACTACGTGGGAGACCAGTTGCAGGCCAGCATGTCGACGAAGGGCAAGAAGGTGCCGTTTTCCGGGAGCAATATCGTCGAAGGGATCGGGCTGCGCGAGGAATTGACCGTCGATTTACTGCCCCAACTTGAGTACCGCAGGGTCTGGGCCACGCCGCTCGATCCTAGTGATGCCAAATTCGATTTTGAGAAGTGGCCTTATGTCAAGGTGGGAAATAATGAGATCAAGATAGTGATCGACCGTAAGGAACGGACGATCTCGCGGCTGGGAGATACCGGCCTATTCGTCAAGGCCAACGACGATAACCATCCGGAAGCACAATACGTTTTGTATCTCAATAAACTTCTTGATCAGCATTTGAAAGAACTAAAACTGGATGGTGCTGTTTCGTTTGGTGTGCTGCCGTTTGATCCAGCCGATCCCAACCCCCTTGTGCAGTTCTATCTGGATGTGCGACTGACCGCACCGATGCAGAATTTTCGGCTGGAGAAAATCGAGGCAATTGGTTTTGAATTTTTGGAAACTGCCGCAGACCTCAAGCCTACGGAAGAGATTTACGCCCCCTTTGCCTTCGAGTTGCTCAACTCTGCTGGAAAGACGCACATTATTGATGTTCCCGCAGCGACCGACAACTTACTTGAAACTCGTATCGGCGAGATTAACGATGCCTTGCGCGTGGCTATCCCATCAATGCCGGTGGAATTCGGATTGCGTGACGATCGTCTATGCCTGCGAGCGGCCCTGGACGATATCCCGATGACCGATTCTTATGTGCTCCGACAGGGAGAATCTTTGGGTTTCAGCCTGGGGGTCTCAAATGCCAATGAAATCACCGGCTTCCAACCACTGACGGTGCAGTTCCTGCAAAGTCAGTTTGCTCAGCATGATGAGCTTTCAACTCTGGGCTTGGCATTGGAGCCATCGACGAACTCCGTGCGATTTTCCATTCTGGATTTTGGAGTGCGGCGGACGGGGCAGTTCTCTTTCGCTGTTATTCAGGCCACGAAGGAAAAAGCGCCGGAAAACCCCAAATTGGAAAATCTGCGACTTCTTGCTGGTGTAACTGGTGAATTTGAAGCAAGCGCGAATGTCGACTTTGTGCTGAAGGTTGGCGAGTTGCCTCCGGAACCACAGACCGAAACCGGCTTGGACCGCATCGTGATTTCGCCTGACGTTAATCCGCGCCTGAGAAAGGGTCTTGAAAAACTAAAGGAAGACCTGAAAAGCAGCGTGACGGGCGAAAATAAGTTTCCGTTGGTTGTGGAATTGACTACCAAGTTGGGAACTACCAACCCGGGTACTACCTCTCCGAAGGACGACCAGAATTTACGCAGGTTTAAAGTGTATCTCGATGGCGTGCAGTCGCTGGATGAGATCGTAGAACGTTTGAATCAGGCCGCAGTGAGTAGTGGGTACACTGATTTTGAGGCTTCATTTAACGGTGAACGTATCAGATTAGTCGAGAGCGGGGTCGATTCGAGTAAGTGGAATTTAGACGTTGACTGCACAAACTCCATGAAAGTGTCCAGTCGCTACGTTCGTCGCAAATTCGCTTACGAAGCTGATCCGACGCTCGAACAACAATGGAACGCCGCCCATCCAGACAACATGGATCCTATGCGTCCGAATGACGAAGACTTGGCCCCGCTTCGAAAAGATTCCGTAAAAACAAGATTCGAATCAGCCTATTGGCAGTTCGCTTTGCCGTCGTCATTCACTGGTGATTTGACAGCTGACCCTGGTCCTACAAAACCAGTGCCCGCTACTTTGCAAAATGAATTCCAGAAATATGACATTCAGCTCGCGTCCGACGCAAAGATTTGGGACCCCAAGGATAGCAAGACCTGGGCCGTTGAATCAGGCAGAACTCGCTATAACCTGACACTACACACGATCGCAGTGCGTCCGTGGTTGGACGGGCAGGTGCAATTCGAAATTCCCGTTAAGGATAAGCTGGCTCTGAACAACAAGCAGGTTCCTCAGTCATTCAAAGACGCTTTAAGCTTGCCCGATTCTGCCTGTCCGGACCCTGCTGAAGTTGTCGAATTCGATCGTCGTTGGCGCATTACGGTTACGCTTCCTGAGACCGACCCGATCTATTACGAACTCAACTATCTCGATGAGATTTCGGTCGAACGTTCCCCTTATTACGAACCGCTGCCCAAAACATTTGAATACTCCACTGACCTCCCCCAAAAACCGGAAGCGACGCTCGTTTCAGATCTGCCTGCTGAACTTCAGCAACAATTGAAGGACTCTTTTAGTGATGCCGACCTGCTTCTCGCAAATGATGCAACGTTTTTATTTAATAAACAATCTGGCTGGTCCATCCGTTCGAATGTCGATTGCTTTGAAGTCATGCCTGTCGAACGCACCGATGCCGTAGGCAACAAAACGTTTGAAATTGTCATCACCGAAATGGATTGCGTCGAGCGGTTGTTCTTGCCGCTGTTGTTGGGCTTGGTAGGTACCGACGCAGATCTCACAGGTAAACTGGAAGGAACTACAATCACTAGGCCCGCACCCTTTCCTAGCCGCTTAGTCTTTGACGAAGCAGCGGGAGAGTTAGTGGGGCGCGGCGGTATCATCGCGGAAGTTGAGTCGGGGTTGCTTGACTTCGGGCTTTTGGAACTGAATGCGAAGGGCAACGGAGAGCTGGCGACCGAATTTCGAGTTACGTTCCGAGGCAAGGTTGAGGGTAAAACCAAGACCAGCCTAGTCGACGCCTCGTTTGATTCCAGCATCGATGCCGATGCATTCTTTGACGTCCGCTTCGACGCCGAAAGTACCAAGCAAAACTTTGCAGGCGCACTTTGGCCCTCGCAGATAGGTACGGGCCTTGATCGCGTCATTGCCGAGTTCGATGAAAAGGCACAGCTTCGCTACAAGTGGAGTGGATCAACCGGGACCGCGTCCATCGACTTGACCGATACCGACCTCTTCAAGGATTTGGCTTTGAGCAAGTTGGGCGACGGTAAGAAAATACTCGAAGGACTTAATGAAGGATTCGACAAGCTCGAGGGTTATGTCAATTCGTTTACCGGCAGCAACATCTTTCAGGATCTCAGTATCCCGCAGACGGATTTAAGATTGGCAAGCTTGATCCGGCTAGACGACGACATTGCCAAGCTCGTGCAAGGTCTTCGTTCCCGCCTGCCAGGTGAAGGAGACGCAACTATCCCTCCCGGAGCTGGAGCGGAAAAGGTCAAGTTATTAGCCGATTTGCATCAGCTACTGCAAAACGCAGTCGACGGAGCTAGCGATGTGCAGATCGAATTTGATCCAGCCACTGAATCATTCTTGTTCATTTTCACTCGCAGCGAATCCGAATTGCGTCGCTGCGGCTTGAACACCAAGTACGATGGCCCAGCGGATGTACTGAAAGGCCTGGCCTTTGTGAACGTGGGCGACAACGGTCAAGCTTCGGTTGCTTGGAACGCCGATGTGAACATCGCGATTGGCATTGACTTGCGTCCCAAGTCAGACGACAGCGGGATCCGCGGCCCCTTCTTAAGTTGCTCTAAAACACACGTTCAAGCGGGGGCAAAAGTCGAAATCCCAACCGGCGATATCGAAGTGATCGTCGGCCCCTTCAAGCACAAGATCAAGGGGCTCAAGATCAAGGAGTGGGAACATGGAATTTGGGAACATGACTTTGACTACGAACTTCCGGATTCCGATGATCCTAGCGGTGCCGATTATGTTGCCGGTCGTGTCTATGACTTTGCGAACGTCAGCGCCCAACCGATTGATCTGCCCGAGCTGAAGCTGGAACTCGATTTCTCTGACTTGGAATTTCCAGACTTCCCGAGCTTGGCAGATCTTCCCGAGTACGACCTTGCCAAACATCTCGAAAATCTTGGACTGAACTGGGATCGGCTGAATGTCGATCTCGATCGCGAATTGCGGAAGCTGCTGGATGGCATCGATATTCCTGTTCTGGGAAGCGGTAAGTTTGAAATCCTCGGTGTGTTTGACGGGATCTCCAATGCCTTTCAAGGTGACTGGCTCAACCTGGATGGCGTGCAGTTGGGACTTACCGTGGGCGGAGTTGGACAACTGCCACCGCAGCTGAAAGAAGAGATCAAGGCGCGGATCAAAACTAAGCTCGAAGCGTCCTTGACCGATGCGCTTTCAAGTATCGATCCCAATGTGAAGGTCAAAAATGTCATCGTCGATATCGACGCACCTAGCGTGCAATTCGACATTCATTTTAGTAAAGCCAAAGAAACCAACAGCGAGCTTGACCTGGGGTTGAATGGGATCGGTTTCGACATGTCCCCCAGACCGAACGTCAAAACAGAAATCAAAATGGCCTTCGGCGGAGAAGGAATTTGCGACGGCAAGCCAACAATAGAAGAGAATGACTACGCAACTTTTGGCTTTGATAAGCAGGGTATTTGGTTTTGGAACGCCCATTTTTATTGCACGGCATCAGCAACGATCGAAACAAAGAAATTCAATACCGATATTGGATTTCTCCGCTTCGACACAAATTTGTCAGAACTGGGTAATGCCCCACCTGCTGGCAGCAATTGCTTGTCGGTCCCAATTAAATCCGAGGAATTGAACGGCTTAACGCTCAAGTCTGTGGTTGCCCTTGCAGGAAATGAAACGATTGATGGTGCCCCGGTCAAAGAAGACAAGACAAACGTAAAGCGAACCGATTTGAAAGACGTTGCACGGAACATAGCCACCCCAAAAGAGAATAAGGATGGAGCTCTTGCAGGGATTGGGCACGGTCTCGTTGTCGGGGCAGGTTTCCATGTTAAGGAATTCACTTCTCGTGGGATCGAGCTCTTGCCCCGCTTTCGCACTGCCTTCGATTTCAATTGGAATTACACCTATCCTGCAAGTAACGAAGCTCAACCGGAAATAGGGCTCGTGCGGTTCGGCGAAGTTGAAATGAACATCGAGGATTTTGGAGCCAAATTCCTCAAACCAATTCATGATAAGGTGACCAAGTTCACGAAGCCTGTTTTGGATGTTGTTGAAGAGTGCGAGAAGCCATTGCCGCTAATCTCCGATTTGGGTGGAACGGTCACCATTTTCGATTTGGCTTTGCTCTTGGTCGAAGAGGAAGAGGACGCGGAATCGATCAACGACATTCGGGAAGCGATCAAGAATCTGCGCGAGATGAATCGGCGGATTCGAGATATCCAGCGAATTGCCGACGATGCTACTGATGATGGGTGGATGGTTGTCGGCGCCTTCGATGTAGACATGCAAGCGGCGCGATCGGCAGCATCTAATGGAAGCCTGAATCCCGACACAAGTTCGCCAGATCTGAAAACTTTTTTAGATAAAGGAAAAAATGGATTGAAGACGATTGAGCAAACCTCGCTCAAGGACCGAACTCTGTATGCGGAGGATTTGGACCCCGAAATGGCTTATGTCAAAGCCAACGCCGGCAGATTTGCATTTCCACTCATCGAAGAAGTGCGGGGAATCAATAATGTACTTGTGTCGAATCCGCAGCAGGTCATTTTCGGTCTCATTCTCGGTCAAGATGCCACACTGTTTGAGTATCGCATTCCGCGAGTCCGAGCATCCTTCGACTTCAGCCAGTTCTTCCCCATCATCGGTCCGCTAGGAACGAGAATCGGTGGACGTGCATCAGTCGAGGCAACGGTCGCCATTGGCTACGATACCAGCGCAATTCGACAACATCGCAAGGTCTTCCACGGCTTCTACTTGAATGACCGTCTGTACGCGGGTGGCAAGGGGCCCGATATCATCGAAGCAGCTGTACGCATGGGTTTGTATGCGGCTGCGGAAATCAACGTAGTTGTCGCCCGCGCCGGTGTCGAAGGAGGCATCTTCGGCGAATTGGGGCTCGACCTCAATGATTGCGAATGCTTGTATGGATACCACGCAGACGACGGCAAGGTTTATTTTGAGGAGATCGAAGCTGCGTTCAAAGAGAACCCCCTCAAGCTATTCAATGTGCAGGCCACAGTATACGCCCAGCTTCGCGCCTACGTGGAAATTGGTTTTGGCGCTTTAAGTAAGAAGTGGGAATGGGTCTTTCCAAAGAAGATTCTGTTCGACAAAAAACTGTTCGGCGACTGCTCTTGTTCCAATGAGTTGAGCAATTCATCCGGTCAATCCGATATGGCAGTGCTGCCATTCTTTAGTCCCTTGTGGAACCTTGTTGCGTTGCTCCAGCCCCCACCTGCGGTAGCAGCGAAAGAAGGATTGGGGCATGACAACCGTTCTTTGACAGTCAACCTCAAAAAGCCGGCTGGCGCGACAAAGACCAAAGTGGAGTTCCGCTGGTCCGAGGGGCGTATCGTCGATGGTCGGTATGAGAAACCGCTGCTGACTGAGCATCGGTATATGGTAGACAACGATCCTGACCCTGAGGTTATCCCACATTGGAATCTCGTCTATGAATCGGATCCTTCGAAGCCACAGTCGGTTTTGATCGTAAACGGTACTGACAAAGAGGATGAAATTATTATCGGCCCAAATGTTCCCTTCGATTTGCAGATATCAGGCAAGAACGGGAACGACATCATCACCAACAATGGCCCAGGCAAGAACGTGAAGATTGATGGCGGGGAGGGGAACGATGTCATTACAGGCTCGAACGATGTCGGTGAACTTCTGATCGGTGGTGATGGCCAAGACACGATTATTGGTCGTGGAGGTGACGACTGGGTCTTCGGTGACGGCATCATTAACGATCCCAATAGTCCCAAAGAAGACAAATTGGATGGCGGAGCAGGCGACGACTTCATCTTTGGTGGTCCAGGCGATGACACGCTGCTTGGGGGTTCGGACAACGACTGGATTTGGGGCGGGGATGAAAACGACGTCATCGTGGGCAATGCCGGTGATGACAACCTGATTGGCGGCACGGGCGCAGACAAGATCGGCCATGACGAAGACGAGCTTGGGAGCGATATCTTAATTGCTACGCGACTGGATGCGCAGCTCGATGAGTTCAACGTCCTGAATCATCCACTATTCTTGGAGTTAAACCAAGATGGAACGAGTCCAACAGGAACCATTGAGAAGCTAATCAAAGAAAGAACCACATTTGACAAGCAATTACAAGACAAACGCCAAAAGGACCTTGGCGTCGTCGCCGAGATACGCAGCAGCGATTGGATTTTGACTAAAAACGAATCGAACGTATTGCCACGCACGATTCACGAGAAAATTGTTGCAGACGCTGCGGATGGACAAGCTGGCAAGACGGATGAACTCCGTGGCGGTCCCAACAGCGACTTCCTAATCGGATCGAATGGCAGCGACAAGATCGATGGCGGCGGTGGCAGTGATTGGGCTTGGGGCGGAGGCGGCAACGACCTTGTCACAGGGAATAAAGGCAACGACTACTTGTTCGGCAACGGAGGTGTCGACACGATTTTTGGAAATGACGGCGGTGATGTACTTGTCGGCGGACCTGATTCCGATTTCCTTTTCGCTAATGCCGTCGCTCTGGATCTACCGGCAACCCCAGAGACGATAAGGCCTGGCGAGTCTGTCGAGTTCTATAAATTGCTCGATCAGCAGGTCGTTGTCGATTACTTTACGCCTGGGAACCAAGATCAATACCGCCACGAGATCTTCGGCGGAGATGTCCGCTGGAGCGATGACCTACTCGACCCCAATGATAACTCAACCGACGGCAACGATCTGATCGTGGGAAGCAACGGTCCCAATCTGGTCATCGCCGGCAGTGGCGACAACACAGTTTGGACAGGAAATGGGACTGACTGGATTCTCGCCGGGGCACAGCGCATCGATAAGTTCACCCTCGAGCAGGAACAATATCAAAAGCTATCGGAACGCAAATTCGGCAATGCACCACTCCCAGGAAATCTGGTTGTGCAGCGATTAAAGAATTTTTCCAATCGGATTCATGCCGGCAGGGGAAGTAATGAGGTCCACGGCACTGACGGTGTGAACCAGATTTGGATGGTCGGAAGTGATACTCACGAGACACTCGCCAACGGTGAGGGTTCCAAGGAATTGAACATCGTTTCCACCGGAATTGCCGACGACCAAATCTGCACGGTTCATAATCATAAACCGTTTATTACCGGGCTCGATCGCGTTCCTGGACAGCCCGAAGATCATCGCCAGCACTTTGATGATTGGGCCGCTCAACAGCCCAACTTGATCCCGAATCGCCACGCTAACATGTGCCGCATTGATGCGGGATCCGGACGTGATCTGGTTATTTCAGGCGATGGTATCGATTGGATTGAAACACTGGGAGATCACGGCGACATTATCGGCGTTGCCGGCAGCACAGTAGTGGACAGTAGCACTTTGGAAATCGCCGATATCACTTTGACTTTCCGAACGACAGGGACCAATTTTGATAAGACGGACATTGTCATTCAAAGTGGTTTCACGAAAGAGCAGGTGGCTAAAGCAATCGCCCAGGTGATCTCGAACAACGGCTACATGGCAGTTGCTAAAGACGATCGGCTTTGCACGCCGCTGGCCATCGGTGGTACAGCGGTCGCATTCTTACAAAAAGATCTCCTCCCGGCAGATGTGGGACGCGACATCATCTTCACCGGCTCGGGATTGAACGCAGTCAATGCTGATGGAGGTGACAATTACATTCAGGCCAGCGATTCACCCAACGACTACAACATCATCATTGCCACCAACGGGGACGATGTGGTTCGCGGTGGCGAGCAAAACGATTTTATCCTGACGGGCGAAGGAAATGATATTGTCTTCGGAGGAAAAGGAAACGATTTCATCGTCGCGGGTCTGGATCTGCCACCGTTCACCACTGTCTTGGATCGAGATATCGTCCACGGCGAAGTGGGTCACGACATCATCATCGGCGGTGATCAAGACGACATCTTGAGCGGTGATGATGGAGATGACATTGTGATCGGCGGTTTGCCACATGAGCAGCTCAACCCGCTCTTCGTCGATGCGCCAAGCGATATATCTGGCATGACACTCGAGCACTTCTACGAGCTGGCTCGTGACTTACACAAGAAGGGCGATCAGCCCGAAAAGCATGCAAAGTTTGTTGCGATCTACCAGCACATTTACGATACTTTTCGTGCCAACCTGGTTCGGGAGCCCAGCTTCAACCAAGCCGAAGCATTTGCAGCTGCCCGGTTGGGTAGAGATCGCTATCAATTCCCAGACCGGACAACTCCAGGCTATTTGAACGGCATTTCTGTCGATGGCGATGATGGCGATGGGCGCGATACGTTGCTGGGTGGCGAAGGAAACGACTGTCTGTTCGGTGGTGCCGAAATGGATGTGTTGTTTGGCGGCGGTGGCAATGACTACGCAGACGGCGGTGCAGGCAACGATGAACTATATGGCGATTGGCCAACCGAAGTTCAGGCGAGAAAGGAAGGCATTGGATACTTCATGAAGTCCTCGAGTGATGTACTCTTCTCGTGCTCAACAACAGATGAGAAAGACGTTAGCGAGCTGGACAACGGGGTTTTACCTGACTGCTTAAGCGACTTGATTCTTGTTGAGAACATCGACCTGCAATACACGCGCATCGAAGTTTTGACCAAAGGTAGCGAATGGCATATTTTCACAACGACTCGCGTGCTGCGCGTGCTGAAGACTCAGGATGTTTTCGATGTCTTTGAAGCTGGAATCTACGCTTTTGCAGACGGCGAAGTCGCTGCCGATTTTGCCAGCAAGATTGCCTTGATGTCCCGAGTTAGTGGACTGAATGATGACGTTCTACTGGGCGGCCGTGGCGAAGACATCTTGAAAGGAGATTGGGGCATCGACCAAATTTTCGGGAACGAAGACGACGATTGGCTCTATGGCGATCAGGGCATTGAAGTTACTTTTCTCGCCGGAAGTGCTGCTCCCGAGCGGCAGAATGAACTAACAAAGCTCGCAGAAGAAAGCAAAAACGGCAATGTAGTCTCCTTGCCTGATTGGCTCGCTGCTGTGATGCGGACCCCATTTGCAAAATGGGTCCCTGCGACTGGGCCGATCAAGGGCCAAGTTTCTGTAGAAGAGAACATCGCAGCGATTCCAACCTGGGTAATCAGTGTCAGCCCCATTATGTTTCACGTGCGTGTAGCCAATGGCCAATTCGAAGTTGTTCAGGAAGTGCAGCAAGCCGGGCAACGACTGTGGGGTGGACTTGGTATGGACAAGTTGCATGGCTACTCCTCGCGGGAAGACTTGGAATATGACCGTGCAATGCGTTTGAATGCTGGAAAAGAGTCGCCTCGCCGAGTCGACGATGGAATGTCGTATCCTTCTGGAGATGATCTGCGCGGCGGCAGCGGCGGCGATTATCTCTACGGAAGTTTGCGCCGAGATTTGTTGATCGGAGACTCGATCGATCAGCCCAGTGCGGGCAACGACTACTTGCATGGCGACTATCTCAGTTACAGCTATCGACTGAATTACGATGCCGGTTGGAGTGGTGGCGCTGACATTCTCTTTGGAAATCGAGGCAGCGATCAATTATTCGGCGGCGGTGGAAACGACATTTTATGGGGTGGCCAGGATGGCGATTGGTTGGAAGGGATGGCTGGTGAAGATGAATTATACGGCGGCAGTGGTCCTGACATTCTGGTCGCCGACGTGGACAGTCGCTACTACTACGACGATACCGAGCTCCCTGAGGATCAGCTCGACCCCAAACGAGATCCATTTGAATACCAACTTCGTCACGCTCCAGAAACGGCCAACGGTCATTTCGGAAACATCGACGAAGGGGATTCCGTCGACGACGCTGTTGACATTTTGCTGGTGCAAGGAGACGCCACGTTTGCCAATCGCACGGCATCGACCAACTATGAACACGACAACATAGTGATTCGGGACTATGGCAAGGAATTTTTGCGGATTGAATACAAGAGCAATCGCGAAAGCCAAAACAAATGGTTGGACGATCTGCAGGCCTGCGACGAACAAGATTTGGACCCCAGCAAACGACCGACTAACACCGAGCCCAAGCCCATCAAGACACGTGTCTTTGATATTCGCTGGCGTCCCGATTCCGACGTTTTGCCGGCATATATTGAGCAAGTTCACGCGGCTGGTTTAATGGGGGATGATCGGATCTTGTTGGACGTTTCCAAACAGACCACCGACAAAGCAACCGACATCTTCGAGGACGACCCCACGGGACCAGGACCTTTGCAAATTTGGTTCTCCGTTTTGTCTGGTGGGCCAGGAAACGACATGATCGTCGGCAGTGCGGCGAGAGATCAGATCTACGGCGGCCCCGGCAGCGACATGCTCTATGGTTTGGCAGGGGACGATCGTTTGTGGGGCGACTTTCTCGACGGTGAGCTCGAAGATGAAGACTATCTGTTCGCTGGTGAAGGAAACGATGATTTGATCGGCGGAGTTGGTTCGAACCGGCTCTATGCCTGGTCATTCCATCCTTATTGTGATCCCAAGTATCCCTTTCCAACCATCGATCGCACCAAGCCCGAACCCGCTACACCCGCCGGCAGCCCAGAGCATCAACAGTGGCGGGAAAAAGTTGAAGACTTCCTCGACGCCCAGTACATCATCAAATCGAAGGAACTGCGCGGCTTCGACGTTAGCAACAATCACGCACCAAATTACTTTGGCGTTTTCAAATTCAAGGAAGAATTCTATGCAACGCGAGTTGCTGGTTCCGACTACGAAGACACCGGACTCAATCGCATGCTCGGCAGCGATAGCGAAGTAACGCACGACTATCTCTACGGCGGTAAGCAAGTCGATTTCCTCTACGGGCGGGAAGGCGACGATGTCATTTTTAAGGTCGATGGAACCGTTTTCGACCCAGGCAAAGAAGTTGCTCAAGAAGATCTATGGAAAGCATATGCGAAGAGCACGAAAGGTGCCTTGTACGTCGCGGCTTCGGAATCCGCCGACAAAGTCGAAGTTGGGTATGTGACCAATCCCAGCGCGGAAAACTATGGTCAACATTGGATCAATATTTCGACAGCCGGTTCAGTAGACGTCCGCTTCGGCGTTGAAGCTTTCAATTTGAAAAACGCTCAAGGAATTTCGCTGCATAAGCCCGGTGGACGGTTTGTCGACAACTCAGCAGCGCTCTTTAGCCGCAATGCAGACCTACCAAGCTTCGAAGTTGCCCAGGCCGCTGCGCAGAGGGGGACCAAGGACATTGCAAGCAAAGTGGCAGACAACTTCCAGTTCGGCGGACAAGTGCCAAAATCTCGTGCGCCGCAACGAGTCACGCTGAGCCTTGAGCCTCAGGAATTGAACCCGGACGACTTGCTGAAGCGCGATGAATATGAGCAGGAATCTTTCCTGGCAATCATCATCGATACGCTCGGCGGAGACGATCAGGTGCATGTCGGCGAGACAGTTCAAAAAACCGTTTGGATCGATGCTGGACCTGGCGAAGATGTTGTGCGGATCGATCCTCAGCGGGCCTATCTCCCCGACCAATTCGAACGACGCCTGCCTCAGAATCCGCAAAAAGTCGATCCTCGGCGAGAGCTTACCAATAAGTTTAGTCCCGACGAAATTGAAGGCCGCATGATTGTTCATCGACCGACGATCACCGGTGAGAAAAAACGCCGCATGATCACCAACGATGAACCACGATTCGCTTATCCATTGGAAACGATTTCGCAAACCACGCGTTTCAAGAATTTGACTATCGATAGTGGGCATGCCAGTAGCGACGATATCGACTGGTACGAGTTTTCGATCATCGACGACATGGTTTTTGATTACGGCGATACAATTGATGTCGTAAAGACCGACAAGCTGCACAATTCACGGCTAGAACTAGGCATATATTACGGCAAAGTGCTGGAGGCCAAAGAGCCGGCAAATTGGAAAGATTATCTTTGGAACGAAATTACTCCCGATCAGCCGACGCTCAACGGTACGCTCCCGTGCAGTTATAGCATTTGCGGTGATGAGCCTATTCCTGAGTCGGCGTATGTCCGGATCATAGCGCTACTCAAAGACGGTTCGCCAGCTGCTCGAAACGAATTGATTCAGCTGTGGAAGCACCTGCCAGAAATTGTGAAGAATCCCAAGTACAGCTTCGACACAATCCTAGACATCACCAACCCAGTTGAAAACTACTGGGGCATCTTAATTGGCGATGACCCATCGATTTCTACGAATTGGGTTTGCGTCCAAAAAACAGACGTTGGCCTGAATGTGCGTATCAATTCGTTCAATGGAGCCAATGGAATTTGCATTCGTAAAAGCGGTATCAGCTTCGATCCGATGCGCTCATCAGAGACAGGCCACCTGAGCGACCAATTCCGCGCCATGTGGCAAGCAGTGCAGAGGCACCTGCCAGGCTGTCCCTATTTAGTTACCAATGACAAATCTCGGTTAGAAAAGCATCCAGGGAATCGCTGGATTTTACAAACCGGTAATCAAAAACTACTTTTGCGGCTCAGTTCAGAAGGTCTCCGTATTCGCTATCTGGCGAAGTACTACTTGATGGTTCGTCGCTGGGAAAAAGATCCATCGGTGGGGATGCCGGTAGCGTACGATCTGACATTTCGTTCTCGCGAAAGTCTCGATGCGACCGAAGCTCAAGGGGAGGTCTTTACACTCGGAGCCCTCGAGCGTTTAACTGATGTTTCTGATCTTACTTTGCATTCCACGCCGCAGGGCCTAGATGACGATACGCTGGTGTTTCAAGTAGCTCCTAACATGCAGGGTGATGCGAAGCTCACAATTCGCGACTATGGACTACCTGCCAATCAGCGCATCATGCTGGAGCTGTTCGACGATCAGGGAGTGTTTCAAGAACCGGCTGTCGTGGGAAGTGGACATACCGATTTTCCCCTCACAATGTATCAGGCGGTAGCTGAAGTCGAGCAACGTAAGCTATTTCGCTTGAAAGTGTCTTCGATTCGAGTCGTAAGTGAAGAGCAGGCAGACAAGAACAGTGTTGTGCCGCTGGCACCTGTGCGTTACGCCTTGATTCCGAAGTTGGACTATCAAGACCCAGCATCGGCTAATAATCAAACGCCCGAAACTGCGATCAGCGTCGACTCTTATCTCACGACACCTGTATTTGAAAATAGGCTTCAACGTTGCGTTCATAAATGGACAGAAACATCAAACCTTGCGTTGATTGCTGAGCTCGACGAGGGCAGACTTCCCTCCACGCTCGTCCCGAAATTCTTGACCAGTGATTATGTAACCTCTGAGGACACTCGCGTTGATATCGCAGTGAAATCGCAGCGTTGGTTTGTCAAGAACTTGCATGCGTCCTACAGCATCGAATTGAAAGACAACAATCTGGTGGGGACCAAATTGGGTTGGGAACAGGGATTCTTCCGCCTGACCATCCCCGAAAAAGTAGAAGAGAAGGTAATTTTTGCGCTCAAATCAGATGACAACGTGGCTGGCGTGCATCCGCTTCTCGAATTTGAGTTGTGGCAACCGAAACGCCCAGGCCCGGCAAATGAAATTTTGCTCGACAATGTCCTCGCTCGCAAAATCACCCGCGTCGACAATGGCCTGGCGCAACTCGATCTTTCTGAAGTTCAACTGTTGGAGCTCATTGCCAACGCACCGCCTCGTGAGGGAGCTTACCTTTCAGAGAAGATTGAATTTCAAATTATTATCGACGGTGCGACCCACAACGTGGTTGTGCCGAGAGATACCGCGCAAACGCCCATCGACGCCCAAAATGATGGGGATCGTGCTAGGCGATTGATAGAGCCACTGCAAAAAGCTATTGATAGTGCGCAGTCTCCGTCTGGGGAGCGTTCACTTGCTTCGTTTCAAATTGAAGTTGGCGTCACCGAAGGGGGGCGTCTTGTACTCCGAATTCCTGTCGACCAAGTCGACGCGGAGACTCTGGCAGTGAGCGATGCGGAAGAGCTGGGGTTTCTGGAATATCGCAATGCGGACTCAATCGACGGCGGCGATATCGTCGCCTATCAAGAAACTCGCAAAATCAATGCGGAAATCAAAGGGGAATACTATCTGCGGGTAAGAGTGGTTGATCCTGATCATTATGGAACCGACGCAGAGCGTGAGTACCTGAAACGCGATCTCGATTTTTGGAGGGACAAGATCGACGAGGCAATGGAAAATCCCGTTGCTTATCGAATCTTGTCGCTCAATGCTAATCGAGACAAATATGCCTTGGTGCTCGACGCTGCGGCGGAGAAGGATCGCTCAGGACGCAGCGCGATGCGCCGCAAAGATGTGATTCTTGGTGGCACAGGAAACGATCAATTGATGGGGGGATCGGCGGAAGATTGGATTTTTGGCGGCGATGGCAACGATGTCATTTGCGGTGGAGTAGATCGCCAATCGTCGGACCTGCTCTTCGGAGGAAAAGGGGATGACTTGTTTCAAATCATCCCGGATTATCTCCCTACGCACAAAGTCTATAAGATCCCGTTCGATCCTGCGACTGCCGACATGATCTTTGGCGACGAAGGTCGCGATCGCATTTACTTTCTCGGAGGAGATGATGAGCACCCGGGGGATGCGAATGTCTCACCTAATCAAGTTCGCGATTTTGTGACGTTGGGCTACGATCGCTTCCTCGGCCGCCACCGCTTGATGTCGCTGGTGTGGGATGTGGATAAACATGCATTCGTGACCAAATCACTCCCCGGCGAAGATGAACTCGTCGGCCAATTCGTTCAGCGCTTCGCCTTCTTTCAAGTGAAAGGTATCGAAGGGACATTGATTGATACGCGGGGAGGTGCTGATATTGTTCACTTGGATCCAGATTATTTCACGCCGCAGTTGGGAGAACGAACCTGGGGCGTTGCGCGTGGCGATGTGCAAGCCGGCGCGTCGGCCTTTCGGCACATTGAGGTCCGCGGTGGAACAGGGCAAGACGTCATTTATGGATCGGATTACGCCGACATTCTGCTCGGGGGTGATGAAAGCGACGTAATCATTGGCAACAAAGGTGACGATCACATACTCGGCGGAGATGATCACGACATTTTGTATGGTGAAAATCTCATCGTAAATACCAAGCCAGATTTGCTGCACCATCTGTCCGAGTTGACTCCCGATGGAGAGGTATTCCTTTCCAAGGATTTTGCCGCTCCCGAAAGCGCTAAAGCTTTTGACCACTCCTTGGAACTAGCCTATCCAGATTGTCAAACATTCCGTGCAGTCGGCGTTGCACTCGACGGTGAACGCGAAGATGGTAACATCAAAGTCGAATCGCTGCAGAATAGTTTTGCTGTCGAGGGACGCCCGCAAGATCAGCTGGGAATAATCTCTTCGATTGGCGATACCAACGACGACGGCTATCCCGACTTTGTACTGTCTGGGGCAAAGCCTGGCTCGGCATTCCTCTTTTTGGGGCCTCTAAAGCAAGATCATCTTTTTCGCACTAGTCGCAGCGCCACACTGGATCGTTCGACCTACGCCGACGATTTGCATGTGCGTAGCAACAACTGGGACTATGAAGTCAGTGTCGACAATGAACAGGCCTGGAAACAACTGCAAAAGCAATATTCCGTCGAAGGGCAAGGTGATGTCGATTTGCAAGCGTGGGGAACAATATCAGCACGCCCTTCGAACGATGGATCGTTTCTCTCAGTGGCCTACGACGATACGTCGAAGAAGTATCACGTTTACGTTAGCAAAGCACTGAAGATGCTGACAGCTGATGGCAAGTTTAAACGTGTCTTGCTGACTGACGAGCCACCTAGTACCAAGAATTATCAATTCAAGATCGAACTTGGTAATGCCGAATTGGATCCGCTAGGAATTCCCGAGGGAGTGCGATCTGGGAGGGACTTGTCTGTCCATCGCCTTAACTTTGACGGCGACACGACCAACGGGATGGAGTTATTGGTGCTTGCGCAAAGTCCTGCCATCGACGCTGACACGATTGGCTGGATTATCCGCGAAACAGGTGGCAGCAAGATCGCCATCAAGGCCGACATGCTCAAGAGCATCCCGGACCGCGTTCGCCCCGGAACGGCGACAGCAACTACGGTCGGCAAACTCTTAAAGGGCTTTGACGCTCAATTGGAAGAAGTGCCCAGTATTTTTGCGGGCGTCGTACCCGGCGATGTCAACGGCGATGGCAAAGAAGATGTTCTGCTGGCCGATTCGCAATTAGTAAAAATCAAAGGTGCCACAGCAGATGCGGACGAACTTGTCGGTCGTGTCTATCTGATTGCTGGCAGGGCGTTGAGCTTTGGAAATATTCGACTGGATGCGAAGATCGATAAAGCAGTGGAATTTGCTCAAACTAAGGGTGTGACGGTCTGGGAGGGGCTCCATCTCGGCAGTTCTGTCATTGACCTTCAAGATGTAAATACGGACGGTCTGGCCGATTTCGGCTTCTCTCGAAACAAGGAAACTTGCACCAACGACGATATCGCCGGACGAGGGGCCGCTTTTCTGCTATTGGGAAATGAAGACCTTTGCTTGAAAGCAGATCGCAGTCTGGCCGACCGTCACAATTTTTCGATCGACAAGAATCTGTTGTCGGGACAAAAGCAATGGCCGTTCTTCGAGCCAGATGCAAAGCCCTCGCGCGTATTTGCAGTATTGCGAGAAATTCACGACGAGTTTGGTGCCGTCCGCGCGGGGCAGATTTCTGCAACCAGTGGCGACTTTGACGGTGACAGTCAAATAGATCTCGCGGTTTCGACGGCAGGCAATCTGCTGAATGGGACGATTACCACGGAACAGCCGCCTCACTTGGGAAAGATCCTGGTTTTCCGATCGATCTATCAAATTGCACAAGATCGCTCACCCGTTGACCCCGCCACAATTTTGTTGAATGAATCTGTCGCGTTGCTGGAGAGCAAAGGTGAGCCTTCACAAGTGGTATTGGGGCCTTACGCCTCGGCTGACTTGGATGCCGATGGCCTTTCCGATCTTGTAATTGGCGATCAAAAGGCAACGAGTGATTTGGTCGGAGATGATCCAAGCGCTCAGATTGAGCATGGCCGCATCTATTTTGCATTTGGAGATCATCGGAGATTTGCCCGTCCACAGCGGGGCCTGGAAACGCTCACTAATCGCGATGTGCCAGGCCTGGGATTATTCGTCGTCCATGCTCCTACCAATCGACCATTCGCGCATCAGGTGGAGATGGAATACGCCGAAATCAATCGAGATACGAATCTGGTTATTGGCAAAGAGAGCGAGTGGATCCATGATGAGTCCAGGCTTACCTCCAACGATTCCAGCAAAACGCATGTCGCTTTGCTCCAGAATTGCGACCGTGCAACCTTCTTCGAAATGGGTGGATTAATCAGGCCACTGAACCGAAAGGAAGAAGCATCCCGCAAGAACGGATTCCTAATTCTCAATTATCAATCCGCACAACCTTGTCCCGATCCTCGGGGTGAGCCTGGCCTAGATGGCGATGATCATTCGCTTGGATTGTCCCCAACGAAAGGCGACTGTAGCAGGGAAAAGGAATCCAATCCCATCATTCGCTACGACCAATTCATGATGGCTGGCGTAAGTGAGGATCGCAAGCGCTTTGAGATCTGGAATCAAGACGGGCTGCTATGTCCCTCGGTTCCATTTGCAGAATGTGACTTTATCACCGACCCTGATGAGTTTTACAATTTGCGTGTGCGTGTGACCGATCGGCGAATCGAACTCTATTCGGCTCGCTATACACCTGTTTCACAGCCAAATCAGCAACCTCTGGTCGACTTCGGACCTGCCAAGCTTCGCTTTGAGCGAATGACTTTACTGCGACGGATGGAAGTCGATCCGATTACTACGAACATCATGAGCGATCAGGGATTGTTAGCCAAGATGGCAAAAAGCCGGTCAACGAAAATCGACCAGAAGTTTCGTACCGAGAACAAAGAACCATGGGTCGAATGCATTTGGACGTGGATTTGTAGTCAGCGACCTGCAGGAGCCGACAAGGTTGAAGAGTATTGCCACGTGTGGCGCGATGGTGATGCGTTCCGCTTGCGATTCGCTGAGGAAAGCAAGGAATTTGTTATTCGTCAAGGATTGGGAACGGGAGCCGAGAATTGGCTTTTCGTGTATTGCGATACAGGTTTGAACGCCTCGCTGACCGATGGCAAGGTCGGCGTCTTTGCGAATCAGTCGAACACCTGGTTTGAAGAAGTCTTCGTTCGCGACTTCGAAAGTTGGTTCAAGTTTGCTTTGCTAGGTGACGGTCAACCAGGCAATCAACTGAAGATTCGTCTGGACAGCCAATTCACCCCCGATCCTAAGCAGCTGGACAAACTGCCGATCTATTCAACTTCCAAGCCGCTTGATGCAGTCGAATACTCCACTTCCACACCCAATCCGGTGCTGAAGGATGAATTCATCATCCCTCGCAAGGGTCTTTCATTGCGAAATGCTGGTGGATCTGTGACGGTCGTGCCAGTCGATGTCGCTGCCGGTGATCATCGTTTTCATATCGGTGGAAATGGTGATGAAGAATCCAAAGCCGTCATGTTGTTCGACCTGACATGCCTGCAGTCGCACATCGAAGCGATCGAATCTGACTTGTCTACAGCCAAACTTGCGTTTCGCTATCGGTCTTCGAGCGTAGGCAAAGTTCAGTTGTTCTGTCTTGATGATGAGCCTGCTTTCCATGACTTCGAAGACCTGCCGAATCCAGACGCGATGATCACCGCAGAAAAAGATCGATGGAAGGCGCTGTGGGCCGCGAAAGCGACAAAATTCCCTGCGATTGATCCTTTGCCTACCGGAACAGGTTCCAACGCTGATGTTTTCAGCGCCGACAATACTGCGATCGAATTTGATCTGCGTCCCATTTTGCTCGATGCTTTACGTTCGGGTCGCAATCGAATTGCCCTGCGACTGGAGGGGACTGGTTTCGCCCATCCAATCACGATGCCGAAGTTCAGCGATGATGATGATGAAAAGACTTATCTCAGACTGGTCTGCAGAAGTAATGTTCGCCGAGGTCTACGATTTGACCTGTTTGACCGCGACATGAAGCAACTCGATCGCCAACTGACGATCGCCGATTTGCGAAAATTGCCGGCAGATGAATATTACGTGCGAGTCTATGATCCGTTTGGAGTTTCTCAAGCACCGCGCTGGAAATCAGCGTTGCCGTTTGAGGTGGAGATTGCCGCACCGAAAGTGGGCGAGACACATGCTGCATCGGACTGGGACTATCTCGATGGGCAGTCAGGGCATGACGTCTTGGCTGGCAATGGATTCTTCGACCGACTTTACGGGGGAGAAGGCATTGATAAGTTTGTGGGAGAGGAAGCCGAGTTGCACGATGCAGGCTATTACGCTTCCATGCCTGCAAGAGTTGAAGCGTCGCCACCGGCAATAGCGGAGAAGCGCGATGAGCCAGAGACCTGGGAATTTGCCAAGAGAGACAACATGCCGCGGCCAATGGATCGGGAAGTCGCTTGGACGAACGCTGATCTGCAGAATCTGGTCGCTTGGCAACTCGGCATGGCCTATCACGACTTCAACGGCGTGATTCAACTTAAGTCCCAGATATTAACGAGCGACATGACTCTGTTGCAGGAATTGAATCTCGCGAATCAAACTTCACTGAGTGGTATTGAAAACCTCGAGTTTGCCCGCAATCTGGAATACCTATCCCTCGCCGGTACTTCTGTCCAGAACCTGGCGCCGCTGTTTGAAGGTGTGCATCTGCTGGGGACTGCCAACAATGCGATCCTTGGTCAGTTGGGCACGCGGCAGCTGCGCAGCCTGGATATCGATTTCACGCCGGTCGACAACAAGGCACTCAATCTCGCGGATGGTTCGCCTTTGTTGGCGTTTCAATTCATTGGTGATCAGGTCGATCTGGCCTACTTAAGTGCCGATCACTTGTCAGGCGGGGACTCATATCAGTTCTGGCAACTGCAAAACGCAGCACCAACCCAATCGACAGAGGGACTCCAGTCACTACGATTCCTCTCGGCAGTTGGAATTGGGATCGATTCGGTCACAGGGTTGGCGCTAACACCGCCTGCCATTGCTCCTTTGGAATTTATAAATTTCGAAGCAAATGCTATTACCGACGTCAGCGCGCTTAAGAACTTAGAAACACTTCAATGGCTCGAAATCGCTGGCAATCCAATCGGGGAATTGTACCCGCTCGCTGGCATCACTCCATTCGATAACGAAAGCGGTGGCGCTTCACAGACCGGGATAGGGTGGACTTTGGAGCCAGATCCGAATGCGTTCGGCGGCAGCTACGCTCGATTCACGCATCGCGAACCTTCACTAGCCCCCGACGACGAGAAGGAAGAATTGTCGGCACAGTTCCGCATAGACGAATTCGTGGTCGACGAGTTTGAGCTGTTTGCGACTTGGCCAAATGATGCGTCATGGACGTCGCACGCAGCCGTGTCGTTTCTGGTGGACGACCAGCCGGTATTTGTTTGGAGTGCCAAGACGGAGGATGGAGAAGCGAAAAGCGGAGAACGGCCTGCGGCTGACAAAGAAGATTTAATCAACTTGCTTACGCTGCAAGGTTTGCAAGAGGTGATGGTCAGCCGGAAAACGCTTGTCTGGGATCAACGGACAATGCCAGGAGGTCCCGTCGTTGCAGACACTCGGTTCGGTTTTGACGTCCAAGCTCGAAAGCTCGGCTGGGAATCCCTGGGAAGGGTAAATATCCCAGCGATTCCGAAGAAACGAGTACTGACCATCGAAATTACTGCTCCCGACAGAGAGTCGTTTGTTGTAGACGCTATCTGTATCAAGACTGCACGACCACATTTACAGTTTCAGGGCGACACCGGCAATTTGTTGTTGAGAAAGGTTGTGGAAGCTGAGAGAGAGACTGCTGTGTTGAGCAAGTAACAGATTCGTGATCGATAGCCGCACTAAAGAAAAGACATGGAACCGAACATCTCATGAGAGGACATTACGGTGATTCCCGCATTTTTTGAGACAGGAAAGTCAGGTAGTACCGAACAAATAGGCTGGATCGTGCATGAGCCTACGATTTCGTACGAGCGCGCTGTCGTCATTGCTTACGGCAGTGATGGCCTAACCACCCAATGGAAGCCAGAGATCATCCGCCATGCGAAGTCCCTCGCTGAGAATGGTATTTTGGCGTTGGTTCCGGACTATCTCGCCAAGAACCCATCGATCGAACATGGAGAATCAAATTCCGTATTTCTCCAAGTCATTCAAAGGCATGTTGAATGGGAGCAGGTCCTCCGGGACGCAGTTCTTGCAACGAAGACTCTTCCTAATATCGACCCGAATCGAGTTGGTTTACTTGGCTTTTCGCTAGGTGGATTTCTTACTTTGAGGCTACGTGACACTGCCAGTGCCTGGGTGGGATACTTTTCGCCATTTCGATTTCCTCCGAATCTAGACTTGGGGAACGAGTCGCCACTGATGGGATTGGGGGCATCGACCAACCCAGCATGCAAGATGCATATTCACCATGGAGAAAATGACGGTCTCGTGCCACGTCAACTTAATGCGGATCCCATCAAGGGGTCGCTCCAAGATGAGGGCAATGCTGTTTCTTATAGCTACTTCCCCGGCGGCAACCATGGATTTCAAGGAGCGGATACCGCAAATACGAATGCCAGAAACGAATCTTTCGATCAAACCGTTAAGTTCTTTTCCGCGAATCTCTAATACTGTGTATTTTGATATTCCCCATCTAGCTATCTGGCATCTCTAATAGTGCAGGTTCAAGATGCCATTACGTCTATCCTTTGAATTGAAAGTCCACCGATCCTGACATCGAATAGCGCTGGATATGCTAGGATTACAGTCGCCCCCCAGATTTTCGCAGGGGAGCAAAGGTTGCTACAATAGACAACGCAGAATTTTTTCCCGATTTGTACGACATGTTTACATAGCGCTTCACACCGAGAGTAACCAACGAGTCGATCTTGGAAATGCAGAAACCGATTGTAGATTTTGATTACGTTAGCCGCAGTCTCTGAGTAGTTCCGAGATCAAGGTCTGATCCAGGGAGATTCGAAGTAATATTTCTAAAAGAATGCGAAGAAGATGACCGAATTTGAAATTGGTAAGGCCGTGGGCGAGTTGGCAGCAAGAATTTCTATGCTCGAAAGACGATTCGCATGCGGTCGAAATTGCATGGCTGAAAATGTTCCATTTGCACTTTTTGGGGCCCGTGTTCACAATCAAACATCTGGAAGCATCACCTGTTGGACTGGCGAGCCAAAACCCTCAACGGGTAACAAGAACCTGTTTGAGGTTGCATCCGGCGGTACTTCACCGTCCGATGTTGATTGCGATCATGTGAAAGATTTAGTTGGCCAATGGTGGAAATGTGGGGAAGACCTGTTAGGCGTCAGACTGGTTGTGGTCGAACCGAGCGGCGCAGTCAGAAACGCAGAGTGCAAGACCGCTTCTTATAACCAACCGTGTAGTTCATTCTTAGAAATTACTGATGATCTTGTTCAGTTCAGTAGTTCGGTTGCAAATCGGGCAAAATCTCTTTTCAATGAGGGTAACAGCTACGAGAAGGGTTGCAGCGGATTTGTCTCGGCAGCTTTGAACATTCCCTGGGAAGACGCAAATTCGCTAATGGGTAGCAACCCGGCCTATGTCGGCATAGACAATAGCTACACTGGTCTAACGATCGGGGATATCGTTGGATGGAAAGTAAATGGTGGAAGCGGCCATGTTGCTGTTTACATAGGAGAAGCTAGTATGAAGTTTCTGGACGTAAGGCAAGAGAACTCCGCTCCGAGGAAAATCATAAATGGATATAGCCCTCAATCCCTTTTTAAGAGTAGCCGCTTTTAGCCTGACTCGTTGGACCTATGCTCCGACGCCGTGACAGGCTAACTTATTAAGCGGCCTTGCGTGAGTAGCTTTTCAGCAAACCGCCCTGCTGAGTGCAAAGACATTCGGGAGTTTTCTGACGAATTTGAGACAGGTGGGGTAAATTTCTCTTATCGGTTACTCGATGATGCTTTGAGTGACCGATATTATGGTCCTTGATGTTGTCCAGTTCGGCTGACGATGCTATGATTACCAATTGATGTGGTGTTAACCCATTATTCGAACCTCTTCGTAAGCAAACAGATCAAGCGGGTCTCGAACTTCGTAAGTCCTTTCGAAGAAAGGCTTTACGAATTTTGAGCGCAGAGAGTATTGTTACGAAGAGGGTTGCGCTCGGGGAGCTTCAGAAACCCAAGAAAAACAAGGGTTTCTGACCAATAGCGAAGAACGCGTGTGACAGACGTGTGACTTCGCTTTTTTCGTTGGCTATGCACACCGTGCGGCGGCAACCGCCGTGTATAGACCTGCACCAGAGCTTCTAAAAATCTGAAGGAACCTTCCAATGGCCAGCTTGAGCCGGTCCCGTTACGGGGTCTACGCGCTCGCGTTCCGCTATGACGGGACGCGTTTTCATCGTTCGCTACGGACGAAAAGTTCGACAGTCGCCAATCGCCTAAAAGGGGCGGTCGAATTCGCCCTCGAAAAACTTCACGCCGGGCTGCTCCCTACCCCTGCGAATATGACCGCCGATCAACTTTGGCGGATCTTAATTACAGGCTCTGCAAACCATCAACGACCGGCGATCACCAAACGTGTAACGCTCGAAGCGATTACCGAGGAATACCTTGGCAGCTACGGTTGGGGTACCAAAGAGGATTCGACGATCGAAACCGAATCCCACCACCTAAACCACCTGCGGCGATTGCTTGGACCAGAAACATCACTCAGCGAAGTGACCTCCGCCAACCTTCGCGATTATGTGAAGACACGCCAGACGGAGCCAGGACGCCACGGCAAAACGATCTCGCCCGTGACTATATCCAAAGAACTGGCCACATTCCGACAACTGTGGGAGTTCGCTCGCGGCGAGAATCTAGTCTCCGGGGATAATCCACTCGGCAGCGTCCGCAAGCCACGCCCTGAGGATAAGCCACGTTTCATGACGCGGGCTGAAATCGAGCGAGCCATCGAACGCGGCGGATTGAACGCAGCCGACATCGCTAAATTCTGGGAATGCCTGTTCCTGAGTGAGCAAAATATAGGCTCGTTCTTGAGGCACGTTAAGGCTCGCTGTGCAGAGTTGCCACGCTTCCGTTACATCTACGCGGCACTTTCATTCTGTGCTTACACGGGCTGCCGACGCTCTGAAATGTTTCGAGCCCAGCACTTCGATATCGAGGGTCCGAGTATCCAGATTCGCGAAAAAAAGCGGTCCCAGCGGGTGACGTTTTCGTTCCGGCAAGTGCCTATGCATCCGAATTTGAAATTGATCTTGGATGAACTACTGCAGGACCATCCTGGAGGGCAGTTTTTGTTCTGCAAGAACAACTTGGCCCCACTGTGCGATAAAGTTTCGCGGGAGGCCTTTGACGCGGTGACTACCAAAAGCGAGTGGTCGGTCCTGCGCGGCTATCACATCTTTCGGCATTCCTTCGCCAGCAACCTTGCCAACAAGGGCGTTGACCAACGGCTGATTGATGAGTTCATGGGACATCAAACCGAGGCGTCGCGTAGGCGGTACCGGCATTTGTTCCCGGAGCAGCTCCACTCGGCCATCTCAGTGCTGAATTTTGATGCATTGCCTGACAACGAAACACAGGCAGTAGCAGATGCACATTGAGAGATCATGAAGAGGTTCATGGTAGAAACGCAAACCAAGAAAGCGAACAGGCTGTTGAGCTGCCTGTCGCCTCCTTGATGCAGTGGAGGGCCGTGAGCTAAACGACCAATTCCTGTTCAGGAGCAATGCCATGCTCGAGGATTTTAAAGACGCTCTTTTTCGGAATCGACCAGTTTCCGTTGGTGCGTTTATCCGCGTGGATACGCCCTTGCGAGCAGGCAAGACGGACGGTGAAAGTTTCATAGGCCTGACAGCCATAGAGCTTGGTCAGTTTCGAGACTTCACCACAGGAATACGATTGCTTAACCAATGCCTCTTGTAGGGGTGGCTTGCCGAGCAAGTCGGCAATTAGTTCCAGTTTGGCTGCGATCGTCTTCAGTAGTTTGGTATTTTCGTCCATAATGCACTTTCTTCCCTTCGGGGGAGCTCTGAGAGCCCATCCGGACGCGGATCACGTGTTGCCGCACGCCGCGCCCGGTGGGCCGTTCTAAAACAGTCGTCGCTCGACTTGATTTCCGAATACGGTCCACTGGGTGTTGGGGAGTTCCTCCCGTCCAAATAGTTCGAGGTAAGGACCAGGACTCACTTGTTCAATGGCTTTTCGTATCGCGTAGGGTTTTGAGCTATGGCGCTTTCGTCGAGCAAGGAGCCAACTACGCTGCGCGTTATCGAGGAATGGTAGGTGGCCGCGGACTCCGAACAGTAAGAACTCGTGCGAGACGCGCCAGTAGTTCCCCATCCCGAGTTGAGGTTTGATCCAAACGAAACATGATTTGTAGGTGAAGCCCCAGGCCTCAATGACTCG
>JBGSIA010000042.1:0-11458 GCA_041751935.1 Pirellulaceae bacterium | reverse complement strand
CTGCCGTGGTTGTGTTCTTGCAGGTGACAGAGTTCGTGAGCGATCACGTACTCGATGCATATTTTGGGAGCAATGATTAGATCGGGGTTCAACAGGATGCGACCTATTTTTGTGCAGCTTCCCCAGCGGTTCTTCATGCGGCGAATCTCGAAGTTGTCTGCCGTGATGCCGTGACGCTCAGCCTTTGCCGCCATCTCGTCGAACAGTTCTCGAAAGATGACCTCGGCACGCTGGCGGAACCAGCCGACTACGAGCGTCTTGATCCGTGCCTTCTTCGACGGATCGATCAGGTAGACGTTGATTTGCCCTCGTGCCATCTTGACGGCATCCTTGTCTCCCTTGTGTACCCGCAGCCGGTACTGCCGTCCCAAGTATCGATGTGATTCGCCGCTGACGTATCGCCGTGGCGGGATCGACGGCAGGTAATTTTCGAAGAATCGCTGCTGCTGGATGATCCACGCCGCTCGCTTGTACATCTTCTGTTCGACCGCCGTATCGTCAGCGTCCTTTGGAGCCGTGACGACCACCGACAGGTCGGGATGCACATCAATCGCCAGCGTCTTGCGGGGCGAGTATGACAGTTGGAACTCGATCCGCTTGCGACCGTATTGGATAGAGAGTTCTCTCATGAGTCAGAAGTCCTCCTGAAACAAGCAAAGAACTTCGTTCACATGCTTGAAGAGGTCTGTCTGAGAGTACAAATGCGATGTTTCCTTGTTCCCGTGGAAAAGATTGTTTCGAATACGGTACGGAACCATCAAAACGCCTTGAAGCTGATCTTGAGGCGTCAGGGCGGCGTTCGAAATCAAATTCTCAACTGATTGACGCACGGGGGCTTCGCCATTTCCGACCCTGAACAGTCCTTGGAGGAAATGCGGATTGGCTGTGTAACGCTGCTTGAAGAAATCAATGTGTGGCGTGTATTTCAAGATGTCAAAATTTGCCGAACCTGCCACACGGTATGACTCACGCTGAAGCTGAGCAAGTGAAAGGTGGTTACCAAACCTTGCTTCCAACCGATTCCAGAGAATAACGAAGCACACAACGGGCTTGAGTTTCTCCCAATCGATCTCGGCTTCCCCAAGAAACGCAGCCACCGCTCGTTCGACCTCTCGGCTCATGGCTGCATCTCCCGACGTTTGGCGACCTGAATGATCTTTTCCAGAATCTCATCGATGTCGTCGCTGGTTAAAGGCAAGTCATATCGCCCTTTGGCGGCAAACATCAGATCGTCGAGTTCGTTGATCATGGCGTTGACGACATCCCGGTTGTCCGTCCAGTCCCGAATTTTTCGTTCCTCGATGATATTCCGTGCCTTCAACGCTGTCTCGGCTGCGATGGCGGCAAGATCGGTGCGAGTGCTTCCTGCGGAATCCGAAGTTTCATAGGTGACTGCCGATTCAGCAACAACCGACTGACTATGCACAACCTTCTCGAAGCCCTCCTGCAATAACCGGAAGTACGCTTTGGCTTCGGGATCGCTTCGCAACTCTGCCGGGACTTTTGAGGAGCCTTGATCCTTCGCCTCGTTCCACGCCTCGAACATCTTCTGGAAATACGCTTCCTCGCTCAGCCGCTTTTCGAGGTACTCCTGAATCGCTTCGTCGATGACTTCAGAAAGCTTCTGATAGAGAACCGGGTCTTCCTCCATTTTTTCAACGCAGGTCTTCTTGACCCGTGATGCGATGTAATCCGCTTTCGCAGCCGTGCCTTCAATCCCTTCGAGTTCCTCGTCCAAGTTGTCCACTTCGAATATATTGACCGGCTCGACAATCCGCTTCACTTCGTCGGCACCGATGTACTTATCGACCATGTTCCGAATCTGGTCTTCGTACTCCTTGTAATCGACCGATTCGTTGTACCGCTGCTTGACCGCTGCCCGCAGGTTGCGGAAATACTTCATGTCGTCGATGTACCGCTGCACGGTTGCCTTTGGCGTCTCCTCATGGAATTTGGAGGACGACATCGCAAGTTGCAGTGTCTTCGAAAATTCGTTCAACGCATCGTAGAAGTCTTGCCGCACGTCTTCAGGACGAAGATGTTGCTGCATGGCTTCCAAGTCCTGTTTGTTCTGCACGCCGTTGAAGACCGACCAGACGTTCGTGTGCCGTTCCTTGAGCTTGGCGATTTCTTCTTCGATCTGCGTGAATGTCCCTTCGAGATCATCTTCGTCAAAATCACCCAAAGCGTCGTACTTTTTAACCGCTTCATCGAGTGCCCCGAAAATGCCTCGGTAATCGACGACCAGCCCGAAGTCTTTACCATCGAACAGTCGGTTCACACGGGCAATGGCTTGCAGAATGTTGTGATCCCGCAGCCGCTTGTCGATGTATAACACCGTGTTGCAAGGAGCATCAAACCCCGTCAGCAGCTTGTCCACGCAGATGATGATTTCGGGTGTCGGCTTCTTCTCAAAATCGTCGATGGTCTGTTCGAGATACTTCTTCTCCGAGCCGAACTTCTCCATCATCTGTTTCCAGAACTGCTGGATTTCCGGTATGTCCTCTTCTTCAATCGTTTCGTTGTCTTCTCGTGTGTCAGGAGCCGAGATGATCACGCTGGAGGCAATCTTCCGCTCCGGATATTCCTTACCGATATCTTCGAACAACTGATGATACTTGAGTGCCATCGCTTTACTGCTGACGGCGAACTGCCCTTTGAACTTCGTCCCTTTGAAGTTCTCACAAAAGTGCGTCACCAGGTCGAAAGCGATCTCGTACAGTCGCTCCGAAGTCTTGGTCAGTTCTTCTTCCCGTCGAAACTTCTTCTTGAGATCGACCTTCTGCTCATCGGACAAGTCCTTCGTGATCCGTTCGAACCATTTGTCGATGGCTTTCTGATCGCCGTGCAGTTCCGACATCCGACCTTCGTACAGGATCGGCGTCACCGCCTTGTCTTCGACTGCCTTCCGCATCGGGTAAGTGTGGATGAAGCCGCCGAACTTCGTGGCAGTGCTCTTTTCTTTCTTCAGCAGCGGCGTGCCGGTGAAACCGATGTAGCAGGCGTTCGGAAAGACCTGCTTCATCTTGGCATGAGCCAGCCCATACTGACTGCGATGACTTTCATCGACCAGCACGAAGACGTTGTTGCCCTCGTCCCGTAGATCGTGTGTCGATGCCGCTGACTCGAACTTGTCGATGATCGTGGTGATGATGTCCGCTTTCCCCTGCGAAACCAACCGCACGAGATGACTACCGCTATTCGCCCGCTCGACCGTTTTGCGGCAGGCGAGGAATGTCTTCCAGATTTGCCGGTCGAGATCGATCCGGTCAGTGACGATGACCACCTTCGGATTCTTGATCGTTGGTTCCAGCGATAACGCCTTGGCGAGCATTACCATCGTCAGGCTTTTGCCGCTTCCGGTTGTGTGCCAGATCACGCCGCCCGGTCGTTGCTCATCGCCTTTCGACTTCGTGACCCTCGCCAGCGTCTCCCCAATGGCGAAATACTGCTGGTAACGGGCGACCTTCTTGATATTCTTGTCGAACACGATGTAGCGGTATGCCATCTCCAACAGGCGTTCCGGTCGAAACAGGCAGTACAGCAACCGATCCTGTGGCGACGGCAACCGTTGCCCCGCCGCCAGCACTTCCTGCATCTTGGCGACCACCCAAGGTTTTCGGCTCTCGAACATCCGAGCTAACTGCTCAGCGTTCAGCGGCGTGTTGATCAGTTTGGCGAGCCTCATGTCGAGATCGTCGGCGTGATCCTCTTTCCATGCTGCCCAGAACTTCTTCGGCGTGCCGGTCGTGGCGTACTTACCGTGGTTTTGGCAGATCGATCCCAACAATTGCGAGTAGACGAACAAACCGGGAATCTCGCCCTGTCGTTGGTTGCGAAGATGCTGGCTGATGCCAACCTCAACCGCATCATGCTCGTCCGGTCGTTTACACTCGATGACCGCAAGCGGAATTCCGTTGACAAACAGCACGATGTCCGGTCGCCGTAGTTCGTGCGAAGCCGTCCGCTCGACCTCGAACTCATCGGCGATGTGGTAGACGTTGTTCTCTGGGTGTTCCCAATCGATGTACTGAAGCGTGTAGCTCCGCTTGTTCCCGTCGATTGTTTGCTCTTCGGCTTTTCCGAGCGTCAGGAGGTCGTATGCCTGCTCGTTGGTCTTCACCAACCCATCGAATGGAATGTTCGTCAGGGCATCAACGGCATTTTTGAGGTTCGTCTCGGTGAAGTCGTGCGTTTGTCCCTTGACGTTGATCTGGTTCAGCTTGCGGAGTTGCTCGTAGAGGATCGCTTCCAACACAACCCGGCTGCGTTTTCCGCCTCGCAGGTCGAGTGCCTCGGTCGGCGTAAGATACCGGTAGCCGACCTGTTGCAAAAGTTGTAACGCAGGCAGGTGCGAGACCAAATCTTCGAGGAACTCCGAGACTGCCATGAGTTATCCTCCTCGCCCACTACGATTCGACAACATAAAATATGTGCTTGGCTCCATCATGGTCTCCATACCTTTGCTGAAGATGCATCATAGAACGTCACATTCAAAGGCTTCTTCCTTGGAACCTGTCTCCGTTCCTCGGCAAGCCCCTCCACGACCCCAGCTAATGCCTTGTTCCACTCTGAGTCGGGATCACCGTAAAGAGAAACGAACAGGTTCTCTACCTTGCTCCGCACAATCGCACGCATGATATGGCGGTCGCTTTCGCCGAACGACATGCCGTAAGCAAACAATGCACCACCGATGTTTTCAAAGCTGCGATATGCACGTCCCAAGAAGCTGCTTCGATTGATTCGGGTCATCTTTTGATCCGAATCGCCTTCAGCGACGAAGATCGGATACTTCTCGTCGTTAAGTGCGGCTCGAATCTGGTCAAGCAGAGCAAGTCCAGTGTTGCACCACGTGTACTTTTGAATTTCCGCACCAGCGTTGTAAATGTGCAAGGCACCATGCAGGTAATAGATATTCTGTGAATGGGCACTGCTGTCCCATGTCACCCATTTTTCCACCCCATCTTCGGGCTGACGAAATCCATCGTCACAGGTGATCGCCGGTTTGGTCTGGTCGTTCATCAACACCCAATAGAGAAGCAAATCGTAGTTGAGAGTGTAGGTGTCGTCGAAATTGACTAGGAACGCTTTACAGTATTGGCACTCGGTCCCCGTCAGATCGCTTGGGCGATCAGGATGGCTCCCAGCTACAGCAGCGACAAGGACTTCTCGGAGTCCATTGGCATCGTTTTGCAAAACACCTGCTAACTCTTGACTGGTTTGAGAATAGAGACCAAGGAGCTTACTTGCTCGTATGAGTGCATCAATAACGATCTCGAAATCGGTCGAGTCGAGAAGTTGGAATGCTTGCTTGGCGAAAGGGGAAAGATTACTGAAGTCCGCTTGGTCAAAGAGTTTTCCGTAAGCGAAAATGTCGTCACGACATGCCCGACTGAAGCCGTTCCCCAACAGCAGATGCTTCTTGCCGGTGACGGATGCCACGGCATCGGAGAATTGCACGACATCAGGCATGGATAGACTCCTGTTTCGATGCGTTGACCCGGACTTTGCCCGTGAGAAGCTGTTGCATGAGTCCCTTTTTCTGCTGAGAAAGAAGACTCAAACGCTTCGAAAGCAAACAAATTGCGTTATCCATTGCCGCAAGGACAGAAACAATCGCTCTTTGCTCGTCAAATGTTGGGATCAAAAACGGAAACTTCAGCCATTCTTCCAAACGGAAAATCATCTTTTCGAGAGCTACGCCAACGCTGGCATGGAAGCATGTCTGCTGGAAGTAGAGTGTGTGACTGAGGTACTTCAGAAATTCCATGTCCAATGATCCATTGACGGTGAAAACTGAGTATTCATTCGAGACGACTGCCCCGTCGAGCGAAGCAGGGACGACACCGCAAGCCCCGTGAATGATCTGCCGTTTTGAGATTACAAAGTCGCCTGCTCTAACCTCGAATTGAGTCGGAGTTTTCACTTCGTATCCACGCAATCTCTCCCTTGGCTCAATTCCCCCTCGGTTTCTCTTCGCAACGACGAGTTGGTATTCTTTGTCGTCAAGTAGTTCGATGGATCGCTTCTCGATGCGAAGTATTTTGTCCATTGTCGTTTCATCCCAGCCCTTCGGTCGAAGGATAATCTTTGGAATTCCCGGTTGAACACTTGGAGGGTAAAGACCTCGACGGACTGCTGAAGGAACCCGGACGATACCCGCCGCCTGATTACGTTCATCACCCTGAAACTTAGGCAATCGCACCTTGCCGGTGAGAAGATGCTGCATGAGGGCTTGTTTGCGTTTTCGCTTGGCGGCGATCAGCTTCTCGGTCAATTCAATCGCCCGATCCCACGTCGAAAGAATGGCGGCGATCTTCTGCTGTTCGTAGAGATTCTTTGGTACTCGAATTGGGACAGACTGAAGAAGTTCGCTTGCGAGTCTTCCGGTGCCGTGTCCCGCAACGTTCACCAGAGACATCAATTCTGCTTTTCGATTCACGAGTGAATATGCAATGAAACGAGCGTCAAACTCCTTCTTGACGACGAGTGCCCGCACGTCTTGATTGAATGCCATCGGACAGGTGGTAACGCCAACTGGAACGTCCTTCAGCAAGGTCATCCCCCGGACTAGGATCAGGATCGAACCTTCAGGTACGAGGCGAGTTCCATTGCTGGTTGCGGTACTCGTGATCTTGTCAATCGAATCACGGAGGTAGAACGACTTCAAATCCTTGGCGGAAATCCAAGGAATGTCACCGTTCCAGTAGCTATCGTTCGCCTTACTCGGCGTTCCTCCTGACGTGAACGTGGCAACTTCCTCCAACGGAATCATTGCCCATTGTTTGGGGAGTTTTGTGGCGGTCATTGAAATCCCAACTCCTTCAGATACCCCTGCATCTGCACTTGAACTTGGGCTAACTCGGCATCGAGTTCGTCGATCTCCGCCTGCACTGCCCGAATGTCGATTTCCTCTTCTTCCTCGAACGTGTCCACGTAGCGGGGAATGTTCAAGTTGAAATCGTTCTCCTTGATCTCATCGAAGTCGGCAACATAGGCGTACTTGTCTACGTTCTCACGTGCGTTGTAAGTGGCGACGATCTTCTCCAAGTGAGCATCCGACAGCGACACCTGATTCTTGCCGTCCACGTACTCTCGGCTGGCATCGATGAAGACGACCGTCTTGTCGGGCTTCTGCTTGCGGAAGACCAAAATGGCGGCGGGGATACCGGTGCCGAAGAACAGATTCGCCGGAAGACCGATCACCGCATCGAGCAAATTCTCTTCGATGAGTTGCTGGCGAATCTTCCCTTCGGTCGAGCCACGGAACAGCACGCCATGCGGCACGACCACGCCGACCCGTCCGCTGGTCTCGGTAATCGTCTCGATCATGTGCGAGATGAAGGCGAAGTCCCCTTTGCTTTTCGGCGGGATGCCTCGGTGAAACCGGTTGTAATGATCGGCACCGGCTTCGTCCTGCCCCCACTTGTCGAGCGAAAACGGCGGATTGGCGACGACGACTTCGAACTTCATCAGTCTGTCGTCGGAGAGCAACTTTGGATTGCGGATCGTGTCGCCCCATTCAATGCGAGCATTGTCCATCCCGTGCAGAAACATGTTCATCTTAGAGAGTGCCCATGTCGCCCCGATGTTCTCCTGTCCCCACAGTGAAAAATCTTTCGAGCCGACTCGTTGACCGCATTTGATCAGCAGCGACCCAGACCCGCACGCCGGATCGCAGATGCGTTCTCCCGGTTGGGGATCGACCAACATAGCAAGCAATGTCGAAACTTCAGGGGGCGTGTAGAACTCGCCCGCTTTCTTCCCGGCGTTGGCGGCAAATCTGCCAATTAGATACTCGTAGGCGTTGCCGATGACATCCATCGTCCCGACACGGCTGGGACGCAGATCAAGGCGGGGATCGCTAAAGTCTTCTAGCAGCGACTTGAGCCGATTGTTCCGCTCCTTCGTCTGACCAAGGCTGGCTTCCGAGTTGAAATCGATATTTCGAAAGACCCCTTCCAGTTTCTCCTTGTTAGAGTCTTCAATCTCATCGAGCACCGTATTGATGACTTCACCAATGTTGGCGGCGTTCCGCTGTTCATAGAGCGAGTCGAACGTGCAGTGGGCGGGAAGCACAAAACGTTCCCGCTTTAATCGCCGTTCAATCCGCTCCTTAGCAGTCTTGCTCTTCGGATCACCGTACTCCTCGACCAGCTTGGCGTAATGATCCTGCCACACATCGGAGATGTACTTCACAAACAACATCACCAGGATGTAGTTCTTGTACTCCGATGGATCGACCGCTCCCCGAAACGTATCGCACGCCTTCCAGAGTATGCCGTTGATCTCGGACTGCGAGACAGTTGTCGATGTTTTGCCGTTTCCGTTCGCCATCTAAGCTTCTCCTTGAAGCAATTTCACAAGGACTTCAATCTTGTGAAAGAGTTCGTCAAATGTAATTACTTCGGTGTTTCTCAGTCCACGCCGATAGAGTTCAAACGAGTCTGCTTCGGCTGACGTGCTTAATTGGTCCGTGTTGCCAATGATCACCAAGCAATGCGGTTCGACGTACCGAATCTCCTCACCTGTGGAATCCCGTGTTTCGTTTCGCAGACTATCAAATTCTTTACTCAGCTTGAGCTTGTAACTTGCAATCTGATTCACTGAACCGCTAAGCTCCTTCGACGGTGCAAACACATTCCCTCGGTAAGCGGTCTTGTCGAGTAAAGCTGTTACTGGCGTTTTGATCTCGGTTAACAGAACATGGTTGGTCAAAGCATTCTTCAGCAAGTAATCGGTCTGCTTCCCGCCTTGGTTGTTGACGTTCTTGCCCCCGACATGAGCTTTCTCGCCAATCACGACCACGGGTGACGAGAACACCTGTGACAGGACAAACGAAAACTCGCTCAACTTCTTTTGCCAAAACTCTTCATTCGAGTTGCTTGATTCCGTTTTCCAAACAGTGAGAGCTTGCTTCAAGATGCTTAAACCCGCCAGCGAATTGATTTCACTGAGTTCAGCCAAATCCAGGCCCGATAGTGCTTCAATAACTTCCGAGGCGTTCTCCTGCTTGCTGAGAAGTTGAAGCAATCCGACAAAGCCATCGTCGCCGACAGCCTTTAGTAGCTCAGCGGCGTTGCCGAAAGTGTCAAGGGTCTTTGCGGTCTTGGCGTAGTCCGCAAGCTCAAACTCTTCGCCGTTTCGAGGAAGGCGTTTTCCGTTTTTCCAGTAAACACCGTAGAGACCTCGGACGATCTGTGTCAGCAAATACAACTCGTCCGTCTTCAATTCGAGCGTGATGCCAGTGCCCGCTTTCATCGTGCTCAGCTTGAACTGACTTTCGTCTTCCCAGCATTCACCTCGCTGAGATGCCCCACGACGTTGCCAAACTAGCTTGCCTCGAACAGCTTTCTCTTCGTCTCGTGAGTTCTGAACGATTTCGGGCTTAAAGACGAGACGTGTAGTGTTTCCACTTCGAATCTCAAACGGCTCAACTACCGCCGAGTCCGCACTCGTCGTCGTAATTTTTGCTGTTGGCATGAAGTCTCGCCCAGTTATTTTGCCCCCGGCTTGACGCCAGTTCTTGACCAGTTTGTACGCATACCGTACCGTATTGGGGGGTGCCCGGCAATCCGACCAAAGGAGAAGAGAATGCGATTTGGCGAACGAGTGAGGCAACTGCGAATACAACGCAATTTGACCCAGCAAAAGCTCGCTGATCTTTTGGGTGTGAGCCTGTCTTACGTGAACAAGGTCGAGAACGAACGGCTAACCGCTGGCGACTATCCGAGCGAAGCCTTTGTCCACAAGCTTGCCGACGCTTTGCAGACGGACGAAGACGAACTCTTGATGTTGACGGATCGAGTGCCTGTGGTGATTCGGCAGAGGGCTTTGCAGTGCCCAAAAGAATTCATGTTTCTGGCGACTCTTGATGACGTTTTGCTTGAGCAGGTAGTCCAGTCAATCAAAAGCCAGGCATCGATTGATCAATAACTTTCTGGTAACAGTCCCGAATAACCCCACTGACTTGCCAGAATGAATACACGGAAGCTATCGATCATTTTTTCAACGGCCGTGTTTGGCTTGCTTACGGGATATCTGTCGGGCTTAGCAACTCAGCCAATCTTTGGCCTGGCTGTTACGGCAGTTCTGGGTTTCGGGGCATTGCTTTTGGGACTCTTTAATCTGACGATCAAAGAAGAGGAGCGAGCAGAAAAGTTTGCGGCACTGACGATTGCTTGCCCGCAACGTTATCCGTATTCATTTGCCATCTCTGTCTTGCTTTTTAGCTCGACTTGCTACTTCGGATTGGAGTGCGGCATTCAATCTCGATCACAACGCCAGACAATTGAAGTGGTCAGTGAAATCGAAGGTTTTCCATTTCAGGGCGACGAACGATTGATGGCGATGCTTGTCTTAAAGCGGCTCAATGATCTTGGGTTTTCGGAAGCGGAGAGACGTGCAGTCTTCAGCGACTTCTCGACCGTCAATCAGAACGATCTGTTCGCATATTCCCATTCCGAGCAGCACAAGTACGACGATCCGCTTACAAGGCTCGGTGAGGCTTACCAAGAGAGCATCAAGGCGAGTTCAGACTGGCGTCAATTGCAGCAACAAATGAACCGTTTGCAGTGGGAAGTGTATCGATGCTTGCAAGATGCGGATCACGGGCAATATCACCGTCTTGAAAATATGCTTCAGGTGGTGACGGACGAGGACTCAGACCTTGCAGGGATCGGTTATTCTCGTGAGGTTCCGTTGACACGCTTCGAGACACGCACACGAACAGAGACGCCCTTTTCTCCTCCTGAGATGCGTGAGGGTGTTCAACGTGATCCATTGAACGAGTTGAAGGGAGCGATGCCGGACAACGGCGAATCAACACGGCAAGACGATCCGCCGAATTCTGTTTCACCGATTCCATGATCGCATCAGTTCAGAATCCAAGAACCATTTCCATGCTGCCCCATGCCTAAGACATTTTTGGGAACGGGAGTGACCAAGTGAATGAAGACACGGATACCGAAATGCTGGGAGAGGCGTCCACTGAGACGGACTTTGAACCCGCACGGTTTGAAGGAAAACTCGGTTTGCCCGATGGTGACGATCAGCAACTCAAGGATGCGGCTGTCGCAGTTCGCCAAGAGTATCGAGACGGGTCACGATGGAAACGCCTGAACTGCCACCGAGTCAGCATCTTTGCTGAGAAAGATCGTGGGGCCATTTTCGTCGTTCATGTCGGCTCGTCGGTCGAGTTCGATTGGACGTGGGAAGGAGCGAAAGCGTTTCGCCCGAAGTCGCTTGACGACGATGAACGTTACTCGGATCGATTCTATGAAGAAGCCGACTACGAAGACGACATTGTTTGGTCAGGTGAGATTGTCGAAGTGGACGAGCGGAATGGTTGCTTGTTCATCAGTCTTGATGATCCTGAGATGACGCCCACGGCAGGACCGTTCTTTGTTCGTCCGTTTGAGTTCATGTCGGTCTTGGACGCCATTTACAACGGAGATGA
>JBGSIA010000041.1:0-2162 GCA_041751935.1 Pirellulaceae bacterium | reverse complement strand
CGATCAGTTCGATCAGAACTTCGTATTGGACGTATCATTCTAGTCCACCTAAAGTTTGCCGAACAGTGAATCTAGTTTCATCGGCGAGGTTCCGAGCGGATTCACTGACCACTCGAAGAGAGAATGTTCGAATGTCAAAAGCAATTTTTTATCACGCTGGCTGTCCCGTCTGCGTTTCGGCTGAACAAACCGTTGCTGATGCCCTCAAGTCACAAGTTGAAAAGGTGCATCTGGGTAGCGAGAAGAGCCGTGTCTCCGAAGCTGAAAAACTTGGCGTAAAGTCGGTTCCCGCTCTTGTGATTGATGGTCAAGTCTTTCACATCAACCACGGTGCTGATCTGTCCGCACTCAAGTAAACTCACGATGCAAGCAAGAATCGAATCGATTCATGTTGGACGCCCTCGGTGTTTTGACGCTGAGGGTGAGTCCGGCAAACCTTGGCAAGTCGAACACACCAACTGTCCCATTTGCTGAAAAGCGTCCAATTGGCAGGGTTTCCAGCGATTTCCGGCGGCCAGAAAAAATCCTCACGCAACACAGTTGACGTGTCGATAGTTCACACGTAATCTATCTGACATGAAGGAAAAATGCATGTCCAAGAACCAACTTCAAAACGAACTGAAAAAGAAGCGACCGTTCGATTCGCCGGAACAGGAAGCACTCCTGAATATTCTGCGAACCAACGACCAGTTTCAGAATCGGTTTGGCCGTTTGTTTCGTGAATTCGATCTCACGGCTTCCCAGTACAACGTGTTGCGTATTCTGCGGGGCGAGGGAAAACCGATGCCGTGCCAAGAGATTGGCGAACGGATGATCCAGGTCGTCCCCGCAATGACGGGGCTTCTGGATCGACTGGAGGCCCAGGGGCATATTCGGCGGGAACGATGCACCGAAGATCGGCGAGTCGTCTACATCGAGCTAACCGACTCAGCAAAAGACCTGCTTCGGCGAATGGACGCCCCCGTGAATGAACTCCATCATCAGTTAATCGGGCATCTCACACCCACGGAGATGAAACAACTCAGTCGATTGTTGGAAAAGGCACGCCTGAGTGTCCAGAGCAAGCCACCCTAGCAATTTTTTTGAACCGATACATTACACAACAACTATTCACACGTAACACAAACTCAAAGGCTTGATCATGACATTCACGGGAAAAGTAGCGTTGATAACCGGTGGGGCATCGGGGATTGGAAAAGAAACTGCGATTCAACTCGCACAAGCGGGTGCCAAAGTGGTCATCGCTGGACGACGCACGGAAGAGGGTAATGCTGTCGTTGATGAAATCAAATCTGCGGGTGGCGAAGCGATCTTTGTTCAGACCGACGTGACGCAAGAAGATCAGGTCAAGCGGCTCGTCGATGAAACTGTGAAACACTTTGGTCGGTTGGACATCGCCTTTAACAACGCCGGAATCGAACAGAGCGGACCGATTACCGAAGTCACTGAAGACGACTATCGCAAGGTCTTTGACATCAACGTGCTGGGCGTGTTTCTCAGCCAGAAATATGAGATTCCGGCGATGCTCGCTTCTGGCGGCGGTTCCATCATCAACACGTCCAGTGTTGTCGGACACGTTGCTATGCCGGGAGCCAGTGTTTACATCGCTTCCAAACACGCAGTCGAAGTTATCACGAAAACGACCGCACTCGAATTGGCGGGTCAAGGGATTCGGGTCAATGCCGTGGCTCCAGGTGCCATTGCCACCGACATGATTGATCGATTTGCGGGTGAAGAAGGTTCCGACAATCGCCAATGGCTTGTATCGCAGCACCCGATGGGCAGGTTGGGCTTGTCAAAGGAAGTCGCCGCTGCCGTGTTGTACTTGGCGTCGGACGCAGCTTCATTCACTACTGGCACGTCATTGCCAGTGGACGGCGGTTATCTCGCAAAGTAATCGGTAGCTCATTTCGGTCTCTGCTTGTTCGTTCGTATTGAAGGGTTCAGATCATGATTCAAGTTCGCAAAGCCAATGATCGAGGTCACGCCGACCACGGCTGGCTCAACACGTACCACACGTATTCGTTCTCCAGCTACCAAGACCGCAATCACATGCGGTTTCGGTCGCTGCGAGTGATGAACGAAGATTTCGTTGCACCTGGGCAAGGATTCGGGACGCATCCCCACAACGACATGGAGATCGTCACTTATGTTCTCGAAGG
>JBGSIA010000040.1:0-40939 GCA_041751935.1 Pirellulaceae bacterium | reverse complement strand
ACCAGGAGTCCATTTCATGACACTCGTTTTTGACGATGATCCAATCACGGGCAATCAACAACACAGCGATCATCTACGGTCTCGCATGGCCGCGATGCGTTTGTCGTTTCACTGGTTGGGAACACGCAAGTCACTCAGCAGCGAGCAGAAGGCTCGCGCGGCCGACGCCTTTGATGCCGAAGGTAAATTTCTCGGTGCCAATAAAAAGCTAGTCGACACCAGTGATGCTACGTTTCGGCAGGTGACTGCCATTCGCACGCAAGCCACCGCGTACTACAAGTCAGTCAGTCTACCGTTCCCTGAGCCCGGCGTTCGGTTGATTCGGCATGAGGCCGTCGAGTCCATTGATTCGGCGATGCAGGTTTACCGCGACGAGCTGGTCATCGCAGTGCAGAAACTCGACCAGCATTTCGCTCAGCTGACATATGAGGCCCGCGACCGTCTCGGTGATCTGTTCGATCCGTCGGACTACCCCACATCGCTCGACGGTGCATTCGCCGTCGAATGGGCATTTCCGACGGTCGAAGCTCCCGAGTATTTGCGACGATTGAACCCAACATTGTATCAACAAGAATGCCAACGTGTTCAGTCGCAATTCGAGGAAGCGGTTCGAATGGCGGAAGCGGCATTCATTGAAGAACTATCAAAGCTGATCGAACATCTTTCCGAACGACTAGCGGGCTGCGATGACGGAAAGCCGAAGATTTTTCGTGACAGTGCCATTGGCAACCTGGAGGAATTCTTCGGTCGCTTTCGATCACTAAACATTGGATCAAACGAACAACTTGACGGACTCGTAGACCAGGCCCAGCAAATACTGGCTGGGGTCGATCCGAAGTCGCTCCGCAACCGCAACGATCTTCGGCAAACCGTTTCGGCCAAGCTGTCGTCGGTTCAAGCATCGCTTGATGGCTTAATGATCGACCGCCCTCGTCGCAACATCATCCGGGGCCCTCGGTGAACGTTGCCGAAGTCATTGTCTCTCCCGTCGGCACCGTGCGATTGATCTTCAACGATCAAATCGACGTTCGCTCACTTGGCAACGTTGCCATCTCGCGAGGGTCCCATGTGGAGCCAACCAAGGACGCGCGTTGGACCGCCGACCTGTCTCCCGTTGATGGACCGATTCTAGGTCCGTTTGACAAACGTAGCGAAGCCTTGGCGGCAGAAGTTGCCTGGCTTCAGCAGAATTGGCTAACTCGTTCACGCAAATAGCCGTTCCATCATCGCTGTTTTCACAAAGCCCTGTTCACCTGATCCAAGTCAGATGAACGGGGTTTTTCGTTTGTACCCACTCACTAAGGAACCTAACTCGATGAATCAGAACGATCTCAACCGTGCCGTGGCATCTGCCACCGGCGAATCCATTTCCGCGATCAAACGCCTCGGCTTCATGATCGCACATCCTTCGGAACCAATCGACGATCCGACCGATCCTCTGCTCGGTGGGCGCGTCATCGACTGGGACGACTTCGACCTCTTTCGCGAGGACCTCGATGAAGGCCGCTTCGACCCCGAAGCCGCATGTTGCTAACGCGATGAAACTTCATCGCTGCAAGCAACCGACCGTAGCGAGTCGCCGCTTGCCCACTCGTGGGCAGCGGCGACTTCGCTTTCCCAAACGCAAAACCACATCCCCGAGACCCAAGAGAACCAAACATGAAGGTACTGCTCATTTCCAATGACGCCGGCGGCTACGCCCACCACGTCGAAGCCCCTGAAAACACCACCGTCCAACAAATGTTCGAGCGACATGTCGGAACGTTCCACGCCGACAGCTACTTGATCCGCGTCAATCGGCAACCTGCCGCTGCTGACCAAGTGCTGCGCGATGGTGACCGCGTCTCGTTCACGCCGCTCAAGATCGAAGGCGCGGCCTGATTCCAATCTTCATTGCCCAGTCGGGATGGTTGGTTTGCAAGTAGCTGACTAACCCGACTGGGCTTCCTTCGGAGCTAACACAATGAAGAACAAAATCAAGCAAGACTACCGGGCGGCAGTGGATATCCTGCATGCACTGCAAGGTATCCCTGCCCCCAAACCAATGACTTCACTGGACGATTCTTTCGATCAGTGTCGTCGCTGGCGGAGACGGCTTGAACAAGCCACAGCCAAGAACTGGACAGCCGCAGCAAAGGATGCCGCCGATCAACTGCGTGGCGCACTCGACATTCTGCGAATGCGAGCAACTCACGCGATCGACGATCTGACTCGCCTCACCAAGCCACGTCTCGAACCGACGGCAACTTCCGTTTTTCGAGACATCGAGGCGCTTCGCGGCGAGTTTGAGGAAGTGTCGATCGACCGTGCCAGCCAGCGAATCACGGTTCAAACATCGTGCATCTCGCTGGAGTACGTCGAACTTGGAAGTTTCGAGATCTGTTTGAACTGGAAGTTCATCAAGGACTCGTCACCCTACGACGTCCTCGCGGTCGATCCGAATTGCCCCTCGTCCAACGACAGCGTCACGCACCCGCATGTGCAAGGCGACTCGCTTTGTGAAGGCGAGGGGGCGGACGCGATCCGACGCGCCCTCGACGAGGGCCGCATCTATGACTTCTTCTGCATCGTCGATCAAGTGCTGCGTAACTACAACTCTGGTTCAGCTTACGTACAGATCGAAGATTGGAACGGAGTCAGTTGCAAGGCATGCGGCGACAACGTCGACCAAGACGAAGTCGTTGGCTGCTGTAAATGCGAAACCGAGCTGTGTTTGGATTGCAGTACATGCTGCGAATCATGTGTGGATCGGTTTTGCAGTGAGTGCATCTCGTCCTGCAAATGCTGTGGCGACGATGTCTGTCAAATGTGCCTGAAGTCGTGCGACGACTGCGGCGATTCTTTTTGTAAAACCTGTCTCTTTGAAGGAACCTGCGATGATTGCATCACCAAGCAAAACGAAGCGATTGAAGACGAAGAAGCAACGAGCGAACCACCGCAGCCTGCGGTTCACTCCGTACGCGATGGCAAAGTTGCTGTACCTGCGTGATGTCGGCCCCACCGAAGTCGGTGGATTCGGTATCTCCAACGCTGGCGATCTGTTGCTCGTCGAGGACATTCAACTCGTCGAACAAATCTGCACGGTTGTTTCCGTCGAGTTCGACGACGATAGCGTCGCCGATTTCTTCGACCAACAAGTCGACGCCGGGCGGCAGCCGGAACAGTTCGCGAGAATCTGGATTCATACGCATCCCGGTGCGTCGCCGTCCCCGAGTAGCACTGACGAAGAAACCTTCAAGCGTTGCTTCGGAGGCGTCGATTGGGCTGTGATGCACATCATCGCGGAAGAAGGTAACACCTACACCCGAGCCCGTTTCAACGTCGGTCCCGGCACCGATCGACGTTTGCGTTCGCGAGTTGAGTTTTCGCAAGAGTTTCCGGCCTCCGACCACGAAGAGTGGTTCATGGAATACTGTGACAACGTGACGGTCTATGATCCGTTCGCTTCAAGCCGCCTGTTGACCGACGCCTATTACGAGGCGGATTGGTGGGAGCAAGGTCCATCAGCGGCTGATCTTTGGAGTGACAGACTGCTGGAGGCGGGCCATTGAATTCCGTTTCAAACCGCTTCGAGCGTCAGAGCCAATTGGTCCCGATGGACCGATTGGCTGAGGTCACCGCAACCGTGATCGGCGTCGGCGCGATTGGTCGTCAGGTTTCGCTGCAACTCGCGGCCATCGGAACACCGCGAATCCAACTGATCGACTTCGATACCGTTGATTTGTCGAACACGACAACCCAAGGCTATCGAAAGCACGAGATTGAGTGGGCAAAGCCGTTTGCTTGTTCGCAGGCAATCAGTGAAATCGACCCGTCAATCGAAGTCATTCGAGTGGAGGATCGCTTTCGTCCGCGCCAGGAAATCGGCAATGCAGTCTTCTGTTGTGTCGATTCCATCGCCGCAAGATCCGCGATTTGGAAATCGGTGCAAGGCCGCTCGGCGTTCTGGGCCGACGGTCGAATGTTGGGCGAAGTGCTGCGTGTTCTCGCCGTCACCAATGGCGCGTCGTCAACTCACTACGCTTCAACTCTATTCGCTTCGTCCGAAGCCCAGCAAGGAACCTGCACGTCACGCAGCACGATCTATGCCGCCAGCATCGCGGCGGCGCTTATGGTTCACCAGTTCACTCGCTGGCTCCGCGACATCCCAGCCGACGCCGACACGAGCGTCAATTTGTTGTCCGGCGAATGGACCGTCCACGACACTCCGTAACGAAACGCACAGGGCACGAGCTTTCACCAAGGCATCCCGCCCCACTCGTTATCGTCAGGAGTAACAATGGACGCTCTCGCAGGATGGATCATCATTGGCACTGTCGCATGGTGGTTCTACAAAACCGGCAAACGCACCGGCAGCCGCAAAGGCTACAACGTCGGCCGCAGCCGCAGCAAACGCAGCAACCATCACCGCCGCTGACCACCGGAACGTCATGACCGCCCTCCGGGGCGGTCACGACGTTCCCTTTTTTTAGCTATCAGAGCAGCGGCAAACACAAGAGTTTTGGGTGAGCCGACTCAGTCGATCAAGCAATCATCGCGAGAGCCGAAATGACGGCGCAATCCCTTTATTGGCGGTGACCTATTCCGCTGCGCACGCAACTATAGCTTCGACCAGCTCGGTCATTGTTGACGCTGACAATCCTGACTGGACCAATCGAAACGCTTGTCCCGAGCAGCAGCGATTAAAGCTGAACTTCACCGTGCCTGGCTGACCATCGAAAAGCTCGAGTCGGAATTGCTTGCCTACTGGAAAACTCAGTCGAAGCAAAAAGCCTGCAGTCGATGCAGTCGAAAGTTCACGCATCACATCGGCCAGTTCACGATGCCAGGGCGACTTCGCGAGCTGCCGCTGGACCATGCGGCTGGGCAGGCTCACCAGGAATGGATTCGTGACTGCGAAGCTGAAGGTCTAATCATTCACGACCAGACGTTCCCCGCTGACCGCGTTCGCCGTAAGGCAAAGTAACGGGGCACGAGACAAGAAACTCGTCTCCGTTGCTACTGTTGATTCTTGTCAGTCGCTGTCGCTCAAATTACGACTCCGCATTCCTGACAGAACTTGGAATCCTCTTCGTTGAGTTTTCCACACGCCGTGCAACGGATCATCACCACGCGCTCGCCGCGTTCGCTGAACTTTTCAGGAATGCCCGACTCGTCGAGGGCGTCACCGACCATGCCACCAATCGATCGAAACATCGACGATCGAACTTGACCGTCAAAATCTTGAAAGTTGCCAAAGTTAAGTGCATGTGTGACGAAGACGGACAGGAACATCAATAGCCCAAATGCAGCAATCGCTGTCCCGGCGTAATACGCGGTTTTTCGTTCCCGTGAGATCTTGTCACTCATTTTGTTCCAGTTTGAGATAATGTCGCTGTCAATCGAGACGTTCGTTTTGATCCGAGACGCTGACTTGTTGATTGTTGGTCGCTATTGTAAGGGGAAGCTGCCCCGCAATCATCTGTCCAGCGGTTCCTTTTTTTTACACTCTGCCCATCGAAACCAAGTATGTGCGACTCGCCACAGCGCCCCATCAACTTTCATGTGGTTGAGCTTCATCGTGCAAAGCTCGAAGAGGTAGACACAGAAGACTTGCAAATCGAAGTCGATAAGGCAGAGGCGTCGGGGTTGTCCCTGGAAGAACTTCACGCGATGCGTTTGATCCTCGACGCTCGCGGACTGCATAAGTATCGCCCCCAAGAAACACCGCATACCAGGATGAGCGATGAACCGCTCGCGAAAAGTTCGACGAAGAAAGTCGGGGTTCCGACAAGTCCATGCACGCATTGCGGCAGCGCGGCGATCATCCCGAGTGTTTCGGTATCGCAATCAGCCGAGGCAGGTAACACGGGATTGGAGTACAAGGGTTGGGGAATCTTCGTTGGATGTGAGCCATTGCTGGCGGACGTCTGCAGCCGCTGTGGGACAGTCAACCGGCTCCACGTCCGAAACACCGATCACAACTGGATTCGGCGCTAACTTCAAAGTGCAGTTGTCCGTGCATTGCATCCGATCGCGTACGGTGGCTTTCCCCTCTTCAGGACTGGTGCTACAATTCTGACTCCAAAGTTGACGCTCACCACCAGAGCGTCCCAAGATACATCGTTTCGAGTTCACCATCATGTCCATTAACCAACAGATCGATCAAATTGCCGACGAGTTCGAGGCGGCTTGGCAAGCTGGTGAGTCACCCAAGGTTGCAGATTATCTGGCCCGCGTTGGTCATCGGGATGCGGTTCAGCTCTTGAAAGTATTGATCCCATTGGATGTGACGTATCATCGGCACCAGGATGCAATCGCGACGCCGGACGACTATTCCGCACTGGGTACTCAAGCAGTCGAAATTGCTCGCCGGGAGCTCGTTGGAACGCCAGCCATATCAGACTCAGACGCCTTGCAGGAAACCGTTGAGTCGCCGTTGCAGGATGCCATTCCTGGAACGACACTGCCAACTCCGCGAGACGGTGGCGTCGATCTGACCCTGACGTTCTTGCGGGTTGGCGAGCCTCCCGACCAAGCGCAGGCCCATCACAGCGGAACCACAGGCTCGCAAGAAGTCCTATCGCCCGGTCAGAAGATCAATGATCGATACTTGGTAGAGAGGGAGGTCGGACGGGGCGGCATGGGGGCAGTTTTTTTGGGTTTCGACACGCAATTGCAGCGGAAGGTGGCGATCAAAACCATTCAGGCAGAGCTGACTTCCTCGCCGTCAGGTAGCGCCAGCAAACGAGCGTTTGAGGAAGAAGCCCGCATTGGTGCCGGATTGCTACATCCGGCAATTGCCACCGTTTACGACTACGGCTTCATGGGCGAAACAGCCTACACCGTTTTTGAATACGTCGCTGGTCAACCGATGCGAAATTTAATTCGTGATTCTGCGCCGCTGCCGATTGACGACGTCCGGAAAATCGTTGGCGCAATAGCGGAAGCACTGGACTACGCCCACGCCCGAGGCATCGTTCATCGCGATTTGAAACCGGAGAACATTTGCTTCACTGAGCTGGCGCAACCCAAGATACTCGACCTTGGCTTGGCTGTTCGATTCAAAGATGCAAGCAGCTGGCGTTTTGCTGGTACACCGGCTTATGCTTCACCCGAACAAGCAGCGGAATATCCGTCGGATGGTAGAGCTGATCAATATTCGCTCGCGGTAATCGCCTACGAGATGCTCAGCGGAAGGCGACCATTTCAAGCAAAGTCTGCGAGAGAGATGCTTCAAATGCAGATCTCCGCAACACCAATTCCAATTGCTGCCTTACGATCTGATTTGCCGGGCGACTTCAGTGAAGCCATGAACCGGGCGATGAGCAAAGCCCCCAACGAGCGATTCGGAACTTGTACGGAATTCGCAGAGGCTTGCGGAAGTAGGACTACTTTTGTGGAATCAACTTCAGATGATTTGATTGTACTTGAGTCCGTACTCGCACTTCTACAAGCCGACAGTATCTGGTTCTGGCCGGTGAATCGCGAAATGGAGTGCTGGCCTCGCAATTCCATCAAAAACGTAAAGCAAGTATTAAGTAAAGGGTTGAACGTTGAGCTGAGTGCGAATGGAATCTCAAAGCGTCACACAATCGTTTTGAGAAGTTCGGAGGAACGCGACGAGTGGGAAACGAAGCTTCGGTTCAAATGTGAACAACCGGAACTACCACTCAAACCGGATTGGAGGCCGACTAAGCAAACGCTGCTCGTCTTAGACATACGGCCAGGTGTTCCCTACCAATCGCTTGGAAGTATTGAGTCCGAAGATCCGCGAAAAGGAGCTTGTCAAAGATCACTTGTTTGGCGTGCCGCAATTCGCGGTGCGGACGCAATCGTCGAATGTCGTAGTGAACGCCTTGTCGACCCGGTCAATTCTCTTTGGCGCACGCGGGGAACGGCAATCAAAACACTTGATTCCAAAGGACATTCTCAACTTGTCGCAAGAGTATTTGCGAAGGAAATGGGCCGTTTGGTTAGGACAATCTTAGCGACTATCATTTGCACGGTAATTGGTGGCATGGTTGGTCTTTGGCTGAATTCCGGCAACGTTTGGAGCACGCAATTCTCCGTTTTCGGATTGAATGGAATCGTATTCCATCTCTGGCCTGTGTTGATGTGCGGAATGTTTTTGCACACTCGAATTCCGCAACTTGCTAATGGGACAGCGGTTGCGTTGCTTGGGCTCGGCATTGCACCATCTGTTTCTCTAGCCACCGCAATCGCCTATTGGATTCGTTTCAACTCATCGCTGATCGAGTTGATTCCTGCATTCCTGTTTGCCTTGTTTGTCGTACCAATGGCAATTCATGCAGCGAAACTTCTAAGAAGGCTTCCGCAGCGGTTTAAGCAAACGTTTGCAAATGCAAATGCGTCTACACGCACAAGATCGCAACTTGGTGCGACAGTAGTTTTGATGTCAGTTGTGTATCTTGCGTTTGTTGTCAAGGCGTCAGTTTCAGGTATCTACAGTGCTAAATTCGCACGCGGTTTTACAAATCTTGCGTATGCTGAATTGCAGGGTGGTCGCTATGTCGAGTGCATTGAACATGCAACGCGAGCACTATTGCTCGACGACTCACTTGCCTTGGCATACGTTAATCGTGCTGCAGGCTACCTCGGAAACAAGCAGCCGGACCGAGCTCTGGAAGACTGCAATCATGCGATCGCTCTAGACAGTCAATCACTTATGGCGTTAATTAATAGGACCACCGCATATCTAAGGTTAGGAGACATTGAACACGCCGACGCGGATGCAAAGCAAGTCTTGACGATTGATCCTGGAAATGAATTGGCGATAAGCAATTTTGAAGCTGTGAAGCGGCTACGTGGTAGCCAAACTCGCGACGAAAATGAAGCTGGCGACTTCGCACAATGAAGTTCACATAGCGTGTGAGTGCCTGAAAAGAGCAACGAAATCGTATAGTACGTTGAAGGACGCAAAAGAGGAATTCGTCATGGACAACGAACGTCAGTTCTACCGCCGCCGCAAGCATCGTGTTTTGTTCCATGCGATCCCGTTCGTTTTTGCGATCGTTCTGTTCGCTTGGCCGGGTTATTACGCATTGTTCTCGGAGAACTTTACGTTCTGGACGGACAATCCCAGAGCGCTCCGGCCGGGATCGATCGAAGCGAATATCGTTGTTTGGTCCACTATCCTGGCGGGGACGGTCCTGACGGCAGTCACCGCCGTTTGGATCGTTTGGAATCTGTTCCTCGTCGAGACAGTGCGACGCGGTGCGGATGGGATCACGGTCAGGCGGTCGGCGTTGGGCATGAGCGTCGCGAGGTCGGTTCAGCTCGCAATTATCGATTCGATTACCGCCGTGGCGCTCGAGCCTCGCGAGTCAACGTGTTTTGGGCTGTTTGACCCGACGTTGAAATACTTCGGCGATCACGTCGCTAAGATTCAATTTGGCGACAAGAGCATAAACGTGGGCATCGAACTGACGCAACAACAAGCAGCAGAAGTCACCGATTGGTTGAGACTGGTCAACGGTGGCAGTACTTCTTGCGAGATTCCGCTACCTGAAGATCGAATTGTGACGAACTGCTACGGAGTGATCAGTGCGACGGTCGGGAAATACGTTTGATAGCGGGCTATGTCTCTTGTCACGAGTGTAAAGCCGCTGAATTCCGCGTGCGCACCGATGTAAAAATCTGGTAGTGGCGATGTTTGAGTACCCTGACTGCGACGGTACTTGATCTATGCCTCCGCCGCCAACCACCCTGCTTCAAAGGGTAGATGAACCCTTCAAAACAATGCCGGATTAAGCCACTGGTCGAGGTCGGACCACGAAGCAAATGCTGGAGCAATCTCGGCATAGATTTAGCGGATTGATCAAAACCGGACCAATGGCTGACGCGGTTTGGAACTGACTTTGTGACCAAGCTAACCAATTCGCATCCGCTGCGGCTATGTAAAGCAAGACATTCGAGTCGAATAACATTCCGCTCATTCATCGCCACGCGTCAGTGACATCAATTCTGCGGTCGTTGTCCCTGGTTTCGCAGCGCCAACAGCCTGTTTGAGCCATTCGTCTGCACGCATCGGAGATTGTTGAGTCGATTGAAACGCTTCGAGCCAGCGAGCAAGCTCCTCAATTTCCGATGGCTGCAGATGCGAAATCGCTTTTTCAATCTCAGTAATCGTGGTAATGGAAGCTCAATTCGCTCAAACAGCAACAATCAGTGGGACAAAGCTTGCGATAAGCTAGGCACAGCTCTCCATTTTAGCGCCGAATTCTAGGTGAAGAAACTCCCGATCGACCTCCGCTTAACTGAACCCGCAGGAGAAGTACGAGGCTTGAAGCACTACATGGGACTGCTATTGGCTGACGTGTTGATCGACTCGGGCACGGGGCCAAAGGCTTAATTGGTGCGTCGGGCGCGGAGGACTCGTTGCCTCGTCCACTACGGTTTGATTGGTCGCCCCTGGTTGGTTGCGGGCAGGCGGTATTGGATCGAGCGAGCGGCAGTGGTTGACGAGCGCGACTCAGGTACGCGACGGTTGGTTTGCTGCGTCAAGCGGATCGTTTCGTTAGTGTCGGGGTTGACGAGCAAGGGGCGTAGGTTGGTCCCGTTGATGTCGTCGCTCGGCGCCGAACTTGATGATTCGCGAAGACGGTAACCGTCATGCTTCATCCCACAAGCGAGGCTATCTTGCCAAGAACGCGCGGAACGAGAATTTTGGTGGTGCAGCCGTTGCGGGCTGAGTTGCTTCAACCGCAGGCGGTGTTGTTGCGACCGTGGCTGGCGGATAGGATACTGTTACCGCAGGTGGGGTTGGAATCGTTGGGTTCATCGTCGAAGATGAACTCACTGGCGGAACAACTGCAGGTGGAGTGACGGCAGGCGAGACGGAGGTAGTCTGAACCTCCGGAACAATCAGCAACGGCTCTTGGGCAACCGGTTGAACCTCGACAACAACTGGATCCGTTGATGAAGTCGTTGTTGCTGGTGGCGTGGTCGCTATCACGGGCGACACAACCGGCGGAATCACTTCGTAGGGAATGCTGGTTGTTGCCGTGGCACCTTCGGAGTCAGTAGCCGTGATTGAGATCGTACCGCTGTTGCGATCGTTTGTGATTGGTGTGGCAATCAAGACTTGTCCCGAGATCTGGAATGTTGCATGCGCGCTTGCTGAGCTGGCAACGGAGTATCGCAGCGTTTGTGAATCACTGTCCGAGAACCAAGTATTCAGGTCGAACGATTGCGGCGTCGAACCGAGTGTGATCGAACTCAGTACAGCGGATTGGTTGATCGTCGGCGGAGTGTTGCGGATGACGGTCGTCAATCGCACCTCGTGTATAGCGGTGAGTCCGCCGGAATCACGAGCTTCGACTTGGATCCTGGTCGATCCGGCGACGCGACCAGACACGTCAAGACTCAACTGATTGTTGGCAATCAGCGCCGTTACGATCGACTCGTCTTGCCCCGGCACTAGGCGATATTGAAGTTGGTTATCGTCGATGTCGGTAAACAGAGAAGTCAGGCTAATCGGGGTGATTACCTCGTCGGTAAATACGGACAAGACCGATGGTGCAGCGGCAATCGGAGCATCGTTGACCGGCAGAACGATGACATCGAACGATGCACTGGTTGACGCGCCCTCTCGATCAGTTGCCTGTACGCTGACCGTTGCCTGCCCCGATTGGTTCGGTTGCGGAGTCACCGTCGCTTTCCCGTCTTCCAGAGTCACATCAATCAGGTTGGCGGTGCCGCTTGAACTCACGCTAAAAATGAGCGAATCGGAATCGACGTCGCGGAAGTAATCGTCAACGGCAAGGCAATACTTGCTGCCGTCCTCGAAAATTTCTACGCGTCGAAACGGCTGTGTCACAATGGGAGCATCATTGATCGGTGCCACATCGACCTGAATGGCCGAGGTTGTCGAAGCTCCTGATGGATCGGTCGCAATCAATTGCAATGAAGCGATCCCATTGCGGTCTGTTTTCGGCGTCAACAATAGAATACCGTCGCGCATCGTCGCCTCGACGATAGAGGGCTGTTCGCCCAATTCAAGAATTGTAAACGTCAGTTGGTCGCCATCCGCGTCGGCGAAGAAACCGGCAAGTCCCAGGCTCAGCGTCGGACTGTCTTCATCGATCCGATAAGTTTTCACCGGAGTGATGCTAACGGGAGCATCGTTCATGGGTGTAACCCGCACGGTGATGACGTCGACCGCGACCGCTCCCAAGCTATCCCGTGCCTGCACCATCACCTGCGCCTCGCCACTGGCATCACGAACCGGAGTTAAACGCAGAACCCCGTCAACGACCGTCGCATTCACGATGCTCGCTTGTGAATTGGAGAGAACTTGGAACGTCAACGCATCTGTATCTGAGAATACGGCATGTAGATCCACATTCGTCGCAGCCGAGTCTTCAAGTACCACAGTGGTCCCCAATGGGCTAGAGACAAACGGAGCTGTGTTTTGAGGGACCACAGTTGTCGTTTGTGTCGACGTGGTCGTAACATTCTGGTTGTTCGACGACGAATTCGTAGACGTACTGGCACTCTGCCCCGGTGGGTCAAAGTTGCCGACGAGCGGCAGTGAGTACTCATCGCCGAATTGGAAGAATAGATCTCCTCCAAACGGGCGCGGCCTAAACTCAATGACGTCAGTATTTGCTGGGAGATTTTCGTCGATAGAGCCGGGTAGCCCTCCGAGTGACGGACTGGCAAAGAAATACCATTCCGCTCCTTCAGACGGCGTAAGTCCACTTCGATCCGGTACAAACAAACCGAATTCTTCACTGCCGTCATCATTGATGTCACCGGCGACGGGTCTCTCACGCGTTCCAATGAATGCGTGACCATTGGCGATCAGGAACGTGTGTGTCGTGTTGATTACTGGCTGGTTTACGCCACCGCCTTCGCTTGAAAGGCTCACAAAAAGCTTGTTGTTAATCGCGTCATAAGTTCCTACGTCGTCCACCCCATCGGCGTCGAGATCGGCCACAATCGGCAAGCCACGCATATTGCTCTTAATGCGAGCGTCATCGGCAAGTCTGAAGTTGCGATTGCGATCGAAAATCCACTCCGTTCCGGTGAATAAGCCGATTTCGTCACCGTTGGCTGCGACTGGGTCAAAGTTGCCCGCGAGGGGAATTCCGACGCCTTGAAAACCTGCTGGTTCGTTGAAAACTCGTTCATCGGGCGCCCCATCGTTGGTAAAGTCAATCAGCCAACGGAAATTTCCGCCGACCCTTCCATAGGCCGCAAGACGATCAAAATTGCCATTGGCACCATCGCCATCATCCGCAGTATTTGTGATTCGATCAGTCCCGAAGTTGAATTGCCCCGAGAAAACATGATCCGTCGCGAAACCGAGAATAAAAGCTGCGTCCAATGCAGTGTCGCTGTCAAATTTCGAATTGCCATTGAGATCCAAGTACACGCTGCCACCGCTCCAGACCCCGAGCTTTGCCGCTTCGTCCAAAATAACATTGAGCGGTTCAGAGAGTATTCCGCGTCCGCTGGAGAGCGTCGTAGATTTTCCGTCAAACACACGCACCGCAGCCGTAAGTCCAACAAGACTACCGTCCGTCGTATTAACACGAACAAACGTTCCGTTAGGAATGAACGAAAATAGTGTGCCATTTCCAGAGACATCATTTGCGAATCCTAGGCTAACACCATTGCCTAACACTTCGACCGCAACACCCGCTGGCGGAGTCGGGGACATTGCTTGGACATCCGTCAAAATCTGGATCTCCCCAGCATCAGAAAAGCCATTCTGATTGCTGTCGACGAACCCTCGCACATCCACAGCGATGAACAGCTCTGGAAACCCGCTCGAAAGCGAACCGAGACGATAAGGAGTACCGCCGAAGCTTGGATCAAGTGAGACATTGCTCGGTACTGGAGCGACAAAATTCTCAATCTCAAGTGTGTATCGATTCGTCTCGTTGTTCAGTCCGTAAACGCGAATGTAGTAGTCTTCCTGCGCAAGAGTGGGGAACACAATGCGTTCGTTACTATCCTGGGTTTTTGAAGACACCAATTGACGCCCGTTGACGTCGAAGACAGCGAGTTCAAGGTTTCCCAAACCGTCACCAGGGACATCGTCAAACAGAACGTTGACGATTGTTTTACCCGTCTGGTTTGCTGTCACTCGAAACCAATCTTGATCGTTCGGATTGTCGATCGTCAAATTACGAAGAATCGTTTCCGGCTGCGATCCAAGGATAGTTGCCGTAGCGATCGAGTCGTTGGGTTCAAACGCATCTGCAGCTAGTGGCGGAAGTACGAAGGGCTGATCGATTATGACCTGAGTGATTTGAGTGGACCATTGATCTTCCGCCGAGACGAATTCTTGAATCGTCCAAAAGACTTTGTCATTGATTGGATCAAGTGACGTGGAGCTGTAGTCACCCCAGCGATTTCGACGTGGAGTGAAATCATCTAGCCGCTCGTAGCTCGCCACGCCAGCGACCGTCATCATCGGCGAATCGAATGTAGTCACACCGCCAACGGTCTTTCCTGCGGATACGAAGGCAGAAACCGGCTGAGACTCGCTGCTGCCACTGAAACCGATCACCACGTCGCCAAATCGATTAGCGGCGATGGAGGGATAATAGAAGCTAAGAGTGGCATCACGGATGGTATTCGACTGCTCGACGGCACCTGTCGCCCGATTGAGCTGTTGCCATCGGATTGCTGATCTTCCGCCCGCGTCATTGACCGAGTACGCAATCCAAATCGAGTTGCCAACTTCGAAGGGTGCCGCCACGAGCCGAGTGTCTTCAACCGTAATGTTTTGTTTGGGGCCTGGTTGCTCTGCATCGGTTGGTTCAGCGAAAGCTTCAACCTTGAAACGCTCGGGCGGTGAGAGCGTGGCCCCAGCGGCACCCGCGCCTAGTACATTGGTTCGGATGACTTCGTCATTTGCTGAATCCGTCGACAACATCGTGCTGCGACCATCATCGATGCCATAGTCGATCGTTGGATGAACCGATGAGCCGATCGCTGCAAAGCTCAAATCTCGAATCACCGTCGCATTGGTGAACGTTGGCACGGCTTGAATCAAATCCAATTTCGGAATCGACACAATCAGAGCGTTTGGCGCCTCGTTGTTTCCGACATCTTCGATATCGAACATATTGATACCGATGGTGATCCCCTTTGCGTCCACGCCTAGCATGGGGTAATCGGCCCAGCGCTGGTCGGTCGGATCAGCATCGATTGAAAACGCCGTCCAGCCTAGTGTCGGGTCCGTTGAGTTGGATACGGCGATCAGGACATTACTCTGTGCAGTCTTGCGCTGACCTACCGAAGCAGCGAACCAGCGCTCGCTGGCGTGATCAAATACGATTCGCGGGTCGAAAACGTCAGTGATCAAAGCTGGCGCTACACCCGCATTCAGCCAGAACTGATCGAGACTTTTGGTTTCAATGCGAGCCGAGGTGATTTTGTCATAGACGGAGTACCGGCCATTGATCAGTTCAACGTAATGATTCACGCCGACTGCACCATCGGTATCCGGTGGAATACTATTCGAATCGATTCCGAATGTGCTTGCCGTGAAATTGACACCAAGTGTTGCCGCGAGCAATTGCCGCGTTTCGAGCTGCTCGAAGCGTCCAATCTTTCGTGATTTGGAATTCTGGCGTCGTGGTTTGAGCAGATGCAAACCAAGTTTATTGCGGCCCACGTGCGTATCTCAATAGTTATTGCATCGGAATGCAACTCCTTCTGCGATAAACTCACCGCTACTCCTGGCTGGGGGCCAGTATCATTCGAGGTCCTGACGGATTCAAGCGTTCCGCAAGGTAACCCAGCCCGAAAGACGCGAACACTGCGAATCATCGACCCGGCGGCCTTAAAACCGGAATTCGCCCCGGACGGTGAATCCGTCGAGAGTGAGGCGTTCGCGGACGGGGGCGAAGGAGGTCGTTTGCACGGCTCGAATCAGGCCCGCGTTGTTGACCACGTCGCTCCAGGTGTTGAAGAGGTAGCCGCCCGAAAAGTACCAACGCTGCGTTGGGCTGCGCCAGCCGATGCCGAGTTCGATATCCGTAACGTTGACGATGCGGTCGTCACTACGCGATGTCTTGACGACTGTGCCCAGGAAACTGTCGCTTTGGGTGTAGCTGCTGTTGAACCGACCGGCCAGAAAGCTAGTCGTGGCTTGGCCGTACAGCAGGAATCCATGCTGGTTGGATCGCCAATCGCCCCGTGTCCCGACTCGGATGCCGCCCCCATCAAAGTTGACTTCACTGTCGAGTTTTTCGGTGGTCGTCGAATTGGTGAAGTCGGCCTTGAACCCTTGGTCGAGGTGTGCGTACCGCAAGCCAGCCAAGAAGTCCCAGCGATACCAATCCTCGACAAAGATCCGTCGATACTCGACGTCGGCGATACGCATTGCCAAGTCGCCCGTGGCGGTGGCGTCCAAGAAATAGGTGTCAGCGGCGGCGGTCGATGGATGCAGCACCAGAGCTTGCAGGGCGAGCGGTGCCGCGGGATCGATCGTTTGAGTCTCAGTCGAACTGAGACCGAGTGACGTGTAACCCACAACCCATCGTGAGTAGTCATTCCAAACCCAGTCGAGCCCAACCTTGAATCCAGGCTCGAAGTTCAGGTCGACTGCAGCAACCGCACCCAGCGGCACAGCAGGTGTCGGAGGCGGAACGATCGCTCCGTTGACCGGTACCGCAAAACTGGTCATCGCCGCGTCGCTGGCTCGCAAGTAAATGAATTCGCCCGATACCACGAACCGCACCGGAGTGATTGCCGGTGCGACGAGCAGCGGCTGATTGAGGATCAGCGCTGGCGGATTCTCAAACGTTGGTGAGGGGGTGCCATATTGATACTGGCTCGGTGGCGCCGTATTGGGCACCTGCTGCGAAGCGTACGGATCAAAATTACTGGGAGGAGCGTAAAACTGATTCAGCGGCGAACCGGGAATCAGTGGTGGTTGCCCCCAATTGGTCGGAGGAAAGCTCGGTGGCTGGCCATACTGGACCTGCTGTGAAAAAACGGCTCCGCCAACGAGTGCAAAGACGCTGGCTAGCAGGACTCGCAATAGTTGGGTGGGTGGAGGCATTGATCGGAGTTGTCTTGGTGAAATCACACTGTTCAGCGGACCGTTTACCCGTAGGAACAGGGGGGCAAAGCGAGCTTTAGCAAAAAGCAAGATTTCTTCGATAGAGAGCTTTGTCGCTCGACAAGAGTACCGAAACCGGACCGGTCCACGGCAACCGAGTCTCACCCCTGCTGTGAAACTGAAGATGACGATCAAGACGCCGTACTGCCAACACGTGCAAGCGACACTCCGCACTTCGTGCATATCGGTCGCACCGGGTCGAGATCAGCCCATCATTGCTTTACCCCCTCTCTCGAAGTAACCTTGGGCAGGCAAGAGTTCACAAAAATATACTGCAAGGATGCGCAGGCCCGTTTGAGTCACTCCACCTTGGACATTCGTCCCTTTCTCGAACCCGTTTCTGACGTGTCGCCGTGCGGCTCCGATCCGGTGTATGACGAGCAATACTTGAAAGCGTTTCGCTTGGCCGAACGGACACCTGAGTTACGGAGTGGGGATGAGGTCATCGCCGCCGTACCGCCAAACTGGGCGGCGGCTCGCGAGGCGATTCTACAAGTGCTGGCGGAGCATCGAGATTTGCGGGCCGCGGTGTTGTTCGCTCGATGCGAATTGGCTCTGGAGGGCTGGAGCGGTTTCCGAGATGCGATGGAACTGATCGCCGGACTGCTGCGAGAGTTCTGGGATGACGTGCATCCGGGGCTGGACCGCGAGGACAACGACGATCCGACAATGCGGTGCAATGCCTTGGCGGCGCTGAATGATCGCGGGACGATGATCGCACAACTACGAAGCACTCCGCTGGTAAAGATTGAACGGATCGGGTCATTCAGCATCCGAGACATCGAGGCGGCGGCCGAGAACAAGGAAGGTGCGGCTTCGCCAACCACGATCGATGACGCTTTTCGTGCGACCGATCGAGGTCAGTTGGCGGAGACCCTCGACGCGATCCGTCAGTCACGGCATTGGGCGGACGAAATTAAGAAAACGTTTGATTCCCATGTCGGGCAAAGTCACGGGATTGCCATAGACCTATTGTGCAAGACGCTTAACAACATTGCCGATCAAATTGCGGGTAGAATCTCGCCGAGTGAAACTAGTAGCCTGGGCGAATGCGACGTGGGCGATGTTTTGGCCCCCGATGACTCGGTGTCAACGATTTCAAACCCAACGGTTTCGGCAACCAGTGGAATCGCATCACGAGCGGACGTTGTTCGCAGCTTAGACTTAATTTGCAAGTATTACGAGAAACACGAACCGGCCAGTCCCTTGCCGTTGCTGTTGCAGCGTGCGAAGCGACTGGTTGACAAGAATTTTTTAGACATCGTTCGAGACCTGCTGCCTGATTCAGTCAGCCAAGCCGAGCATTGGCAGGGCGCGTCCAACGCAGGTTCCGACGAAGTAGAATCCGACAACGATACATGAGGTGAATTCGATGGCGAAAGATAGTGCGCAAAACCAGATCAATCAGAACGCAGATCGCGTTCACATCAAATACGACGTCCATAGAGATGGCGCAATGCAGGCTGAGGAACTGCCGTTTGTTATGGGCGTGATGTCTGATCTGTCAGGCAAGCCAGCGGAACCATTGCAGCCAATTGAAAAGCGAGAATTCCTGGAGTTTGACGCCGAGAACTTTGATGCTCGATTGAAAGCCAGCACGCCCCGCGTCGCGTTCAATGTTCCAAATCGCTTAACCGACGAAGGCAACCTGAGTGTTGAACTGACGTTCGAGAGCATGGACGATTTTTCGCCAGCAGCCGTCGCCAAAAAGGTGGAAGGTTGCAAGCAATTACTCGAAGCTCGTACTCAACTGAAGAATCTTCTGACCTACATGGATGGAAAAACGGGAGCAGAGGAACTCATCACAAAATTGCTGAACGATCCCGCGTTACTTCAGTCGTTAGCGTCGGCTCCAAAACCGACGGAAGATATTGAAACCTCTCAAGACGGTAAGGAGTAAGAATCATGGCTGAATCAAAACAATCGAAAGCGGAGCACGTTGAGGTCGCAACATCTGAGCCTAGCTTCCTTGATAAATTTGACAAAACTCTCGATTTAGAATTTCGTGTCAAGGACGACGAATACCGAAAAGCGGTTCGTACGGCCGTTGATTCGGTTGTGCAGGTGGCGCTCAAGAATGCCAATTTGATTTCTGACGACGCATTGAAAACGATTGAGGCGATGATCGCTGAGATTGATGGTAAGCTGACCGCTCAGGTCAACGAAGTAATTCACCATAAAGACTACCAAGCTTTAGAAAGCTCGTGGCGTGGTTTGCATTACTTGGTTAGCAATACCAAAACGAATACGCAAATGAAGATTCGTGTGTTGAACGTAAGTAGAAACGAGTTGGGGAAAAAGCTCCGGCAATTCAAAGGAACGTCGACGTGGATGCAAAGCCCGATCTTTAAGAAAATCTACCAGGAGGGCTATGGCCAGTGGGGTGCGGACATTTTCGGATGCTTAGTTGGAGACTATTACTTTGACCATTCACCTCAAGACGTTGAGACGCTCGGCGAGATATCTAAGATTGCCGCCGCGGCACACGCTCCATTCCTGTCTGCGGCATCGCCTTCGTTGATGAATCTCGAAAGCTGGCAAGAGTTGCCAGACCCAAAAGATCTCGCAGCGAAATTCGCGAGTCCGTTGCACGCATCCTGGCGATCACTGCGTGAATCGGAAGATGCCCGGTACATTGGCCTGACACTGCCGCGTTTTTTAGCACGTTTGCCCTATGGTGCCAAAACGAATCCGGTCGACGAGTTTGATTTTGAGGAAGACACTGACGGTACGGATCACAATAAGTATGCGTGGGCAAATTCAGCCTATGCGATGGCTCGCAATATTAATTCAGCGTTCACCAAATACGGATGGTGTGCTCAGATCAGAGGGATCGAATCAGGAGGACTGGTCGAGGATCTGCCAGTGCATACTTTTTCGACCGCTGACGGCGGCGTCGATATGAAATGCCCAACGGAAATCGCCATCTTCGACGATCGTTCAGGCGAACTGGACAACGTTGGTTTGATGCCGCTTACCCACCGGAAAAATTCCGACATGGCAGCATTCATCGGTGCCCAATCTCTGCACAAACCACCGACGTTTACTGGTAAAAACGGTGTTGCTGCGACTGAGAATGCGAAGTTAGGCGCTCGATTGCCATATCTGTTTTCAACTTGCCGATTCGCTCATTACTTGAAGTGCATCGTGCGTGATAAGATTGGTGGCTTTTCAACTCGTGAGGCCATGCAAACTTTCCTGGAAAACTGGATTAGCGATTACGTCCATACTTCGCCACACCTTGCGACATCACACGAGCTGGCTTCAAGGCCACTTTCCGCTGCGGAGGTGACGGTGGAGAACGTTGAGGGAGACCCAGGGTTCTATACAGCGAAGTTCTTCTTGAAGCCTCACTTCCAACTTGAAGGTGTTGATGTATCGCTGCGGTTGGTTTCTAAGCTACCGTCTGAGAAAAAATGATCTCGAACGCTGAGTACCACTGGGGTTCAGACTGACTCTGAACTCTGGCGGGTTCATTTACGGGGGCTATGCAATGAGTAAGATCGAACCGAAAGATCAACCGCAACCGGCGCTCTTGGATCGCTTGAATCGTACGAAGCTAGACTCGCAGGATGCGATTCGCAAATCCGCCATCGATGATTTGCAATACCTAATGAGCGCTACGAATCAGGGGAGCGAGATCGATGCGGCCAAGTATCCACATGTTGCCAAGTCCGTTGTGAATTACGGAATGCCTGTCTTGTCGGGGATTGGCATCACGGCGATCAGTGCTGGCGAAATTGAGCGAAAGGTGCGACAGGCGATACTCGATTTCGAGCCTCGAATCGATGCCAAGTCGCTGTCGGTGAAGTTGAACCCAAACGGCACCGATCCCATGAACTTGCAGTTTGAAATTGATTGTGTGTTCATGGTTTTCCCGTGGTCGTTGCCGATGTTATTGAGTACCAAGATCGATCGTGAGTCAGGGAACGCATCCATTTCCGAGATCACCAACTAGCAGAGCTACCCATTTTGGATTCGCGTTTTCTTCAGTACTACGAGCAGGAGTTGACGCATCTGAGAGAGATGGGGCTGGAGTTCGCGCAGGCGTTTCCCGAGCACGCACCCCAGCTTGGACTCAATAGCCTAACCGCCAAGCAATGTGCCGATCCGTATGTCGAGCGGCTGCTCGAAGGGTTTGCGTTTTTAGCAGCACGAGTGCAGCTTAAGATTGATGCCGAGTTTCCCCAACTGACTCATCATTTGTTCGATCGGGTGCTGCCGCATTACTTGGCTCCGACGCCTTCAATGGCTGTGTTCGAGCTACGCCCGGACTTGAAAGAAGGCTCTCTGCACGAAGGGTATCGTGTCGAGCGGGGCGAGCGAATCCGTAGTTCTGTCGTCGATGGAACGTCCACTCGCTGCGAATTTCGCACGGCTCATGATGTCACCCTGTGGCCAATCGAGTTGGTGTCGGCAAAGTACGCCAGTCGCGATGTGGTGTCGTTAAGTGTCCCGCGATTGCCGGGCTTGCAAGCGTATTTGCAGTTGCGATTGCGCTGCACCGCCGGGCTCGATTTCAATCAACTCAGTCTCGATCGTTTGCCGGTGTTTATCCGGGAGCATAAGACGGCAGTCCGACTTTACGAACAGTTGCTGTTCAATGCGATTGGAGTCGTGGGGCAATCGGCAAACCGTCCAGCACAGTCTGCGGGCGTACTCGATCCAGCGACGATTCGGCCACTGGGCTTTGAGAGTAACGAGGCATTATTGCCGCCCAGTCCTCAGTCATTTGGTGGTTATCGCTATCTGCAAGAATACTTTGCGATGCCCGAGCGATTCATGTTCGTCGAGTTCTCAGGGCTGGCGTCTTCCGTGAAGCGATGCGAAGGGAACGAGTTCGATTTGATCGTACTGTTGAACCAGGCTGATCGGACGCTAGAGACGGATATCAGCAAAGCTAACTTCGGGTTGCACTGCACTCCCGCGATCAACTTGTTTCCCAAACGATCCGATCGCATTCATCTGAGTGATCGATTCCATGAGTACCACGTGGTGCCGGATCGATCGCATCCACTGGACTACGAGGTGTTTGATGTCACGCATGTTTCAGGATACGGATCAAATCCCGTTGAGGAACTGCCGTTTCACCCGTTCTATCGTTCGTCAAGTCAATCAATTGCAGACGAGGGAGCCTACTTCACTCATCAACGACGTGAGCGAGTGCAATCTAGCGGCGGAAGATCCGCTGAAACTCGCACGGGCTATGCGGGCAGCGAAGTTTTCGTATCGCTTGTCGATTCAAACGAAGCCCCCTTTCCAAACCAGCTTCGCCAATTGGGGATTGATACGCTTTGTACCAATCGCGACCTGCCGATGAAGTTGGGCGTGATCCAGCAGACAAAGTACACGCTCGAATCGGGTGCGCCCGTTGATGCGATTATCTGTCTCGTCGATCCAACGCCTCCGATCGCCAGCCGATGTGGTCTCGATGGTGATCGGACTTGGCGATTGGTGAGCCATCTGTCCCAGAACTATTTGTCGCTTGTGGACGCCGACGATGGCGGCGGTGCTAATGTGCTCCGCGAGATGCTGCGACTTTACGCCAATCCCGATGATCGTGCTGAGATGACACAGATTGAGAGTTTGCTGTCGGTCTCGACGACACCGGCGACTCGCTGCGTTTCGACAGGCTGGCCGATGATTCACGCACGTGGCTTGGAAGTCACGTTGACGATGGACGATCTGATGTTTCGCGGTTCAGGCAGTTTTCTGCTGGTGTCAGTGCTGAGCGAGTTCTTTTCTCGTTACGTTACCGTCAATTCATTCGTCGAGACTGTGGTGCGGACTGATAAACGAGGGGAGGTATGTCGATGGAAAGCAAAGATCGGAACGCGCCACTCGATGTAGGCCCCATGGATCGTCTGCGAGCACGCCCGTATGAGTTCGACTTCTACTTTGCCCTGCGGGTGCTGGAGAACGAGCTGTGGGAATCGAAGGACGAATGGAAGAAGATGCCTCGCATCGGAACGTCGGAACATGCTGCGCAAGATCCTGTTCGGTTTGGTCAAACCGCGTCACTGCGATTTGCACCAACAACCATCACGCATTTCGGTTTGACGAAGGACGCATCGAAGCCAAAGTTGGACGTAGCTTTCTTGGGCCTGTTCGGTCCGAATGGTCCATTGCCGCTGCATCTGACTCAACATGCGTTCTACGAGGCCAAAAACAAGAACCCCGTGTTTGCTCGATTTGCAGACATGTTTCACCATCGCATGATCTCGCTGTTCTATCGAGCATGGGCAGTTGCCCAGCCAACGGTACAGTTCGACCGACCAGATAAAGATCGCTTTGGAGGTTTTGTAGGTTCCCTGTTTGGTATGGGAACACCGCTCTCACGCAATCGAGACTCCGTTCCCGATCAGGCGAAGTTTTATTTTGCGGGACTGTTCGCTAGTCAGGCCAGAAACGCCGAAGGGTTGACAACGATCATCGCCAACTTCTTCGGCGTTCCGGTGTTGGTGAAGGAGTTTCAAAAGCAGACGCTCCGCATCCCACCGCACACCTACTTCCGTTTGGGCATATCGGGAAGCCACAATTCTCTGGGCGTGAACACGATCGCGGGCAAGACCGTTACCGATTGCGAAAGTACGATTTGCATTCAAGTTGGGCCGCTCAAGCGAGAAGCGTTTGATGCTTTTTTGCCAGGTAGTCCAGGTCTTGTCCAGCTCGCTGATCTCGTTCGCACGTACACAAACGACCAATGGACTTGGCAACTGCAACTTTCGCTCAACCGAGAGGATGCCTCGGGAATGCGTCTCGGGCAAAGCGGGCAACTGGGGTGGACCAGTTGGCTTGGCCAGTCACATCCATCAGGCACCGACCCGTGCGTGGTGCTCAATCAGAACTCCGGCAATTTGGCTGGGGCAATCCGCCACGCCGCTAATCAAGGGACGCAAACATCGTGAGCGAAATCAGTCGATCGAAACTTTACAGCAAGCTCAACAGCGTCGGCTACAAGTCGATCGAGTCGGCGACCGTGTTTTGCAAGATGCGAGGCAACCCGTATGTGGAACTCGTGCATTGGATTCAACAAATCATCCAATTGCCGGACTCGGACTTGAAACGCATCGTGACCCATTTCGGAATCGACCTGGCACGACTGGCGACGGACATGACGGCTAGCCTGGATCGGTTACCGCGTGGCGCATCGTCGATCTCGGACTTGTCGTCGCAAATCGACGAAGCGACCGAACGTGGTTGGGTGTATGGGTCGTTGATGTTCAACGACTCCAAGATCCGCAGCGGTCATTTGATGTTAGGCATGCTCAAAACGCGGTCCTTGAACAACTCGCTCATGGCCATGTCCACCGAGTTCCAAAAACTCAAAACGGACGAGCTCGCCGAGAAATTTCAAAGCATCGTTGGCGGTTCACCTGAAGACACATTGGCGGCGCAAAGTTCACTTTCCAACGATGCCGCTCCAGGTGAAACCAGTGGGGCGATGCCGACCAGTTCCGGCAACCAGGAAGCGCTCGCTCAGTTCACTGTCGACTTGACCCAACAAGCCCGAGATGGCGAGATTGATCCGATCGTGGGACGTGATGAAGAGATTCGTCAAATCATCGACATCTTGATGCGACGTCGACAGAACAACCCGATCCTCACGGGCGAAGCAGGCGTTGGGAAAACCGCAGCGGTCGAAGGGTTTGCACTACGGATCGCCTCAGGTGATGTTCCTCCGCCCTTGCGAGGCGTCACCCTGCGGACCCTTGACGTGGGATTGTTGCAAGCGGGTGCGAGCATGAAGGGCGAGTTCGAGAACCGGCTCAAGAAGGTGATCGAGGAAGTCCAATCATCCGAAGTGCCGATCATCTTGTTCATTGACGAAGCTCACACGTTGGTCGGTGCCGGGGGAGCTGCGGGTACCGGAGACGCCGCGAACTTGCTCAAGCCAGCGCTGGCACGCGGAACGCTGCGGACGATCGCGGCGACGACTTGGGCGGAATACAAAAAGCACATCGAGAAAGACCCGGCGCTTACGCGTCGTTTTCAATTGATTCAAATTCTCGAACCGAGCGAAGAGAAAGCGATCTTGATGATGCGGGCCATGGCATCGTCGCTGGAAAAACACCACAAAGTACTGTTGCTGGACGAAGCGATCGAGGCGGCTGTCAAGCTGTCACATCGTTACATTCCCGCGCGACACTTGCCGGACAAATCGGTCAGTCTGCTAGATACGGCCTGTGCCCGAGTGGCGATCAGTCAATCGGCGATGCCAGCGGAAGTCGAAGATTGCAAGCGTCAAATTGAAGCGATCGAAAACGAGCTTGCGATCATTGCCCGCGAAAAGAAAGTGGGAGTCGATACTGGCAAGCGTCAAGCTGATGCCAAAGCCTTGTTGGCGACTCAGCAAAAGCGTTTTGCGGAATTGGAAACTCGTTGGTCCGCAGAAAAGGATCTCGTTGAGAAGATTTTGGCTTTGAGGGCGAAGCTGCGCGGCGATGCGAATCCAGTTGACGTAGCGGAAGTCGCCAAGACTTTCGGCCAACCAGGGGAACAGGAACTCTTGGCGAGTCCCACTACAGAAACACCGAAACTCTCTGCGAGTTCCGCTACGGATGATGCAGAATCGAAACTCTTGACGAGTTCCGCTACGGAGGCGGACGAACAACGTTCGGCTTTACTTGCTGAAATGCGGGAGCTTCTCGCATCCCTGGCGACGTCGCAAGGCGAGTCGCCATTGATTTTGCCAAGCGTTGATACCCAAGCGGTCGCTTCGGTCGTCCAAGACTGGACGGGAATTCCCGTCGGTCGCATGGTGTCGGACGAAGTCACCATGATCTTGAATCTTGCGGATCGTTTGGAGGAGCGCATCATCGGCCAGCGTCATGCGATGGAAACGATCGCACGACGAATCCAAACTTCGCGTGCACAGCTCGACAACCCCAGCAAGCCCATCGGCGTTTTTATGCTGGCTGGCACGTCAGGAGTCGGGAAAACGGAGACCGCTTTGGCGCTGGCGGAAATGTTGTACGGCGGGGAACAGAACCTGATCACGATCAACATGAGCGAATTCCAAGAAGCACACACGGTCAGCACCTTGAAAGGATCGCCGCCGGGATACGTTGGCTACGGCGAGGGCGGCGTGTTGACCGAAGCCGTTCGCCGGCGTCCGTACAGCGTGGTGTTGTTGGACGAGATCGAGAAAGCCCACTCGGACGTTCACGAGATCTTCTTTCAGGTGTTCGACAAGGGTTGGATGGAGGACGGTGAGGGTCGCAAGATCGACTTCAAGAACACGCTCATCATCTTGACCACCAATGTAGGCACAGAAACCTTGATGCGGATGTGCCAGGACGCCAACAACCGACCGGAACCGGAGCAAATCGCAACGGCGCTGCGTGAGCCGTTGTTACGCGAGTTCCCTGCGGCACTGTTGGGTCGGCTGGTGACGATTCCCTACTACCCCCTGAGCGCCGACGTGATTGGTAAGATTGCACGACTGCAGCTTGGCCGGATCGAGCGGCGGGTGCGGCAGAATCACGAAATCCCGTTTACGTTCGACGACAACGTCATCGATTTGATCGTTACCCGCTGTGTGGAACTGGAAAGCGGCGGACGGATGATCGACAACTTGCTGACGAACAGTCTGTTGCCGCAAATGAGCGAACAATTCCTAAGGCGATTGACTACGGGCCAGCGTCCGACGCGAGTTCACGTGACGGCAAACGATGGAACGTTGGCTTGTGAGTACGAATAAGACGCTACAATCACCGCCAGTAAAGTTTTTCAGAATTTCCCGAATCCGTGTCGGGCAGGTTCTTGGTCTTACCATGAGCCAGATAGAACACGGGACACTTGAAGTCACTTGTTAAACCAACATTCCTTAAACCCGGAGAGAGAAGATGATTCTGTTGAAATTTGAAAAAGAGATCAAAGGCAGCTCGAACGCTGGAGGTCATGCCGGCTGGATCAATATTGAAAGCATGCAGCTCGGTGTCGGACGAAGTATCGCGTCAAGTGGCGGAAATACTAAACGCAGCACCAGCAATCCTTCCTTCTCGGAATTCACCCTGACAAAAGCAACTGATATTGCGTCAGCGGACTTGTACTTTCAAGCCGTTGGTGGGGACAGCCTTGGGAAGGCAACTATCCACCTTGTCGAGATGGAAGGTACAGACAAGGAACCGCAAGTCTATCTCGAATACGAATTACACGACGCTATCATCAGTTCCTACTCGATCAGTAGCAACGGTGAACATCCGAACGAAAGTTTCTCGATCAACTTTACCAAGATCGTCAAGCGATATGATCACTACGATGGAAAGAAGAAGATTGCCGGTACTCCGAAGAAGTGGGATTTGACGAAGAACGGACCGTTTTAACATTTTCGTATATGCTCGACATACCTCTCTCGACAAAGCCTTTTCGAGTGGGATTCATTTACCAAATCATGAGGATGTACCGTGAGTCCGCCAAGAGAAACGATCAAGTCGTCAATGTCCGAGACGGTGACAAAATCACTTGATTACATGGGTGCCGAAAAGTACGCGATGCACTATTTCGGACGGGGCGCTGGGAAGCTAATTGGCAAAGCCACTTCTGGCGTTGTCCAGCCCGTCTTCTGGTTGATGGATGGGATGGGTGACCCACTTGATGTTGCATTGTGGGGAGCAGGGTTTGCGGCGCGGGCGTTCAGCCCCGTCGGCTGGGGGCTTACCTTTGCTTCAATCGCGAAATCAGTAATACAAGACGAAATTGAAGAACAATTGGTGGAAGCGGTGCGGAGTGAGCCGAAGAAAATTCGACCAATTCTCAAGCCGGTGATTTACTATGATCTGTCATGTGGCGATCGCATCAATGCACTGAAAATCGTTGCCGCTGGCGGAACTGCATGGGAGCACGAGAATGGCCTTTGGCTGTACGCCGAAGTGCCTGATCGTTCAACGAGCAGTCAAGCAGCGAGCAAACGAAAGTCGTCTCAGACGAAAAAGCCAGGAGATCCACTTATTTACCATCCTCGATCGTGGCAAACGATTTACACGCCCAAACTACCACTAAACAAGAAGGGCAAAGGCTATGAATTGGTTGTTCTGCGACGGAATTGATTGCAAGGTGCACAACCCGTTAAGGCGTCCTCAATCATGTACCGAATAAAAACAATTGACTACGCATTGATGGCGGAGGCCGTCTACAACGTCGACTCAAATAAGAGTCATGCGGTGGGTGGGTATGAGTGCAATTCACGCTTTTGGCAGATTGGTTGGGGAGGAACAAACACAAACTTCAAGGCATGTGCATACAAAAGCATGAGATCTAAAGAAGTTGTGGTCGCGTTTGAGGGAACTGAATTGAATAAACTAGGCGATATTGTTGCGGATGTTCAGATTTTGCTCGGAACACTAACTCAATATTCTAATGCTGCCTACCGTTTCCTTACGCAACTCAAAGAAATCTATGGTGATCACGAGTTTTCGTTGGTTGGTCATTCGCTCGGAGGCGCTTTAGCGCAGGTGATGGGGCATTGGGCTGGACTTCCGTTTGTTACGTTCAACGCACCCGGAATGTGGGCGCACCTGCAGCGCGCCAAAGTGTTGGGTTGTTGGAAATCGATACGGGGTACAGCACACGGGAAGTTACTTTCCAAACAGGCTGCATGCACCGGACGTAATTTTAGACATTCACTTGATCCAGTTAGCCTATTCGGCTCGCACTACGGTCCCGTGACGCGTTTTTGGTCTTTGGCTCATTCATCGAATCTTTGGTATCATGGGATGTCGGATATGGTTGTGGCAATTTGCGCTAGTGAATGGGCTGCGAAACAACCCTTCAACTCGAAGAACAAAGAGTGGGGCGAACTTGATTGATCGCATATCCTGTCGTCTCTAATTCAAATTGACGTATTGTCGTATCTATGCTACCAGCCGCACGCCTTACCGATTTGACTGCTACGGGTGACGTTATTGTTGCTCCGGGATGTCCGACTGTTCTCATTGGTGGGATGCCGGCTTCTTGTATGGGCGACTCGGTGGCGGGGCCGGTTTGTACGGGGGCGGTATTGAAAGGGAGCCTCACTGTGTTGATTGGTGGCAAACCAGCGACGACCGTGACCAGCAATGTGGTCGGTGCAAATACGGTGACTGGCGTGCCGATGACGACCGTCGTCGCGGTGGGATGCCCCACCGTGCTGATTAAGCCTTAGGAACGGTGCAAACAATGGCGACACTCGTCCCCACTGCTGAATCCTTAAAGTTTGTTTCTGTCGCTGGTCAAGGTACGGCTATCGCTTCAGATTCAGGGCAGTTGTCGTACCATGCCACGATGCTCGACGTTTCGGTTGAGATCGTCAAGAAAATCAAAAGCCCGACCGTTGTTGATTTGGGAAGAGCCTGGATACGATACGACCTGGCAACTTCCGACCTCTTGCTCAACCCGAGTAAGAGCCAGCAAGTGCTGCAATGCAAAGATGACCTCGGTGAGTTGGGGTTCGCGATAGTCTCGCTCGGGGAAGCGGCGGCTGTCGTGCCGTTTGCAGCTCCCGCTGTGGTCCTAGCCGGGGCGTCTTTGATGGCGCAAACCCTTTCGACCTCGGTGTCATGCGCAAATGCGGTGACAATTGTCGCTGACGCAGTCGCGGTTCAAATTGAGAAGAACTATCGAGCGGTTGCCGAAACGACCGCAGCACTGGTAACTCACGCCATTCGTGAATTGAATCGATTCACATCAGATCATTTCAATCCCAACAACTACGAATTCGGTCGGCTTCCGATGGTTTCGCAAAACCATTTTCGCGAGTTTTTTGATGCAGTGCAAATCTGCCTGTTTTTTGACGGATGTGAAATGGCACTGTTATTGCGACGGCGGGTTACGCCATCGATGGCTAACGGAATTGCCAGTGGGATCATCCTTGCGTTCGACAACGAGTTTCGGCAACCGCACGCTCACCGAACGACGAATCGCAATCAACGTGAAGTCCAGGAATTGGCGGCGCAGTATTCTGGTCTGAGCCTTTGCGAAGCATTTGGGCGACTGCTTAAACGTTTCAACATGAATTAGCTCAGCGTCTGCTGAAACTCGTGCGGAACGGTCGAGAACTCCAGCCGTCGACTTTTAATCGTTGGGCTGCGGTCGGAGTGGGGATGGCCTCTGGTGGTGTTAATTTGGGCGCGGGTGCTGGGATTAGGTCGCGCGGTGCGGGTGCCTTGTTGGTCGCTGGTGGTTTGGGGTTTGTCGGTGCTTCCGTATCGGGTGCATATTCTCGACCCTCAGGCGGTTGAGGTGCCGGCGGCTCTGGCTCTGTTGCTGGTTCGGACGCGTACTCTCGATCCGGTGGCGGTTCAGGCTTTGGCTCTGGTTTCGGCTCGGGATCAGGTTTGTCTTGCAATTCGGTTTCGTCGGGCGGCTCTTCAAAGTGTTTGATGATGTGACACGTTTTGAGCGCGATGACCGCTTTGCGACGGACTCGAGCCGACGGTTCCTTGGCACAGCCGTATTTATCTTGTTCATGTGCCATCTCACGCAACTTGTTGACGATTTTATCGTTGCAGCAAGAGCTGCCGTTGCAGCCGGTGCAGCAATTGCCGCCCGTGATTTCCGAAATTGCTTTCACGGTTTCATAGCGGACTTCCTCGACGCAGTTCTCCAAGCCTGCGAACAGTGCCAGCGTGACACTGCCGTCTTCATCGAAGCAGCCGCAACCGACTTTGGCGAGGTAGCGAATCGACTTGATCGTTTGCGCGGCCGCGTCCTGTTTAGCCTTAATTGCAGCGGCACTCGCAACCGCTGGAACCTCCGACTTCTCCGCTCCAGGGGCCGTCAGCGGAAGGATCGGTGGCGAAACTTCCAGGCCAGGGAAATTGCCACTGGCGTTGAGCGCCGCGCCTAGCTTGACGCGGGTGGCTGCTGCGTGAGCCTTTGTTTTTTCGACGGTTTGGGGTACACCCAGGAATTGCCAAAGCGTTGGCGGAGGTGGGATTGCAGCCGCACCGTCTTTGCCCGCTGGCGCACCGTTGATGATCGTCGCGCAGCCGCAAACGGCCTGCAAAAGCAGGGCCAGCGTTAACGTCATTACGACGTACGGCAGTCGCGTTGGCTTCATCCGGTTGCTTCGGGCCAAGCTGTAAGAAAGGAGTAAACGCATTGGCGGCGTAGCAACATCGCTAACAAGTTCGAGTCGTGAAACTCGGGAAAGTCAATTCGTTTGCTATTTTCGCTCAAGCTGACAGTCTGTTACTACTCAGTCGGGAGCGATCAAGTAAAGGCCGATGGCAATCAGACAACCGACAATGTTGGCAAACCACAGAAGTTTGGCGAGATGGGAGAAACGACGGTCTTCTGTTTCTGCCTTCTCACTCCACTTCAACTGATCGTGCTCGGCCTGCACTTTGTCAGCCAGCAGACTACGGATAAACGCTGGAGAGCCGCTGGGCGGGATACTTGCGAAATACACACCGCTCAGCAATGGCTCTGAAGCGTCGGATTGGTTGAGTGGCGGAGCAATCGCTTGCAAAGTTCGCTTCAAATTTTTCTCACCCGCTAGCCGGTACTTTATCGCCAGCCACGCCAAATCACGATTCAGCTTGGCGTCCAGATTATTCGGACTGAATAGGCTACCTTGAATTTTTTCTTGCACATTCTCACAGGCAGCGGTCGCAATCCGATCCAATCTATCCGGATTGTTTTTTCCCCAGATTCCTCCTTTTGTGCCGACCCGACTTTCCAAAATTCGTGCCGAATCATCGGCCTTCGACACCGTTTGCGCCGCCTCGGCCAACGCGCGAATTCCACCTTGGGCCGCCCGATCGACAATCAGAAATGTCAATGGACAACGAACCTTGAGCCAATCTGTAATCGCGGCCTTATCGGCAGCTACTGCTACAGAAATATCGTCTGATGTGGGCTCAAGGATCGCCAAGGCGCGGTGCGGTAACACGGCGATGACGCCATTGGACGCGACGACAGGCTGTCGATGCGATCTCAGTAAGTCCATCAAGTACCCAAAACGTTCTTTCTCTCTATTTAGATCATTGGCAGAAATATCCAATGGTGATTTCTCGTAGCCAGCACTCAACCACAAATCTTCATCCGGAGATGGCGTGATTCCATAGAGTACCCGTTCATCAATCGCATTGGAGTTCTGATGAAGTTTGCAAAGAACGCCAGCTTGCACGACGACGAGGTAAATCGCATCTCGATTGGCGAACCATTGCAACGAAGCATCTTCATTGTCAGGCGTCGCACTGACGTCGAAACGGATCTTGGTCGCTGCAAGCAGTTGACGTGCGGTGGCGACACTATCGACACCGATCACCAAATAAATGGGCGTTTTTCGGAAGTCAATTTCGGCACGCTTGAGTGCTCGCCAACCGACATTCCAATCTCGCGTCAAATCTTCATCCGGCTTTCTGGTTTTCACGATCCATTCTCGAGTCAGTAGATATGCGATGCACGCGATGATTGCAGACAGAATTACAATCATGCCAAGTCTGCCGATCGACAACTGCTCAATGTCGTCATTGAGTTCGGCGCGAACGACAAAGAACAGCGTGCAAGCGATGAGAAACACTGCAACAAAAACGCTGACCCGCATCGGCAACGAAATGTCCAGCAACTTCTGTGTACTGCCAAGCATTTTGCCTGAAGACGTCAGTAACGACCGTAGTGACCCAGTAAGCTTGGTACGAAATGTCTTCATGCGCCTAGCAGCAAATTCCAAAGCATGGCTAACAAAACGGTGACGATTACAAACGCGACCAGCACCGGTAGTATCAACTGCAATCGACCTTTTAGCGGTGGTGCTCCGATGTCAGTAGGCTTGGCTGGCGGTGGCAACTCCTCGCCTTTGAGTCGAGGAACTAACGCGTAGTACTTAACCGCCCACTCTTCCAAGGTGTCGGGCAACCTATCATTGTCATATGGGTCATTCAAATCCGATTCAATGCTCGTGCGATCGAGCGGCTGTTTTCGATAGCAACCGCGAAAGCCCAACGCCACCATCGTCGCGTAGGCTTCGACCACGGATCGCTGAGAATCTTTTTTAGCTAGCTTCGCGCGACGGTAGAACTCGGAATAAGCGATCGAGGTGCCAAAGCATTCCATTTCCAAGCAATGGTTGATCCACCAGTCTTGGTTTTCGGGTGACCAACCACACGACTGCATCATCTCGTCGATCCAGGCGACGACGGCGTACTTCATCGAGCGAACTTCGGGTTGCAGGTCGTCTGCAATTCCGTCAAGCGAACTCTTTAGCGATCTTTGCAATTCCTGTTTAACGACGTCGCTACCACCACCATGCTCAATTCGCTTAAGCGTGTTGAGGACTTCGAGAATCACGTTGTCGAAAAGATTGGAGAATGAATCTGGCATTTGGAAAGTAACTATTTCGGAGCGACCGCGAACACTGCGAATTGAAGTGGGACTTTGCCTGACGAAGTCCCTATCTGCACTTCTCGCACGCCGTCATTCGTTTTGATTTCTTCACGGTCGGCCAACCGCATTGCGATTTCTTGAGTTTCAGCGACATCGTTCCAGGCAGGGCTATTGGTATCGACGGTAAAGAAATCCCAGCCTTCGCTTTTGGGTAGGAATCCGGGTGGGTTGTCTTCTAGCACAAGCCCAACGTCTGGCCTATTTTGCTGAAACAGCGTTTCAACTTGAGAAGCGCTACCAACCTTCCAGTGAAGCTCTCGAAGTAGCTTGCCGCAGGCCGCAGAACTCAAATCCTTCCCTCGTAGCACTCCAACGTACCACTTCCAACCATACCCCAACCAACTCTGTTCAATCTCGACACTCAAACTCCTTCCCTTAGCGACGAAGTATCGCATTTCGTAAGAGATGTCTGGAATTCCAGCGAGTGAAACTTCGATGCGGTATTTGACCCATGCAAAGACTCTGCCAATGTTGTCGTGATCGTAATGCGTGACTTCAAGCAGCCGTCGATCTGGGTGAAAGACTGCCAACGAGCCTGCCAGTCGGCACAGATCGCGATAGACGGTCGCCGGATGGTTGTCTGCGCCATGCACATAGTGACACAGGTTTGCATACTCACCGTTGAGAAGCATCGCGAGAAAAATCCGTGATGTGTCTGCGGATTGCAGACTGCCCAGGTTGACGCCACTCACCGTCAGCGGTTGGCTGATTTGCTTGATTCTCGAATTCACTAAATCCAAGACCGGTTGTACCATTTGCGTCCGCAACGATTTCCAAGCGTCGATAGTCACGATCGGCGGCACATACTGATGATCCAAGTTGATCGCTACGCCTTCGGCACCGCGCGTCACCTTAGCGATCGGCAAGGTCTCGTAACCCGATAAGTCATCCGTGTCCAACAACAACTTGATGTTAAGCTTGCGAAACGTCACCGGTCTCGACACTTCGGGGTTAGTTTCGTCAGGAATCGTTGCGTTGATGGCCGCATAGCGATGGTCGCCGCCTTGATGATCGGGCGAGACGTTGGCCCAGCCTTCGCGATCCTTGGGGATGGCCAAATAGACAAATGACTCCGGGAGAGTCTGCAGTTCCTTACTGACGCTGCGTCGCAATCCCGCTCCCGGTCCGCCGGTTTGTTGGCCGATCGAGATGATCGTCCCGTCGCGAAGTCGTGCTTGACAAGCCACAATTTCAAATTGACCTGCGGCCAAGGCGTCAGTGTTCAGGTCGAGTGACAGCAGGCCATAGCCGTAAGGATGGTCAAAACGTTGGTGAATTTGATGGTTTTCTGCCTGAAACCGCTCACTCGCCTGAAAATGATGCGGCGAAACGAGCATCCCTTCGTGCCAAAGGACCGGTTGTTCTCGCATTATTGGCGTCTCAAAACTAAACTGGGGGAGAGTAACGTGGCCATATCCTAATTGATTTGCTGGCCCATGAAACGTTGGTAGCTTTAACAAACTGGACCTGACCACTCGATGAGCCGACAGAAGGAATTCGGCCTGCCGGACGCCGTATCATGGCGAGACGGCGACGGCACCCGACAACCGTGGCTGCGACGGATCGTGCTAGCCAGCTTGGCGGTCGCGCTCGTGGCGTTGTTCGTCTGGTATCTGCTGCCCACTCACCGCGTCCAAACTCAGCTTGTTACGGTTTGCATCGACCGGCTCGACAAGCTCTCGCTGCCGTACTTACCGTACGGTCAACAGAACGCCACTGAATTGCAGCAGCGCTTTGGCAATCCGCAAACATCAAGCGAAACCGATACGCTCGTCGTCTATCTTTCGACGCACGCGACGATCGACAACGGCCAAGTTTGCATATTGACGGATGAGTTCGGGGCCGGCGGGTCGCAGGGCGTCATACCGCTTGCCGAGTTTCTCCCGCAGGTCGCTCGTAGCAACGCAGCGGCTACGGTCGTGCTGCTCGACTGCGACTGGGAATCCGAGTCGTCGCCCGCATTCATCGAGACGGCACTGAAGAACTCGTTTGGCACCGGTTCTCGACTCAGTTGGCTGATCGCGTCAGCTCCTGGAAGCCGGTTGACGGAAATTGATGTCGACCGGCAACGTACCCTGTTCAGTCTTGCTGTGGAGGACACGTTCGCTCAGCTTCAACAGGCGGGTGCAAATGCTGGTCTCGCGACGATCGTAGACCGTTTGCGAATCAATCTTGCTCAGCGTGGTGGCAGCGATCCGATCGAGGTCAAAAACGAAACTCAGCGGCGAGTCGAAACGGTTCTTGTCTCATTCCATTCTGCTGCCAATGAGATCGCTTCCACCGAAACGATGCCACCTGCAAACGAGGATAAGGTTGAGACTCCGTCGACCGAAGCCGTCACTCAACCGGCCGAGCCGAAGCCGCTGCCTTCGAGTTGGCAGCGATTAGTCGAAGCATTGGAGATTGTGGACGCGCTTGATCACCACCGTTTACCGCTTGACGCCAGTCATTTCTCGGAAGATTGGCACCCGGCCCTGTACGCCCCCGGGCAGTGGGCGCAATTGAAGTCGATGCTCGTTGCGGAAGAGCAGCGTTTGCGTGGCGGCACTGCGGCGCTAACTGAGCGAGTCGACGCGGAGCTAAGTCTGCTAGTGAACCATCTTCAAAACTTGGCTCGCCGCCGCGAATCGTCTGACACTCGTCACTGGACCGCAGGCAATTCGATCGCCACACAAGTCACTCTAGCTCGAGAACAATTTGCCATACGGCTTCCCGGAACGGACGATCCCGAAGCAGAGCAAACACAGCATCGCATTTGGACCGTCGTCCAACAGTACAACCTCCTGCGAATACGTGCGGAACAACATGTACGCTGGTTCGCTGCTGAAAGTATCCAGAATCCATTGTCCGTCAAATCGCCAGAGACGCTCGTGGCGTTGCTCGATAAGTTGAGGCCAGAGAACAGCCATGTGCAGGAGTTAGCTGCTGTTGTCAGCCAACTCCGAACACAAACCAACCCTGAGCTTTTCAAAAAGTTGAACGAGAAGATTGCCGAGATTGGACAACAAAACAATGGTGCGCAGGAACTCGAATCCGATTTGTCATCAGCCATTGATCGCTCACTGCTGTCGGTGCTGCAGCAGCCAATGGGACCAACCACGATCTCGTCAGTGGTTCAGCGACTCAATCACGCTCCTCTGTCCGCTGCGGCGAGAATCGCAGCCTTGAAGTGGCTCAACGAGCCAGCCGTCACACCGTCCTCCGATCCGTCTAAAACTGTTGCACCAACGATAACAAGGTACAGCCCAAACCTCTCGCTCGATGAATCTGTGTGGGCAGGGAATCAGTCAACTCGAAGCAGGTTACGATCTCAGCTTATGAGTATTTTGCCGTTGGACGTCAACAACTTTGATCTCACTTCGATTCGCTTCGACTCGCCGGCAATGCAAGTCGTTACCGACTCGACAACGACACCCGATGCGAAAGCGGATCGAAACGTTGAGCTAATCATCGGCAATCTTGACGCAAAACAACTCGTCGCCAGCTCGAAGGTGTCGGACCATGAAACCGTCTTTCGTTTGAAACCGCACGCGAATCGCACTAACTCGTTCTCGGTAGCCTTGGAAAATCTTGCTGACGAACCAGTAGACGTACAAGTGTCCGTCTATTCGGCAGCAAGCGGTTTCACGGGTGATTGGCCTGCTGGTCGATTGCTTAGCGGTGACGGTAAAGTCTCGACGAAAGTGGCTGAAGAGTTGCAAACGCTGCTGCTCAGTAGCGACGTGGTGCCACTTCCCGGACGCACAACCGCTTCGACCAACGAACCTGTGTCCGTCAACTTGAAACCGGCTGCTGCAAAGACGACCGATGCGAGCGAAACACAGGAGCCACTCGCAGCGGCTCCCGAACTTGACGCGACCTATGGTCTACGAATCGAAATCAGGTCCACCGATGGCGTGGACGTCTGGAAGAATTGGATTGAAATTGAACCAAGTAGTCTTGCCTCGCAAATTTCGGCACAAGCCAGCTATCGCGCCGACCGTGAGATGGCGAATGTCGCGTTACAACTTGACCACGATCTCGGTTTGCCCGAACCCAGCAAGCCGATCGCCATTGCATGGTCCGTCGATGGACAGTTCGACGAAACGGGACAACAAAAGACCAAGGTTTCCCTTCCGGCTGATCAGAGTTCTAACGCCGAACTTTATGCTCAGGCTCCAGCAGACGGGCGGACTCGTTTCATAACCCTCGATGTCGACGGTGTCCCCAGTGCCATCCTGCTCGCTTTGCGTTGCACCGACAACTCCAGCGGCGACGATGTCTCATTGACGGCTCCGCAGATATCGTTGTCCCTCGCCACTGGCAAACAATCGCCGCCCAATCAAACACCGAGTCCTGCCGACACTGCACCAGCAAAGGTACAACGGACCAGCCGTTCTAAGTGGGTTTTTCGCAGCGAGGAAAGCGATTCACCACAGAACGTCAATCTAGCCGTCAGCGCGCCCGCCGGAATGTTCTCGCAAGTCGTGGATGAATCGCAAATCGCAAACGCCGACGTGATTGAACTCAAGTCGGCTGGCGAAGTCCTACAACGACGCTTCGCCCAACATCATGTGAAGACCACAGTGCAACCGACAACATTTGGTTTTTCGATTGTTCCGACGGTGACTGATTGGACAATGCCAGTGAATCTGCAAGGGACGCAGAATACGAACGTGCGTTTGTCGGTGCATTTGAAACGCAACGGTGTCGAACTTGCTCGCGATGAAATCACGTTACAGTTCGATGATTTGCCGCCAACGATCTCCAGCTTTCGTCGTGATCCAATCTCCGACGCGGACGTCATACTGGGTGCGACGCTGCGATTTGTCGTCCGCACCAGCGACACCGCGGGGATCGACAGCGTCCAACTGGCGATTACCAAACGCGATCCCTTAACCGGTTTCTTAAAGTCTCAGCCCATCGACGTTCCGGCAGTAAAAAACGGATCACGATGGCTGTCCGAGGTGCCGACTTCGGAACTGAGTGTCGGCGACTTTCGCATTGTCGCGACAACGACCGACAAGCTGGGTCAACAAGCAACGTCGGACACGCTGGAGTTCACGGTGAATCCTGTACCAGAACCGCCCAAAGAAGACGTGGAAAGCGAACCAGAGAAGATGGACGAGCCGAAAGCGGAAGAACCACCGCCAACGCCCCCAGAGCCGCCCACGCATGGGGTCATCAAGGGCATTGTCACGGTCGGCAAACTGCGTCCGGAAGGCGTGATCGTGTCGATTGCGGGGCAGAAGAAAATCCGGCCTGTGAAAACAGATGCCAGCGGTCGCTTTCAATTTGACAAAGTCCCGATCGGCAAACAAACCGTCACCGCCCAATTCACATTCCAAGGTTTAATTCGACGAGGAACCGCAGTTGACATCGAGCCTAAACCCGCCGAGAAAGCCGAGTGGTTTCGACTGCCGCTAAAACCGTAAGCCGAATAAGGCGCAATCAGCTTAACATATCCGACACACCAGAGTACCACTGCCACCGAACAAGGCTCGACTTATCCAACTGGTGCAATATAATGCACCGATGGGTGGCACTGTTTCAGCCTCAAATTGACACTTGTTTTCCGAAAGCTTCGTAATGTCGATTCCAGACGGTCTGATGGCTGGTACGGATAGTGAAAAGTCTGAACTAGTCACAATTCAGGTTTGACGACGCATTGGTAAAACCTCAGTCGATAAATGAAAGTCGATTCGAGGGAAAGGCGGCGATTTGAATAGAATCAAACGCGAGAAAGGCCATAGGGATTGGTCAGGACCGTACAGTTAAATTTCACTGTGACGTAGTTCTTCATGTGTCGCAGCATCGTTCGCGTCAACTTCCCGACACTGGTGCGGAGAGTTGTTGGAGAATCGCCTGAAACTCTGACTCGTTGCGAAGTTCATCGAATGCTTCCGACTTGATAAGCCAATTACGGTCTTTCCAGCCTTGATTGACCGCCTTTGCTATGGCGTCTAATGCTGTTTGATTCCACAGTTTGCGATCATCTTCCTTCGCAGCTTGCTTCGCCGCTGACGCAAGCACGGAAGCTGCGTTGACTTGATGAGTCGATGTCGCGTTCTCCAACTTGTGCAATCTGGTTGCTGCCTGTGCTGCGTCGACGTGGCGGTCTTGCCGAGCACATTCGATAGCTCTGAGCTGCAGAATCACTGGAAGAGTTTCTGCTGAAATCAAGTCCAGTTCTGACCAAGATCCCATCGCAATCGGCATCAGCTTGGCGGAACTCTCAAAACTCGCCAATTGAGTTTTCGCCGCCTGAGCGTACTCGACGTTTTGCTTTCGTTCCAAAAGTTCGTTCAGTGGCTTGTGGGCCGCAGCGAACACCTCAATTGCTGCGGGCCAATCACCGTTAGCTTGATGCGCGTTGGCCAAGAGAATGCAACCACGAAAATAGTTTACTTGCGACTCGTTGTCGCTCGCATCGGACTCGGCCAGGCGTCTTAACAACGCTGTGCTCAATTGATGCTGTTTGATTGCGGGCGCCAGTTCGCCATTACGACTCAGAGCATTCCCCAAGCGTTGGTATTTATCGGCGAGATTGCGAGCGAGAGCCGTGGAATCAGGGTTTGCAGCCACAAGAGATTCAAGAATCTCGATCGACTTTTCGAACTCTGATTCAGCCTTCTTGAAATCACCCGTTTTGTAGCGAAGTTGCCCAATCTCGCCATATGCCTCAGCGAGCCCGTTGCTGATCGAAACATTGCTCGGGTCGGCGTCAGAGTGCGATTTCCAAATGGCCAATGACTTTTGCTGCTGAACAAAAGCGTCAAGCGGATCACTATCGGCAAAACTGGCGTTGCCAAGGCGATTCAAAGAACTGGCAAGCGACAACTGTAAGGCGACATTCTTGGGGTCTTCCTTGACAAGGCTCTCAAGTAGTTCCGAGCTGCGCTGGTAGTGCTCGCGAGCCGGGGCTAGTTCGCCCAGTTGGGAAGCCAAACGGCCTAGCTGAGTTTGCAGGGTCGAAAGATCGACTCGCCGCTTTTCAGGCAACGAATCAAGTTTCAGCAATTCTTCGGTGAGTGGAATTCGGCGTAGTAGTTGCGATTGTGCCTCCTTGAGTCGCCCCATTCTCCAAAGCAGATTACCCACTTCGCCGTGCGAATAGTCCAAGTCGGATATCACTTCGGTGTCTTCTCGATTGTCTTTGGCACGTTGCAATCGTACATCGAGCGATTGCCGGAAGAGGTCTAGTGCTTTATCAGCATCGCCAGTTGATTCCTCGAAACCACCCACCTTACTCAGGGCAATCGCTAGGCGATGTTGTGCATCTGCATCACCACCGTCAGCGACCTGGCGAGCCACAGCCAAATATCGGTCGTAGTACCCCCGAGCGTCCGCGGGTTGAGTTGAGGTGGTGACCTGATCCCGGGCGCGCCCAGGGCTTATTCTTGACCTGGGTGAGTGGATTCAAACTGGTTGGGCGTTTGGTAACCAAGACTCGAGTGCTTCCGATCTTGGTTGTAATAGCTGAAGTAGCTCCCGAGTTCG
>JBGSIA010000039.1:0-21613 GCA_041751935.1 Pirellulaceae bacterium | reverse complement strand
CTGGCCCTGAGTATCTTGCAACAGGACACTACCCTGAAAGACTCAATTCGTGGAAAGCGAAAGCGTTGTGGCTGGGATAACACTGCATTGGAACAATTAATCGCCTGTTTTGAGCGGAATTAACGTGCGATTGCCCTGTTTACCCAACCCTAATTTTTAATGTGGACAAAGCAGTAGACGGTTCAACGATTCCACGAGCATGTCCGCAATGTGTCTTTCTCTTAAAACTATCGGAGAAAAATTTTGATTGCATCTACATTAGCGCTATCGTTACACTATTCGCAGGTTGCAGCGTAAACGTTCTCGTCAACCCTAAGTCGACAAGTTGTCGTCTCCTTGCAACCTATCATCCATTTCTGTTTCTTACCTTTGGAGTTTCGTGTATGTTACGTCGAGAGTCTCGGACCAGTGGTTTTACCCTGGTCGAATTATTGGTGGTCATCGCCATTATTGGAGTCTTGGTGGGCCTGTTGTTGCCCGCCGTCCAAGCCGCTCGGGAAGCGGCACGTCGCATGAGTTGTAGTAACAACTTCAAGCAAATTGGCCTAGCTATGCATAATTATCATGCTGCATACGACCAACTGCCCATCCATGGTTCGGGAACCGGAATGGGTCTTGACGCGGCTAACCCCAATTGGTGGCAAGCGTCGAACAGTTCGAGCAAACTAAATTTGAGTGCCATGGTTGGCATGACACCGTTCTTTGAGCAACAGGCGTTGTGGGAGCAAATCTCAAATCCGGACACCAAAACGGTAACCGGCGCAGCGCCGCCTGCGGATACCGGGGTACCAGGCGCATGGCCGGCAATGGGTCCAAGTCCTAAATCATTCTCCACTACACCTGGCTACATTCCTTGGTCTACCGAAGTTTCGAACATTCGTTGTCCGAGCGATCCAGGAACTGGATTGCCAGGATTGGGACGTACCAATTACGGTCCGTGCATGGGAGATTCGTATAGTACTCAGCAACAGGGTCACCAAAATACGAATGGAACAGCGTTGCCAATTTATGGCCCTAGCACCAATAGCGGTAACTCTGCCAATGCCAAGGCGGTTCACCGTGGAATGTTTTCGATTTACGTTTCCCGTAAATTCCGCGACGTCCAGGACGGTCTTGCGAACACGATTGCGATGGGTGAAATCAAGTCCGACCTAGGCGATCGAGATAAACGAGCTGCCTATTCATGGAATGGAACTGGAAGTCCCAACGACGTGCAAAATGATCCACGACATTGTCAAGCATCCAATGAAATTGATCCCGCTCGACCGCAATTCTGGTGCCCGACCACCGGCGGGGTTGGCTGCACACCTCCTGTGAGCCTGGAATCAAACACTTCCAATAGTCGTGGTATGAGATGGGCAGCCGCGACCCGTGCTGGTATCCAGGACGTGTACACGGTAAGTCCGCCAAACAGCGAATTGTGCATCGGACAATGGGCGGACAATCCCGGTAACTTTTCCCCAAGCAGTAACCATCAAGGTGGAGTTCACGTGCTAATGGGTGACGGTGCGGTGAAATTCATTACCGATTCGATCGAAGCTGGCGATCAAAAGGCGCCAGTGATCACCAATGCCAACAACCCAGGAGCTAAGAGCCCCTATGGATTGTGGGGAGCACTCGGTACTCGTGGATCGAAAGAAACAATCCAAGGTTTCTAGAGTATTGTTATTACTTGAACGTAGGATCAGCTGCGAAGTGTAAAATCCTAGTTCAATCCTAGAAAATGAACCTCGTCCACCATTTGTGGGCGAGGTTTTTTATTTTGCACCAGCTTCTACTCAGGCCGTACTCGAATCCAATGATCGTGAAAGATCATCCCCTGTTCAAAGACGAGAGGTGGCATATGGCATTCGATGCAACCGTCCTTTGGCGATACCGAGCATACAACGTGATCGCTGTTGCCTTCCTGATGGCATTGCACACAGTCGTTGATGTAGTCTGCTTTTGACTTCGCTTGCGATGCTTGATGCGGATTGTGACAGGTCGTGCACTTCATTTGGCCATCAGATTCCAGATAGCATTCGCTACGTAACATTCCCACTGGCTGAAACCGCGCCAGCATGGTGGGATATTCTCGCAGCTGCTTGGGCGGAAAGTTGATCGGCATGCGATGACAGCTTCCACATAGTTGCAGTTCCGATTCGGCGGACCAATCGTCTCGTCCAACGGAGAACGGTGGCGGAGTCTTTGACAGTTTCGCTTCGCGAACGTGCTCGCTGCCGGGTCCATGGCATTTTTCACAGTTAACGTTGGGGACTAAGTCAACGATTTCTTGTCCGGCAATCGTTCCTGAGGTGGTATGGCATGCGACGCATCCGTGCATCATTTCATCGCGGACGGAATTGCCAAAAAACTCCGCATCCCAGGACGGTGTGTTGCCGACTTGCCCAGGCGTCAACCCGAAATGATCGTTGTCAGCGAACCAAGACACACGGTGTTCGATACCGACCGTGGTATCGGTGGGGCCGGGAATCAGCGACAAGAGGGTGACGGCGTTGTGCCCAGAACCGAGTGCGTATTGAAGCGGAAATTCTTTTCCTTCAGGATCGCTGACTCGCCGCGTCGTCAATCCCTCGTCATCTGCGGCATACTCGAACAATCCGTAGGGTTCACCTGCATCAAGTTTTTTTCCAGCGAACTTTTTCGCAATCTCTGAGTCCTGAGTTCTAGCAAACGTTGATGCATGCCTCGACTTGCCATGCAAGTGATAGTTTTCTTCGTGACACTGGCCACAGACGTCTCGGCCGACAAGCGTTGGCCTGCTGCTCGTCGTTGTGACCTCGGGCACGACAGACGTGGCAACAGCCTGCTGTTGCTGTTGCTGTTGAGTGACCACGGCTAGCCACCAGGCGCCCAACACGCACACGACAACAAACAACAAGGCGATACTTCTCGATTTAGTCAACGACTTCTCCCAAGATTTAATTATCCAGATTGCGTGTCGAGTCGACGCCGCTGTTCCAACGTAGAGACATGCATGTCAATTCTCGTACTACAATGACGATGACAGCAGACACCCACTCTTGGAAACGTGGAATTGATTTTACGCGGTATTTACTTTGTCGTCGTGTCCGTAATCGGAGGTTTTTGGCTCATCGGGCTTGCAGGTTGTCAACGCGCTACGCCTGAGAAAGTCGTGCTTGACTCCGAAACCGTCGCGGCGCCAACGACTGATTCACCGTCGATAGAACATGCAAAGGATGTCGCAACGCTACGAGAAGAAACGCAACAGGCTTTGCAGGCTGGTGACGTCAATGCCGCAGGAACGGCGATTCGTGCGGCCGTTGTTCTCGCCCCAGATGACCCGCAATTAGCTTTTCTGATGGCGATCGTTTTGGGCGCCGAGCACCGGTTTCACGAGGCTGTTCGGAAACTGGATTTATTGGCAACAGCGGTACCTGAAACCAGGCTTCCTGCGCTTGGGCAAACGGCCGAATGGCTTGCAACACAAGGTGAATGGCAGGAAGCAGAGCGACGCTACCGTGCTGTGCTGGACGAAGTGCCTGATGCAGCAATGGCTCATCGTCAGTTATCGCAGCTCATGGTTCGCCAGGGGCGTCGCCTCGACGCGGCAAAACATCTACAAGTACTCTGTCGCCTAGGAAATATTGAGGAAGTCGAACTTCGTTCGCTGCTGAGTCTTGTGGCACCGTTTTCCCCGGACGCCGCTCGCGAAGAATTGCAACCGATTGGATCGCTTGGTCGAGCACGAATGGCCATTGCGCAAGACCAGTGGGAGCAGGCCGCAAAGGAATTGCTCGCCGAAGATTCGCCAAGACCAGCAGAAGCAGCGCTACTCGGACGCGTCTATGCCGAGCAGGAAAACTTCGAGGCGCTTACCCAGTGGGTGGTCGAGCGATCCAAAGCTAAACCGGAAACTGCTGATCATTGGTATGCCCTCGGAGTTGACGCGGCCCATCGCGCGGATCATCGCGAAGCGGTGCAGTTTTTTTGTCAAGCGGTCCTGCTCGACGCAACGGACGAGCAAGTGTTTCGACGCCTCGCAGAATCACTACACGAACTGTCGGCTGATGGCGAAGCCGAGCAAGCGGCGCAGCGGGCTCAGTCGCTGGCTCGAACTCGAGCCCTTGGTAACGAGATGGCTGGATCTAATCAACGCGACCTCCAGAAGCTCGCCGAATTGTCGCAACTGTTGCATCAATTGCATCGCCCCTTAGAAGCGATCTCATGGCAGGCTGTTCGCGTTGCTTACGCGGGATCGAAACTGTCGCCGCAGGAACAGCAGGCCAAACTTGCGGAAATAAACCAACAAAGAATGCGTGCGTCTGGAGAAACGCAGCCGTTTGCATCAAAGGAATTCATCCTCTGTGGCGTCGACCTGGATGCGATTGGGGCACCCTAAAGTAAAGGTAGGGTTTTCCACATTGCCCCTCTGGGCGGTACAGCGTAATATCCGAAAATCACTTTTCTTGCTCACGCGACCAACGCCTCGTTTACCGACTCTATTCTCAGGTGAAACTCCATGCGTGGTAAATTATCGCGACGCCGACTAGCGACTCGGCGTTTGGTTCTGCAGTCGCTGGAATCTCGGAACTTGCTTGCCGGCGATTGTGGCTTTCAGGAGCCAGAGCCCGTGTCGACGCCTTTTTTTGCTGAGTCAACCATCAGCGCTGAGTCGACGGTGTTTGCCAGTGATGCGGGTTCGACTCGCTCGACCGCATATGACTTGGGTTTGGTTTCGGATACGAGTCTCAGTGGTACGCTCGGCCGAACCGACCAGTTAGATGTGATCAAGTTCACGGTGGCTCAGCCGCTTTCGATCACCGCGTCACTGTCTGGAATCGGTGGCAATCTTGATCTGGGACTCTTCGATTCTGGCGGAACGGCGATTAAAACGTCGGCAGTGTTCTGGTCCAGCCAAGAGCAGGTATCGGCTTCACTCGCAGAGGGCGAGTATTACTTGGCAGTGTCCAGTTCGTCGCGATTTTTCTCGCTCTATTCGCTGGGAATTCACGTTCAGTTGGACCAGCCCAGTCCACTGAAGATCGCACCACCGACGACGACCGGTCCTCAAGTTACGACGCCTGCAACACCCACCACGACAGTCGAAGCATTGCCGCAGGTTCCCTACTTCGGCTCGGCGATCGATGTTGGACTCAACGCGGTGAACGCACCCGAAGCGTTCGCCCAGGGATACACCGGACAGGGTGTTACCGTCGCAGTGGTTGATTCGGGAATTGATTTGAATCATCCCGATCTCGTGTCCAGTCTGTATGTGAATCCGGGCGAGATTCCTGGAAATAATATTGACGATGACGGCAACGGTTATGTCGATGACGTGCACGGTTACGACTTTGTCGATTCTGATTCGCGGCCACAGGACACCAACGGTCACGGAACAAACGTTGCCGGAATTATCGCTGCAGCGAACAACTCGATCGGCGCGACGGGTGTGGCTCCCGATGCAAAAATTTTGCCCGTACGAGTGCTGGATACGAGCGGCGCAGGATCGTCAATCGACGTTGCTGCGGGAATTCGCTACGCGGCGGATATGGGGGCACAAATTATCAACTTGAGCCTTGGTGGCGGGTACAGTCGAGCGATCGAGCAAGCGATCGATTACGCCGGACGACTTGGATCATTGGTCATCGCCGCCGCAGGTAACGAATCCTCTGGCGTACCGGGATATCCCGCCCGGTTTAGCGCCAGTATGTCCCATGTCTTGTCCGTCGGCGCGATTGACAGTGGCAGCCACCGGGCGAGTTTCAGTAATCTTGTCGGCAACAGCGGCGCCGTACAGATCGATGCTCCGGGAGTGCGAGTAACCAACGCGTACTTGAACGGCTCCTACGCGACTGTGTCGGGAACCAGCCAAGCGGCGCCGCACGTTTCGGCTGTGGCTGCACTTGCATTGCAGGCGAACCCCGACCTATCGCCGAGCCAATTGCGAAACCTGCTGGTCGGTGGCGCCGACCAACGCGCAGGGCGCAGTGACAGCGTGGGGATCGTGAACGCCGCCACCACGGTTGCCTATGCCGCAGCCGGGCTAACGAATGTTGGGACAAGTGAAGCTGCGAATAGCTCCGCTTCATCGATCGGCAATGCGATCTACCAATACGGTCGTGAAGCGGCATTCGAGGGAAGTGACACTCTCGTGCCCGCTATTCGATCGAAAAGTATGACGATTCGTCCTGCTGATGATACATCGGACATTGCCGCCACCGGACGATCACTCCGTCAGTTAACACATCACGAATCACCGGAGAATAGGAATCGGACGACCTTCATCATTGACGATATCCACAGTAGCCTTGCCCAGAGCGACGATGCTTTCAGTGACAACAATATGCAACGGAATCGACTGAATGCGACACTGGTTGATGCTGCGTTGACTATTTAGCAAAGCACCATAAATTCGTCGGCCCAAAGGGTCATCGGGTTACCTAGGGATAGCTGTTGCACACATCACAGCTCTGACAATGCGTTTTTGGCCTGTTCGATCACGGGTGCGGCCCAGGATTTGGTTCGATACAATTCGATCATGCCTCGGAGAAACTGCTGCCGCTGTTCCTCATCCAAATTATCTTTGGACCACTGGATGCGTGAGACTAAATCTTCGACGCGATGATCGGTGTTTTGCGGTTCGTTTGCAGCCTTTTCCAATCGTGCGATCTCGGCTTGAGCAAACTTGATCGTTGGCCGATGGATCAAGTCGCTTGGTCCAACTCGATGCTGGAAAACCGCTATCCAATGTCGCAGTCGCTGTGCTGCTTGCTGTGGATCTCGATCCCTTAAATTCATCGCATCCATGAAAGCCTGTTCGCCAGGTTCCAGACGCTCAATCCCGCCGCTACGGTTCGCCTGTGTACGCAGCTGACGTAGGTACTGTTCCAAGTCCAGCTCGGCACTCAGCTCATCGATACTCTCGTGTCGTTGGTCTTGGGGATAGCTTTCAACAAATTGTTTGATCAGTGCTCGCTCGGCCAACACATCGCCTTCGCGATCAGCATCCAAAATTCGTTTGTACAACGTGTCGGCTGGTGGAGTGCGAACAGACCAAGCAAACAAACCTATGCCACCGGCAAGAATTGCGACCATCGCCACAACCGAGAGTGTCTGGATCCAACCTTGCAACTTGTCGGGCGAATCGCCTGAGAGAGCTCCTCGCTCGCGGGTCACATCCGATGTGTGAAAGTATGTTTTCGGTTTTTTCGGCGATTCGGCGACCAGGAATTCGCTTGCTTCCCGTGTCTGCGGCTCAGGGCTTTCATCGATCGAAGCGACGGTTGCGTCATCGGGCGAGGCACGTCGCATAACGGGTCGATCGGATTGGACCGTGTTTGGTTTTTCCGCAAAGGTTCGTTGTTCGCTCTGTAACCCTGTTGCCAAACGATCCAGCGATGTCGCACCGCCCTCATCGGCGCTTGTTGGAGATTCGGTTGGTGATTCGGTCGATGGTCCCGACTCGGTGAGTGACGTCTTGTTTCCACGAGTCAATTCACGCTGTAAGCCGGCTCGCATCGCCCGCAGCCGTTTCATCACTGATAGAGCTGTCGGGGGACGATCGTCAGGTTTCTTTTCTAAAAGTTGATGCACCAATTCGACGAGCGCTTCGGGAAGCGTCGGGTCAATCATATCCAGAGGCACCGGACGGTCGCGTTTAAGCGATTCAATCACTTCCGTCATCCGTTTGCCGACAAAGGGTGGTCGCCCCGTCAGCATTGCGTACATCACGCTGCCCAGTGAGTACAGATCCGTACGCGGTGTTGTTTTGCCTCCATCTGCCTGTTCGGGTGCCATGTAATCGGCGGTCCCGAGCATCGACCCGGCAATAGTCTGTTCGCCGAATCCGAATAGCTTGACGATCCCAAAGTCGACGAGCTTTACGGTCCCATCGGCAGTGATAATCAAATTCGCCGGTTTCAAATCGCGGTGATACGCGCCAATGTCATGTGCATGCTTGAGTGCCTCACAGACCTGGATCGAGATATCGATGGTCGCCTGCCAATCGACTTTCTTTTCACGTCGAATGCGGTTTTGGAGCGATTCCCCCTCGACGAGTTCCATGGCGTAAAACAAGAAGTCTTTTTCTTCGCCGTGGCCAAGATATTGGACAATGCCCTTGTGACGCAGCCGCCGGAGCGTTTCAATCTCTCCTTCAAAGCGTCGGCGAAATCGCATTTCATCGGCGAGTTGTTGGGCGATGATCTTAATCGCCACACGCTGACCGCTCTTGGCGTGAACGGCCTCGTAAACTGAGCCCATCCCGCCACGTCCGAGAAGTTGACCGATCTTGTAAGGGCCGAGGTATTCAAATTGTGTCATTAGATAAGGTTTTAAACGTGGCGTCAGCTTCTTGGTTACGTGGGTTTCGGAACAACGAGTGCGCAGCTCACCCAAATGCCACATCAGGCTATTGTAGATAGTCCAGCGAGAATGGATGGGAGAATCATGGAATCGAAAACGATGATCGACTCGAATCGTACCACCTGGGTAAACTTCGGGAGAGTCAACTTTGCATTATCCTCGTTGCTTTTGTGGCTCACCCAGCCGCCGCTTGCTTGGTGGCCGCTGGTCTGGGTGTCGCTTGTGCCCTGGTTGCTCGCCGTCGTTGAGCCCACCAACTCAAGTAAAAATGCGTCGATTCGCTGGTTGTATTTCGCTGCTTTTGCGTACTGGCTTGTTACGCTCCAAGGATTGCGACATGCGCACCCGGCAATCTACATCGGCTGGATTCTGCTGGCCGGATATCTAGCGATTTACCCGGTTTGTTTTTTTCTCACCACTCGCTATTGGTTCAGTCGCGGTGTTCCATTGCTCATCGTGGCACCGCTGGCCTGGGTCGGCTGGGAATGCGTGAGGAACTACATGCTGACGGGGATCAGCGCCGCAATGCTCGGTCACACTTTGGCCAATGTGCCCCAGTTAATTCAAATTGCTGACTTCGGCGGTTCCTACGTGGTCAGTTTCCTGATCGTCCTGGTGAATGTCGCGGTCGTGGATTGTGTTGGCGTCGTCCGAAGCTCGACGAGTAAACGGACTGCCGTTGCATCGGTTATCTCAGCCACTGTCTGTGTCATGTTAACGGTTGTCTATGGCAGCTACCGTTTAAGTGAGCCGACCGCTGCTGGATCAACACGCGTTTTGCTTGTCGGACGGGATGAACCCGTTGAATTTGATAATGATGAACAGCGAGAAGCAATCGTGTTCCAGAAGTACGCCAGGCAAAGTGTGGATACGTCCATCGGCCGCGAGCGTATCGATGTAGTGGTTTGGCCCGAGTCGATGTTTACCGGAACCGTGCCCTGGCGGATTATGGAGGAAAACGCGGCGGTGCCAGCGGAACTTGACGCGTCAGTGTCAGAGTTTGCCGAATTGATTGAGCTAAACAGGACCATGTTCCAAGATCGTGCGTCAGCCTTGCAGCGTGCGATCGCACAGTCGGTGCCGCAATCTCAATCCCCACATTTGATCGTTGGTTGTGGCGTTGTTCGTTACGCCGATGTGCCGCTCGCGTACAGCGGGATCGTTCACATCGGACCCGATGGCAAAGTTGTCAATTGGTACGGCAAGAACCACCTCGTGATGATCGGCGAATATATCCCATTGGTCGCGTCGATTCCGGGAGTCCGCGAATGGGTTCCGCCTGGCTTGGGTGTTCAAACGGGTCATGGGGCGGTCGCTTTCGAATTCGAGCGGGCCAGCGCCGGTGCAAGCATCTGTATCGAAACAGCCGTCGAGCGGGTGACCATCAACCACACGGCGCAACTGCGTCGCCTGGGAGCAGTGCCCGAGTTCTTCATCACCGTGACGAACGACGGATGGTTTGATCGTACCAGCGTCGTCGAGCATCACCTACGTTGTGCCCAATTCGTGGCAATCGGTAGTCGCCGACCGATCTTGTCCGCAGCCAATGGCGGACCAACCGCCTGGATCGACAGTAACGGCCAAGTTGTCCAGCGATTGGACGCAGCGAGTAACGGCAGCATCTTGGCTGAACCGCGAATCGATCCACGCGAGAGCATTTACGTGCGAATCGGTGATTGGCCAGTCCGCATTGCCGCGATCGTATGTATGGTTTCGTTGGGAATGTTGTATCTGCAACGACGTCGAGCCGTTGCTTAACTTCGATTTCGCACTGCGGAAACGTATTGGATCGGGACGTCGGGCAAGGCTTCGCGAAACATCCGACCGTATGCCTTGCTGTGGATACGCGGGTCCAACACCACGACCATTCCCGTATCTGTTTTAGTGCGGATCAAGCGCCCGAAGCCTTGTCGAAATTTGATAATCGCCTCAGGAAGTTGATATTCGGCGAACGGGTTCCCGCCGCGACTTCGAATTGCTTCCAAGCGTGCTTCGAGTAGCGGATGGTCCGGAACAGCAAACGGCAACTTCGTAATGATTACGTTGGAAAGAGCGTTCCCGGGCACATCGACGCCTTGCCAAAAACTGTCCGTTCCAAACAGCACCCCGCGAGGATCGCGGCGGAACGCGTCGAGCAATTGCGTCCGCGTTTGTGTACCCGCTTGGGTGTACAGCGCCAGACCCTGCTCGACTAACCACGGTGTTAACGCTTCGGCACATCGTTTGAGCAAGTCGTAACTGGTGAACAAGACAAAAGCATGACCCTGGGTATGTCCAGCGAAACGTTTGATTTGCTCGGGCAGCGACTTCTCAAACTTTTCACGATCTGTCGATGGATCTGGCAAATCGCGGACAACGACCAACTTTGATTGTGTTTTGTAGTCAAACGGGCTGCCGACTTGGATACTCATGCCGCCGGTCAATCCGATTCGTGAACGGAAGAACGCGAACGGATCGCCGCCACTGGTCGCCAGTGTGGCGCTGGTCATGATGACGGACTTGATTTGGTCGCTTTGAAACAGCACTTCACGTAATGAACGGCCAACATCGATTGGCGATGCGGCCATCGTTACACGTTCGTTGCCTCGCTTGGTGCGTGAGCGCTCGACCCAGAAGACGCCGCCCTCGAGTTTCTGGCCCAACCACTGACGCAAGCCGCCGGCGAGTACCAACAGACGCTCTTGTGCAGATTCGAAATCCAAACGGTCACTCTCTTCCCGGCAACCGGCAGCTTGCTTGCGTAGCGCACTAGCGAGCAACTCCATCGGCTCACTCAATGGATTGTCGACAACCTCAGGATGATGAACGCGACCGTTGCTGTTGCCGTGTTGGGTCTGCCAGTCTACAAGGTTCGCAAACAGAGTATCCGCAGCATAACGACAGCGATCCACAATTTGCTGTAACGTCTCTAGCTTGTGCGAAACGAGCAGTCCCTTCTGCGTGCGATCGTTGTACAACCGATCGAACAGAAACTCAAACTGAGCACTGGTCAGCCGGATGCCTAGGTGATCGCCCGCTACCGACTCCAAAGTGTGACATTCATCAAGAATAACCGCGTCGTAATCCGGCAGCAGTGCGACGCCTTGTTGACGAAGCGCCAAATCGCTAAAGAACATTGCATGATTTACGATCATCAATTGAGCATTGGCCGCGCGACGTCGAGCACGAAAGTAGAAGCAATCCTTAAAATGTGGACAGGCTCGACGCAAACAATTTCCCGTATCGCTGACGATCTCGTCCCACAGCGTCGAATCGGGCTTTTGCGGTATTGTGGCTAGCGAACCGTCATTCGTATCCTTGGACCACGCAGCGATTTGTTTGAGTTGGCTAAGCTCCTCACTGCTAGCGAATGTGCTTGTCGATTTGGCCAGCGCCCGTTGCATTCGCCGAAGCGACATGTAGTTGCCACGGCCTTTCACCAGCACGGCGGAAAACTCGCGTGGGATGACACTGTTCAGCAGCGGTATATCCTTGGCCACAAGTTGCTCTTGCAAACTGATCGTGTGTGTCGAGATCAGGACTCGGCGCGGCCTTGGTTTTCCTTCTTCATCGTCGTTAACTCCCGTCACATTTTGCAGCGACGTGCCAGCCGGCTTGCCGGTTGGCTTTGTAGTAGCGGCCGAATCGGTTGTAGTCTCGATCTGGTCAGCGGTCGCGTACAAAATTGCGGGCACCAGATAAGCAAAGCTCTTGCCGGTTCCGGTCCCCGCTTCCGCCACCAGATGCCGCGACGACTGCAGCGCAGTGGCAACTTCGCGAGCCATATCAAGCTGCTGCGGGCGTGCCTCGTATCCAGTCAAACGACGGCTAATCCGTCCTTCCTGGCCGAGAATACTGTCGACGGTGAGTTCGTCGCTGGGCAACGTGGTTTCAGAACGGAGGGGATGGGAAGGGCAATAACGACACGAGTGCTCACCAGTCTTACAGGCGACGGAATGTTTCACCAGAGCAACGCGGCCTGTTCAATCATCGCTATTGCACTTGATTGCGGAAAGTGGTGTAAATTCAGACGTTCGCCTTCCCAATTGCTTGCCAGAAAAACAACCATGAGCACGCTTCGTACCGCCTGTCCGTCCTGCTCCCGCACCCTAGAACTGCCATTGACTGCGGTCGGTCGAATGGCGAAGTGCCCCGCCTGTGACGCGACATTTCAGGTACAAGACCCCAATCCGCCAGCCTTGAAGCCAGCGATTCCTCGCGAGCCACAATTGGAAAATCCCTATGCAGAGCCAGACCACGCAAGATATCAATCGGCTCCACCACCGAACCCGTACCAATCAAGTTATGCCGCTCCGCCCGTGGCGATCGTTGACGATTTAGAAATTGTCGAGCGGGCGATCGAGGACATTTTTTCTCCGACGCTATCCATATTCGGTGCACGATGGATGCCAATGATTGTCGCACCGCTAATTGTTATCGCTGCTGCCGCCGCAATCGTAGGCATTCCGGCGATTCTACTCGCGATCATCGCCGATGCCGTCGGTGAGGGTGTCGCAGCGATCGGGTTCCTAATTCTAGTGCCAGTCGGAATGATCGTCGGCAGCTACGCCTGGGTGGGGCTGACTCGTGTCAGCTTGGCGGTTGCGCGTGACGAACCATCACCGCTTTCCGAGCTACTGCCGCCGATGAGAATTGTCTGGAATATGATCGTCGCCATGCTTGCGCTGACGCTCATGATTGGCGGTGCGTTCATTGCAATTGCCGCGTTGCTCAGTGGCGCGGCCTGGCTTGTCGGTGGTCAAGACGCTGCACTGCCCGCGCTTGGCTTTGTTGTTGTCGTGTTCGTTCTCGCGTCCGTGTTGCCGCAGTGGTTCTTGTGGCCGATGCCGTTCATCATTTGTGACGGAAAATCCACTGCCATAGGTTCCATTCGGGCGGGACTGGTGATTGCCATGCACAACAAGTTGACGTCGTTCCTGTTGATCCTAATCAGTGTCGTGCTATCATTCGTCGGCTCGGCGTTGTGCCAGGTCGGCCAATTGGTAACGACGCCACTGACCCTCCTGATGTTTGCCGTGGCTTATTTGTTGATCACCAATCAATCGATTTCTAATCCAAAAGACCTTCCGTCAATACCCGCGCCACGTGAGTAAAGCGACACCGACTAGCATTGTCACGATGCATATCGCTTTGCTGTGAAAATTTGCTTCGCCCAATGCTCGGATGCCAAATAAAAATGGAATCAACACACTGCAGCGACGGATCGTTGACACGACCGAAACCAACGCATCCGGTTCAGCCAAGGCGGTGAAGTAGGCGAAATCCGCAAGCAATAACAGGGGACTGATCAACCAAATCGTGCGGCGAAAATCAAACGGCACTCGTTCGCGGTCACGAATGTACCAACGAAGCGCTAGCGGTATCATCACGGGCACTAAGTACAGCGTGAACCAAGCTTGTACCGTCGCCGGACTGATCGCCATGTCCTGTAACAGAATCTTGTCATAAACCGAACTGATTGATCCCAGCAGTGTCGCGATCACCATGAACATAACGAAACGATCACGCGTGAATCGAATGCCTTCGCGTGAACCAAGCAGTGAAAACCGCCAGAACGAACCCAGCACCACGACCATTCCGATCCACTGCCACCACGTTGGTCGCTCGCCGAGAAGAATCGTGGCGATGCCGATTGTCCACAATGGGCTAGTCGATCGAATGGGCGCAGCAATAGATAATGGCAAGTGTTTCATCGCAAAAAATGCGAATGTCCACGACAGACCAACAAGTATACTTTTCGCAAACAATAACGCGTGACCGACGCCGTCCAACGGCGGGACGCGAAGTGGCGTTGGAACCCACTGGGCAGCCGTTGTGAACGAAATAATGATCAGCGGTATCCAAGCGATCGCACCGATGCAAACGCTCGCCAGCAATACCATGGGTACCGCGTTTTGCTTGACTGACACTTTTTTGGAAATGTCGTATACGCCTAACAAACAGGCGGAAACGATCGTAAGGAGGATCCAGTTCATCCTAGCGAGCATCGCCGAAGTCAAGCAGTCTGGGAATGGGGGAATTCGATAATGCAACACGTCATCGCTTGGCTCAACGAGCAACAAAACGTCAACTTGCAGCGACTCGCTCGCTGGTGCAATACAAACTCTTGGTCGCTTGACCAGCCGCGTCTGGTCGAAATGGCAAACCAATTGTGTGAAGATTTTTCACAGATCGGCGTCGATTTTGAACGAAAAGCGTTGCCGCCAATTCGTGTTTTCGCCGATGACGGTGGCTGGCGAGAACAGCCGACCGGCCCGGCTTTGTTGTACCATCGCCACCCCGAAGCCGCTCGGCGCGTGCTGCTCATGATTCACTACGACACCGTTTATCGTGTGAATCAGCCACCGACTGTTTGCCAAGTGCACGACGATCGACTTCTCGGGCCAGGAACAGCGGATGCCAAGGGTGGCATCGCGACGATTTATGCCGCGATCTCGGCCATGCAACATTTTCAAATCGCAACTAAGTTTGGAATATCCATCCTGCTAAACCCGGACGAAGAAATCGGGTCCCCGGCGACTCGCTCATTACTTGAGGAATTAGCACCCAAATTCGAAGCAGCGTTACTGTTCGAGCCCACTTTGCCTGATGGCTCGTTGGCGCAAGCACGCAAAGGCAGCGGCAATTTCTCATTCATCGTGCATGGCCGGTCGGCTCACGCAGGACGCAATCCGCACGCTGGCTTAAATGCCATCGTTCATGCCGGTCGGTTGATTGAGCGGCTCGCGAACTTGAACGATCCCCAAACCAATGTGCAACTAAATGTCGGGAATGCTTTCGGTGGTGGACCACTCAATCAAGTCCCCGCGCGGGCCGTCGTCCAGGTCAACGCCCGTGTGGCGACGGTCCCATCACAACGTCACGTATTGACCCAGCTTGCTGAGATAACGCGTGATCTTTCCATTGGTGGATTTCAAGTCGAGATGATTGGCGAATTTCATGCGCCGCCCAAAGTTCCCGATGAAGCGTTCAGGCGTTTACAGTCAATTGTCGAGCAAGCGTCAGCGACCTTGGGTAAGTGCGTCTGTTGGCAAGACACCGGCGGAGCGTGTGACGGAAACAAACTAGCTGCACTTGGCATTCCCAACATTGACACACTGGGAGTCACAGGCGATCACCTCCATAGCAGCGACGAGTTCATGTTGGCAAACTCGTTGCCTCTTGCAGCCGCACGATTAATGGCGATCTTGAAGAAATGGCGACTGAATGCTGATCACGATCCAGGCACGGTGTTGCAAATTCGGTGAAGTAGCTCTTCGAGTTCTTTTTCGCCGTGGCGAATCGACAGTTCGATGATGACGGCACGCAAGGGACGACCACCGATGCGATCCGTTTGCAGTTTCACCAAATCCTTGTGCGTGCAAACGACAACATCGATTTTGGTGCCAAGGCCCCGTGCCCACTCGTTTAGTGAGGCAACAGTCTCAGGTGCGTATTCATCGTGATCAGGCAAGCGACGCGAGGAAACTAGTTCTACTCCCAGTCGGCCAAGCGAATCTTCAAAGGCTTGCGGATTGCCGATCGCACTGATCGCGGCAACTCGTTTCCCCACTAGTTCCGATAATGGCAATTGCTTGTTTGGATACTCCAACAGCCAAGTCGGTTGATGATCGGCGTGGACAACTGCTACGGTCGGTTGCTGGTGACGGATTTGCTTTTCGATCTCGACGAGTTCGTTGGCATGTGCGTGACCGCAGCGTGAAATGATGATGAGATCCGCACGTGACAGGCTGGCGACCGGTTCGCGAAGCAAACCTCGCGGCAGCAGATAGCCGTAGCCCATTGGGCAAGTTGCATCGATCACCACAATGTCAAAGTCGCGATGAAGCCGCCTGTGTTGAAAGCCGTCGTCAAGAAGTATCAACTGTGACTCAAATTCTTCGATGGCCATCGTCGCGGCGGCCACACGATCAGCATTTTGAACATGAGGCACATCCGGCAGTCGCTGGTGCAATTCGAGAGCCTCGTCATTTTCGTCTCGATCGCCACGACCGTAACCACGGCTGACGATAGCTACACGAATGTCGTGCTGGCGAAACCACTTAGCCAGAAAGCAAACAATTGGCGTCTTGCCCGTGCCACCGGTCGTCAGGTTCCCAACACTGATGACGGGCACATCGACCCGTTGAACGTTTACACCGCGATCGAAACGACGATTGCGACGGTAAATTGCCAAACGGTAGAAGAAACTAGCGGCATGCAGCCCGCCTCGAAACAAAGTAGCCGCAAGACTTTGCTTGCGGCCACTAAGAAGTTCACGATGGTCGAGCACCTTACATCTTATCGCAAATCGCTTGTGCCATTTCTTGCGTACCCACGGCAGTCGGGTCATCGCGATTGGGCTTCAGGTCGTAAGTCACATTCTTGCCTTCGGCAATTACTGCTGCCACAGCATTTTCAAGCTTGTTTGCCGCGTCTAGTTCTCCCAAGTGCCGCAGCATCAGCATGCCTGACAAAATCAGCGCCGTGGGATTCACCTTGTTTTGCCCCTTGTATTTCGGCGCACTACCATGGGTAGCTTCAAAGACGGCACCGTTAGGTCCCAAGTTGGCTCCAGGAGCCATTCCCAAACCGCCAATGATCCCAGCGCCCAAGTCGCTGACAATATCTCCATACAGGTTCGGCAGGACGAGCACGTCGTACAATTCTGGTTTCTGGGTCAACTGCATGCACATGTTATCGACGATACGTTCTTCGCATTCGATATCTGGATATTGCTCGCTGACTTTCATTGCCTCGGCCAACCACAAGCCATCACTGTATTTCATGATGTTTGCTTTGTGGACGATCGTGACTTTTTTGCGGCCGTTTTCTTGGGCGTAGTCAAACGCGCATTTCACGATGCGCTGGGTACCGCTCTTGCTGATGGGTTTGATCGAAACGCCGGTTTCGTCGCCCTTGGTTTTGATTTTTTTGTCCGATGGCAGACTGTTGATGAACTCGATCAACTGGGTCGTCTCAGGCTTACCCGCCTCGAATTCGACGCCGGCGTACAAGTCTTCGGTATTCTCGCGAACGATCACAATGTCGACGCCAACTTCACTGAAATAGCTGCGAACGCCGGGGTAGTGCTTACAAGGACGAATACAGGCGAACAACCCAAGTTCCTGCCGCAGGTAGACGTTGATGCTGCGAAATCCGGTGCCCACTGGAGTCGTGATGGGAGCCTTCAAAGCACATTTCGTGCGTCGAACCGACTCGATTGTGTCATCGGGGATTGGTGTTCCACGGGTTTGCATCACATCAATTCCGGCCTCGCGAACGTCCCAATTGATGTTCACGCCGGTGGCGTCGACACATTTGCGTGCCGCTTGGCTGAGCTCGGGACCAGTACCGTCGCCGGTAATCAACGTGACTTCATGGGCCATCGGAGGGCATTCCTTATGCGGGATACAATTCATTTACTCGGAGATTCGGAAGCTATCGGACACGCTAACCGCCGTCAACGTGTGGTCGACCGGTTACGCATCGTACGCGTCAATTTCGCCGCCCCTGGGCCACAAGATCATCAAATTGCTCTGCTCGCCCGTCGGCCAACAGTTCATCGGTACTCTCGGGGTCGATCCGGCGGCAGGTTTCTGTCAACTGATCGGCGACCTCATCGAGCCAGTTTTCCCAGGTCTGGATGGTCGTTTCGATCGGCGGAATATTTGCCATCTCGTCCAACAGCAGAATCATTCGCAAACAATGTCGAAACAGGATTCCCTCCTCTTTTTGCAGTTTTCGAGTCGTGACGTACTTATTGAAATCGCCGCCGAACTCCAGTAACTCGCCGACAATCCATACCGGCGTAACGTTTACGTCCGAGACTCGCGGAAACTCGGATCGAAACATCCGCAGCAATTTTTCGCCGATGGTCAGTGGCCACACACGCGGCTCATCAAACATCACTCGACCAAAACCGCGGTCACGAACTTCCTCTTCAACGCCACTGGATTGCCCCAGTTCCTCTGCCGTTGCCAAACCCGTTTTGAGCAAGTACGGATCCAGGCGTGTCTGGGCAAGCGTTCCGGGCGGCATCTCTTCCCGAGACGGCATCCTTGCATGCCGCGCCACCGTCCCGGGAACTTCCAGCAAACTCTCCAGCGTCGCGATCCGCTCATTCGGATCAGCGATCGCCAAGTGGTTGGCAACGTACACACCGAACAAAGGATTGATACTGCGTAGGTGAACGAGCTTTTCCAAACGTTCGGTCGGATGGGCGAATTCAGGCCGATAGTCGTCGACTTCGTAACCACGACTTTCGATCAACGCCGGGTCACTGGTGTCGTCGGCATCGCCCGCTTCCACTGTGATGTCGGGCGTTCGCATTTTGTCCAGGATCTCACCGAACAGACCGCCAGTCGGTGGCGGTATGTTCGGTTTCGTTTTTTCTCCTGGCTTGCCAAGTCCCGCCATTGGTTTGAGTTTCGCAGCTCTCGGCTTCGGCTCCAAATCGATATAGCCAGCCGTCCACAACGTGATCAACATCCGATTCAAATCTCGCTGCGCCTCGTCGATGCCTTTGGGTGGCAGTAGTCGCTTGGCGACCATCTCGCGGATTGGTTGCACTTTCGGCTCGCGATCCAACAGGTACGCAAGCAGTCGCCAGGGCAAGCGACCTCGACTGGAAAGATCTGCCGCAGTGGCTTGTTGCAATGTCAGAAATTGCTGTTCACTCCAATACGTTTCATCCGTGCGACGCTTGGGCATTTTTTTCTTGAGCTGTTTCTTTGCCTTGAGCAGTCCTGGGTCCTTAGTGTCTTCAGGAATCGAGTCGTATTTCTCTCGCCAGCGATTGATCTTGACGTCGTCCTCATGCGCGAGGCTGAACACGTAGCCGCGATCATCGAACTGTGGCCTCCCTGCACGACCGAAAATCTGTTGAGCTGAAGCGATATCGATCGGCTTGCGTTTATCCTTAGGCCCCTTGAGCAAACTCGGCAACATCACGCTTCTCGCAGGCAGATTGATGCCGGCGGCGAGTGTTTCGGTGCACACGCAAACGCTGAGCAGTTTCCTGACGAATAACTCCTCAACCATGCGACGATAACGCGGCAAGACTCCCGCATGGTGCACACCGACGCCACGCTGCAAGATCTGTTTCAGCTTGGGGCCGGCACCTTCGCTCATATCCGCAGCGTTTAGATAATCCGCCAAATCACTTTGTCGCGACTTGTCGACTAAGCTTTTGCCCTTGAGCATCTCGGCAACTTGCCAGCACTGGCTGCGAGAAAAGCAAAAAAATAACGCTGGTGTTCGTCGCGCCACTTCGTCACCCGCGGCGATCTTTTCAGCGAAGTCCGGCAGCAACTCATCCTCGACCCATTCGTACTGCAGCGGCACCTTACGTTCGGTTCCACGCACTAACATCAGATTGCGGCTATGGGCTCGATTCAGCCAGGAGGTGAACTCGACGGCGTTGCCGACGGTGGCACTGAGTAGCAACGTGCGAATGTGTTTGGGCAGCAATCCGAGAGTCAACTCCCAAACGATGCCTCGTTCGGGATCGTTGAAGGAGTGGAACTCGTCCATGACGACCGAGGAGACATCGTCAAAATCAAAAGAGTCGGTATTCAGCAATCGATTCAGCAAAATTTCGGCAACGACAACCAGCACGGGAGCATCGGGATTGACGCGGCGATTCCCTGTCACCAGACCCACGCTGTCGATCGAGAACCCCCAACGAACCGCCGATGTTTGCAGCTCATCAAGTTTTTGATCCGTCAATGCGATCAGCGGTGTTGTGTAGTACATCCGCTTACCCGTTCGCAATGCTTCGTAGACCGCGGCTTCGGCGATGAGCGTTTTTCCGGTACCCGTCGGCGCACAGACCAGCACTCCTTGCTCGCCAGTAAAGTAAGCCAGGAGTGCTTCTTCTTGAACTGGATACGGCGCAAACGGCAGCAGCTCGAAGTATTCCGAAGCTAGCGTATCACGATCAGGTACGTCGGGTGTCGGCGGTTTGGTTGGTTGCGTCATAGCACTGTTGTACCACTGCGACGATCCGCCCCCCAGCGGACTCACACACTCGTTAAAAACCCAGGGAAAACCATCATGATTTGAACGTTGGACCGAAAAGTGGACGGCACTGAAGCATATTTCTGAACTGCTACCTGCGCCAACAACACGTTGGATTGGAACATCTCAGGCAAAGCGGGCTCCTCGCGACGACTCCGCTCAGGTTTCAACGCCTATTGGACAGCCTCGCTGGGAAGCCAAATGGGTCAGCGCCAGTTAGGCTTCCATTTCAAACTCGTCGGTCCGTGTGCTCCGGTTCACGGCTTCGTTATCCTCTGCCCGGCGAATCCAAGAAAGACCATCTCAATATCTTGAAACAAAGTATAGGAAAGCCGCCGCGGAGCCCAAGAACTATCGCCACCCCCATGAAATGTCTCAAACAAAAGACCGTCAACCACGACGCTTGGGGTAGATCGCCATTCCATATCCGAGCGACTTATGACGTGGCGGTCTTCTTCCGCGTCTGATGATGCAATCCATATATCAAGCGAGCCATCGCGTTTTCCCGGTGTATTCATCAATACACGCATTCGGACATGTAAATCAGTCGATGTCGGAAATCGAAAATCAGCCGGGAACGGGAAGCTTTCACCATACTTTCCCGGTTGGTGCATATGATAGACGTAAGCTTCGCCGCGGCCGTCTGCACGCCACATGAGACGTGCAGAAAAGCCATTTCGGCCGTTTGCAGGATTCCCACCCGTTACGCTCTCAGGCCCTCCACAAAGTCCAGGCAACTTCCCGCCTTTGACCCAGTCAAAATCTTTGCTAAAGGCGAGCGTGTACACCAGTTCGACGCCTTCGTTCAAGGGAAGCGGGTATCGCCATCCGACGCCCCCATTCTCTGGGCCAATCGCGCCGATAGCGTAGTCAACACGAAATGCGTGACCGCGGTTCGTTGCGACAATTGAGAGATGTTTCTCCTCGACGCCGTCTTCGTAAACACAGCCTGGCCAATCTTGCTTCCATTGTTCTACCGTGTAGACGCCGACCGGTCCCGACGGAACTATTCGGCGATGTGCTTTGTCGTCGGCAAACGCTGTAATAGCAATGACTATGAATTCTGCAAAGATTAATGGAATGCAACTGCGTGGAAAATATCTCATCTATAACCTCACTAGAGTGATGTAGTGAATGATGATTTGGATAACGAATAACAAACTATCCCGCGTGGAGCGTAGCGGAACCGCGGGATAGTTTGGACGTTGAACTGAGACGCTTGGCTGGGCACCTTGAACGGCTATGCGTTTTCTGTCGGTCCGCTATCCCTTGAAGCTCAGTCTAA
>JBGSIA010000038.1:0-106484 GCA_041751935.1 Pirellulaceae bacterium | reverse complement strand
GGCTTTTGCATGGCGTCCGTTCCGAGTGAGTTGTTTGGCCGCGAAACCAAAAACATTCATTAGGACACGGACGCCATTTTCATCCAATAGCAATCTGTGATCTCGCCGCAGGACAGCCTGCTACCAAGCCGACTGCACCCGTTCCCATTACTTGGTGCATCGGCGTTTCGCATCAACACCAGCGACGGTTTACCATCCAACTTCGTCCAGCAGTTGGCCGCGGTGGATGAACAATTATTTGCGTGGGTCGGCGAGCGGGGTTATCTGGCGAGTTTTGTTTCCATCGATTTGGCGTCGAGGGATATTCGCACTCTTGCCTCTTGTCAAAGGAAACAGCAATTGACGCCGCTGGATGATTTTCCGCATGCGAGCTGCGGTTTGATGATAGTCACACAGCACAAGAAGATGGTTGTGATGGCGATTGATGCGGGGATTGATCCTGACACCAATCGATACTCCAACCGCAACGGTTTTTGGGCCTATCAACTTGCCGTGGAAAAGATCAAAAAGTTTTATACTTCCGGCTTTGTCTCTGAGAGCTAGTATCAAACTGGTCGCATGACATTTAGTGTTGCCGCACCGAATCAACAATCGAATGAACTCGTTTGGCGGATGTTCGATTTGGTCACCGGCAAGTTGCAACCGATTGCTTCATCCAGTATCCCGAAAGGTTTCTCGCCTGTGGCCGCAAGTGAATCGTTCACTTGGTGGCGAACGCGTAGTAGCGATGAGACCTATCGCCAGGACCGCAAGAGCGGCGAAGTGAAAAAAGTTCGGATCGTCCCGGATGGGTACAACGCCGACACCAACTTGAGATTCCTTAACAAAACCGACACTGCGGTCATCGCGACCCGTGACCGTCTCTGGATCGTCGACGCAGCCGAAGTGGATCGTGTTAAAGATCCTGCCGTGACAGATCGTTAACGGCATGTCGATGGATTAACTCAATGCGTCAGCGAGGAACAGAGCGTCGCCTCGTCCACTTCGAAAAATTGTCATTCTGCTCGCCAGCACGCAGCAACGCGGTTCTCAAACCGTGGAAACGTCGATAGCTGAGGGGGGCTTGTGCAAGCTGAAAAATGCTGGCGCATGCGTAATTCCAGGAGAGCCTAGCGAGAAAGTCTCGGATATCGGTTAACGACTTTAGCGTTCGGAAGCACGACTCGGCCAGTTGATCAAAATGCACATCATCCATCGCCGTCGCTGACGAAAAAATCAGTGCGCGGAAGTCGTCGCTGGCTCGCTCCATTGCGGAAACCTCTCGGCGATGCCGTGTGTCAAAGTCGATCCACACCGCCGTCCCAGATTGTGAATCGATACAGACATTTCGGCTGGTGGCGTCACCATGACTGAACCGGCGCAACTGGCGATCGTCCCACAGAATCTCATGTTGATGCAGCCTAGCCAAAGATGTCAGTGCAGACTGTACATACTGCAATTTCTGTGGCAGTGAATACGTGCGTGACTTCAAAGCCTCATGGAGTGTTGTGCCATGAACCGGCAAACCCTCATTCGGATTGGCGCAAATACCTGCTTGGACCAACGTGAACTCCCAATCCCGCCACGTTGTTTCTGCAAGCACTTCACTTAAGCAATCCGAACCACGCAAGTAAAGGTTGCCGACGGGGATCAACAGACTTGCACTCCAGCAACGTGTTTTAAGCAGCCTGACTTCGCCCTGCGATGTGGACGTTTGAATACGATTCAAGTGTACGGACCCAATCCAACGTCCGAGCGCAAGTCGAACTGCATGAGCAAGAGCACTCATCGAATTGTGTCCGTGTAATGAACGCGGCCTTGATAATGTAAGATCGCCCACACGTACTTAATAAGCGTTCGTGTGTACCCGAATGCCCCATAGTCCATGCGACGACTGGATGATTTCACAATGATGGTGCGATCGTAAACGAAGTTGCGCGAGCAGTTGCGATACAGCCCAGCCAAAATCGGCCATTCCTCGCCGATCGCCACGCGTTCATCGAAGGGTCCGAATCGGTCGAACGTCTCTGACGTACAGAACATGAACGCAGGCATCGCTTTGGCCCGCGCCAACGGCAACCGCCGGACGTGATTCCAAAAACTCCACCATGCTCGCGCACGAATGCCGCCATCGAGTTGTCCCAGTGATGTGATCCCGGCCACATGTTCTCGCTGGTAACAATGTTCGGCTACACGAGCGAGGCAATCATGGGGAATCATCGTGTCGGCGTCAATGAACACGAGTATCTTTCCACGTGCGTGAAGACGCCCTTCGTTTCGAGCACCGGCGGCACCGAGGCGATCCAGGTGGACAACGACGATTTCGCCATGAACTTCGTAACGTTGCAATCGTTCCCGTGTCCGATCCGTACTGGCGTTGTCGACGACCATCAGTTCCCAAGTCCGCGGGCGTTGGTCGTCATCGTCGATCCATTCATTGGAAAAATGTTGACATGCGAGCAAGGCGTAATGCACCGTTTGTTCAATCAATCGCTCTTCGTTGCGAGCGGGGATGATCACCGATAGATGCACCAAACTCATTCGTCCTTCTCCCGAAGCAAATACAAATCACAACGAAGCGACCAGAGAACAGATGGCTGTGACTTACGCTCAACGACGGTTAGCCCAGCGGACGCAAACAGTGCTTTCAAGCTGTCTCGATCATAGTATCGCCGGGGTATCAACGGACAGTGCCCACCGGATACTAAGCCCGCAATACGAGCCAAAAAGTAGCCGAATCGACCAAAAAAAACTCTTGCACCTTGAGAAGATTCCTGCCTGAACTCCCTTGGTATGTCGTCTGTAAAACAACCACGTCTCCATTCGTTATTCGAACAACTTCGGACATCAATAATTCCGGGCTGACACAATAGTGCAACACATATAGCACTAACACCATCGAGGCCACCGAATCCTCCAAAAGTATGCTGTCCTCGGTGATCATTGTGGGCGAGGGACCGACCCAATGAATATCGGCCACGTCAAACTCGCGAACAACCAATTGACTCGTATTGCGAATGGCTGAGGCGTTGTGTCCAGTGCCCGAACCGATATCTGCAATCATTCCGCCAGTGGGCAAGAACGGCGTAAGCATTTCAGCCAACCGTCTTGCGCGGCGATTCATGATCCAATCCGCGATCACTTTCATGACGCGACCACTGGGGATCGAAGCAACATCATCGGCGTCATTGGTTCCTCCCCGGCGTCAAGCAACTGGCGGATGATCGACACAATGAACGGCAACTGCTTGCGACTCACATCCGCGGGATGAATGACGATACAAGGCATTGACGTTGGCTGCATTCGCTGCTGCAACACAGCGAGAGTATGACTGGCAGATTGCCACACCGGCATCCGCCCCCAATCGAAAGACCAAGTCGCTACGGGAAGACGCCTAACATCCTTCACGAGCTGGCTCGCAACAACACTTTCGTTGACTGTCTCCAACCAGCGCCAACGCATCAGATGTGTTAATTGAGTCAACTGTGTCAGCTCAACTGGCAATCGCCAAGCCGGCGGCACGAATCCCGTGACCGTCGTTCCCAGCACGTCGCGCAACTCTTGTTGCCCCAGGTCAATCCGTTCGCGAATCGACTGCAGTGATATACCCCCAAACTCATCAGCATAGTTGGTCAGTTTTGAAATCAATCCTGGACGCTGGGTTCGCTTATGCGTCCATCCATGTAGAAGATACTCGTCACAACCTTCGATCGCTTTCCACAATCGAGCTTCTTCGGCATGCTGCCGTTCCCCATGCCACCGGGGCACGATCGCACAGGCAAAACGAGTACCGACGAGCTGGGTCACCGCATGAACGGCAATTTCAATCGGTTCCACAAACTGTGGCGTGACATCATGCAACACAACAATGAACATGTTCGCATTGTAAACTCAAATTGAGAAGTCGCATAGTTTTCCGCGATCGCTTGAGCGTCGCGACGACCACAAACGAACAATGGCTTTGTTGGATTGTAAGCTCATCGAGGTACTTAGCACAGTTTTCTCCGTAACTCCAGCTCGCTCGGCACAGGCGTGTGAAATCCGGTAAACTTCTCTATTCACTGAATCGAGCGGGGCAGGGCAGGGAAGTCGTTTTGAAAGTTCTCATTCAACGTGTAAGCGAAGCGAGCGTAAGAGTCGACGGCGCCGTGGTTGGGCAGATCGGTCAGGGACTGCTCACGCTGGTCGGTGTCGGGCATGGCGACGGTCTGGATCAAGTTCGTTATCTCGCCGAGAAAATGTGCTGCCTACGGATTTTTGAAGATGAGCACGGTAAGATGAATCGCTCGCTGGTGGAAGTCGGAGGCGCGGCACTCATCGTCAGCCAATTCACACTCATGGCAGATTGCCGCAAGGGTCGCCGCCCCGCGTTCACTGATGCCGCGAAACCGAATCTTGCCGAGCAACTCTACGAAGCCTTTGTCGACGAGGTGCGTGCTCATGGTGTAGCGGTTGAAACGGGAGTTTTTGCAGCATCGATGCAAGTTGCCCTGATCAACAACGGCCCCGTAACGATACTGCTTGAGCGATCTCAGTAGTTGCTCAAACAAGCTTCACCGCCAAGGCAGCCATTTTTCCCAGGGCAGGGCAGGGGAGACGGGTTGCGCAATATAGGTCTGATCGAATCTAGCTCGTTCGCGCAATCGATCAATAATGCCATGGTCACCCCAAGCTAAGTAGAGAAGCATTCCCAGCTTGGCATACATCGCCAAGTTCGACCACACGTTGTCACCAAAGAACTTGAGGGCTGTGCCGAACGAACTCTTCAAGCGAAAACGACCGTACTTGAAATCGATGCTCCATATCTCGTCCAATATCAAATGTACGAGAAAGCCAACGACGACGGCGACGCTTTTATAGACGCGAACACCTTCACTCATGCTGGGCATCGCCAGGTAGGCGATCAATCCCGCGGCGGCGGCGGCTGGTATGCTGTGCCACATGCCACGGTGGACGGTGAACCGCTTGAAGAACTCGACGACAACAAATCGAATTCCGATGTAGATCAGCATTGCTGCGACGGCCATGCCTTCGTGAGACAAATTCAAGTCACGAAATCGCTCGATCATTAGCATCGGAATCACAGCAGCAGCAAACATGCTCGTTTCACGTAGCGGAATCCCCGAGTCACTGTCCAAGTCCGGCAGCATTCCCGCGACACTACACAACCCGCCTGCAATCATGCCGCTCTCGAGCGACATCGATTGGTGCGAGACGCCCCAGTAACCGTAGGCGACACCGACGATTGTGCTTCCGGTAATGTGCGTCTTAAAATCGGCCAAGGCAAAAAGACCAGGGCAGGGCGGTGTGGTTCGGAGTGAAACTCGGCACGGAGACCTGTTCCATAAGCTTTTCTGCCAGTCCAACGCCACAGGAAATTTCGGTCTTCGCCTGCCCTCGCCTATTTGCTAAGCTCGAACTTTCATGCCCTTTCCCGCCCTCACCTTTTGCATGGATGCGACTTCGGTGGAAATCTACGACATCATCATGTTGGTAGTCCTTATTGGCGCGATGCTGTTTGGTGCCGTGAAAGGATTCGCTTGGCAACTAGCGTCGCTCGCGTCGATCTTGGTGAGCTATTTGGTTGCCTTTCACTTTCGCGAACCGTTCAGCCAATCCATCCAGGCAGAACCGCCATGGAACCGCTTTCTGGCAATGCTGATTCTTTACGTCGGCACGTCTCTCGTGATTTGGGTCGCGTTTCGGATGGTTAGTGGCTCAATCGACAGGTTACGACTGAAGGAATTCGATCGGCAAATTGGCGCCTTGTTCGGGCTGGCTAAAGGCGCCTTGTACTGCATCCTGATCACGCTGTTTGCCGTGACGCTTTTAGGAAACAGTGTTCGCGAAAAGATTGTCGCCAGCGAAAGCGGACGGTACATCGCCAAGGTGCTCAACAAGAGCGAGTCTGTGATTCCGCCAGAGATCCAGGAAGTCGTCCAACCGTACTTGGCGAAATTCGACGAGAAGTTCAACAACGGCTCGTCGACCGTCGCAGCGCCTGCGTCGCCATGGGGCAACATTGGCGTCAGCAACAGTTCGACGCAACCCGGATCGCTCTGGGAAACGGCCACCTCGGTTGCCGCCCAGGCTCAGTCGCAGGTGCAAGCCGAACTGCAGTCACGAGTGCAAACAGAAATCCAAAATCGCGTCGATACGTTCCGCCAGTCAACACCGCCATCGGCTCCGTGGGTATCAGGACAATCGACTCCTTGGAATACGAATCAGCCACCGTTGCAGTACCCGCAGCAAGCGACCGGACAGTCGTCGCCCTGGAGTGTGCAACAACGGTAAGCCATGGCGGGGCACAACCACAAAACGCTTGATTCCCGGGGAAAACAACAGATCCAATACAACATAAGAGGCATTATCGGACGTTGCAAAAGAGGCCAGATCCCCGCTTGATCGGCATGATTACTGGCTGTTGGTATGCCCGCGGGACAACCGCAGGAACTCAAGAATGAGCTGCGACGTCGGCTACAAACGACAGAAGACGATCAGCGGAGACACGATCAAATCTCGCTGAAATTTCCCATCCGACGGAACTTCTCGTAGCGTGCTTGGATCAGCTCATCGGGCGACTTATCTTCGAGCTCACCGAGCGTTCGCGCCAGGTAGCTTTTGAGTCGAGTTGCCATCTGATGATGATCCCGATGAGCACCGCCCAGCGGCTCCTCAAGTACATCATCGACGACTCCCAGCTTAGCCAGATCGCGGCTGGTGAAACGTAGCGCCGCCGCCGCCTTGGGAGCGTGCTCGTGACTTTTCCAAAGAATCCCAGCACAGCCCTCGGGACTGATCACGCTGTAGTACGAATGCTGCATCACAGCGATCCGGTCGCCGACGCCGATCCCCAAGGCGCCTCCAGACCCACCCTCGCCGATGACGACGCAAACGATCGGCGTTCGCAAGCGGCTCATCTTGAACATGCTCTCGGCGATCACTTGGGCTTGACCTCGCTCTTCGGCACCGATCCCGGGATAGGCTCCGGGAGTATCGATGAAACAAACCAAGGGCAGCCGATACTTTTCGGCCAGCCGCATCTTGCTCATCGCCTTACGATAACCCTCGGGATGGGCACAACCAAAGTGGCAAGCAGCGCGTTCTTTGTAGGTACGACCTTTTTGGTGCCCGAGAACCATAACCTTGAAGCGGTCCAGTTTGGCGAAACCAGCCAACATCGCACGATCGTCGCCAAAGTGCTTGTCGCCGTGCAATTCGACAAAGTCGTCGAACGCGAGGTTCAAGTAATCGCGGGTATACGGCCGGTTTTTGTGCCGAGCAACCTGGACGGTCTGCCAAGCACTTAGCCCACTGTACGTTTCACGCAGTCTGGTGACCAATTCACGCCGCATCGCGCGAATTTCGTTTTCAGTCGGTTCATTGCGATCGGTTTGCCGCTCGAGCGTCGCGATACGTGACTCAAGCTCCGCGATTTCAACCTCAAATTCCAGTCCCGGCCCGGCACTCATTGATAACTGCTTCTTTCCAAGTGATTCGTATGGTCAACTTTTTCTTTGCACTGCCAACTTTTCGCAAAATTCGCCTATCGCTTCAACATGTCATCAGCAGCCTTGATGCTAACCGCTTCGTCAAACACGCTGATTTCAGGCGGCTTAGGTCGCTTCTTGAAAATCTCCATGGTGCGAAATTCTTTCAAGAATTCCCACATCGATGGCGGTCGATTTTCAGGATTCTTTGCCATCATCCGCTTTACAAGATCTGCAAACTCTTTCTTCACATTATCGTTATAAGTAATCGGACTTGGAATAGAGGCTGTTAAATGGTTATTCAACAGATCATTGGGGGTCTGTCCGGTATAAGGAGGCTTGCCGGTACAAGTTTCAAATAACACGCATCCCAATGAATAAACATCGGTTCTTTCATCGCATATTTTTCCACGAATTTGCTCTGGCGCCATATAAGACCGCGTGCCTTGTACGTTTTTGGAACCACCAAATAGTTTTTTGATTCCAGTTCGCTTTTTTTCGGCAATTTGAAAGTCGATCAATTTCACTTCGCCTTCGCGGCTTACGAGAAAATTGTCTGGTTTAACGTCGCGATGAATCCAGCTCTTAGTATGCATGTAGTACAGGCCTTCGGCGGCTTGGGCAACAATCTTATCGAGCATATACGCGAGCGCATCGGGGCCGCGTCGCAACGCTTGTTTCAAATTCAATTCACTGAATAATTCCATCAGCAAGAATGGAGTTCCGTTCTCAACTCGATATTCGAGAAGCTTAATGACTCGTGGACTATTCAAATCCTTTCCCACGGTCAATTCATGTTTCAACGAGGCTATCTCGTCTTTATTTTCGCGGACGGAGGCTTTCAACAGTTTAATCGCATAGCGTTTATTGTCGCCTTCGTCGATTGCTTCCCAGACTTCGCTGGTCATTCCAGAGCGAATAAGTCGCGCGAGTCGATAGGGTCCGAAAAAATCTCGTGACTTGGTCATGACGATTCGAGTGGGGTTGGTGTCGAATTGGCTAAAAGGTGCTCGTACAGGTGGCGAATTCGCCGCGTCGTTGTTTCGTGACGGAACTGGTCCGTAAACCTGCCCCGCCCTGCCCCGCCCAACCTGCGACGCATTTGTTCGTCGCCAGCCAACTGGATCAAGGCATCGGCCAACCCAGCCGTGTCCTTTGGTGGGATCAAAAAGCCGGTTTCGCCTGGAAGAACGATCTCTCGGGCACCATCACAATCGTAACTGACAACGGGCTTGCCCGCGATGAGGGCTTGCGGCAATGCCCGCGCCAAACCCTCACGAAATGAGGTATGGACGAGTACATCCATCGCCCCAATCATTCGTGGAACCTCACTCGGCGGCACCAATCCCGCGAACACAAAGTGCTCCATTATGCCCATTCGCTCGATCTTGCTTGTTAATGCCTGCCGCAGGATTCCGTCTCCGACTAGAAGAAAACGTACTTGCGGACACTGGCGAACCACGTGTGCGGCTGCGTCCACTAGGTCATCGTGTCCCTTCAGATGAAACAATCTGGCGATTTTCCCGATGACGATGTCACTTTCAGAAAACCCAAACTGCATCCGCACGCTCTGGCGATGCGAATCGGCGTTCAAGAAGGGCTCGACCGCCATCCCGCTATGAATCGTCGTGAACTTTTCCCGCGGAGCGATTCCCGCCGTGACCATCAAATCAGTCATCGCGTCGGCGACCGAGATCATGTGTTGGCAGCGGCGCGCCGCCCAGCGTTCACAAGACTGGAAAAACAATCTCGCTGGAGCCGATTGGTAGGGATGAAATGGCGCGCCATGCACGGTGTGAACCACAGCCGGAACGCGTTCGGCGGTTGCGGCATAGCGACCGAGAAACCCACCTTTCGCACTATGTGTATGGACGACATCTGGTGCGAACTTGCGAACCACTTGCCTCAATGCTGCTGCCGCTTGTTGGTCGCGCAGCGGATGAATGGCACGACGTAATTGGGGGACGTACTCAATTTTCAACTCCCCTGCCCTGCCCTGGCTCAACAGGTCTCCCTCAGGCCCAATAGCTGGTCCACTCACTAGCAACACTTCGTCACCGAACAACTGCATCAGGTCCAAGCAGTTCAAGAGTGTGTTTTCTTGCGCGCCGCCGACAATCATCCGGGTGATGACATGCATTACTCGCACGGATATTCAGCTCGCTGAATTGAAATAGCTTTGTGAACCATCGGCGAGGTGTACGAAGAGTGATCGCTCGAACTCATCATCGGGAGTTTGCCATGACATTGAATTGTTTCCTCGAGTTGGCGAAGCATGCATTATACTTGGCCTAACACGCCCCGGGCAGCCTGCTGATTTTCGTTGAGCGGGCATAAGTTTTTCGCGACCGCCCTGCCCCATCACCCGCACTGGGCGGATGGGGAACGACTGCCTACACATTCAAATCAGTTGTGTAGACGCCACCGAACTGGGCTTGAGCTGAGCAAGCGATGCATGGCGGCGGACCGTGAATTGATGATTTAATGGCTGCGAATGAATTTAGTATCAAGGCGTTGTGATCGTCGCTGTGCAAACGGAAACAGCGAACATGAGCATGTTCGCTGTCGCGTCGAATAACTAGGTGTCTTGATCGATAGCTTCGCTTAGGTACCGAATTCCAGACGTCGACGGCCAAGTTGCTGCTGCAAACGATTGACGATCGAAGTGTGCATTTGGCTGACTCGCGACTCCGAAAGGTCAAGCGTGGCGCCGATTTCCTTCATCGTTAACTCTTCATAGTAATAAAGAATGATGATCAGGCGTTCGTTACGATTGAGCCCTTTTGTGACCAATCGCATCAAGTCGTTCTTTTGCACACGACGGGTTGGGTCTTCGCCCTTTTGATCTTCGAGGACGTCGATTTCACGAACATCCTTATAGCTGTCAGTCTCGTACCATTTCTTATTCAGTGACACGACGCCAACGGCGCTTGCGTCTTGCTGCATTTTCTCCAGCTCACGGACATCGATCTCCATATGAGCGGCGATCTCTTGATCGGTGGGAGTGCGACCGAACTTGGCTTCGAGTTCTTTGCGGGCCACTCCCAGCTTACTGGCTTTGCTGCGTACCAAGCGTGGCACCCAATCCATCGTCCGCAGTTCGTCGAGCATGGCACCGCGAATTCGCGGTACGCAGTACGTCTCAAACTTGACGCCACGATCCAGATCAAAGGCATCAATGGCATCCATCAAGCCAAAGATTCCAGCACTGATCAAATCATCAAGATCAACGCCGTCTGGTAATCGCTGCCAAATCCGTTCACCGTTGTAACGAACAAGCGGCATGTAACGCTCCACCAAGCGATTACGCAGTGGCTCGTACTCGGGCGAGTCCTTGGCAATATCTCGGAACGTGGCCCACACTTGCAGGATTTCGTCGTCGGTTGTGACTGTCGCTGCCATTCAATCCTCCGTGATTCGATTTAGCTGCCAAGAACGAAATCATTTCGTCCTTAAGTGGCTTCGTTCGTTTTGGTTTCGTTGTACCCCGCGTCGGCAAGACCTTGACGGTACCAGTCGACTCGTTTTCGGAATCCTGTTTCCACAGCATCACGGATGAGGTGATCCGCGATCCATCCAGCCACTAATCCGATCAAGATGAACACCACAAGAGCCACAATCGACTCTATCGCCACATCGTCGGCGTTCTCGCCCAGGATCGCGCCGCGAATCATGACTATTGCCATGGCGAGCGAACCGAGAGCGAGACCGTAACAACGTGACACAGCTCGCGTTTCCTATCGATCAGTTTTCAGTACTAAATGTCTTCCTAGTTACGCTGAGCGGACATTTTCAAAATAAACTCAAGTGGTTTTATTTTGAGGCGGCCCGCTCCACTGTCAGTATCGGCAAGTTGTCTTGCCGCACATGAATTTATTTCTGTGATTGTGGAGTTATGCCGCTTCCAAATGTGGCATGAGGGCATCGGGCGGCAGCAATCGATCGAACAAGCGAGATATATCCGCTACTTCGATATCATCCGGCACCTGTTGACCCGTCGTGACATAGCTCAGCGGTACGCTCGGCAGCCCTGCGTCCACCAAAGCGGCCAGCGAGCCCACCGTATGCGGCGCTTCATCCAGTTTGGTCAGAATGACTGCGGTAGGTTGAATTGGGGTAAAGCCCTTCAGCACCGATTGCATACTCGAGGTACTGTGAGTCGCACTTAAGACCAAATGCGTCTCGTCCGGTTGGGCCGCACCTAACAATTCAACCAGTTGCTCAATCCTGGCGTCGCTACGTGGGCTGCGTCCGGCTGTATCAATCAGTACCAAATCAACGTCCGCAAGTCGATCAAGAGCCGGCCTCATCTCGCCGGGTTTCTCGACCACCTCCATAGGCAAGTCCATGATTTCTGCGTACGCCCGGAGCTGCTGTACTGCAGCAATTCGGAACGTGTCGATCGTCAGCAATCCGACGCTACGGCGAGCTTCGATTCGGAACCCTGCCGCAAGTTTGGCTACGGTCGTCGTCTTGCCAACTCCCGTTGGGCCCACCAGGGCAACGATATGTCGCTCGCCCGGTTGTGTTCGGATCGGGCCGCCAATGCGAATTTCCCTCGCAATACTGCGTTTAAGTTGCTCATGCCAATCGGTGTCTGCCGACGAGTCACCGAGATTCATCGCGAAACTCGTCGTCGTCTCAATCCATCGCATCACAGTCTCGTGGCGCACACCAGCCGCTATCAATTTGCAATAGTATGGCTGTAACGAATCCGGAAGTGGACGAGCAGGCGGCTCCAACTTGGAGTTGCGTTGCGACGGATTCCCTAACCTGCGCGAATCGCGTTCCATTCGTAGCGGTTCAGCATGACGACGATCATTGGTCACTACACGCGTTGTGGGAATCGGGGACGTGGTCTGGTTCGGCCCTCGCAGCCCTGCAGTGACTTCGACACAAGAGCGACCAAGCCATCCCATCCAACCGTCTCGCACTTGGCGAGTGTGCAGCACGGAAGCATCGGGACCCATTTGATCACGGATCTCAGCTAACGCGGCTTGCAAGTTGGCGGCTCGGAAAGTTCGGATGTGCATAGGGCGGTAAAGTGAAAACGAAGGTGTCGAAGTTTCGCCAATCGACAGGATGTCAATCGGACGTGGTCATGCGGAAGTGCTATTGGTCGGTGGCAACCCCATGAGATTCGATCTTTGTGTCTTGTGTGATTTCGTTGTAGGAGAGAACGCGAACTTGCGGCAAGTTCGCTGCTAGGATTTGACGCAGCCCAGGCCGGACTCGGGGACTGACCAAGACAATCGGTGGCAAACCCGCAGTAATTAGCTTCTTAACCGCTACGGCGATTTTTTCGCAAGTGACGTCTGTCGCTTGTGGACTCATGCGAACAAACAATCCACGTTCACTGTGTTCAATTCCCGCTGCGATACGATCTTCCATTGCTGGATCCAGCGCGACGACATGCAGGCGTCCCGATTCATCGCGATAGCGAGTACTAATCGTTCGAGCCAATCGATGACGAACATACTCGCACAACAAGATCGGGTCTTTCGTGCGCGTTGCAAAGTCACCTAATGTTTCCAGAATGATGCTTAACTGGCGAATCGGAACGTCCTCTCGCAGCAACAGATGCAGCACCTGTTGTACTTCGCTGATTTTGAGGACGCTGGGAATCAATTCGTCAACAACGGCCGGCGATGCCTCTTTTAATTCATCGACCAGATGTTTTGTCGCATCACGTGAAAGCAGCTCGTCGGCGTGTCGCTTGGAAACTTCCTGTAAGTGAGTGGCCAACACCGCGCCAGGCTCAACCGTCGTGTAACCATAAATTGCCGCCTGCTCGCGTCGCATCGGGTCAATCCAAACTGCGGGTTCACCAAAGGTCGGGTCTCGAGTTGGTTCTCCGTCAATGATGCCGGTCGTTTGACCGTTGTCGATCGCAAGTAATTGTCCGGGCAAAACGGCAGCGCGTGCGATCGGGTCGCCAGCGATACGGATCTCGTACTCAAAGTTTCCCAGGTTCACTTCGTCGCGCACGCGGACTTTGGGAAGCACTATCCCAAGATCCATAGCAATCGAGTTGCGCACTCCGGTGATTCGCTGCATCAGGTCGCCGCCGCGTGCTGGATCGGCTAGGCTGAGCAACCCCAAGCCAATTGATATTTCTAACGGATCGACCGTCAAGTAGTCTTCGACACGTTTATCCGGAGGTGCAGCAGCGGCCACTCGATCTGCTTCCGCTATTGCCTTCTCCTGTCCAGCTTGATTCTTGTTCTGGCGGTTCATCATCACAGCCAATCCAATGCATCCGCCACCGAGCGTCGCCATGGGAACAGCGGGCAGGTTCGTAATGATCATCAATCCCAAGAAACAACCCGCAACCGCCAGTGCTTTAGGGTTGCCGAACAGTTGCTGTAGGAATTCATGAGGCAAATTACTTTTCTGGGCACTTCGCGTGACCAGTAAACCAGCGGCCAACGAGATGAGCAGCGCCGGAACTTGGCTCACCAAACCATCACCGATTGTAAGTTTCGTGAACAGTTCGCCGGCTTCGGTAAACGACATACCGTACTGGACAACTCCGATGTACAAGCCACCAAGAATGTTCACGATCGTGATGATGATGCCAGCGATGGAGTCACCGCGAACAAACTTACTGGCACCGTCCATTGCACCGTAAAAATCCGCTTGAGCAGCGATCTCCGCGCGACGGCTTTGAGCCTGGCGCTCGTCGATCAATCCGGCGTTCAAGTCCGCATCGATAGCCATTTGACGACCGGGCATTCCGTCCAAAGCAAATCTCGCGGCAACTTCGCTGATTCGCGTTGCGCCTTTCGTAATGACGATGAACTGAATCAATACAATGATTACAAAGATAATGATGCCGACTTCGATGCGATCGCCAGCAACGAACTCACCGAATCCTTGAATCACTCCCCCAGCGGCCTCCATTTTGAGCGTTCCCGCACCCGTGAGAATGAGCCTTGTGGTAGCGATATTGAGCACTAGCCGAGCCAATGTCGTCGCCAACAACAGCGACGGAAAGACGCTGAATTCCAACGGCGTCGAAACGTAAATGGTTGTGAGCAGGACGACTACGCCGATCGCGATATTCGCGGCCAACATCAAGTCCATCAGAGCGGGCGGTAGCGGCACCAGAATGACGATCAGGCACATGATGATACCGATCGGTAAAACCAGATCTCGGTAGCGCATCAAAAACTGCATGGACGATCCTTCGGCTAACGGGGGAATCCTCGACGATTTCCACCGACATTACCCAAACTCTCTGGCCGACGTCCAGATTAAAAATTCGCCCCCCTGCCCTGCCCCACTGATCGCGTCGAACTTTGCTCGACTTTCACAATCAGCCCCCACTTCTTAATCTCGCTCTTACGCGGACGTTTGCGGAACGGTGAGGCTGCTGATGGCGGACTCGATCTCGATGTCATGCCGCTTTCGCCCCAGGAAAAAGCTAACGTGCTGGTAACCGCACTGGGCAAGCAGTTGCAGCGCAGCCTCGTACCCGTCAGCAACTCGGCTGGGCGTGTGGGCATCCGCTCCGATCGTGACTGGGATACCCCGCTGCCGCATCTGGCAAAGCATATCGGGAAACGGATTCATTTCTTCCACTCGTTTATTGATACCCGAGGTGTTCAGCTCCATGGCCACGCCAGTCGCGGCGATGCGATCCAAAGCACGGCAAATATCGTCCATGATCAATTCGGGTTGCCACTGCGTGGGAGTGAGATTTTTTATCAGATCTGGATGTGCCAGAGAGTCGAACAAGCGAGTCTCGGCGGACTTTGCCAGCAATTCAAAATATGTGCGTTGGAGTTCAACGGCGTCACTTGACCAGTACCGTTTGCGGAACTCAGCGATCTGCGGATGAACCGAGCCGAGCACAAATTGGAAATCAGCCGATTCAAGTTGTCGCTCGAGGTACGCCTCGTGTCCCTCAAAGTAATCCGCTTCGAGACCAAGACGAACATCAATGCGACCAGCCCATTCGCTACGAGTTTTGTCAACCAATTCGACGTATGTTTCAAGTTCATCCTCGCGCATCCGAACGTCTGCGGAAAAACCATTGGCCATCGGATTGTGGCAAGTCACGATCAAGCCGCGAAGCCCTCGCTGCAGTGCTCTGGCGGCATACTCCGTCGGCCAGCCGTCCGCATGGTTGCATAGTGGCGTGTGTGAATGCGATTCAAAAAAGATAGGTTGTGTCATGACAATAAAATTCAGCGATCGCTTGGCGAGCGATCTGGACCTTGAGAAAGATCGGGGTCTTGCGAACGATCTGGGCCGCCCAAAAGGGGTTCTTCCCAGGCGCGAATGTCGCTGTTGGGCAGGCCGTTGGGAAACTCGTCCTTGAGCATCTCCAAGGCCGTAACCGCGATTGCGATATGTTTTTGTTTGGTATCATCGTAGAACGTTTTGGCTTCACTGGGAAGCTTCGGCTGGCCATGAAGTGGTTTGTCGGAAACACACAACAAGGTCGCATGCGGGATGCGATATCGAAATCCGTTGGCTGCGACCGTCGCCGATTCCATGTCCACGGCAACGCTTCGGCTGGCACGCAAATGATCGAGCGTTCGCTGCAGCGTCAATTCCCAATTACGGTCTGCGGTGGTGTAGACGGCACCGATGCGATACGGCAAACCTGAGTCATCAAGGACTTTGGCTAGTGCCCGATTGAGCAAAAAGCTAGGCGTCACCGGCACCGCCGGCGGTAACGCTTCGTCCAAGATCCGATCGTTGCGCATATATCCTGACGCCAAAACAAAATCGCCTATCTCCTGGTGATTGCGAACACCTGCACAGTGACCCACCATCAACATCGCGTCGGGCCGCAGCACTGCCAAATGGTCGGTGAAGTTCTTAGCATTGGACGGACCAACACCAATATTGACTATACTGATACCACGATTATCCGGTTCGACATGATGAAACGTGGGCATCTGCACTGCGTTGCGTCCAGGCCGTAGGCAATCGACAAACCGACTGGCGAATGCGTCCATGTGCATTTGGTAATTCGTCAACAGCACATACCGTTGAAAATCTTCTGCTCGCGTGCCGGTGTAGTGCTCTAGCCGCTGGATGGATAACTCAGATCGCTCTGGACCGAACAAGAAAACTTTCTTGCGAGTTAAATCGAAATCCGTTTCGTCGAGTTGCTTCAACAAAGTCGGTGAGTTCAGATCCACTCGCTTACGTGAACGGGTTACCGTGATCTCTGCGCCGCGGCGAGCAAGCTTGAACAGTTCACGTCGAAGGTACCAGCGATAGGCGCTGGGTCTCGCGATTTTTCCAGTGATTTGCGGATTGTGTTTGGACCAATGCCGATACACCGTGACTTTCGAATAAAAACCTTCGGCAAATGTTTTTTCCATTCGTTCACACGTCGCTTCAATTTGATCGCGAAGCGGCGTATCGGCTAAACTCAGATCGATATGTATTGTGTCGTCCATGCCAAGATTGTACGAGTTGCTGACGTTGCTTAAGCTTGCGATTTGCGACGCCCCCATTCGCAACGGTCAATGACTGTTTGGATGGATTCGGGCACTTTCGAACTGGAAGCAACATCCCGTATTGAAGTCGGAGCGTCATACAGCATGAAACTTGTTTCCTGGAACGTCAACGGCATTCGCGCTGCGATGAATAACGGATTCCGTGACTTTGTCGAAGCCGACCAACCTGACATTCTCTGCTTGCAAGAAACCAAGGCGCTGCCGAGTCAGGTCGATCTGAGTTGGGTGGATGCACTCGGGTACCACCAGACCTGGAACAGTGCAACGAAAAAAGGCTACAGCGGCACTGCCATTTGGAGTAAGGTTCGTCCCAGTCGACAAACACTCGGAATGGGAATCGCTGAACACGACCAGGAGGGGCGATTGATAACTGCCACCTTTGACGACTTTCATTTGGTCACGGTTTACACGCCGAACTCACAGCGTGGTCTATTGCGACTGGACTATCGCCAGCAATGGGATCTCGTTTTCCTGGAGTACATTAAGAAGCTCAACCGCCGAAAGCCGGTGATTTTTTGCGGCGATATTAATTGTGCACACCAGGAGATTGACTTGGCAAACCCCAAAGCAAATCGGCTGAACGCTGGTTTCACCGTCCAAGAACGTGCAGGAGTGGACAAGATCGCAAAAGCCGGATTTCTCGACTCGTTCCGCGAACTCGATTCGAGTCCAGGAAACTACAGTTGGTGGACGTACCGCAGTGATGCGCGAGAGCGGAACATTGGTTGGCGGTTGGATTATTTTTGGGTCGCCGAAAAATTTTGGAATCGAGTCCAAGGAGCACGTATTCGCTGCGACATTCACGGCTCGGATCATTGCCCCGTGGAATTGACACTTTTTCCAGCAAACGGCCAACTCGTTGTATGACATGATGTGTCGACGGCTATTACTCGTTTTGCATCCGACCCCAACTCGCAAAATCAACGTCAGATTTTAATGACAAGTACGGAATCACATTGAATGCCTGCGCCGACTGATCCACAGCAAACTTCCGTTCGAGCCGCTGGAATGCTACTGGTGTGCCTGAATCCGAAACGTCAGTTCCTGTTGCTGCGACATCCTCAGCGGTGGGACCTTCCCAAAGGACACTGTGATGAAAATGAACCGTTTCGCGAAACGGCTATACGAGAAACCGAAGAAGAAACTGGAATCAGACGGGCAGCGATTCAAATCGATGAAAATTTTGTGTTTGAGCTCACTTACCCTGTCACCTATCGCCGCACGGGAACAAAGGTGTATCGCAAAACCGTTCGCTATTACCTCGGCTATCTTGATTCAATCCCACCTCTCACATTGACCGAACACGAAGGATTCCAGTGGTTCGATTGGAATCCACCGCACAACATCCAGGCCCAATCAATTGATCCGTTGCTGTTGGCAGTCGAGAATCACTGGCACGACCAGAATCCATAACATGCTAATATTTCGATTTCAATATTTCGATTCGCAAGTGTCCCAGTTGAACCAACACATTCAGTAGCAACTGGTCAATATTACTGCCAGAAAAGTCGCTGACCAACAACGCGATACGGTTTGATGGCGGTGTCTTACCCAGGGTCGCGTCCAGGGCTAGCCATTGCCCATCCACGTGAGCGATCGTCCAAGCGTGGTACCTCATGGCCTGTTCACCGGAATCGTCGGTGGCAATTCCAACCACAACTCTAGCCGGTATTTGACTGGCCCGTAACAGTGCCGTAAGCAGCACTGCATGACCTGTCGAATCTGCATTGCCCGCGCGTGCCACTTCCGAAGCTTTGGGGACGCCGACAAGCTCGGTCGATTTCTGGATCACTTGATTCACCGTTCGCGTCATTTCCAGAGCTGTTTCGCGAGGACTCGCACCAGAGACTGATGCTGCGGAACGGATGCGTCGAACCAATTCAGCATTGAAATCGATCAGTGGACTAGGTGCACTGTCTGCTGGCGTTACATCCAACTGGGAACCGACAAAGCCGGAAGGTGCGTCGGTTGGCTCACTACTTACCAGCAACTGCAACGCGCCACCGTCAATCGCTCGCTGGAACTGGCCAGGTGCTGGCGCTAGTACAACCTTCTGCGGCGGCTGTATTTTTTGCGACTCCAGGTTCACTGGTTGGAGGAGAAAGGCTGTGCGTTTGGCGTACGCTGGTCGTTCGATTCGCCCTTTAACAAGGATCGCGGCACCGGTATCGACACTTGGATCTGTATCGATATTGGATTTTGCTGTCGCCTCATCGGTACGGAATGTCACCAACCCAAGCGACGGCGTATAGCTCTTCTGCGTTACTCCTGCTTCATCGGTCCACAGCACCATATCCGAAACGGGTACCTCGCCAACAAAGAGTCGGCTCGTCGATTCTACCAAATCGCGAGTCTCGTTGCCCAACAGTGGAATCGAAGCGCGGCCGCCACAAAAGATACGTACGGTGGCAACACGATGCTGAACGGGCAACAACATTTGCAAACTGCGCACATCACCCACCGCGATGGGCGTCCGGCGAAGCGATTGTTCGACGGCGACGAACCCGCGGTACAAGGGCTCCCAAGCAATGACCTGCTCTACGGTATCGGCACTGCGCTGGGTCAGTATCGTGAGTTGGCCTGATTCCACATTGCCGCGAAACTGCGTCACGACTGGCCCAACTCGCAAAGTGGCCGCGAACTGCTTTAGTTGCCCCGCTTCGGTCTCGGTACTTCGGTGGGTGAGCCGCTGACAAATCGTCGCTTGGCCATTCCTCAATAATTGACGGTCATCGATCATGTAGCGAACATCGCTGCTTGCATCTGAACTTGCACCGCCCGTCTCCGAAACAGCTCGATCTGCTAGCACGTGACCGTAACCGACGTGCACTCCTCCCGTGAAATAGGCATTCCAGGTTTCCCATCGCCCTGGAAACGTTGGCGCTGGAGGTTCAAAAACCGGAACCTCCATTGTCGGCATTGTTTGGTTCGCGGCATCTGCACTTGGTGGACGAGGCTGCTCCGACAACACCGGGCGTTTAGGGATATCACAGCCTGCGACAGCGAGCAGGCAAACGACAACAGCCCCGCCCGCCTGCATCCCAACACGTGTCCAACAGGTAATGAGGAGCCAGAGAGATGACATGTTCAACAACAATCTTTTGTAAATCCTTGGACGACTAGCGAGGCGACACAGGGTCAAGAGGTTAACGGGAACAAGGGACGGGCCGGTTTGGTAGCGAGAATTTCTTTGTTGCCGAGCGATATCCTAAGTATCTATACGAATAGAGCGCATTGGCAACCCTCAGTATATCCAAGCTTCGGAGCAACTCTCATCCCCAAAACACGCCCCTACCGCTGTGCCAATTCACAAATCGCGAGCGTAACAGTTGTGCGGATTAACAAGCCTTTGCTGGCTGCGGGGTTGACTTTTGATTAGGAAACGAATCGCTAGACCGGTCGCAGTGCTCCATGGGAGGAATGTGACCTAACGTTGGGATGTAAACCGGGATTCGACATGAAGACCGTGTGGCACTATTGCTGTTTTTTGGCGTAGCCCCCTCCCCTACCCGTACGAGACCGAGATTCGCTCATGGGCTTTCTCAAACGAATTCTCCGCAGTGGCACCAGCGAAGACATTTTGCGCCGTGTGGCTGCCGGAAGTTTCGAGACATTAACGGACGAAGAACTGCAAACGCACATGGGGATCACCACCTATGGCACCTTTGAGCTGACCGATGCCGTTCGTCCGTCGTACGATTTGCAGGTCGTCCCCAAGCAAGGATTTCGTCACGACGAATATCAAAGCGAAAACGGCGACGCCCCCATTCCAGTCATCATGGCCGCCGCAACTCGTCGCATCCTGTTCGATGTGTTCATCGAGTTGCTTGATCCACTGGGCGAGATTGTTGACGTGGTTTTGGAGACCAGTCACCAAGCGGGTTCACATCATGAGGATTTGTATCGCGAACACATGGACATGCCTGTTCTTAAAAGTTTGCTGTACGACTATGAGGACCTATTCCTCAACGATGGCTGTACGGGGATCGCTGTAATTAACCCTCAGAAAAGACAGGAAGTTCAGCTTGATGAGCACAAAATGCTTATCATCTATGGTGAGCCCCTCAAACCGTTCAATCAGATCCTGATTGAAAACGACATTTACCCCGAACCATCGATTCAGTTCATCACTGAGGCGGAGCACGTTCACAGCAGCAGCGAAAAGTATTTTGACCAGTTCAACGTCATTCGAACTCGTTTTGGCCTCGAACATGAAAACTCTGCCGACGTTTGGTAGAAGTCTAAGCATCAGTCGACTCATCCGCTCGGTACGGGTGAGTCGGTGCGTTCTAAGTCGACCCCAGAATCTGGATGCTCGGCAAGGTAAGCATTGAGTTCATCCTGCTCGACCACTTGCGGCGTACCGTCATTTTCTCCGCAGCCAAAGAGAGAAAACGTGGCGGTAAAAAGCATCAATGCGAAGCTGATGTTTCGTATCATTTCAGTACCACTCCCAAGGTAAATTGAACTCTCTGGCCAGCACCTAGCTTAGTGCGACGTAAAACAAGACGGCAAGTCACGAGCACCGATTCCCTGCGATAAGCGTCTGGCAACGCTGAGTCGATTTAATCCGTGGTCGACGAGGCGACAAAATCCTGCAACGATGAACGTGCAGAAGTTGCGTCCCATGTCTTTACTTCACCCCCAGACGCTCGATGTTTTTAGTTCTCAGCGCCAGCTTGCACCCAGACAGCCGCAGCCGAATTTTAGCGAACGCAACTTTCGAGCGACTCCACCAATTGGGCCGTGAATGTGCGTTGTTTGATTTAGCGACAAGTCCTCTACCCGCCTGTGACGGTCATTCCGCTTACGCTCACGAGCACGTCCAGCAACTCGACAAGTTGATCCGTCGTGCCGATGCCATTCTTCTAGCGGCCCCGGTTTACAACTTTGACGTTAATGCTGCGGCAAAAAATGCAGTTGAGCTAACCGGCAGAGCTTGGACCGGTAAGATCGTCTCGATGATGCTTACGGCTGGCGGCCAAGGCAGTTACATGTCGGCGATGGGATTAGCAAATAGCCTGATGCTTGATTTTCGCTGCCTGATCGTACCTCGTTTCATCTACGCAACCGGCGACGCCTTTGAAGGCGATCATTTGGCAGACGACGCGATCCAGGCTCGTATTGATCAATTGGTTAACGAGACACTGCGATTGGCGGACGCACTCGCCGGTCGGGTATCGTAAAGGAACTTTCTACGAAGTTTCAGCGATCAAATTGTTAGCTCGCGAAAAAATCGGTCCACGAATATTGTCGAGTGAAGTGATGTCGTTGATTCAAAACGATGCCTTGATTGTTTCGCCTGATGCTTTGGTGCCCAAAGCCCCCCACAATCCAAAGGGACTCTGACATCCTGGTATGACGTTAGGATCGATCGCAGCACTGCTGGTACCGCCGACGTTCGCGTATACCGTTGGCCCAGAGTTGTTACCAGCTTCGATCGAGTCGGTAATGAACTTAACGGCACCATCGCCCATCAACACGTGGCATCCGCCTTGGTGCCTACTTCCTGGAGGCAACGTTCCAGCCGATGTAATACCGTCGCTAAATACGACTTCTCGATTGGGCGGCAAAATTGTGTTCATCGCGCTGTAGACCGGTTGTGCCAACGCCCATCGATACGCTCGCATGCCCTCGCCCTGAGGTTGCAAACCCGCGGTTGCCCCAGCAGCGTTTGGAATTGTTGTCTGCCAGTACTTGGGGCGTGCTGGATTAATCAAGGTGTTCGCTTCAGCAAAATTTGGGTTGTCGTACACACCACCGCTTCGTCCGGCGAGCAAATAGGCGTGGGTGCGTTTGTCACGATCACCGACATCCGAAACCAATTCACCAGCGACAATCGTGTTGGACAATCCATCGAGAACGTCGCGGAACTTGCCGTCCTGCCGCATCACGAATGCGCCGCGACACGATTCACGTGCTCGTAGGGCTAAACCACTGTTGGGAACGTCAACGTTCCACCAATGTCCCGCCATGTTGTCGTAGTAACGTTGCCCGACCCATGTGTGGTGGATCGCATCGCCAAGACACGCGCCATAGTTCGTTCGTCCATGAGAGGGAAGCCCAACTCCAGGGTCACTGGGACATCGCAACGTGGGAACTTCAGTCAACCAAGGGTCATACCGATGCTGGCCGTGACTTCCCAGGCCCTTCGTTGGAGTTGGCCCCATCGCCGGAAAAGCTGCTGGAGCCGGTGGAATTGCAGTGCCCTGAGTGGGACGAAAGGGATTGCTGATTTGTTCCCACAAGGCTTGCTGTTCGATAAATGGAGTCAGCGCCACCAGGAAACTCAGGTTCATTCCGTTGTTACCGACAATTGGGTCGGTGTCGCCCGCGTTGCTCGTAAGATGCGTACCGCTGCCATGACGCGGCATCTGGTCGTACGCGGCATGATAGTTGTGAATCCCCAAGCCGATTTGTTTGAAGTTGTTGCTACAGCTCATCCGCCGGGCGGCTTCTCGCGCCGCTTGTACCGCGGGAAGTAACAATCCAACCAACACGCCGATGATTGCGATCACTACCAGCAACTCGACAAGCGTGAAGCCGTGCTTGAATGATCTCATGTGCTGTCTCCGCTTGGCCCAGTGGTGCATCATTACCGAAAAATGTATCGGAAAGTCTATGAGCATAGTCGGTTATTTTTGACTCAAACTGCCCAGTCATCAAAATACACGCCATCTATCGAGATTGATATCAGTTGAGGTCGATCGATCCAACTTTCTTTTCGCATCGCGAGTCAATGCGAATGCATCGGGCCTTAGGGCAAAATTAAGGCGAAATTCGGTCCGCGGCCAAACACGATATTTGAATTTGGTTGCTACCGTATCGCTGGCGTCACTCATTTCTCGCAAGTGTCGTGCGTGCGTGAACCTGTCTAGCGGTACAGGCATTCGGCTTCGATCAGTGACTCGACGGCCCGCGGAGTACGATAACGAATCGAACGCCGTTCTCGAATCCGCTGACGCAGCTCGCTGCTCGCGACTTCGATTACTGGGACCGGCACCACAAGTTGCTCCGTTTCTGAACGTGCAATACCGTCGCCGATCTTACTGAGAATGGACCAATCGATTGCTGGCTCGCCACCGCGTTGGATCACTGCCAGTTTTGCAAGCTGCAATACTCGCTGTGGCTGGTACCACAAAGGTAGGGTCGCGAGTGAGTCGCTGCCGATCAATAAGAACAATTCATCCTCAGGCGACTCGCGATGCAAGGATGCCAGCGTCTGTGCGGTGTAGCTGGTACCGCCACGGTGGATCTCGCGATCATCGATAACGTGCAGCGGCGAACCCGACAGAGCCAAACGCAGCATTTGTAATCGCGATTCAGCCGGCGCTATCGGCCCAGTGGGCTTCAAGGGTGACGTCGCAGCAGGAATCCACAACACTCGATCCAGACAAAGTGTTTCGGCGGCGCACTCGGCGATCCACAAGTGTCCTAAATGTACCGGATCAAACGATCCACCAAACACACCGATTCGCATGCTGTCCACCTCAATAATCTGAAATTTTTCTCGTTTGCATGACCAAACGTGTCAAAGCGACCGCCGACAATCTCTGTGTAGACCATAAATTACACATGATCCTGCCTCAAAATCGGAAAAAGATTATGGTGACGGGGAACACCTATCTCAACCCACCGCTGACCAGACTGCCTCTCGCAGGCGACAGTTGTATGCCACCGATCGAACCACGTCGACCGCTACCGCCTGCTGCTGATCAAGGATCGGATGGGCTGGAATTGCCGCCATTTGATGTGCATCCTTCCCAGCAGATTGAGTTGTTTGAGACTCAACCACCACCCTGGGAATTGACACATGGTCAAGACGTTGCGATCGCTCAGATCGTGTTCAGCGAAGCTCCACACGGACCGTACGATTATGAAATCCCTACAGAGATGCGTGAACACATTGAACCGGGAATGAGAGTTCGGGTGCCATTGGGACATCGCAAGAAACTGATGCCCGGTTGGTGTATCACGACTCAGTTCAATTCTACCAGCCGACAAGCATTGCGACCTATTGCCGAAATCGTTGACGACGAACCGCTATGCGATGCTTCGCTGGTGAGATTAGTGCTGTGGATGAGTCACTACTACCAAGCCCCAGCCGGTCAGGTTTTTGACGCGTTGATCCCAGCGAGTGTTCGCGGTGATGCCGGAACCCGAATGCGAACCTACCTGAGTGTCAATGCGGTGGCGGCGGATGCCCAGACGCTTGCAAAGTTGCCCGAGAAGCAGCGGCTCGCAATGGAATTGGCGCTGAAGTTCGGACAACCGCTTACCGCCGCACAGTTAATGATCCAGACGGAATGTACCGATGAACCGATTCGGCAACTTAAGAAGAAGGGACTCTTGATTGCTGAACAACGACGTGAAATGACATCGTCAACGAACGTGTTGCGTTGGCAATCTGGTGACGGCGAGGAGCACTCGGTTCACGAGTTGACCGACGAACAAAGCGAAGCGCTGTCGATGATCAATGAGGCGACCGAAGCAGGTGAAGGCGGCGCATTGCTGCTTCATGGTGTTACCGGCAGCGGCAAAACGGAAGTTTACATTCAAGCGATTGAGCACATCGTTAAGTTCGGTCGCCAAGCGATTGTTTTAGTCCCCGAGATCAGTCTTACACCTCAAACACGAGGGCGATTCGAACGTCGATTTGATTCAGTGGCTGTCCTACACAGCCAAATGACTCCCGGTGAACGTCATTTTCAATGGCGACGAATTCGCAGTGGCGAAGTGCAGGTTGTGATTGGTCCCCGTAGCGCGGTATTCGCCCCCCTGCCCCGCTTGGGCTTGATCATCATCGACGAAGAACACGATGCATCGTTCAAACAGGACACTCAACCGAGATACCATGCTCGACGTGTTGCACATGCGCGGGCGATGTCGCTGAAAATTCCCTTGGTTCTCGGCAGCGCGACGCCGAGCATGGAATCGTGGCACGCCAGCAAGACGGGGCATGCGCAATACTTACGAATGAGCAGCCGAATCGAGAACCGTCGCCTGCCGGACGTACAACTGGTCGACTTACGCGTTCGTGACGATCGGACAAGCGGCGCGATCAGCCGCCCGTTGCACTTAGCGATTAACGAAACTCTGGCAGAGAAAGGACAAACGATTCTCTTGCTGAACCGACGTGGCTTTGCAACCACGATCCAGTGTCCGTCGTGTGGACATGTGGTTGCTTGTCCGGATTGTGACATGCCACTGACGCATCATCGCGATGGCGGAAAAGCGGTTTGTCATTTTTGCAACTTTACCATTCCTACACCGCCGTGGTGTCCTGCTTGTCGCTTTGACGGGATTCGATACAGCGGTTTGGGAACACAGCGATTGGAGGACGAGGTTAAAGCGAGGTTTAGTAGCGCGAGCATCGCCAGAATGGATAGCGATACGATGCGACGACCCGGCAGTCATCAAAAAGTACTCAGTGCTTTCCGTGCTGGCGAAGTTGACATTCTATTGGGAACACAAATGATCGCCAAGGGTTTGGACTTTCCCAACGTATTGCTAGTGGGAGTGATTAACGCTGATTCGGCGTTGCACTTTCCCGACTTCCGCGCGGCCGAGCGAACGTTTCAGCTAGTAACGCAAGTCGCCGGGAGGACGGGCCGTGGCGATCGTGGCGGCCGTGTGATTGTGCAAACGTACTCGCCAGAGCATCCCGCGATCCAAGCGGCCTCACGCCATGACTACACACAATTTGCTGAAATGGAAATGGTAAATCGCGACAAGTTCAAGTACCCGCCTTTAGGTTACGTCGCGAGGATTATTTTTCGCGGACCCGCCGAAGAATTGACTGACGCGGTGGCGGCGAATTTTGTGACGAGACTGGAAGCGGCCAGAAACACGCTGGGTGCGGAAGTACGAATCTTGGGCCCCGCCCCTCCGCCCTTCGCAAAACTGCGAGGGAAGTATCGCTTTCATATCTTGTTGCAGTCACCGCAGCCTGGACCGCTGGGTGAAACGATCCGCCGAGCTTGTGCAAATTTCGCTATTCCAGAGAAAGACGATATTCAATACGTCGTGGATATCGACCCCGTGGATATGCTCTAGCGAAGAACTGGGCTAAGGTGATTCGTTTGGCGCGCCGCTTGCCTAATTAGAAGTCCGCCCAATACTTACTGTCAGTGTGGTAGTGTTTTTCTGTGTACTAGGACAATCCATGATCGATTCTTTGGCCGGTAACTTGTTAGTGGCCTCGACGCTGGTTCAAGACCCGGTTTGTGCTAACAGCGTGTGTTTATTGGTCCATCATGACGTAGATGGAGCGATTGGGGTAATGCTCAACCGCCCGCTCAACCCCCATCCCGACGCGCTGATGGCGATGCTGGGTCAGAAAAACACTGGGACCAATTCTATTCGACTGCCAACGTGCGCATCGGCAACATCCGATCTGGGAAGTACTGTCCATTTCGGTGGCCCACTTTCTGGACCCGTTGTGGCCATCCACGCTGACAGCCAATTTGCGGAAGCTGAGACGGGACCGGGCATCTACGTGGCCGCACAGAAGCATCACTTGGAAGGGCTTTTCAATAAACCCAGTGGTCCTATGCGGTTAATCGTCGGCCACTTGGGCTGGCAGGGAGAGCAGCTCAGCGACGAGCTTCGAGCGGGAATCTGGCACCTATTACCTGCCACATCCGAAGCTGTTTTTGCCAGTGATCGGGATATGTGGCCTAGGCTAATTCGCCGTGCTACGGCAAGATCCATGGCCTCTTGGATTGGTGCTGCCGATCGAGTTGATGCCTGGGAAGTGAACTAGAGATGCCGAAAGCGACCGACGACGACGAACCGAAGAAGCCGTTTCGCGTGCAAAAGAAGCGTCTGGGGACGATTCGGTACATCCGTGAAGACGGTGAGTACGGCTTCATCACGGCAGAAGACTTTCGCGACGATGTGTTTTTTCACCACATGGCTTGGGACAAGCTTGATGATCCGTATTCACGTCCCCAAGTCGATATGTTTGTCGAGTTCGAAATCGACGACGAAATCTTTGCTACGGAAAAACGATTGCGAGCGACAAGGGTTTACCGCACAGAGCGACCGGAAGGGAAAAAGCTGTCCGGTCGTGATGCACCGCACCTGATCATCCGCCACCATCCCAAGGCTCGCAAGAAGCGGCCAGACTGGCGCGGTTAAGGCAAATAACCTGCCGACGATGTTCATCCAGCGATGAACCGCCAAACGTGTTTCCTGAACTGGCTTTTGTTTGGATTTCTTTAGCCGCTAAGGCGCTGCGGCGGGCGGCTGGGCAGCGGCAGGCTGATCGCCAGCGGGTTCGTCGACTGGTGGCGGAGGCACCGCTTGCGGTTTGGCGTTGGCGGCTTCTTCGGGATCTGGATCGGGAAGCTTGCCACCGTTGTTCTTTGCTGCGAGATAGTCAGCTTCCAAGTCACGAATCAATTTGGGATTGATATGTTTGGAGAGCAACTCACGAGTTGTCGAAAACATCTGGTCAATCATTTTACGTTGATTCGCATTACCGCTTCCGAGCAACTTCAAGAACATTGTTTGTTTCTTGCCCATGTCTTCGGCAATCTTCTCGTTGGTCGGCTGCTCGCGAAGCGAATTGAGCAAGTCTTCGCCTTCCTTCATTTCACCCTTCCTGAGTCGTAGTCGTACTCGGGCGGCGAATAACTCGCGGATTGCAATCAAATCCACGATCGCGTTCTGGACACCGCGAATGTACGCTTCGGCTTGCAGCCGCAAATCGTCACCGGTCATATCGGCAACTTCCAACTCGGTCTGGCCAGGAACGACCGGCAACCGCGCCAGCACAGCGCCTCCATTTTTGACGTATAACAACCTCAACGGATTCTCCGTCTTTTCCAACCACAATCGCCCGTTCCAATCCGTGCGTCCTAAGAAGGTCATATCTTTGGAGTTGAGTTCTTTCTCGTAAATCTCATATCCGATAAGCGGTTCTTTCACGGCGCCGCGCACATGCATTCGCAACACGGTTTGATCGTAAAACGGTCGCGATTTGAGGGCCGTACGAAACGTGCGTTTGTTATTTCGGCCCTGCAAGCCGCCCGCGCGTCCGGCGTGGAAGTCCATGTCCAACAGAAACGATTGACGTCGTTCATAGTCCGAGATTTCACTGGGAACAATGGATACCGTTTCCGTCGCATCGCCGCGACCAACGGAAAATTCAATCGCTTGTTCTGGCTCCGCGGTAATGACTAGTTGCCTTAAAGACGCAGCATCGAGTCCCTTGGTATTACCGACAGCGAGAATCGCATCACCGACCCGCAACTGACCATCGGCTGCGGAGTCCTTCCGAACGGCAGTGACGATTAATTGCCGTTTTTCGCCGCTGCCTTTGTCCACAGCCTCAAAACCTAAGTATTGCGGAACCAATGCGGCAACTTGGCTTCGTGCCAAGTTCAGCTCCACAGGCTTATCATCGCGGATTAATTCGACGGCGATGTTTTCTGAGGCTGAATTGCGTAACGCTTTATCGATGACATGGGCGTCGCTCGCGGGTAGTCCATCGATGCGAACAATTCGATCACCGGTTTGCACGCCTGGAACCGACTGCATACCAAAGGCGGTCACCTCTTTCTCCACCACCAACAAGAACGCCCAAGGAATTGGACCGATCGTAATCGGTTTGCCGTTGCGGTCATCCTTGCGAACCATCGGGATCAAGACGTCACCGACGCGGATAAGCGCTGGAGAATTTTTGTCGAGAATTAAACCGCCGGCACGTAGCATACCGTCAGCATTTTTGTCGCCGGCGTTCTCGATTCTCACGATCGGCGCGAAGGCCTTGATCATTGAAGTACCAATGGTCGAAACGAGTGATTCTTTATTCATCGCCACCCCTTCAACAACCGGTCCGAATACTTGTTGCAGGGTGTCAAACTCAACCGCTCGCACTCGCATTGGCGTAGCGCTAGTCGTGATGCTGACCACGAAGATCTTGTCGTAGAGGCTGGCGGACTCAGCCACCAAACCCGTGATCGGTGGAGTGATGATCTTGGCTTCGGGATCCTTGAGGGTCATCGCCATTCCACGCGACATCAACATGGCTTCCGTCTGTTCGTCAGCCCACAGTTGCCTGAGGTTCAGAGCATCGCCATCGATATTCGAAATCAGTGGCACCAAACCCGAGAGTGTTTTGTCGCCATTCTCAGGAATACGCTGCAGGATCTCAGCAGTGCGACTGGACGTGCTGAGGACTTTCTTTACGTACTGAGGAAAATCGCTAACGAAGCGAATCCGCGCAGCGTCTTGGTGAGTTCGCTTGACTGCGAGTACAGGGTCGGCGGCTGCGATCATTTCATATTTCAGGTCTGCCAATGAACGTCGCGAAACCGAGGAAACGGACGACGGAGCGGATTCGATCGTAATCCGCCAAACCGAGGAGAACTGACGATCCAAGAACTCGTGCACAGGTTCCGAAAGTGAATCTGTGTTGATGGTCGAATCGTCTGAATCAATCCACACCAAGACACGATAGGGTGAATAGTCCCACGGTTCGTTGGGGCGTTCATCCACAATTTCTGGAACGGGCACAGCTTCCGTCGCTGTGCTTGATTGCGTCGTGCTCGCGGCATCACTTGCCGTCGTCGTCACCTCCGACGTAGTTGAAGCATCTGCGGTGGTTACTGCCTCCGTCGTGGTTGTTGAGTCAGCGCCAATGGCGACGGGTGAAATCGCAAACCACAAGGCTAACCCGACCAACGCTGAAACAAAGTCGATCATTCTCATTTGTTCAACCGCCAATTTTCGGAATTCTGGTACAATGAGACGATATCGCGGCCGATCCCCGCCAATTCTCGGCGATATGCGTAGGACTCCACGATCTGCCAGAGCGGCAAGATTGGCAATTCATGGTGCGTGATGGAATGCAAATCCAACAAACTATCTCGAACTTCGCGCCAATCCTTCGCCTCTTCTAATCGTCTTAGCCCCAAACCAACAAGTTGATCGGTGCTGTTAGCTAGCCCTCCAGGGCCCAACACACGACGAGCGTCGATTACGGGTTCCCAGACGGCGGCGCTCGTATAAACCAAATCCGCTTCACCATCTTCGGGACGCGTGCGACCGATCGGCATTTCGACCAACTCGACAACCAGCTCCAGCAACTCCCACTGGCTCTTGATCGCTTGACAAGCAACACGCGAAAGGTTGTCGGCTGGATGTGCCAAGCGGATCGGAGTCAGCGCCGGCACCTTTTCTTTTTTGCGTTCGGCGTCCGTCTTCATTTGATTTGCGTTCATTGTCATCAGCAGCTTTGCCAATCGCGGCTCATAACTCCGAGGCAAAACCGACTGGTCGTAGGCATAACCAAGTGGATCGTTTGCTTTAATACCTGCGGGAAATGGACCTGATAGAACTTGGCAGCCTATAAATTCCATACTCTCAAGCAGTTCGCCCTTAAGGATATCTTCGCGATTGGTGCCATAAACCAGCGCGCGGCGAAACGTTCGCTCAGCCAAGTAAGGGTGATCCGAACAGGGCACCAACATGTGAACCGTCGGCAACGGATAGGGTTCCACTCGGACTTTGCGGTTACTTGATAAGCGGATGGCATCGGCAGGGAAAAGCTGATCCAAAACATCCACTTCGCCCTGCAGCAATTTGGATACTGCATCGGACGCCGATTCCATACGTATTTCAACGATTTCCCGCGGTTGGGTCTCGCTGCGAGGTTGATCACGCAACTTGAACCGAATCATGTCCACTGATCCGCCCTCGTCACGCTGGTAGTCACTTGTCGGGCCACCGACGGGGCCACCGAACCAACTGGCATCAACGGGAATTTGCAGCAAGCAATTGGGCAACACATGGGGGCGTCGCAAAACGCAACGAACACCCAACGGTCCTTCTAAACCAATTGCTTGTACCGCTGCCGCCCAGGGAGAAAAATACTCCGGTCGATTTAGCGTTGCTCGCTTCATCAGCGTATCGGCGAGGAAAAAGCTGTTGATTTGGTTGAGTGGGGGTCGAATCTTGTCCGGCTGCAATAACAAGTCGAACTGGATTCGATCTGGGGTCATTGCCGTATCACCAAATATGAAAGTGTATTCACCGCCTTCGGGGCCAGCACCCTGCATCTCGAACAAAGTGCGGTACAACAAACGCCCAGCTCGACGTGCGGACCAGTTATCGATTCGTATCGGATCGAAAACCGTTGCACCCTGCAGTACGCCAACTTTGACCAACGGATAGAGCGTGTCAATCTCGCGAATCAACTCGACCCCGCCAGCAATATCCGGCTTGAGGTAAACACTTTCACGCGAGAAAGTTCGAGCATCCCAGTAGTTCTTGCTGTCGCGAGCGGCAATCGCTTGTTTACGTTTCTCGGTTGCCATGCGCAGGAACTCTGCGTCCCACTTATCAATCGATGACAGATTAACAGCTTTGTAATCCACTTTTAGTCGCGCCAATAGCTGTTGCGCCAAGTCGAGCTTATTCTCCTTGACTAATTTGCCGAGTAACTGGTCAGTGATCCCACCCAACGCTCGCAGCACAATTTCCGGCTTGTACTCAGGCGCGTAACGACGCAGTTCTTCGAGCATTGCGACGGTGGGTCCGAGTTCGCCACCCTTGGCTCGTTTAATCGCGTCGTTGAACAGAAAATCGCTACGCAACTGTCTCAATCCAGGTCGATTGGGGAAGTCACGAATCAATATCGCCAAAAACGGATAGGCTCCCTTGAAATCGCCCGCAGCAATTCGTTGGGTGGTTTCGCGTTCGAGGCGCTCTTCCCAAAGATCAATTCTTTCGATGTCGTCCCACTTGGACGCAAACGATTGTGTCTCGATCCCCAAGACATCCATCCGTAGTGTTGCGTCTTTTTTTGGGACCGGCTTGCGACCTGGAAAATCAATAAGCCGCACCTTAGCCCAGCCACCTCCAGCTGACTCTTTAAAGAACACAAGATCGTGTGGTTCTTCCTGTAGCAGTTCCAGACCGGCCACTTCCGGCAATCCGCTATCAGCGAAGTTCAGCATTTGCGCCGACACACTGGTAGTGAGCGCAGCAACGAACACGATGCAAACTGACGCAAATTTCAAAAAACTTGGCACGTTGGCAAAACTAATGAGTCGCGGGGAGTTAACGAACATTCGAACTTTCGATTATAGACGATCGCACTACAGTCCAGTCGGCAGTTCGGAGATATAGATCACGCCTTCGGCCCCAGGCACAAGTAAACGACTGCCCACAGGTAATGGAGTTGACGACAACGGTTGTCCAATATCCATCTTGCCAACCACTTTCCCGCTGTTCGCATCGACATTGATGATCCAGCCCGACCCCCCGCAAAGCACCAGAGAGTCACCGACGATCAGCGGTTCACCAATCGGCGCACCGGCCGGGATCGCGAACTCAAAGTGCTGTTTACCAGCATCGTCATACGCACGAATCTGGCCATCGTCGGTCATCAACAAGCTGTGGTTTCCAGCCGCCATGGGCCCCCATACCACACGCCCATCGAGCAACACTCGGAATGTTTCTTCCAGACTCTTCAGGTCGCGACCGGTAAGAAAATCCGCCGCTGGGCCACTTACAGCAGCAATCATCGTTCCTCCAACGCGCGCCGCAGGCCCTAACAGTGGCTCGGGCAATTCGGCCTTCGCTAGCTCTCGAATCTGTTCGCTAACTCGCAAGCGGTACAACGCTTTACGCGAGTCGCCAATCACGATTTGGTCCGGGTCGTCGGCCAAAGCCAATGGTTGTGTCCACTGGACTTTCGCATCGGGAGCCGTCGCTGGCTGAAAAGGACTTCCCAGCATGCTTCCGGTGAGCAAGTTCATCAGCGTAATGCGACCAGTGTCCATCGGCATCATTAGGCCGCCACCGGCGACGATCGACGGCCCGGATGCTTTGCCCTCAGTGACTCCGAGGGTAATCAATCGCAGTTTCTCGCGAGCGCGACTGGGATCATACAGAATCAACTCCGCGGACGATTCTTCGTTCACCAATGCTCGTTTGGTCGCGTCAATCGCGAGAGGATTTGCGAACCGCTGGGCAATACCGCCAGCACCTGGATTTTCAATCGGTCCTTGCGTCGAACCCGATTGGATTGCCGCGGCATCCAGCTCGAACAAGGCCGCTTGGCTGGTGATGACGTGAAATTTAGGCTCATTTGGGACTTTGCCGATCATCGCAACAGGCACACCGACGTCGTTTCGCCAAATCTCGTCGCCCGTCTTGGGATCGGCCGCAGTGACTCGAATCCCTGAGGTGCCTCGGAGCACACGAGCATGAATCAACGCATCGTCAAACACGAGCGGTTGGCCAATGAACGCATCCCCCTCGTGCTTGACCCAGACTCGAGGAATACGACCAGTGTTGATCTGTAATTCGAAGCGACCAATTCGAGTTCCCGTAATCCACATTTGGCTGCGTCCCACAGCCATCTGAGTCGATGTGGGTCGATCATAGGTTGCAACCTGGTGGGCCACCCGAGAAACCTGCTCACGTTCGGCAGTGGGTTCGATATCGTAAACGGCAACTTCACCACGATCGGTCAGCACGATCACGCGGCGTTCTTGAATCAATGGTGCTATGGTTACGTTACCGGTCAACCGAAACGGCGGCTGGGCAACACGTAATGAGGTTCCTGAATCATCGGCCCGCAACACATGCACACGTACATAGTCGGTGCCAGCATTTTCGAATACGAACACATGCCCCAAGAGAGCGACCGGCGGAACCGCAATCGTCCCCTGTTGGTGTCCAAGGTAGAAGCTTTCTTGCGACTCGCCACTTCGACTGTTGAGCACATACAAATTACTGTGGTCGCCAGGAATGTAGGCAGCCCCCGTTCGCGAATCGACACCGGGTGCGACTTCGATGGGTTGAGGAATTTGCACGACCCATTTTGCGTCGCCCGAATCGGTGTCCAATGCAATCAGTCGACCTGACGTCGCTGGGACAAACAACGTGGTGTCCGCTGCCACGGGCTCGGCAAACGATTCGCCGATGCTGGCACGCCACTTGATCGTACCGTTACTACCGTCGTAGCGTTGGACTTCGAGCGACTCGGCATCGCTGAGCACGACGCCTTCACCACCATCCAAAGGCACCGGTGCGTGGTCTTGACCAAAACCAACGAACTTTCGCCATAATAATTTTCCGTCATCGCAAGCAAACGCAAGCACGCTCCCACTTGCTCGTAGATACAAGCGTTCTTGCTCCATGCCAGGAATCTTGCCGCTCTTACCATCTCGCGTGGTGAGCGAAATCGACTGGATTTTGTCTTCTTCCGTAGCGTCTGTATGAACCTCTGGCTTTACGTTAGCCGGTGCGACAAGTGTCTTTTGTATACCACTTGCGGTTTTGACCAGCTCAATCAAACGATCATTATCTTGCAGTTCAGGAAAATCACGCAGCAAACCGATACGAACGTCATAGGCGGCCTTGGTGGCTTTGGTATCCAGCTCTTTCTTCATCGACACGACCGCTTCGTCAAGACGAACGTTTCGATTGATGTCACGTTGCACTCGCGCTCGATTTTCGAAAATTGCGTTCAGTGGACCGCTGAGTGTCGTCCGCATCGTCGATGTCATGTAGAGCGGATTTTCCATCAACGCGATTTGCTCGTCCAAGCGTCCCAACAACCGCTGTTTTTCTGCCGTCTCTTTCGCTTTGCCTGCTGCGGCGGAAAGGTTTCCCGCCACGTCGACAAGCAGAGCAGCAAGATTACCTCGTTCTTGTTCAAGCCCTTCTTCGGTCTCGATTGTCGGCAAGATTTCCTTCGCTGCGTCGATGGCTGTTGTGGGGTCCGAAAACTGTTCTGCCTGATACAGCTTGCACATTGCAATCCGCGTCCGTGCAATGGAAGAGAACTGATTTGCCTCACCATAGGATTCAAGAAACTTGGTGTACAGCTTTTCGGCTTCAGTGAAATTTTGTTGGCTGTACACTTTGTCGGCTTGCTCTGCATACTCGTCGTAGCCGCTGCTGCTCAGCAACCAATACAGCCCAGCTCCCGCCAACAACAAAAAGGCGATGATGCCGAGGAATCCGTAGATTTTGAACGAATCCCAAACGTTCTCTTTTTTCTCGGGGCGTTTGCCTTTTGGCTTAGGTCGGTCCGCGGGATTCGCCGTCGGAATTGCATCCATCGATACGGCGCGTCCGACCGGAACAGCATCAACGGCGACCGCATCGGCAAGCGGTTCGGCGAACACGTCAGTTACTTCGGCATCAACGTCCACATCCGTTGCCTCCTCGATATCGGCGAAACCATCGGCGACAGCCAAGTCGTCTCCCGCGTTGGCGCCCGGTTTGGGTGCAGGATCGTCGTACTGTCCACTCCTCAATTCACCAATCAACTTAGTGGCTTGAAACTTGGTCAGTTGTCCATTGTCGACGAGCAACTTCGCGATCGCTTCGGGCGTCACGCGAGTCCCGCTCTGTTCGAGCTGTTCGCGCAGCGCCTCGACGATCTCTTGGTCGAGCCACCCGAGTCTTTCCAAACGGTCAATCAAATCGTTAGCGAGCATATTCTCAATCGAATTCTTCGACTTGGGTTACTTGTATTTCCGCGTATCCAGCGAGCGCACCGGCATCCATACAATCGACGAGCGCTTGCAACTTCGCCGCCTCCTGCACCTTGATGACCAATCGCATGCCTTCCATCCCACCACCGCCATCCAACGCTTCTTTTAAGGCTGAAATCAGATTCAGCTTGCCTGGCGTTTCGCGTTCAAACATGGGCGCGAGCACCAAAAAAGCACCGTACTCATCTATCTGGACTTCAACACTATCCAGTTCTTCTGTTTCTTCTTCCTTCACCGACATGCTTGGCGCATCAGACTGCTGCCGCGGCATTTGAATCGATTTTTGCAGACTAAACGACGCCGTGACCATGAAGAAAATTAGCAGCAAGAACGTGACATCGACCATTGGCGTCATGTCCAGTTCACCATCGTCCCGCTTGGTTCGCTTGGGAGGCTCGTCGTCATCGTCGTCGAACTCCAGCCCCAACGCATGACCCTCGGTGACTTCATGACTGGGATGCAAAGTTGCACCTGTCACGAGACTGGAACCGAGAGCTGCCGCCGTATCGCCAGAATATGCTGAATCCATTCCTTCGGACGCTTCAATTTCTGACGACGCGATGTCAAACGATTCCTTGGCAAGTTGCGGTTGGAGCACATCAGCATTCGTCGACATCTCATCGTCATCATCAATCGTAATGACCTCGACACCGTCGTCATCGCCGATCGATCGCCGCGCGCTCGTCAGATTTTTACCTTCCGCAACGCTGGACGCTGTGGTGACGTTCCTCGACAGGTCTTCCTCTTGGGTCGCTGCAGGCACGTCGACCCAACCATTGCACTTGGGGCAATGCACGCGGCGACCTTGGAAGCGTGAATTCACACGTCCTTCGGAGCCACAGTGGGGGCAATGAACTTTGACCGACATACTCGCTCCGACAGCGTAATTCGTATTTACAGTTCTTTGACGGCAATATAGGTGAACGACAATTTGTCTTCCTCGAAATCGTCGGCGAAGGCATCACCGATCAATTTTTGTATTCGCGTGACTTCGCCGACCTTGACATTGTGATCACCCATCAGCATCACTCGATTTTTGCCGGCCTTCAGTTCTTCGGTGACGTACTCGATGATTTCAGAAATCTGAGTCTCTTCATCTTTGGCGAATTCTGCGCCGCTTAACCGTGTCACAACGGAGTCGTCACCGGAGCCCGGCTTGATCACGATCACCGCTGAGTCTTTGGCGGACACCGCCAAGCCATTATCGGCTTTAGGAATCTCGCCCATTTGCGTCGGGTCCATTTTGGAAGTCACCACGAAAAAGATCAACAACAGAAACGTGATGTCGATCATGGGTGTGATGTCCATATCGCCTTCGTCACGCACTTTGTTGCGCGGCATGCTGTCGTCATCGTCTTCTAATTCGTCGTCCATCGAAAAGTTGCTCGAGGCAATGGGTTGCTATGGAGAGACTCTAACGGGCACCGGCTGGCTTCATCGACGCGCCCTGGCGATCAGCACCGGTGCGTGCCAGCCCCACCTTATAAGATTCGAAAAACCGAGTGAGACCGGAACCAATCAAATCCTCCATCTTGGCAATCTTGATGTTGATGCTGGCGACGAGCATCATGAGCGGAATGGCGATTGCTAATCCGCATGCCGTCGTGATCAACGCCACGTTGATGTCACCCGCCAATTTCGATGGTTCGACCGACGCTGCCGTCGCCAACGTCTTAAACGCCCCCATCATCCCGAAAACCGTACCGAACAATCCAATCATCGGTGCCGTCTTGATCGCCGTACTGACCCAAGATAGCCGGTATTCTATATCGCTCATCACGTCGCGCTGAAAGCGATCGAGCATAATTTGTTTCGCTCGCTTGAAACCTTCGCCACGGTTTTTCACGGCCATCGCGATCATTTGCGGCATAGCTTTCGTGTCTCCAGCGCAATACTCTTCGACGCCTTCAAAGTCACCCTGGACGAGCATCTGGTCAACGTCATCCATAAACGTATCTTGTTGCTCTTCGCTCTTGAACCGCTTTTGGTTGACGCGAGTCCAGACCACAACGATTTGATACAACCCCCACAATGCGACGAGTGCGAGCGCCACATACATCGAGTCCCCAATCATATTGAGGACGCCATATTCAGCGAAAAACAGCATTTATCTGCAAAACCTTATAAAAATTCGTGACCACTCAAAACATCGGCCCCTGCCGATGAACGTCTATTTCTTGCCCTTACGATATCGCTGCTCAATCACTTCGAAAGCATATCCGCTGCCCGACGGTTTGCTCTCGAAAATGGTCTTCGCCACATCGTTAATAACCTGGTGCCCCTTGCTCTTGGCGTAATCTAACTCCGTGTGCGCGAGTTGGTTCTCCAACTCCGGCGGAATAAATTTCAACTGGTTTCGTCCCGCGACCTTGATGCCAGCCTGCTGAAGCAGTTGCTGATCGTACTTTTGCAGCGGGCTTGGTGTCGTGAACATGAAGTAAATTCGCTTTTCCTTGTCACCGTCATTCTCATGCCGACTTTTCGGGGAACCCGCCAAGTTACTAGCGTAATCGACTCCGTTGACGCCGCCGCCTATCGCCCCGAGTTCTATCTTATAAAAATCCAACTGGCTGGCGTACGACTTCATATCTTTGGCACTGAACTCCAACTGCCAACGCTCAAATCGCGGGATAATGTCCTCACCCTCGCCCTCGGGGCCTGGCGGACGACTATCACCCATTCCCGTTCCCGTGGTGCTCGCCGATGCGTTCGTATTCATCGTATCCAGCGATGCAGCAACATTACTGACCGCGTCCGTCACCGCTTCGATCGTGTCTTGAAGCGTCGGCTCCATCAGTTCCTCGACCTCTTCAGCACCGGGTGGCTCGAAGTCTCGCTCGAAGCCCTCGGCGTTTTCGCCTCGACCCGCCGGATTCTCAATTATCGGCGCCAAGGCCATCGGTGGAAAATGCAGCCGACTCGTCAACCATACGAGAAACATCATCACGACGAACGTGCCGATGAACAGTATCAACGCCAGAAATAGCGACGTGACTAGGTCGAACTTGCTCGTGCGCAGATTAGCACGCTCTTCCTGACGCGCACGACGCACCTCCTCCAAATTTATCGCAAACTTCGAATCAGGCGAATTTCTCGTGGCCGATGACATGGATATCCCTCCGCTGGGTGACTAAAAATCCACAGGGTGACTGTATGATACAAGGTACTAAGTGAAGGGAACGAATCTCAGTCGATAGGAGAAATGAATCCAGACAAGCTTGGGAAATCCATCGAAACTGTCGCACAAACTCAAAAAAGGCAGGTCACCGCAAACCCCGCCGGTGGAGTTGATTCAGCACGCGCCTTGACAGCCTACACAATTTTGAGATTGTAAACAAATCGATGAACCGATTGACGTTAGGTCGCATCATACCCTACGATTCATTGACGTCGACTTGTTCTCCCCTTTGAGAGTGTCCGATTTTTGGATTTGCTCACCTTTGGTTGGTCTAATTTCTGGCGAACCGCTGTTGCACTAGTCAGTTTTGGTTAGTATTGCTCTAGTTAGCATTGCATTAGGCGGTTTAGCTCAGCTCGTTTGGTTAGGTAGCTCAGTTGGTAGAGCACTGCACTGAAAATGCAGGTGTCGGCGGTTCGAGCCCGCCCCTGACCACTTCATTCTCCGGTCGTCTTCCCTGGATGGGCGTCAGATAGGTAGCGAAACGCACCTCCTTTTTCTCTTTTTTTGAACTTTTCATGGTTCTGAACCCCTCGACGGCCTAGTCCGGTGTCGCGGCGCGGCGGACGAAACTTTAGCTTGTGGTTTCTGAACCACCTTTCGCCCAGCGTCACCCGATTGGTAACTCGCCATGTCTCGAGCATCTCATTGCTTCATTGTTTTTGTGCTGTCTTCGGTTACATGGGCGAGCATCGGCTGTCATGCTCAGGCCCAGAGCGATGTTCCGGTTCCACCGGATGCCGCCGTCGCCAACGCATCCAATGCTGATGCATCCGTCGCCAATGGGGCGACAACGCCCGCAGAGCCTACAGCCGCAACTAGTAACTCGGCGGCTCAAGCGAGCCTTTTCGACTTGGTGGACAAAAAGTTCGGTGAGTACATCGTTGGTCCGGTCGCGAGCGTCATCTTTTACGATTTCGGTACGGGCCCGAAGCGAAATCCCGATGGCTCAGTCCGCCAAGGCTGGCTGCGTACACCCACTCGCCCTGACGGTGTCAGTGTCCCAGGCGTCGTTGTCTGGTTGCTGCTCGCTGGTATTTTTCTCACGATTCGAATGGGGCTGATCAATATCCGCGGTTTCTGGCACGCTGTGCGGCTGACTCGGGGCGACTACGACGACCAAACCGAGCCGGGCGAGGTTTCCCATTTTCAAGCTTTATCCGCAGCGTTGTCGGCCACCGTTGGTTTGGGAAACATCGGTGGCGTCGCTGTCGCAATCGGACTGGGTGGCCCCGGTGCGTGTTTTTGGATCATCACCGCCGGTTTCCTCGGCATGACAACCAAATTCGCTGAATGCACGCTGGGGCAACTATACCGTCGAACGGACAAAGACGGACACATGCTCGGCGGCCCAATGCGTTACCTGCATATCGGCTTGCAGGAATTGGGCTTGGGCTGGATCGGTCGCGGGCTGTCCGTTTTGTTCATGGTGCTCTGCATTGGAGCCAGCTTCGGCGGCGGCAACGCCTACCAAATCGGCCAATCTCTCTCGGCGATCCAGCAGGACCTCAAATTTTTGAATCCCGAACATGGCGGCTTCCCTGTCGCCTACGGAATCGTGATGGCCGTGCTTGTGGGCTTGGTGATCGTCGGCGGCATCAAGTCCATCGGCGCCGTGGCCGCTCGCATCGTGCCCTTGATGTGTGTCGGCTACATGGCCGCAGCCATGTTCATCTTGGCGACTAATGCTTCTCAAATTCCAGACGCGATTCTGTCGATCGTGAGCCAAGCATTCGATATGCACAGTGTTTATGGTGGCATCGTCGGCGTGATGGTGATCGGTATCCAGCGAGCCGTGTTCAGCAACGAAGCGGGAGTCGGCTCTGCGGCGATCGCACACTCCGCTGCAAAGACGGAGGAACCAGTCAGCGAAGGTATCGTCTCACTGTTGGAACCATTCATCGATACGGTCGTTGTTTGTACCGCGACGGCGATGGTTGTCATCGTCACCGGGGTATACAACGCCGACCGATTTGTCGCCCAACACGACCCGCAAATCGTTATCGACTCGCTAACGCTTCCTGACGGTGCTGGGACCAATGACCTCCAAGCGGCGCAATCGCAATTAAGCAAACTGATTACCGATAAAGACGGAGCCGCGATGACGCTCACCGCATTTCGCAGTGGTGGACATCACTGGTTCGGCTACTTCCTGCTGGTCGCCGTTGTGCTCTTCGCCTACAGCACGTGCATCTCGTGGTCGTACTACGGCGAACGATCTTGGGTGGAGCTATTCGGCGAAAGAACATCGATCGTCTACAAGGGATTGTTCTTAGTATTTACCGTACTGGGTTCGATTGTCACTCGCGGCAATATCCTTGACTTCAGCGACCTGATGATTTTGGGAATGAGCATTCCGAATCTGATCGGTGTGTTCTTGCTCAGTGGAGTCGTCAAACGACAATTGGATATCTATTGGGGCAAGTACAAATCCGGTCAACTCGAACCCAGATAACTGCTGCATGAACCGTTTGTGCGTGATCAATGTCGTCGGCCTAACGCCGGCACTGCTGCAGCATGCGCCAAAAATCGCTGCCCTCGGTAACCACCTAGCTTGGCGCAGCCCCATCCCGGCGGTGACGTGTACATCCCAAGCGACCATGCTCACAGGTCTGATGCCGCGTGAGCATGGCATCGTCGGCAACGGTTGGTACTTTCGCGAAACACAAGAGGTGCGATTTTGGCAGCAAGCCAACACGCTCGTCCGAGGCGAAAAGTTTTACGAAGGCTTCGAGACCGCCAAGCTGTTCTGGTGGTTCAACCAATCGGCTCCGGTGCGTTATAGCGCAACACCTAAGCCACACTATGGCTGCGACGGCTCCAAGACATTCGATATCATCGATCATACCCAATGCCGGCTCACTGAACGACTTGGCCCATTTCCGTTTTTTTCCTTTTGGGGCCCAAGTGCCGGTCTGCCTTCGTCTCGCTGGATCGCTGACGCAACCGCGATCGTGCTGCGAGAGAAACGCCCGCAAGTGACGCTGACGTATCTACCGCACCTGGACTACGATTTTCAACGCCTGGACCATCAAGACCCAGCGCGTGTTGGCGAGGTCGACGCCTGTGCCGGTACCGTAATCGATGCGGCACATGAGATCGGTGCGATACCAATTGTGGTATCGGAATATGGATTGGCTGCAGCCAACCGGCCGGTGCATATCAACCGCATTCTTCGCGAAGCCAATCTGCTGGTCACACGCGATGGTCCATTTGGTGAAATGTTGATGCCAGGCGAATCTGCTGCCTTTGCCGTCGCCGACCACCAAGTGGCGCATGTGTACATTCGCGATCGCTCGCGCGTCAGTGAAATGCAAGCGTTACTCAGCCGCGTCAACGGCATTCGCGATTGCGTTACTCCCGAACAATTGCAGCTTGATCACCCGCGTAGTGGCGAACTCATTGCACTGGCCGAGGACGATGCATGGTTTACGTATTACTATTGGCTCGATGACGATCGCGCCCCTGACTTTGCCCGCACCGTCGACATCCATCGCAAACCGGGCTACGACCCGTGCGAACTGTTCATCACCAGCAAGACCCGAATGATCCGTCGTGTAATCAAAAAAAAGCTTGGCTTTCGCTACAAGATGGATGTCATCCCGTTGGACGCCACGCTGGTTCGCGGCAGCCACGGCATCGCCAAGTTCGGCAGCAACGGTCCACTCATCGTAGGCCCCGGCTCACTTCCAGACGACATGTGTGGCTTCAAGAATTACGCCCGCGACCTGCTCAGCGACTGAAGTTCATAAGAACCTCTCGCTCGCATTGCCGTTTGCAATCTCTCCCTGCAAGCAATGATCGCCACCGCTCCGTATCTTGAGTAATACTGGTATCTCACTCCAAATCTTCAGGCGATCGCGATTGATCGCCGGTGGGATACCAGGAACGTAAATCCCAGTCTTCGCCAAACAATTGCTCCGCGGTGGTGAGCCAATTCGTGTCCGATGATTTCGGCAGCAATGCCGTTCTGCCCGTCAAGTCAAGCCACCGAATTGAACCTCGAGAATCAGAGTAATAGTCGGAAGATTCGTCGGAAACCTTCTGAAATCTCGTTGGCACCCAACAATCCGCTTTGACGCCTGCTCCTTGAAGCTTTTCCCAATCAACAGAAATCACTGTTTTTAGCGGCCGGTTTCCTTGCTCCTCGATCCCAAATCGAAACACACGAACAGGCCGGCCCGAAAACTTTGGATCCAATTCGAACCGATACTGAAATAGGTTAAACTTCCAAGAATTAACAAGTATCTTACGATCGTTCCATTTGGCAGATTCAAAGTCCAATTTCTTGAAAAGCTCCATACCGAATTCGGAAGTAACTCGTCCGGAGAAAACTTCTTCCGGTCGCGCAATTGGTAGATAGTAAGCGTCACAATGCCGAATCAAGTGTTTAATTTCAGAATCGCCTGGCGATGTATCGCGTGGCTCATCCGTCTTTCGTGAATTTTTTTGCGTTTGTCCCAGCCGGTGGAATCTGCGTCCATCACGCATCAACGTTTGGTCCCACATTCATATTTGCAAATCCTCGCTTGCATCGTCTCGCGTGTTAAGCAATCCTCCAGCAAAAAATGAATCTGACCCTTGAGAAATATCCGCGTATATCATATCCGACTTAATGGCAACGCCGGATTCATTTACCGTATTCGTAACGATTCGAGTCAGGATTGCTCGATCTCTCGGCACGTCCGAGTGAGCTGCAGCGAGGTCGGCAAAATATTCGTAGGCAGTGTCCCGCTCTGATTGCAACAAACCTTGTGCCAAACAATGCGATGCTCCCAACCAAACGATCCCTATACCAATATAAAAACGCATTGCCTTGTTTCCCCACATATCTAATGAGCGAGATTGTTTCACACTTTCGTTAAGGCAATGCTGGGCAGGGCAAGCATGGATCTATGTCGATGTGCGGTTCGGTATCAACATCTACGCTTGTGTCATCGAGTTCACATGTCTCCTTAATTCCGTCACCATCGTAATCAATACATCGACATAAGCCAGAATACGAGCAGACTTCTGTTACCCCACCAACAAATTGATAGCCCGTCCCACTTGCGATGACGCCATCCCAAGTTATCGATGGATCCGTTACTTGGTCGAAGTAAAGATTCCACATATTCGAATCGCAAATATCTTTCAGCACACCTCCAATTACCTGTTGGCTGCACCCACCCTCACAACCTCGATCGCCATTGCCGAAACAATGCACTGAGTTACCCGTGTACGAGAAACATTGCTCCGCTTCGGTGTTGACCACGGTGCAAATAACAGACAACGTCATTAACAAGATTCGCAACATTCTCATACCCTCCGTGGTGATTGAGAGAAGTGACGCCCCGTTCAATCCGGAAGTAGCGTAATCATCCTCACGTTGCGAGTAGCACCGTCAAGCCTACGAAGAGTAGTCGCCGCTGCCATCCATGCGAATCCGAGCTGAACCCAGCGACTTTTCCTTTTTCCCACTAACTGGAGACTTAGTGGAGGTAGCTATTTTAGCACCTCCGCACATGAATTGATTCACGGATTTGAACTCGCAAATACGTGCGTCGTTCTAAAATTGACGACATTTCCTGCCACGAAATGCAGAAAAGCAGACTCCAACTTCTTCAACCAAATCTCGCGGTTTCGTCAGCGACCATCTACAAGCAAAGGCGAGAACTTCTAGTCGCCAACACAATACAGACGGCTGCCGGAGCGAAAAAATAGCTGGCCATTACTGATCGCGGGAGTGCCATCGAATCCGGTTTTGTCATTGATTCGGTTGGTCGCCAGAATCTCCAACTCAGGAGTGGCTCGCACCACGTACACTGTTCCTGATTTGGTCGTAACATAAAGTTGATCCCCGGAAAGTACCGGCGAGGCATAATCGAGGTTCCCCATGCCACCGCCTCGTCGCCCACCGTCACGTGATCCTGCATCACGAGGTGCCTCCTCGCCACGGCCATCGCCCAAGCGCTGTTGCTTGACTCGCTCGCCGGTTGTCGCATCAAAACAAGCGACTACACCACTTCCAAAGGTATAGAGATGTCCGTTGTGAAGCACTGGCGTGGCAAATCGACCGGGGATGTTCGCGTCCCATACCACGTGTGAATCGTTGACGTCACCCTTGCCACCCGTTTTTACGGCGACCGCTTCGCCACCCCGTCCGCCAATCGCATACACCACACCATCGCCGGGAACAGGACTCGCTGAAGCCGAGTTGTCCATCGTACCACGCGAGAACCAACGCAGCTTTCCGGTCTCGGGATTCAAACCCCAAACTTCGCCGGGAACTGACACCACAATGTCCGTTCGATCGCCGACTTTTGCGAGGATCGGTGTACTCCAGGTGCCCTGCAAGCTTTCCGCTTCGCTGGTCCAAAGTTGTGAACCGGTTTTTGTATCGAGGGCGACGAGTGCTTCCGCCTCTTCTGTCGCTGGCACAATCAACACTTCGTTGTGCAGCACCGGGCTCGCCGCTGATCCCCAGGCCATCGGGCCCGATCCACTGCCGACGCTAGTTTTCCAAAGTTCCTTACCGTCCATATCCAAGGCGACGACACCTCCCTTGCCAAAGAATGCATAAATCCGCTGACCATCGCTCACCGGCGTGTGGCTGGCGTATCCATGGGCAGGAACGCCCGCGCCACGATAGGGATCTTCGGGCAGCGTTGCTTTAAAGTCACGAGTCCATAACACGGTGCCGCCTTGGCGATCGACACACACGACGTGTCGAACCAAATTCTCTATCGATTCATTGTCACCACCGGTTCCATAACCGCTGTAGCATGTCACGATCACGCGATCGTTGACAACGATCGGGCTGGATACACCACGTCCTGGCAACTCGACGGACCACTTCAGGTTCTCGGTATCGCTCCACGTCGTCGGTGGCAGCTTTCCTTCGCGGCTAGTCCCAGCACCATCGGGCCCCAAGAATCTCGGCCAGTCGTTGCCCCACGCGGCTGAGTTCGCTATCGCTGCAACGAGAATACACGCAAGGGCAATTAGGGACCGATACATAGGGAGTTACTCTTGAATTTCGAGAGAAAAGGATGGGACGCTCATCAAGCATAGGGTCTCGCCGACGAGTTTAACCCCGCGCAGCCGCACTGGGATCGCAAATACTTGATCAAGAGCCAGAACTCGGTCGATCGCACCGCGACAAACAGTTCTGGCCGGGGGCCCGCTGCCGCAATACGCAAACCACCCAAACAACCCATGTCTCCCAGTGCCCATCTGTCTAGAAATAGCCGGGAGAATTTTTCGATTTCTAACAACTTTTCCACCACTTCATTGGTATTGCTAGCAAACTTCACTAACCCTTCATGGGACGGGAGTTTACGTCGATTCCGGTCGCTCTATGCCGCTGGCGGCTACAGCAAGTGGCCCAACGCAAGATGTTTGCTCTGAGCCACTTACGACGCGAGGAAAATCATCGTTGACACTCCGCTGGGAGTTCCTAAGATTCGTACGTCGACCATATCTAGTGGCTTCCCTGCCCTGTAAACACTACAGGTAGTAGCAGCAAAGCAAATTCCGGAACATTTGATGCTTCCGAGAGCCGACTTCGGCTACACCTAGCAGCGATTGAAGGCAACTGGATACAGCACTCGACGCTCGTTCACTGTCCCAAGTTACAATGGTGCATGCTAGCTGCTTTCGCGAGGACCGCGAAACCGATATTTCAGCGGTTGGTCATTGCGCCCAAGGATGACACTTAAGGAGTCTTCACAGTTATGGTCACTGCTCTCTCTGATTTCGATACTGCCACCTCCTCAACCGATCCGGCGCTGGAGCATGTCAACAACCAACAGGGCGTCCAGTACGCTCGGCAACGGTTCGCCAAGGCGCTTCGCCCCGATGGCAGTGATCGGCCGGGGTTGCGGATCGACGCGTTGTTCTGTCCTGATGACGGGCAGACTCCGTTCGCGACGACGCAGTGGGAGCTTCGCAGTGCGGCGATCAAGGACGAGAGCGGCAAGGCCTTATTTGAGCAGACCGAGTGCGAGATTCCCGCCCAGTGGTCGCAATTGGCGACCAACGTTGTGGTGTCGAAATACTTTTACGGTGACCCGCGCAACAAGAACGAGCGCGAGCGCAGCGTACGGCAACTGATTCACCGAGTGACCCGCACGATTGCGGACTGGGGTTTGACGGACGGATACTTCGATACGTCTGAGGATGGTGAAAGATTTTATCGCGACTTGACGTGGTTGTGCTTGCATCAGCACGGTGCATTCAACAGTCCGGTATGGTTCAACGTCGGATTGCATGCGCAGTACGGCGTCAGTGGCGACAAGTGCAACTGGCACTGGGACCGGACAACGCAATCGACCGGACAACCGGACAACCCGTACGAATTTCCGCAGGGCTCGGCATGCTTTATTCAAAGCGTCGCGGATAACATGGAAGACATCATGCAACTCGCATGTAGTGAAGCGATGTTATTCAAGTTCGGTAGCGGTACGGGTACCGATTTGTCAACGATTCGTTCACAGCGAGAGAAGCTTTCCGGCGGAGGCACGCCCTCGGGCCCGCTGTCGTTCATGCGCGTCTATGACTCGATCGCTGGGGTCGTCAAGAGTGGTGGCAAAACACGTCGTGCCGCGAAGATGCAGTCGTTGAAGGTATGGCATCCAGACATTCTCGAGTTCATTGAATGCAAATGGCGCGAAGAGCAAAAAGCACATGCATTGATTCGCGAAGGATACGAATCGAACTTCAATGGCGAAGCGTACTCATCGGTATGTTTCCAAAACGCCAATTTGTCGGTTCGTGTAACAGATGAATACATGCAGTCGGTCCGCGATGATCGCCGTTGGCAAACTCGTTGGATCACTGACAAGCCGACCGATTCTGCTCCCGAGTACGATGCTAAGGAATTGCTCAATAAAATGGCGGAGTGCGCGTGGCACTGTGGTGATCCCGGTGTACAGTACGATACGACCATCAATAAATGGCACACGTGTCCCATCAGTGGTCGGATCAACGCGAGTAACCCGTGTTCGGAATACATGTTCCTGGACAACACGGCGTGCAACTTGGCCAGTATTAATTTGATGAAGTTCGTTGGCCGCGACGGGACGTTCGACGTCGTGCGCTATCGTGCAGCATGCCGACTGTTTTTTATCGCCCAAGAGATTCTCGTCGATCACGCCAGTTATCCAACGGAACCGATCGCTCGCAATAGCCATCGCTACCGTCCGCTAGGGTTGGGGTATTCGAACTTGGGTAGCGTGGCGATGACGTTGGGCATGCCTTACGATTCGACAGCGGCGCGAGGTTTGTGTGGTTCGCTAACGGCCTTGTTGCATGGCGAAGCCAACCGAACGAGTGCCGAGATTGCTGGCGTGGTCGGTGCTTTCGATGGTTATGCCGACAACGAAAAGCCAATGCTCGGGGTGATGCAAATGCACCGCGATGCGGTAGAGAAGATCGACGATGATGGCCCTGCGGAGCTAAAAGAGGCGGCTCGAAAACTGTGGGATGACGTGCTTGAAATTGGAGAAAAGTACGGCTTTCGTAACGCTCAAGCGACAGTTTTGGCGCCAACCGGCACGATCAGCTTCATGATGGATTGCGACACGACGGGCATTGAACCGGATATCGCTTTAGTCAAGTACAAACAACTGGCCGGTGGCGGAATGCTGAAAATCGTTAACCAAACGGTTCGCCGCGGACTTGCCAATCTGGGTTACACCGACCCTCAGATCCAAGCAATTTTGAAGTTCATCGAGGAGAATGACACGATCGAAGGCGCACCAGAAGTCGATCCATCACACTTGCCCGTATTCGACTGTGCGTTCAAGGCAGCCAATGGAGTCCGAAGCATTTCGTGGCAAGCACACGTGATGATGATGGCGGCCGCTCAGCCGTTCCTTTCTGGGGCGATTAGCAAGACCGTCAATATGCCGACGGATGTAACGCCTCAGGACATCGCCGACGCATACTTTTGGGGCTGGGAACTTGGCTTGAAGGCGATTGCCATCTACCGCGATGGCTCCAAGCAATCACAACCCTTGAATACGAAACGCGATGACGCCAAAACCGAAGGCGGCGTACGGACCGTGACGAAGGAAGTTGAGAAGATCGTCTTCAAGCCGCGGCGTGAACGTTTGCCGGATACGCGACAAAGCTTGACGCACAAGTTCAGTATCGCGGGCCACGAGGGTTACTTGTGTGTCGGGTTGTACCCGGATGGTCGCCCTGGCGAAATCTTTATCACCATGGCCAAAGAAGGCTCAACCATCGGCGGCATCATGGACAGTTTTGGCACAGCGTTATCGATTTCGTTGCAGTACGGCGTGCCATTGGAAGTACTCGTGAATAAATTCTCGCACACACGGTTCGAGCCGATGGGGCACACGAGTAACAAAGACATCCGGATTGCCAAGAGTGTTGTTGACTACATTGCGCGCTGGCTGGGACTGACGTTCATGAGCGGACATCCCGAGCATGGCATCGCGGCCCAGCAAAAGAATGCGATGAACAGCGCCAATGGACCGGCCATGGTCGAACAGGTAACCGGTGCCGCCGCGACGGGCCAAGTCGCAGAAATACTTCAAAGCGAACGATCTTTGATGGCTAAGATCTCTGGCTTGACCACGGACCCCAGCGGCAACGGCCGCAACGGTAGCAGCCACATTCACATCGAAGTCCAGAGCGAGACGGTGTCCAGCCAAATGGACCAGTTTGCGAGGTTCCAAAGCGATGCCCCCAGTTGTGACAACTGTGGCAGCATCACCGTGCGCAACGGCAATTGCTACCTATGTCATAACTGTGGCAACAGCATGGGCTGCAGCTAGCCAACCCGTGTTTGCGTAACTGATCCCTTCGGGTGGAAATCCCCGAAGGAAGTTGCCTCATGGGGGCGGAGACTCAGTTCGCCCTCTCACATCCGAGCGGCCGATCGACTAGGCTTTGGCTTTGAAAGAACCACTGCATTTCTCCTAAGCCTAGTCGGGCGTTATTCAACCATCGTGTCCACAAAAACCTATCTTGTCACAGGTGGAGCTGGCTTTATCGGCTCGCACTTGACGGAATCTCTCTTGGCGGCTGGCGGCAAAGTAATCGTTGTTGACGATTTGTCGACCGGCCAAGCAGCGAACTTACACGCTGTCCACGCGCATCCGAATATGCTTTACGTGCATGCCAGTGTCGAGAAGCCAGAGGTCGTCAACGAGTTTGTCGACAAAGCGGATGTCGTATTCCATTTGGCTGCGGCGGTTGGTGTCGCCTTGATCGCCAAACAACCGATTCAAACAATCGAACGAAATGTTTACCCAACGCAGCTAATTTTAAATCGTTTGGGTGAGCGAGTTGCCAAGGGAGACCAAGTTTCTTGCTTTATTGCCAGCACAAGTGAAGTTTATGGCAAGAACCCCAAGAGCGTTTGGTCGGAAGAAGATGACCTTGTTTTTGGTGCGACGACGAAGCCTCGGTGGAGTTACGGTGTCAGTAAAGCCATCGACGAATTTTTGGCATTAGCATTCTATAAGGAGCGCGGGTTGCAAGTCGTTGTCGGACGATTTTTTAATGTTGTCGGACCGCGTCAAACAGGTGCTTACGGAATGGTGCTGCCACGGTTTGTTGGCGCTGCTCTACGAGGCGAGCCGCTGGTTGTCCATGATGATGGCGATCAGGTACGCTGCTTTGCCCACGTCAGTGATGTTGTGGATGCGGTTATCAAATTGACCGCGACTTCCGAGGCAGCAGGTCGCGTTTACAATATCGGTAGTGATCAACCGATTTCGATCGGTGATTTAGCGAGAAAAGTCGTCGAGCGAGTCAACCCTAGCGCGAAGTTAGAGTTTCAAAGTTACGCCGATGCTTACGACGAGTCGTTTGAAGACATTCGCCGCCGCGTTCCCGACCTTTCACGTATTCGTCAAGCGATCCACTATTCACCAACAAAAACTCTTGATGCGATCATTGATGACGTCGCGAACTACCAGCGAATGTTGAACGTTTAGTTCGCAGAAAAACTACGCCGGTTGAAAACTGTAAAGTCGAGCAAACATGCTCGGATGGACCACTCTTTCGCTACGCAAATGTTGCTCCAGTCGATTGGAGCTTACAGCGCCGGTGAGCCATTCAGCAGCATCCTGCGCCGCTAGGCTAATAGGCACCAGTCCCTGAAGCTTGGCGCCGCGATCGGCGGCACTGAAGAAATGCATAGCACGAGAGGGCTGAGCCAGGATGTAATTTAGGTACCCTTCATGCAAGTCGGCAGTTGCTTCTGCAAACGGCAAATTCTCCCGCCGCAGCGCAGCGATAAGCTGGCGGCAACGTCGCACTCGCTTTGAATTTGTATTTCGCCCCAGCAGGTTGATGGCGATTAAACTCGCGATCGAGATACGGCAAATTCGGCATGTTTGGACGCGGTGAATCGGTGAGCAGCCCACCATCCGGTGACCACGTTGCGATTCCAATTCTGCTTCCTCATAGCGACCCTCGTACATCAGTCTCAATTGAAGCGACGTCGACTCCATGAAGTGAGCAAACTGCTCTCCTTCGCATTTAAGTTCCTTTGCAGTGTCGACGCGGATGGTGTCGATGTCGGCTAGTCGATGAGCAGCAAGCCAGGCGCTAGACGCTAGACCACCGGATGCAATGATTCTCTCCATCAAATCATTGCGAGTGATCGATTCGTCGTACATCCGCGTACACAATTGGACCAAGTCGCGAACACGACCCAAGTACCAAAACGCGTGAGTTAGATTAATTCGAGTATGAGCGATCTCAAATGTTTGCAGATCTTTGCATTGTCGATAAGCATGAATCGCTTTTTGGGCCGGCTCGATGGTATCGCGCCAGCGACCGCTGAGCATGTGCGCAGCTGCGATTCCCGACAAGCAGTCGCCGAGGGTTTTTGGATCATCGAGTTGTTCGGCCTGGAGTAGTAGATCCGTCAGCATCAATTCGCTCTTCTGGCGGCGGCTACCAGCATTGTAGCTTCCGTACACAGCCACACCGACAGCGACCTGCACTTGCTGCTTCGTGCTTCCTCGATCAATTGACAACATCGCACCAGCCAGAGCGAGTTCGGCACCATAGAGATTATCGAGCAACGATAGTGGTCGCGAGAGCAACAGACACAGACGAATTCTTGGATCATCCGGCGCGTCCGCCATTGTCGGCGCACCGTTGCCTGAAATCAGCAGCTTTCGCATAGCATAAAGGCAAGATTTTGTCAGGAGCGAAATCTTGGACCAAAGTGGTGACTTGGGCTTGGGAAGCCCCATACGTTCAGCCAGTCCTTCGAGCTGGTAGCGCACTTGGTCGGTTCGTCCGCAGCGTGTAAGAAGAGTTAAGACGCGTAACTCACATTCGATTCGGTCATCACCACTGAGCTGAGCGGCAAGTTGTTGATAATAGTTCGCCGCTTCGACAGGGCGATCCGCTTCATCGAAGCACACTGCCGTTTGTCGCGTGCGTTCGAGCAATGCTTCGCCGTCAACGAAGGGAAGAACTCGCTCATGCCAACGAGCCGCTTCGGTTTTAGCGAATCGTTGTTCCGCATCCTTTGCTGCCAAGTCCGCAAACTCAATAGCACGGGCATTGTCGCCGGCTTCGAACAAGTGACCGGCAATTCTTGCTGCGGCAACTGGACTGTCGGGGGAATTGAGCAGGACCTCAGCCCACAATCGGTGCGCCTCCGTTTTTTCATCGCTAGCAAGTGATTGAACTACGCCGCTGGCGACACGATCATGGACAATCCGAACGCACTGGTCACCAACCGTTTCCGGCTGCACAAGTCGCTGAAAACGCAACTCATCAAGAGTATCAGGCGCGAGAAAATGATGCTCTTGCATCGCCAACACTTCTGAACGAGTGACCGCACCGCCCGCAGTCGCGATCAGTGTCAATAAGTGTCGTGCGTTAGGCGACAACCTTGCGACTCGTGTACGCCAAAGCCCACCGACAAGCTGAGCCGTTGGCAGCGACAGAACGTTGGAATCGCCTCCAGCGAACACGCCACCTGGACGAAACTCTCCCGCCAATTCATCCAAGCGAAACGGATTGCCTTCGGCGGCTTCGGTGAGTGTGGCAAGCATCAAAGGCGAGGCGTCAACATTCCACCGCCGTGCTGCGGCACTGAGCATCTGCGTTGACTCTTCAACTGACAGTGGCCCCAAACGCAGGTGTTCGTCGGCCGCAACCCGTTGAAGCACATCGCCCGTGCGCGAGACCGTGATGATTCCTAGTGAACTGATTCGCTCGGTTTGTAACCGATCCAACACATTCAAGCTGTCCGTGTCCGCCCACTGAGCGTCGTCAATGATCAAAATCATCGGACCCGTTTCAAGAATTTTTTTAGTAACCTGCACCGCTGCGGCAAGCGCGTCCAATCTTGCGGGAATGGCACCGGGACGAGGCAGCGTTTGACTGGCCGTGACAACACTACGGAGCACTGGAAAGGATTGGTGCAATATTGCCGCGCTTCCCGGATCAATTTCTAGAACGCCAAGTTCTTCTTTGGCAAAACGAGTCGCCAAGGCATCCGAAATCTGATCGAACGCTTGCATCGGTTGGTCTTCACGAACTTGACAGCACGCTGTGAAGACGTGCACCCAGCGGCACGAAGCCAATTCATGGACAATCTCTTCCAAGATCCGCGACTTCCCAATCCCCGAAGGTCCCGACAGATGCAAGCGACCGTGTTTACCTTTGAGGATTCCGTCTAGCCAATCCAAAATGCGCTTCACTTCCTCATCGCGCCCATACAGCACGCTGGCACGCGGCATTGCGACCATCGACGATTTCGTTTGCCCCAGCCGCGATATTTCAAGCGCCGTCGGCCGATCTGCAGGACTCGTTTCCAGCATTTCAACACAGGCGTCGCGCAAAATATCGGGAACACAGCTGTCGAAAGCGTTGATCGTTTCGTACATCCTAGCAGGCGTATCGAACTCTCCCTTTGCAGGAGCCGACAACCGTCGATTGCCGGAGATCAAGATAAGCGTTTCAAAAATCACTTTGCCTAAACTGTAAACATCCCCAGCAGGCAAATAGCACTGATCAAACCAAACTTCTGGAGCCATGTACTGCGGCGTCCCAGCCAAATAGGGCCGAATGCCACGCGGATCCATTTCGGGATCAAAGGTGCCGACGAGCCCATAGTCAATGATCCGTCCGCAGCCTGTGAGATCAACCATCATGTTCTGTGGCTTGATGTCACGATGAATGAGATAATTCGTGTGCATCACCGACAGTGCCGCCGCGAACTGACGCAGCAACTCCAAGACGCGTTCACAGGCCTCGCGTGGATCGAGCCGTCTCAGTTCGTGGATGAACTTGGCAAATGTCTGGCCTTCGATCAACTGCATTGACAAAGCAAAATTTTCACTCAATCGATGCACCTGATCGACTTTCGCCAGATTCGGATGCCGAATCGACAGCATTCGCCGAAAGCCCACTTTGTTTCGAACCAAATCCTCGACAGTCTCAGGCACCAGAATCTTCAGTGCGCACCGCCATTGGCGATTCAGATCGAAGGCCTCAAACACGAAACCACTCGAACCTTGTCCCAACAGCTTCCCAAGTTCGAAGCTGCCCAGACGATCGCCCTCTTTCCAAGGTGACGTGCGACGACTCGCGTTTCCCGCGGCGCGATATGTCTCCCGCTTATGCTGTGGGCGAACTTGAGTGTCGCTGCTCCGGGGTGTCAAAAAAGAATCGTCAAGCGGATCGAGCACGGCATCACCTTGTGTACGTCCCCAATGAACTTGCTTTCCAATTCTCCGCTTTCCGCTGCCCGTGCGAGGAATCTGGTCTTAGTTTACCGCAAAATAATAATAGATTCCCAGGACAATTGCCACCAAAATACCGCCGACCGGCAAAGCGAGGGGCCAGCGGTCCATCGGGATCGGTGGTGCTGAGGCAGCCAATTCAGCCTCTTTTGCTAGCACTGGCTCACGTGGAGCGACAAACGCAGCAACTTCCATCAAGAGTACCAGTGACACGAATACAACGCCCAGAAAATGGAATTCGTGCAAACGATTGACCAAGTTAGGGAACACAAAGTAGCCCATTGCAATAATGATAAATCCGAGTAGCAGTGCCAAATTAGCGCTCCAGGCCGGAACCCGACGATCGAGCATCCCCATCAAGACGACTGAAAAAATGGGGATAAAGTACAGACCGTTCATTTTCTGTAAGTAACCGAAGATGCTGTCTTGACCAGCCAACAACGGGGCAACACACATGGCCGCAATTGCGATAGCAGTTCCGAACAAGCGGCCACTACGTACGGTTTGCGATTCCGTCGCACCAGGGTTGATGTAGTGCTTGTACGCACCCAAACTAAATAACGTCGCGGTGGCGTTCAGCGCTGAATTGAAGGAACTCAAGATCGCCCCCACCATCACTGCGGCAAAGAAACCGGTGAATTGCCACGGCAGCACCTTTCGCACCAATGCTCCATAGGCCTGGTCCTTTTTCTTGCTTTGAACTTGCTCGGCAACATACGTCTCGACATCCGACGTAGCAATCGTTGCGGGGATCACCTGCCGTGAAGACTCTTGCATCACGGCAACGCGGGCTTCATCAAACAGCCTTCCTTGCGAGTCCAAATGGAAAGCCAATATTCCAGGCAGCACAAGAATCGCTGGAGCAATGATCTTGAACGCTGCAGCTAGCAACACACCCTTTTGCCCTTCGGCGAGCGAAGTTGCTGCAAACGTTCGCTGAATGATTTGTTGGTTGGTCGTCCAATAAAACATATTCAACAGCAGCACGCCCGTGAACAATGTCGGCCAGGGAACGCTGGTATTGGGGCCTCCGAGCGAAACAAACTTCGCTGGGTTGGACGATCGAAGCGTTTCCATTCCGCTGAAAGCACTGCCATCACCGACTAAATGTAGTCCCAAGTAGGCAATCATCACGCCCCCAATCAGCAAACCGACACCGTTGATGGTGTCACTGATCGCAACGGTTCGTAACCCACCAAAAATGGCATAAATTGACCCCAAGATGCCAATCATCCACACCATCAGCCACAAAATCGCGGCGTCACTCTGGATGCCGGTAAGCGCATGCAAGTCCAAAATCCCACTCAGGCCGCGAGCCCCCGTATAAAGAATGATTGGCAGCAAGATCACCGTGTAGGCAATAATAAAAATTGCATCGGTGATTGATTTCGTCGTCCGATCGTAACGACCTTCGAGGAACTCAGGGATCGTCGTGATTCCTTTGGCAAGATATCGCGGCAAGAAAAAAACCGCCATTAGCACCAGAGAGATGCCGGCGATCACCTCCCACGCCATCACCAAAATCCCGTCGCCAAAGGCAGCACCGTTTAGGCCCACCAATTGCTCGGTCGATAGATTTGTCAGCAACAACGACCCAGCGATCACACCAGCAGTTAACGAGCGTCCGGCGAGAAAATAACCCTCACTCGATTCACTTTCCTTGCCACGAACAATGAAATACGTCAGGACACCGACTAGACCGGTGAAGAACACGAACGAGATGAGCGTCAACATGGCGATAGGAATTTGGGAAGGAAAGTGGCGTTGAATACAAGAAGCTGCACAGGAGATTACAGCAGAACAGGCTTACCCGACTGGGCAGCACTTTTGCGGCACGCGTCCAAGACACGTTGAGTGGCCAGGGAGATGTCGCTGTATTGTCGATCTACTCGACCACTGATCGCGATCTCTGCAAGTTTGCGTACCATTTCGACTTCCTGTGCGCCGCGTTCACCAGAAGAATATTCATTCACACTTTTCGGCCGCAAGTGACGACCAAAGTTCCAGCGGCAGTTATCGATTTCCAAGGCATGCGCGTGCTCAGTCCAACTGCATTCGACACCATAGAACGGCAACACAAAATCATCGATACTAATGTAACCGTGGGACCCCGAGAGCATCGCGGTTTGTTGATTTGCAGTGAGGAAAGAACAGTAAAAACCTGCGGTGACTCCTGCATCAAAATCTAACTCACCGACAAATTCACTTGGCACAACCGCAGATGAATTGGCTTCACCAAACGAACTGAGCATCCGCCCGCTGACCGACCTTGGCAGTTCCCCCTTCATCATCCTTAGCGAAAATCGAATGCAGTACCAACCGAGATCGCCCAGGCACCCGTGAGGTTCATATTGTGCATTGGCGCGAATATTGGACTTCGTAAAATCGTCGCCACCGTTGAAAGAAAAGTGTGTTTGAATTCGTCGCAGACGTCCAAACGACTCAGCATCCTTCAGTTGAGCATGTAGCCCATCGATTCGCGTGCTGTGCTCAAACATCACACCGTCCATGAACTGTACCCCGGCAGCTTCACAGGCCTGGATCATTTCCACCGCATCGTCCGCATGAACTGCGACTGGCTTTTCGCACAAAACGTGCTTACCCGACTGAGCTGCCTTGAGCACCCACTGTTTTCTCAGCCCGGTTGGCAAGGGAATGTAGACAGCATCGATATCATCCCGGGCAAGCAACTGGTCATAAGTATCCAACGCATCAACGTCGCCGCCAGGAGGAACTTCGGCGCTACAATCGGCAATGAACCGCGCGGCGCGATCGGAATCGCGGCTCGCTACCGCGACCACGCGTCCGTTGCCGCTCAATCGAATCGCTTTCCAATTCTTTCTGGCAATCGCCGCCGTACTCAAAAATCCCCACCGACAAATAGCCTCGGCCATTGCAACCTCGTTACAGAATCAGTCACTGCTTACCACGCTCGATGCACACGAGAATAGCAGAGTAAACGACGCTAGGTAGACAGTACTGCGGGAAGTTTTCCTATCTGACAATGATTTTGGTTGAATCGCCAATAGATCTCAGACACGCGGCAAAGATTCGCAGGTCGTCCCTCGCAAACCCCTCATCGTTCGTTGCTTAGTTGCTGAGGCTGAACGATCAGCGAGGCGCGTTGTCAAACATGCTAATCGTCCACACAAGATTGGACATTTGCAGTGTTACCGATGGCGGAACAACGCTGAGCACTCGCAGCTCACCGAATTGGTCACCGTCGCCGAGTGTCCGAGTTGAGTCGCGAATCTTCAGAATCGCCAATGGACGATCGATATTGGCAAAGCCGAGCACACTGACGTGGGCCGTATGGGTTGGCTCGTGCTTGACCAATTCGGGTTCGGAGACGTCGCCAGGATACCGAAACGGATTGGAACGTTCGGGATAGGGCGCCGTCCAATGTTTGACCCGATTTGAATTGAGAGTATCGCGACCGAGATTGACGCTGCGATCTGCCGAGACCGATTCTTGCAAGGACAACAACATTGACGAATCGGGAGCACTCCCACATCCGCCCAGTGCGGACAACGCAGTAAGCGTCAAAGTTATCGCTACAGGCTGGCTGGATCGCATCATGAAACTACTCAAAATCGTCGACGTGGTTCGGCTCATCGTATCGAAGCAGAGCTCCGACCATTTTCCAAACTTACGTCATGACTTGAGAGTCAGCGATTAGTCGTGATGCGAATGCAATTACACCACTGAATCGCCATTGAGAGTTGTAGCGGTTGATTCAATCGTAGGGCTGAACAGCTGCAGGTCACACGTGAAACGCATGACCCGCTACGCAATCTCAACCCCACAAGCCGGCGATATCAGCGGCCAATAAATCCAGCACATCGTCTTCGTCAGCGTTCTCGGTCTCGGAAACTGGCGCGTCCAACAAGCTTGATCCTGAACTAACTGTTGGAACCGTTGCTGCAGCAACCAATGGCGAGGAATCATCCGAGAGCATGGCCACGGAAGCATCGGCAACGCTTCGCGATGATTGCTGGCTGGCACTGTCATTGCCGCGGGGCAACACGTCGCTAACAGCCGCTTCACCTTCACCAATAAACTGCATCGCTGATTGGAGGTTCAAGTAGTTGATCACCATCAACGCATCAACAGCGGTTACTTGCTTGTCACCGCTAACGTCCGTGAAAAATTCATTCACGAACACTTGAGCTGCACTTTCACCTTCGAATCCTGCGATCCATTGGCGGTTCATCTCGTTGATGATCGTCAGCGCATCGACCGGAGTGACGACACCGTCGTTATTGACGTCCGGTGGAAGCGCCGTGTTTTGGCGTGGGAATTCACCGGATACACTTCCCGATCCAATCGTGATTGGCAGCACGTTGTAACGGATCTGGGAAACAGGAATGGGTGGGTCGCGGTTCAGCACCAATGTATCTTGGAACGGCAATCCATCCGCTGGTGAACCGACCACGCGAGTTGATCCGCTGGCGGTCGCTTGGAAAAACAGTGTCGCCAACACTCGCGATGCTTCAACCGCCGTGCCCGGAGGAATCGGAACGCGACGATCCTGGGTACCGAACTCGTCAATGATCCCTAAACGTGCTGCTGAGCCACGACCACTGCCAGCGTCAAAGTCGGGACCAAATTCAACGTCAAAGTCGAATCGGTCAGTACTCGATGAATCCAACGGACGGATGAAATCGGCGTCGTACAAGACATCCAAGTAAGCTGCGTAGACCGTCGAAGCATTGAATCCACCTCGCAAGTCATCAGCGATGATTTGAACACCGAATGTGTCCCCAACACCGATGTTCGGGTTAGTGGTCACGTTACCGTTCGCATCGGTAAGAGCAAACTTTAGATCAACCAACGGCGCAGGAACCGCATTGCCGACTGGAAAAGTGACTTGTGCCGAGCTTCGCGTGCCGTCTTCGGTAACGATAAAGTAGGTGAAGGACTCCAGTCCACTAGCGCCACTTCTGGGCGTGTAACTAATGAAGTCATCACCAGGGTTGACGACGGCCGTACCAAACTTGGCAACCGTCAATACTTCGAATTCGGTGATCGCCAATGGCGCACCAAGAACTGGAGGAGTGGTTGAACTTTCCTGGCGACGAATCAAATCGTTATCAAGCACTCGTAGTTGCGCCGTATTGGGAGACGCAATCAAGTTGCCATTTGAATCACGACCATCGGGGAACGAATCATCAATCGCGGAGGTGAAGTTATTGCTTGCTGGCGTGATCACCAGTTCCGTGCGTCCTAACCGCAAATCACCCGCATCCAATGCGCTTAAGCTGTTCAGCAACAACGTCTCGCTAACATCCTCATCAGCCGGATCGGCCTGGAAAATGGCCACCCCGGTACCTGTGGCGCGCATCGTGATCGTAAACAATACTTCCCGATTGGGGTTGATTGGATCATTCGGGTTACCTTGAGGCTGTTGGTTGGAGATCGGCTGCGTTCCGCCCAAGTCATCAAGCAAGCCTGGCGTTACCGTATCGGACTGTTGGAAAACATTGGAGCCAACGTACCGTCGACCGAACGCAATATCGAAGGGAGTATTATCGTTGGGAGTATTATCCGCTGGCGCTACGAGTTCGTCGGTGTAGAGCACGTCCAGGAATGCGGAGAACAAGCCTTTAACCGAATCGCTAACGTTGGTACGAACGTCCTCCACGTACACACGTAGTTTGAAGTCCTTGCCGGATTGAATCGACGAGATCGGAGTTTCATTTAGGAAATCCAGTGTCTCGATGGAGAACGCCGCCAAGTCATCCAGCCGAGAATTTGGCAGCACATTGACGGTGACGTTGGCCGTACTGGTGACGTTGTTTCCGTCAATCACACTGTAAGTGAAGGTTTCCGTCGTGGTTCCAGGAAGCGGGGTATAAGTGAGCGACTGACCGCCACCGGTGATTCGCAAAGTGCCACCGGCGCTGCCGGCAGTGAGGCCCGAAATCGATAGCCCGCCAGCAGAACTGGGGATGTCGTTGTCAAGTACATTCAGCGCGCGGCTGCTTCCCGACGTGATTTCAAAAGTATCGTCGATGGCGATCGGTACGTTGGACTGGAAGGTGACGTTGACCGTGACTAAGACTTCGATCGGGTTTCCCTGGTCATCGCGAACGATACCAAACTCGTTACGGACGGTGTAGGTAAAGTAGTCTTGTCCGACAAAACCGGGTTGGGGGATATATCTTGCTTGTCGACCATCGTCGCTCAGTTCCACCAATCCGCGCGTTTGGAAGTTATCGCCACTAGGAAGTTGACCAACAATTCCAAAGTTATTGATGGTCAACGACTCGTTCATGAAGTCATTGGCCAATATATCCAGATTGATCGCAGTATTTCGTGACACAGGGAAAGTGTCTGGATTGACAAGATCGGCGCCTTCCAAAATCGTGTACTGGTAGTCCTCGACTTCGCCAGTATCAGCGTCTCCGCCAGGGCCAAGATTTTGAGTTTGGCTGTAGCGGAAGCGAGCGTTCACGACACCTGGGGTGATATCCGCAGGGACGTTGACTTCGATTGGCGTCGTGGCCGTACCGAGCAGTCGATTGGAGATAACTCGCTCACTGGCGTCGAACACGTTGTTGCGATTAAAGTCGAACCAAGCCGACAGGTAAGCAGGTGCGCCGGTGCTGCTGTTGTTCGTTGTGGTGACCTGGAAAGTGGTCGACGATCCAGGTCCGAGTGCCTCGAGTTGAAGCACACCGTCTTCGTCATCAATGACGTTGCCACCAACGTTCAGCGGGCCATTGGTATCGTCTCCCGTGCCATCGAAAACGCCAGCGTCATTTGCTTGGGGTGCGGTTTCGCGGTCGACGCTTGTGCCGAGACTCAAGCCCGCAACAATTCCATGGCTGGGAATTCCATAGCTGGCTGGCAAGTCACCGTAGTCACGTGATGGCAACAGCCCAAAATCGAGAGTACCAATTCGCGAGTCACCGGGAACAACTCCGACGTGTTCGCCGCCCACAGGCGAGGTGGCAAGGAAACCGGGCTGGGTCACGTAACGAATCGTGTAAGGTCCGACTCCGTTAGGCAATTCTAAGCGATAGGTACCAGTCTCTGAAGTTGTCGTAGCGGGTTCACCTAAATCCGGACGATCATCGCCGTCCAAATCAAGATAGACGTAGATGCCAGCAATCCCAGCATCACCCGTGTCCGGAAAACCATTGCCATTGTTGTCGGCAAAGAATCGCCCGGTGATATCGTTTGGTGAACGGAAGAAACCGAAATCAACGCCGGTCGCCGATCCGCCTGAAGTAAGGGTGACCGTACGCGAAGTCGTGGGACTGGGCAGGAACGATGGCGGAGGCTGGACACCAATCGTTACGGTTCCAGCACCGGCGGACAAGGTGTACGTGCCATCGACAGCAGTTAACGTTCGCGGTTCGTTGGCATCCAACACACCGTTGACGTTAGTGTCAACGAAGACGGTCACGCCCGCGATTCCCACATCCCCAGTGCCGCTACCGTTACGATTCAGATCATTGAATACGCGTCCAGAAATACCTGCGCCACCCACAGTACCAGTGGAGAGCACATGAGAGAGGGCAGCAGGAACAAATTCAGTCCCCACATAATTCTCGGTGGGATCAAAAGTATCGGTCACGAATTCAATCGGCTGATCGTCTGCAGTGCCAAAAATCATATCGATACCGACGCCCAAATCAAACTCGGGTACACGTGGACCAGCTTGGTCGATCAAGGAGGGCGTATTGTTGTTGCCGTTGGTGTGCTCGATTCCGAACGAGTGCGCTGCCTCATGGGAGATTGTGACGGCTATCGTTCGGGCGACAGCATCGAAAACCGAGGCTGAAGGTGAGAACGGAAACTGCGTTGAATATGCAAGGACCAAATCGAGCGGCGAAAGCACTATTTCACTTAGGTCAAAGTTTCCAATGTCGCCAGAGGGCGAAACCCCAAGAATACCAGGGATACCGATCTGGGCCGTAGTCCCTCCGACAATCACTCGAGTTACTAACGGGTTGTTGACAGGATCCGCGTGATCACGGCTGTTCAGTATGGTGATACCGTATTCACCAGCAATGCCCGTATTGGCAAAGTCGCCGTTGGTCCCATTGCGAGCGATACTTCGAAAATGCTGATTTACATGAGCCAAAGTTTTGTCGATCAGCAAGTTAATCTCGGCCGGGTTGTTCGCAGTAAGATTTAACTGCGGCAAACCGTCCAATGTTTCCTCAAGACTAGGGATTTGTACGATACCTCCCACAGGTATCCCGCGGGTAAACTGGTCGCGAGCGAAGAAACCTCCATCAAAATCGATGTACAGGATTTGCTGTGCACCCACGGGAAGCGATTCCGTGACGGGTCGATAGGTTCTCAAACCATACGTATAGGAATTCCCAACACCCACACCAACCGTTTGTGTACCCAGAATGTAGTAGCGACCATCGCGTGGGATGACCTGAGCCATCTGGACATTGCCCACGGTCTGCAGAGGACTGTCATTAGAGTATCCCGCAACGCCGTTATTCGTGCTGGTTCCAAACAAGAATCGCGAGTTCTCGTCATAAACGGAAATTTGTGCAATTGAGCCCAACGCGGCAACGTCAAGAATGTCCCCGGCTTTCAAGTCGATCGCATAGACATCGATATCGGTTTGAATGATACCGGTAATCGGATTAACGACAAAACCAGCGCTTCCGGTCAAATCGATCGTACTTTCTTGATTGGAAAGGTTTCCAAGCGGAAGGACTTGCGCCGTCAAAAACGAATCATTGATCCCGATTTGTCCGATCGCTTCGGTTTCGGTGGTAACGAACGCGCCAACTGTCCCGATATTCCTCGGCCCCACAAACGAAGGGACATTCACGTTGGGTGGCAGCGTTGGCACCACCCCGGCCGCCATGAGCTGGCGTTGCTCCAGACCTTCCATAAGAAGTCGTCGCTGGTGCTTACCACGCTGGGACTTGCTCTGGAAAGCAGGTGTGCGACGGTTGGCCGACTGCTGTTTTGATTCTCGTCGTTTGAACATCGAGGGTCTCTACCAAACGGTCTTCAGGCACCGATCAACGGTACATTCGGACTGGGGCGCTGGGTGTGGCAAGGAATCGGAAAGGATAGACAAATTGTAATCGGATTGGCCGCAATGTCTTTCTTCGGCCAAGATGTTTCCCGGCCATTGATCATTCGGCCCGAATCGTCTTAATCCGAAAATCTGGGGGCTCTAGGCAAGACAGGTCGGTTAGATAAGTCGCGACTGCGATTCTAATTGCACGCCAGACGGTGTCAACGAAACGTAACTGATGGGACGCTTGAGGCAGTCGAAAGTTCCCGTTGGGATCGGATTATCCGGTTGAAACGGCTGGCGAGCTGCTTTCGCAACAGCAAGACGCACACCGAGAAAACGAACAAACCGGGCTGAGGTATGCCCCCAGCCCGGTTTAATGTTCACTGACGAATGGAAATTAACGTTTGGCTACCAGACGTATTCAGCCCCAGCGGTGAAACCTTGCAAAGTCACGGTGTCGAAACTGAATTGGCGATCGGGGAGCGGTTGGTTTTGAGACGCCGCGAGGATAAACGGTCCATTGAGCGTTGGTACGGCGATATCTTGGATACTGAGGAGGTAGTAACCTGTTTTCATCGACCAAGAATGGCTCAACCGGTAAATCAAAGTCGTCTCCAGTTCGATTGCCGTGGTCGCATCCTCTTCGTCGCGTTGCTGTGAGAATCCGCCGATCCCCCCCAGCATATTGAGTGAGTTGGCAACATAATTTGACTCACCTCGGAAATTATTGGTCATGTACATTCCCTTGGCGGCGATTCCCAAGTTGATCCCAGGAGTCACATTCCACCAAAAATCGCCTCCGACTTGGCCCCCCAACATCGAATTGGTCACCGTTTCCGATCCGTTGAAGAATCGCAAGTCGGTAGGCAATACGGGTCCAGCACCATTGTTGGTGACACCGAGAATATTGAGACCAACACCGTTGTCGTACCTTAGGTACCGCAGACCGGCCAACCAGGAACCTTGGAAGCGACAGTAGGGACCAACGGTTCGTCGACGGTAGTTGATTTCGCCACTGTGAAAGTCCGCGAAACTGGTTGCTGTTTGCGACAGGCTGTTGTCAACATCATCAAGCGGACCTGACGGAGCACCGCCAAAGTTGGTAATGAAAGAAAACAGGTCAGGCGGAACGGCACCGGTTGTCGCCACTGCAGTAGCCGAATCGGACCATTCTTGACCGCCAAGATAGGTTGCCTCGAAGTTTCCCCCGGGACCAAAGATGAAGGCACCGGAAACACGAATACCTTCTTCAAGATCATCGCTAAAAATGTCATTTGAGGAGAGCGCTGGCGTCGCACCGGGCCCCTGGCCGCGTTGCGTAATTGTGTTCACTCCAATTGGGCTTGACGATCGAGAAAGGAACACTCCCTCGGCTGAGACGTCGTACCATCGTTGAGCGCAAATCCCGGCGTCTCGGTAGGGTAAAAGAGCACTAAAGACGCTTCCGAACGCTTCGACGGGACTGAACCGCGACTGACAAACGCCGCAGCCTGCCCCACGACAAAAAATGCAGAAATGGCTGAATCCACCATCACCTTGCAACCGACTGAGGATTCCCCCTTGGCCAAGTCCACATCCGCAACGACCACCCAGCATGCCACAGCCGTCACAGCGGCCACCGCTCAGACCAAAACCGCTGTCACATCCGTAAGCATCACCATCGAAATAAGAGAAGCCGTCGCAGCCACCGCCCATACCCATCGGTGCCGAATCGCAGCTACCATCGCAACTTGGATTTCCGCATCCGTGAACGCGTTGGGACATGGCGACTTGAGCGATGCCGCCGTAGCCGCTGCCCGGCATTCCCATCGACGGCATGCCCATGCCACCTCCGCCAGGGATACCCGCCATCATCGGATTACCAGGATACATTTCCGGTGCGACCATTCCCGCCGGCGCGACAAAGCCGCTGGCAGCGTAGTCGATATCGGCGTTGACCACCCGCGAAGGTTGTGCCTGAGCCGAATTCGCCAGCAGCGTACTCATGGCAACCGCAGCAAGCATGCCCAACAGCTGTGAAGCCGGGCGATGATTCCTGGGCAGCTCTCGCTCAAGCCCATTGAGTGTGGTCTGGCTCGACGCGCGGCGGTGACACCGACTCGGGCGAAGTACGTCTGGTATTGAATGAATCATTCGTTGCATCACAAAAGTCTCCGCGGCTGGATTTGCCGCCTCGCTGTGGGCCGCTGGTCAGTCCCAAAAGGCGTGATCCGCTACGATCCGATCGCACGGAAATATCGCTCCAGGCGGACTTATCGGCAAACTCAGTGACGAAGGTTTGGTTATTCCGGCCGATCTGTGTAGGAAAACTTTGCTGATCCCGACGACAGACCGGCCACGTGAGCGTTTATATTGACGCTTCAGGCCGAAAACCTCGACATTGCGGCCTTCAGTCACCCACCGTGGATACCGTGATGCGCGAGCAAAATCACCTCGAAAACCTGCTCCACAGGGTCAAAATCGGCGAGCTCTCACCCCGTGAAGCTGCGCTGGTGTTGCTGAGCGAAGAATCGCCGCCGAACAAACAAAAGTTTCACGAACCAACTACCGCGCAAGCCACACCGCTTAGCCGCCTGGTCGAGCAACTCGGCGAACCACCGTCCGACATCATTGATGTCTGGCGCAAGGCGCACCGTATTGATTCAGCCCCAAGAAATCTATCCCAAAACTTCAATGAATGGGATTGGGACAACTGGGCGGTGACGTCGTCAGCCGAATTGATTTGGATCGGTAGCGACGATGACACTCCACCAGACGGACCCGCCGAGCAATGCGAATCCTTAGCACAAATTGAGCTGGAAGAACTCGCCAACAAGACACAGCGGCTCTGCGACACCGCAGCACCAGTTCGCAAAAAACTTTCTTCAGCAAGAGAGGTCGTTTGGGTGCTCAGGATCGGTGCTATTGCTTGTCTGCTCAGCATTGCAGTCTGGATCTCGTTACCCACGCCAAGCCCAGTTTCCGAACGCGAGCATGCGTCAACAACTCCCAGTATGGCAGTGACGAATCCTCGCCAAGAATCCCCGGCTGTCGTTGAAGATTTTCCGACGACGGCGCCGTTCGAAACGCTGGAGTCACTCAGCCTAATTGAGGACGTTCCTAATGGTGCATCGACAACCTCGATCGCGCCAGCAACGCTGGATACTGCAATGTTCGCTCTGGACTCATTGATCCCCACGCTTGAATCTACGAAAAGTTCCGCCGCGCCTTTTGAAGCTGGCACAACTACCGACTCGAATTCCCATAGTGTTGAGTCACCCAATTTGGCGACACCGCAATCGATGGACACCGTGCTTTCGGATAATGACAGTAGCGCGCCGCCAGAGACTCCGCAAGCAGTGCGTGAAGTCACAACACAGGCAGTGCTGTTGCCATCGATCCATGACGTAGAAAGTACCGTTTCGCTGGAAGCGATAAGATGCGACCAAGCGGCGTTAGAATTCACCTTCGATACGGGTCTGGAGTACATCACAGCCCCAGATTCCGGCGGCGCATGGATTCGTGACAACAAGTCGCAAACGCGAATCGCAAACTTCACCTATGCGGAATCGTCGTCGAGCTTCCAGTGGACTTCCGACGCAGCCAACACGCCCAGCACCGTGCTGCTTGCGCATGGACGATTGGTACAATCGGGCGTTAACCGCACGGTCTATCTGCGACCGACGATACAAACAGATCCGCTGGCTCTGCGGTTTGACAGTCCCGACCAGCAACCGACATGGGACCTGATGCACGCGATTCCGCCGCGCGGAACATCGCTGCATGTGGAATTTGTGTTGCCTGATGGTGTGGAAGAAGGCTGGATCGAGCCACTCGATGAATCGGCGCCCCGGCGAATTCGCGCCCTGGCAGTGCTAACACCCACCGACGGCGAGAGTGTTGCGATCGGTGTCCGATTGGACATTCGCTGCGGACGGCAATTGTCGGTTCGAATTCGTTACGCGGCGAGACTTGATCCGTCGCTGCCTTGGCAGGCCTTTTCTCGCGACTCGATGCTCAAGAGCACTGACTATTTAGGAAAACAAGCAGTGCTTGCGAGTCAACAATTAACTCAAATCGAAGCCCTGTACTCACTTGCGGACTCCAACGAACGGCGACTAATTCGCGACTCGCGCGAAGCCGCTAAAACACGTAGCGAGAACCTCAAACGAATCATACAACGTTTAGGAGAGTTGGAAAAATTGGCAAACGCTATCGAAACGGACGGACACCTCGCGATGACCTTGACTTCACAATGGCCAAATGAATCTCAAGTACTACTTCAGACTGTTGCACCGGAGAAGGCCACACCCGAAAAAGTAAATCCCGAAACTCCGGCTGACTGAATCAGACACTCGTCGAAGTCGATTGACTTTTGCTGAGCATTTTTTCGCATGATTTACTGGAAAGCATGCGAACTATCGTCGATTTGCGTCATCCAAAGTCAACATCAGGATCGCCAGCGGTGGGATATTGAGTTCTAAACTGAAGGGCCGACCATGACTGGGAATCACTTGCGTTTCTCTCAGCCCCAAGTTGCCGATATTGCTGCCGCCGTAGACTTCTGAATCACTGTTGAGTATCTCGATGTACGAACCATCGTCCGGCACTCCGATGCGATAATCGAAATGGGGTGTCGGCGTAAAGTTAACGATTACTACCACTTGTTGCCCCGTACTGGATGTACGGCAAAACGTGTACATACTCTTAGCTGCATCATCGGCGGCGATCCACGAGAATCCTGCAGGGTCACAATCGAGTTCGTGCAGCGCCGGATAGTCTTTGTGCAACCGATTCAAGTCACCTACGAACAACTGCAATCCGCTGTTCAGTGGCGCAGACTGAAGAGCCCAATCGAGCTGTCCGTCGTACTTCCATTCGGAATACTGTGCGAACTCACAGCCCATAAACAATAGTTTCTTTCCAGGAACCGAGTACTGGTACCCGTACAGCAATCGCATGTTTGCGAATTTCTGCCAATCGTCACCTGGCATTCGCGAGATCAACGCCCCTTTGCCATGCACGACTTCGTCATGCGAAAGTGGCAATACAAAATTCTCGCTGTATGCATAGACGGAACGAAACGTCAACTCATTTTGATGATACTTGCGATGAATTGGGTCACGCTTGATGTACTCCAACGTGTCGTGCATCCAGCCCATATCCCACTTGAAGCCGAATCCCAAACCACCGGTGTAGACGGGACGCGATACGCCGCCGAACGATGTCGACTCTTCTGCCAGCGTTAGCACACCGGGGAAGTCAGCATGCACGTGGGTATTGAGTTGCTTTAAGAATTCGATCGCCTCAAAGTTCTCATTACCACCGAAACAGTTTGGTACCCATTCGCCATCCTTGCGGGAGTAATCGAGATAGAGCATGGATGCCACCGCGTCGACTCTTAAGCCGTCGATGTGGTACTCCTTGAGCCAAAACCGAGCGTTGGAGTGCAAGAAATCACGGACCTCGTGTCGACCGTAATTAAAAATATGGGTCTTCCAATCTGGATGGAAGCCTTGTCGAGGGTCGTCGTGTTCGTACAGCCCGCTGCCGTCAAAACGAGCCAATCCATGAGCATCGTAAGGAAAGTGTGCTGGCACCCAATCCATGATCACACCGATTCCGTGTTGATGACAGTAGTCCACAAAAAATCGAAACTCGTCTGGCCCACCAAAGCGACTGGTGGGGGCGAAGTATCCAGTGACCTGATAGCCCCAAGAGCCGTCAAACGGAAACTCAGCGATCGGCATCAGTTCGATGTGCGTGAATCCCAGCTTTGTCACGTGCTCTACGAGCATCTCGGCAAGTTCACGATAATTGTGATAGGCCCGCCCGTCCCATGGTCGTTTCCAAGACGGCAAGTGAACTTCATAAATTGACACCGGACTGCGCAGCCAATTCTTACGTTGCCGCTCGTCCATCCATTGCGCATCGTCCCAATGGTACTGATCCAAATCATGAACGATCGAGGCAGTCGCTGGCGGATGCTCAGCGGAAAAAGCATACGGGTCCGCCTTGTTGATGATTTCGCCGTGCTTTGTTCGCAGACTGTATTTGTAAGGCGTACCCGCGGCAACACCGGCGACAAAACCAGTCCATACACCGGAGTCACTACCAGTCAGCCAATCGGCGCCATGTCGCCACCCGTTACCATCCGTCATAACGCTGACTTCTGTGGCATTCGGTGCCCACACGGCGAATCGAGCGCCGGCAACACCAGTTCGCGTTTCCAAGTGAGCTCCCAGCACGTGGTAACGTTCTGATCGATCGGCTTGCTTGGTGTTGGCATTCATCGCGAGCGGGCTCCGTGTAGGAAAGCAGATTTATTACTGGACGGTATGTACGAGAACGAGATTGTGGGCCTTTTTCATGACGCCACTGCCAGTAACGAAGACAACGTGGTCGCCACTTGATAGACAACCATTCTCACGTCCCCAACTGCAAACCTCGTCGATGAACTGGGATGTGTTATCGATTTGTGCAGTGAACATGGGCTTGATCCCCCACAGCAAACTCATGCGGCGAATAGTATCGGGGTTGTCGCTGGCACCGATGGTGGGGATCAATGAGCGGCTCTTGCTCTTGACCCAGGCCGTACCGCCACTGTGCGTTGCGATAACAATCAGCTTTGCATGAGTTGCCTCGGCAATATTTGTCGCGGCGTGAGTTACCGCCGTGGTGATCGGGTGCACGCGTGTGTTACCGCGATCATTGTCGCTGATATGCCCCAGCAACTCACGCTCGGTATGCAACATGATCCGGTTCATCGTCTCGACTGCTTCGAGAGGATAATCGCCGATCGCTGTTTCGCCACTGAGCATGCAGGCGTCGGTGCCATCGAGAATCGCGTTAGCAACATCACTTGCTTCGGCACGTGTCGGTCGCCGACTATGATGCATCGATTCGAGCATTTGCGTCGCAACAATCACCGGCTTCATCTTCTCGCGACACACGCGAATGATTCGTTTTTGTGCGACGGGTGTTTCAGCAACATCGATCTCAACGCCAAGGTCGCCCCGTGCCACCATGACGCCGTCAGCAACATCAACGATCGCCTCCAATTCATCGAGAGCCTCCGGCTTTTCAATCTTGGCGATCACAAGTGCCGTTGAATCATAACTGCTCAACAAGTTCTTCAGCGACTGGACATCCTCTGCACATCGAACAAAGGACAAACTAATGAAGTCGACGCCATTCTGTACGCCCCAAATTGCATTGTCGACATCCGCTGGCCGCATCGCCGAAAGCGTCAATCGCACTCCAGGTAAATTGATGCCTTGACGCGAACGAATTTCACCACCGGAAATGACTCGGCATTCGGCTCGCTCGCCATCGGTTGACTCAACTTTGAGAGAAACAATGCCATCGGCAAGCATGACTCGGTTACCGACAGCAAGTTCATCAACGAGTTTCTTGTAGGAACTTGTCAACTCGCCCTTCGCCGTCGCGGTCTCGCCTCGAACAAAGGTCACCCGCATACCCACCTCGCAAACCAATGGGTCAGTCGACAACTGGCCCAATCGCAATTTGGGACCAGCCAAATCCAAAAGCACGCCAACCGAGATGCCGCAAGCGGTCGAGGCCTGGCGAATATCCGCAAGTGCCTGGGCATGTTGTTCTCGCGTACCGTGCGCGCTGTTGATACGAAACACATCGACCCCAGCATCGATCAACTGAGCAAGCTTATCGGGCGTACTGCAAGCCGGGCCGACAGTCGCGACGATCTTGGTACACGCATCATTGAGCGACAGTCTGGACATCAATTCCTCGAACAGTTCGAATTTCCTGGCTACAACAAGGCGGTAGTGTAAAGCATCTGGCGACACGAAGTTTAGTGGGTTGTCCGCCAGACCGATGACGCGTTAAACTCCGGAACCAGCCAACGACGCCATACCTACCCTTGCTCTCCCCTTCCGGTGCCCGATTGAACTCTGCACGCCGCGTCGCTCTCGTTACCGGCTCGGCGGCCGGCCTTGGATGGTCCATTGCTCGTGAGTTTTTGGCCAGTAACTACGATGTTTTCTTGGTAAGTCGTAGCGAGGAAAACTTGCGAGCGGCAACGGACCGGCTGCGCTCCTTTCAAGAGGGTGACGGGCAAGTGCATTATCATACCGGCGATGTGACGGATGCCGCATCCGTCTCTAGCGTTATAGATGATTGCCGACAGCGGTACGGACGTTTGGATGTTCTCGTGAATTGTGTCGGCACCAGTGATCGAGGTTTAGTCGAAGAATTGTCGGCAGAAAGAATTGACGAGATGATGCGAGTTAACGTCCATTCGGCCTTATTGTGCTCACAAGCTGCTTTACCTCTTCTACGTCAGTCACAGGGCGCGATCGTCAATATCGGTTCGCTAGCGTCAAAAATCGGTGCTCGGTACTTGGGTGGGTATGCGATCGCGAAACACGCGTTGGCCGGGATGACACAACAGTTGCGATTGGAATTGATGCCCAGCAACGTCCATGTCGCACTGGTATGCCCTGGGCCGATTCGTCGCAATGATCGCGGCGAGCGTTATCAAGAACGAATGTCCGTTTCGTTACCAAGTTCCGCCGCAGCGCCGGGCGCCGGAGCTAAACTCAAGGGACTTGACCCAGCCGTAGTGGCCAAAGCTGTTCGTCGCTGTGCCGAACAAAGGTTGCCGGAGATAATCCTTCCACGGCGAGCCCGGCTGCTGATCGCAATCAGCAACACCCTACCACGCATTGGCGACGAGCTGATATTGAAATTCACTTCATCCAAGTGAAGAGCACGATCCATGCCGAGGATCTCAATTGGATGACGCCAAGCGGATGACAGTGCCACCGAACTATGGCAGGCGAACGTTCACATACATCATTCGCAGTGCATGAAGTGCTTCGGAAAGCATCTTCGCCTCATCGCTGGAAAGATTGCCTTTCGTTTTTTCGCCGAGCAAATCCAAAGTATCAATGTAGTGCTTGGCGTACGGCTTGTTAATCTGCGGCTTTCCGGTGGTCGGATGAGGGATCTGGCCTAACATCGCCATTGCCTGAGTAAAGAACATCGAGACAAGTATTTCAAAAGATGCTGCCGGCGGAGGTGGCAAATCATCCTCGGCTAGAGGCACATAATCGTCGCCCGGTTTTTCGTTGTCCTCAGGTTCTTTTTTTTCCGCAGCCAGGGATTCGCCCGCAGTTAGTGGCGCCGACGACTGTGCCATCGCTGCTTCGCGTTCCTTTGCAACCTGCTCTTTCCAATCCGTATCGACGACAATTTTTGGCTCGGAAGGGTCTGGCTCACTCATCGAATTAGCTCTGTGCGAGAAGGTTAACTCTGTGTGACAACGGACGGTTCAATTTCGGTGCGGCGATACAACCGCTGCACAGCCGCGCCCACGAATCCCGCGAATAACGGGTGCGCCGACAACGGTTTGCTCTTGAACTCAGGGTGAAACTGAACCGCAACAAACCAAGGATGGCTTGGTAGTTCAACGATTTCCACCAGCCCACCATCAGGACTTGTACCGGAGAAGGTCATGCCACAGTCCTCAAACTGGCGGCGATAGACGTTATTGAATTCGTAACGGTGCCGGTGACGCTCATCAACGGTGTCAGCGGCGTAGGCACGATGTGCTATCGTATCGGGTACGAGATTCGTTGGTTGGCGACCCAATCGCATCGTACCGCCAAGCTGAGTCACATTGCGTTGCTCGTCGAGCAGGCAAATGACCGGATGCAGGGCGTCTTTGTTGAACTCAGTCGAATGTGCACCGTCAAGCTCCACAACATTACGTCCATACTCGATCACGGCACACTGCATACCCAAACAGATGCCAAAGAAGGGGATGGATCGTTCGCGAGCAAAACGAATCGCTTGAACCTTGCCCTCGATGCCGCGTTCACCAAAGCCTCCTGGTACGAGGATTCCATGGAACCCGCTAAGCAACCGCTCGGCGCCCTCTCGTTCGATATCGCTACTTTGAATACGAGCTACGCGAACTTGAGTTTGGTGACGTATCCCTGCATGATCGATCGCTTCATAAATCGATTTGTAAGCGTCTTTATGCTCGGCATACTTCCCGACAACGGCGATCGAGACCTCATGCCGTGGATTGCGCAGTCGATGCAACAAATCCGTCCAGGGCTCAATATCCAGCGGCTTAGCGGCAGTGAGGTTCAGTCGCTTGATCACCAGCTCATCGAGCTTGTTATCAACAAGCGACAGCGGCACTTCATATATTGAAAAATCTTTGTCTTTTTCTTCGATCACGGCTTCAACCGGAACATTACAGAACAATGCAATCTTCTCGCGGTCCTCGCGGCTGATCGAGTGCTCGCAACGACACACCAATACGTCTGGCTGGATACCAATTTCGCGTAACTGGCCGACTGAATGTTGCGTTGGTTTGGTCTTCAGCTCGTCGGCTGCTTTCAGGTAGGGCACCAGCGTCAAGTGCATGTACAGGACGTTTTCACGTCCCACATCCAGGGAGTATTGACGAATGGCTTCCAGGAACGGCAGGCTTTCGATATCGCCCACCGTACCACCGATCTCGGTGATCACAACGTCCACGTCGTCACCACCCATTCGTTTGATCACCGACTTGATCTCGTTGGTGATGTGCGGGATGACCTGCACGGTCTTTCCCAGGAACTGACCACGACGTTCCTTCTCGATAACCGATAAATAGATTTGTCCTGTCGTGTAATTGCAGTCTCGCGAAAGCAACCCCGAAGTAAATCGCTCGTAATGCCCCAGGTCCAAGTCGGTTTCCGATCCATCATCGAGCACATAGACTTCCCCGTGTTGATACGGACTCATCGTGCCGGGATCGACATTGATGTACGGATCGAGCTTCTGCATCCGTACTCGCAGGCCGCGTTGTTCAAGCAACATGCCGATCGACGCGCTCGTCAATCCCTTGCCAAGCGAGCTGACCACGCCGCCGGTTACAAATATGTGTTTCGTCATGGAAGCGAATGATACCGCATCAAAAAAAATGCGGTAGTCGTTTCATTGCTCGTCGCTTCAAATCGCCTACCTGCTGCCGCGTGCACCGCTAGCGAGCCTCGACGCGTGCGACAAAATGGCGGAAATCTTCAAGCGTATCGATTCCTGGCGTGGCAGCATCGACTCGCGCCACGACAATCTTCTTGCCCGCTTCGATCGCCCGCAATTGCTCCAAACACTCAAGTTTTTCCAGCGGACTTGGCGGCTGAGCAGCAAACCACGAAAGAAAGTCGCGGCGGTAGGCATACAATCCCAAGTGGTGCCAGTAAACAGGTGGCTCCGCATCAAGCAGCGCCTCGGTGACGCCACCTCGCGCGTGCGGAATCACACTGCGGCTGAAATACAATGCTCGGCTCACCGCCCCCCTGCCCTGCCCTGCCCTGCCCTGCCCCGTCCCGGCCTGTGCAGTGGCTCCCATGGCAATTTTGACTCTCGCTGGATCACTGAGCGTTGCCAGTTCGCGAATGGGCCGGGCGACCGTCGCGATATCAGCGTCCGGAGTTTCGATCAACGTGCTGATCACCAGATCAATTGCCGCTGGATCTACTTCGGGCTCATCACCTTGAACGTTCACAAAAATCTCGATCTCGGGCAACTTCAACGCGACTTCTGCCAAACGATCGGTACCACTTTGACACGACGGACTGGTTAACCAAGCGGTGCCACCAAAACCGTCGACCTCTGCGGCTATTCTTGGATCATCCACAGCCACGATCACGCCGCCAGCCAGTTGCGAGCGGCAAGCTGCCTCGTACGTATGTTGGATCACCGACTTCCCGCCGGCATAAAGTAGCAGCTTTTCCGGCAACCGGGTCGAAGCCAGTCTCGCTGGAATTACGATTTTGCAACTCATCGATAAGTCGTTCACTATCCATCCTGTCTAAACGATCAGTCCAGTTCGCCGCCCACATTGTATCACTTGAGGTCCAATCAACTCGATCGCGTTGAAACGGTCCTACAAGATTAACTCTCTTGCCGAAACGCAGCACGCCCAGGAACATGGGTGCATCACAATCGTTTCCGCTGGCGCGTACGGCTACAATAACGTCGTGTCGGTGGACTTGCTTGTCCGTGCTGTACGAACTCCAAGATTTCGCGTGATTGCTTGCCGTAGGAATAACGCAGTTGAAAGAGAACGACGAAACGATTGATTCCGCTCCCGAGCCCCATCCTCAACCGACTGTGAAGACAAGGTCGACAGAGGATGAGCAGACTAAGCGATTTGATGCACCGATCAATTACGAACTCCTGCGAGTTCACGCCCAGGGAGGACTAGGCCGGGTCTGGGTGGCCAAAGACACGAATCTGCATCGCGAAGTCGCAATCAAGGAGTTATTGCCAAACCGCATCCTGCAACCTGAATCGCGTCGCCGATTTATGTTGGAGGCTCAGGTGACTGGTCAATTGACGCACCCGCATATCGTGCCGGTCTACCAGCTGGGCGAGAACTCGAAAACGGGAACTCCCTACTACGCGATGCGACTGATCCAAGGAGAGACACTGCGCAAGGCAATCGCTAATGCGAGGAAGTCACCTGGGGGAATGTCGATCGTCGAATACAGACGGTTGCTCGCCGCGTTCGTTAGCGTTTGCAACGCATTGGCCTATGCCCACACCCGCGGCGTGGTGCATCGGGATTTGAAAACTGAAAATGTCGTCCTCGGCGAATTCGGTGAAGTCTTGGTGATTGACTGGGGGTTAGCGAAGGTTGCTGGCCAAGAGGATGATCCAGTGCCGCCTGTCGAAGTTTCGAAAACAGTCTCTTCGGCGGAAACACAGCAGGGAACCATCATGGGAACGCCCATCTACATGGCCCCCGAACAGGCAGCGGGCGACATTGACCACATCAACTCGCGCACGGATGTTTTTGGCCTAGGAGCCATACTGTTCGAGATCTTGACGGGTGTCCCTCCCCATAAATCGGCCCCGCCGCGAGAACTAGTCCGAGTGGTCGCTGCGGAGCCTTGTCGCACCGCCCGCGAAGTTGACGCTGGTGTACCCGCAGCCTTAGATGCAATTTGTCGCAAAGCAACGATGTTCGAACCCGACGATCGCTATCCGCTGGCGACAGACTTGGCTCACGACATTGAATTGTGGCTTGCGGGAGAACCCGTTTCGGCATATCGCGAACCGTGGAAAACGCGAGCTTGGCGCTGGGCGCGGCGGCACCGCACGCTGGTGACAACCTCAGCAGCTCTGTTAATTGCCAGCGTTATCGGATTGTCGCTCAACACCTGGCTGGTGGGAAAAGAACAACAAAAAACGGCTCAAGCCCTTGTGCGAGCACAAAAGAATTTTGATTCCGCTCGAGCGGCCGTCGATCAAATGCTGCACGAGGTCGCGGAAATTGACTTGCAAGATGTGCCGAAGATGGAACGTCCACGCCGTGAGCTATTTCAGAAGGCGTTAGCGTTCTACCAACAGTTTGCCAGCGACTCACCAAATGATCCTGAACTTCGCGTCGACGTCGCCGAAGCGCATGAAAAAGTCGGTGACATCGCGGGCAAGTTAGGCGAGTGGAGTTCAGCATGCAACGCTTACGGACAGAGTATACAGATCCTGTCTAGCTTACCTAAGACTTTCCCCCGGCGAGAAAAGTTGGAACCCGCATTTCGTTTGGCTCGAGTGCATGATTCACTAGGCGAAGCCTTACGCATGACCGGTGATTTAGCCGGTGCGGAGATTGAATTTCGACTCGCGAGCGAGCAAATATCGTCGAGCGAGATAAGTGAAACGCACCGACTTTTGGAACAAGCTCGAGTTGGCTACAACCTTGGTTTGCTGATGCTCGAAAACGGACGACTCGCAGAATCCGAAACGTCACTTCAAGGTTCCATTCTTAGTTCGAAGAGGTTGTTGGAACTCGGTTCTACCGACGCAAAGCACCGCCAGGGATTGGCACGGGCTTTTATAAATCTAGGGATCGTTAAACGTGGGTTAGAACAGTTTGAAGAAAGCGAAAGCTATTACGGCCAAGCCATACAACTGCTCACGAAAATGTTGTCTGATTCTCCCGACGACCAGGAGTATCGCCACGAGCTAGCGACGGCGCGAATTAGCCTTGGGAATTTACTGTTGAAACAGAATGCGGATTTACTATTGAAACAGAAACGGGAACAGAATGCGGATTTACTGCTGAAACAGAAACGGGAGCATGATGCGGATTTACTGTTGAAACAGAAACGGGAACATGATGCCGAAGCAGCCCTTCGTGATTCGCTTCGAGAATTAGAATTACTCGTGGAAGAATTTCCTCACACTCCTACGTACTTGGAGGAATTGGCCAATGCGACTAACGGACTGGGAAAATTGCTCCGCGACACTAAACAAGACAAAGAGGCTGAGCGAGTTTTCCGAAACGCCGATGCATTATTCGATAAGTTATTGGTGGTTGAACCCAACATTCCCGAGCATGAAAGTCTCGCCGCGTTAACGAAAAACAATCTCGCTGTCTTACTTCATGAAAAAGGCGAGCTCCAGCAATCACGTCAGCTATATGAGGCGGCCCGCATCCTACAAGAGAAAGCGTTGTCGGCAGCACCTCAACATCAACAACGGCGATCCTCTCTGAAGTCGCATATGCTGCGACTGGCCGACGTCTATATCGACTTGAAACTGCATCGTGAAGCACACGATATCGCCAGAGAGCTACAGTCTTTTGACTGGATACATTCCGATGACGTTTGCCGTGCAGCAAAACTAATTGCCCGAACGATTCCGCTCGTGCAAACCGATGAATCGCTGTCCACTAACCAGCAAAATGCCGAGGCCGCGATGCGACGCATTGAGTCTCTTGACTTACTGGAAAAAGCCGTTGCTAATGGCTTTTCTGATCGCAAAGAGCTGGACGATGAATCTTACGCGGCATTGCAATCGGAATCTCGCTTTCAGGAACTCTTGCAGACGTTACAAAAATCGACTGATTGACCGGGTAATACTGAATCGTCTTGCCAGAAAGCGCCGATGGTAACGGAAGTACCTAGCTTGCGGGGTTCGCCGGATATCGAGATTGATATGGTAGTCGTGAAACATTTGACAATTGCGTTGCTTTGGCTTGGTCTGGGGATCAATACCGTTGTCGCACAATTGGTCGATGACGATCCGATCTTGGTGGGCGATAGCGGAGTTGGTTACATCGATAGCGCCGTTCTCGGGAATCAAATTCGCGTTCGATTTGAATCGGCTTACGATATCGATCGGGCCAATCGTGCGGAATTCATTTGGGCGTGGCCGCCGCCGCAGGGCGAAGGGCCACCACAACCGGAAATCAGCACGGATTACCAAAGCCTTGCTTTGTACTTAGAAAGTCGATGGAGTGAGAATGTAGCTGGGTTTGTGGAACTCGCGGGAGTATTGTCCAATCCGGTGATTAACGATAACAGCGGTGGCCTTGGAGATATGAATTTGGGGCTGAAGCTTGCGTTGATCGAATCTAACCAACAGATCACGACGCTACAGACTCGCTTGTATGTACCGACCGGAAACGCTGAGCGAGCCTTAGGAACCAACCACGCTAGTTTGGAACCAGCTCTCTTGCATCTATGCAAGTTGAATTCGCTTTGGACAAGTGAAAGCGAACTTCGCTTTTTCACCCCGCTGGGCGGTACCGAAACTCGTCGAGGTTCCATGTTTCGCTATGGCACCGGCTTGAGCTGTTTGGTTTGGGAAACATCTCATATTCGTATTCTTCCGGTCGCTGAGTTTGTGGGTTGGACAGTACTCAATGGAGCTTCCTCGTTTGTAAATTCAGAAGGCGATACGATTACAGAACAAGCCGAGGGCGACACAATCATCAATGGCAAGTTCGGCTGTCGAGTCATCGTGGGCGAGAACAATTTCTATGCTGGGTATGGCCACGCGCTAACAGGGGATGCTTGGTACCGAGATGTGCTGCGAATCGAATGGCGAAAGGCGTTCTAGGAACTTTAGGATGCTAATCGACGTAACACTTCCTCATGAACGCGTCCGTTGCTTCCAATGCCTTCGCCAGAGCGAGTCGTTTCGACGCCTTTCCAGTCCGTGAACCGACCGCCGGCTTCGGTAATGATGGGCATGATGCCAGCGATGTCCCAAGCACTGCAAATCGGATCGACCATAAAGTCCGCGCGTCCCGTCGCGACCATCAAGTAACCGTACCCGTCACCCCATGTACGAGTCAGCCACGCATCGTGCTCCAGTTTTTCGTACGCAGCGTGAGCACCTCGCTTCTTGAATGAGTCCACTTGACTGGTAACAAAAACGCTTCCAGCAAACTCGGCTTTCTCAGAAACGCGAGCCTGACTCCAGGGCTTGGCGGTGTTGCGGCGATACCAACATCCATGCCCCACTGCGGCTACGATGATCTCTCCCAGTGCGGGAATAAAGATCACGCCACCAAGCGGCTTGTCCTCGAACTCCAGCGCCAACAAAGTTGAATACAACGGTACACCACAGACAAAACTCTTCGTGCCATCAATCGGGTCGACGATCCAGCGGTAACTGTTCGTCCCCTTTTGTGCAGCAAACTCCTCACCCTCCAGCGTATCGTGGGGAAAACGCTCCGAGAGCCACGATCGCACAAGTTTCTCGGCTTCGCGGTCGGCTACCGTGACGGGCGATGCGTCGGCCTTGGACTCGATGGTCAGTTCACTATCACCAAAGTATCGCAGCGTCGATCGGCCAGCCTCATCAGCCACAGCGATCATCGCCACAAGTCGTCCATCGTGTTCAACTTGCCAATTATCCGGATTATTTATCGGCATCATGGTTCTCGTTTGTTTGTTCGACGGCAGCGTCTGTTTCGTCAACCGATACGTCACCGGGAAACACGCTCTGGTACATCAACATCGCGGCACCGACGACAAGCAACGAGTCAGCGATGTTAAAATTCGGCCATTTCCAGTTATCGCCCGCCTGCCACAGTATCCAGTCTCGGACGCCACTTTGATATTCAATCGGGTATCCTTGCAGCAAAAATTGGCTTTGCCACCACAAACCCAGTCGATCGTAAAGATTCCCCCCGATACCACCGGACACGCAACCTAAGGCAACAGTCAACCACCATGATTGAATCGCGCCAAAGCGAAACAGCCAGATCAGAATCCCAAGCGAGGCGACGACTGACAACGCGGCAAAAAGCGTCCCCTTACCCTGCCCGACGCCAAACACGGCACCCAGATTGACGGCGGTCTCGATACCGAAATAGCCGTCGATCAACCACCAAACATCTTTTTGTCCAGGCATCCCTCGCCAAGAAAAAATCGCGTCTTTGCTCCACAAATCCAGAACGCATCCCACCAACGCAATCAACACAAAGGTCACCACCCGGTCGATCGGCAGCCGAGCGACGAGCGGAGTTGCTGGAGATGAGGGATTTCCATCCATGAGAGACAGCACAGGGCAGAGAGGTTGAGTGGTGAACGCAATGAGTGATCGGATTACGGGAAATCCCTAGCCTCAGGCGTACGCCACGTTAAGGTCCTCAGGCTCATTTGCCCAGTCGGTTTCAGGCAACGCAGCAGAAAATCTTGCCCTAAAGTGAAAGTCCGCCTACATTTGGCTTTTAAGGAATCTTCTGAATCTAGCGACAGGGCATTTTTGCCGATCTATTTGAAGCCGGTTTCTGGTCACCCTTTTTTGCTCACGTCCCTTGCCTGGACCACCACCATGCTGCTCTCGGCTCAAAAACATAACGCCATGCAGTCAGATCTTGCTTTTCAACGCTGTATCAACCCAGCCTGTGGTGCAACCTACGAGGCCCGTAGCGTGAGAACGTCTTGCGATCGCTGCGGCGAATTGCTGGATATCGAGTATGAGTGGGACCGACTTGCCGTTCCCAAGAAGCTCAGTCACTTCGAGGCGATGTGGAGCCAACGCACCAATCCCGTTCGCTTCTCGGGCGTGTGGCGGTTTCACGAACTGTTGCCGTTTTGCCGTCAAGATGAAATCGTTACCGTCGGAGAAGGACAAACATTGCTGCAACAAACCGATTCTGTCGGCGATTTTGTCGGCATGAATGCTAGCCGGCTGCATTTGCAATACGAAGGCATGAACCCCTCGGGCAGCTTCAAAGACAATGGCATGTGCGCCGCGTTCACCCATGCCCGGATGATGGGCGCGAAGCGAGCGGCTTGTGCCAGCACGGGTAATACGAGCGCGTCGCTAGCACTTTATTGCAGTGCAACGCGAATGATGAAGGCAGTAATCTTTATCGGTAGTGGCAAGATCTCCTACGGCAAGCTCAGCCAGGCGCTCGACTACGGAGCACTGACGATCCAGATCGCCGGTGACTTTGACGATGCCATGATGCGAGTGAAACAAGTCTCGCAAGAACTAGGTATCTATTTGGTCAACAGCGTGAACCCGTTCCGGCTGGAAGGGCAAAAAACGATCATGTACCGAGTGCTCGAAGCGCTCAACTGGCAGGTGCCTGATTGGATCGTTGTCCCAGGCGGCAACTTGGGCAATAGCAGCGCGTTCGGTAAAGCATTTGCCGAATTGAAGGAACACGGATTGATTCATCGCGTTCCCCGATTGGCCGTTATCAACGCCAGCGGTGCCGACACTTTGTATGAATTGTTCGAGCGCGGAGGCGTGCGGTGGAACGGTGGTCGAGTCAACATGGACCCGATCCGTGAGTACAATGACAAGATGGATCGCGAGAACCTCAAGGCAGATACGATCGCCAGTGCCATTGAAATTAATCGGCCCGTGAATTTAAAGAAATGCTTGCGGGCACTCGATGGAATGGATGGAGTGGTTCGACAAGTCAGCGATCAAGAGATCTTGGATGCGAAAGCGAAAGTGGGTGCTGGGGGCTTCGGCTGTGAACCCGCATCAGCCGCTAGTGTCGCTGGCGCAAAACTCTTGCGACGTGAAGGCGTAATCGCTCCGAGTGATCAAGTTGTCTGTATTCTCACTGGTCACGAACTGAAAGACCCGACAGCGACTGTCGCCTACCACACGACGGATCAGGACGTGTTCAACAAGACGCTTGGAAGTCGCGGTGTAACCAAGGCCAGCTACGCGAATCGCGCCGTCGCGGTACCAAATGAGTTGGACGATATCATCAAGGCGATTCAGCTTTATTCCTAAGCAGAATCTTCGCGTACCACCCTGCCCTGCCCTGCTGCTCGAAACTCCGCTAAATTTTGGGCATGAACACTCCTATCCAACTTGCCATTCATGGCGCCTCGGGCCGCATGGGACGACGCGTTGTGTCTCTCGCTGCGGAAGACGCCGAGTTTCGTATCGTTGCCGCCATTGATCACCCCGACAATCCCTTGATCGGTCAAGATGTCGGTGACGTCGCCGGCGTTGCGCATCAACAAGTCCTGATTCTTGGTACTTGGCCGGACACCGCCGATGTCGTGATCGATTTTTCGCTTCCCACGGCGGTCACCGCATGCGTGAATGCCTGTGTCGATCGTCGCCTCGGACTGGTTGTCGCCACCACTGGACTTGACGAGTCTCAAAAACAATCGCTGCAGGATGCGTCGGCTGCGATTCCGATCGTTTGGGCACCCAGCATGTCGCTGGCCGTCAACCTGACGATGAAGCTTGCCCAGCAAATTGCTAGTAAGCTGCATGATGTCAGCGGCGGAATCGACATTGAGATATTGGAACGCCATCACCGCTTCAAGGCTGACGCCCCCAGCGGCACGGCGCTGAAATTCGGTGAACTGATTGCCGAGGTTTTGCCGCGTCAAACAAAGCACGTTCACGGTCGCGAAGGGCACACAGGAGAACGAATGCGTGACGAGATCGGATACCACGCGATTCGTGTGGGCGATAACCCGGGTGAACATACGATTGTTTTCGGAATGCTCGGCGAACGCATTGAACTCACGGTCGCTGCCAGCAGTCGTGACTGCTACGCCACCGGCGCCCTATCAGCAGCAAAATTTGTGATCGGCAGACCTCCGGGGCTGTACAGCATGTTTGATGTCCTTGGTCTCTCTTAAGTCGACGAAGCGATGGCCAAGTGTGACGAAGGATATCCCTGTGAAGTGTGTGGCGAGGATGTGGAGAGCATTGTCGAAAGCGATTTGTATTTGCGATTTGTGATTGGTGAACTCGATCCCGAAGTGCTGCACACCGCGCGCGAACGACACTTACGTTGCAACCCTGTCCTCGCACAATTTATTCTCCACGAAAAATTCGAGCTGGTGACCGTTACCGGCCCCTTGGGTGCTGCCGAGTTGGATCCCCAATTCGTTGCCGAGCGTGCTGCGGTGGTCACTCGTGGTTACGCCAGGTTGTTGGAAATTGCCGCTACGGACGATTCGTCTCGCGACGTGACCAATTATCCACTGCCCGAGGTCGCCGATCGGTATCGATAAATTTCCACACGCGATTTCTGGTAAGCTTTCGCTCTCCTGGAACCCAACCCCACGCGCCGGCGGACTCTTGTGACAAGCAACCTCTTCAAACGTGGCTTTTTAAGTCTGATCACGACTCAGTTCTTTGGGGCAATGAACGACAATGTTTTTAAGGGCATCCTGACATTCATGGTGATCGACGGGGCCTGGGCCGATGCTCTAGGTAAAGGCAGCCAAGGAATCGTTGGGATCTGCTTCACGATTCCATTTATTCTGCTATCGGGTATCGCCGGGCAAATCGCCGACCGCCACTCTAAACGTACAGTTACAACCTGGGTCAAGATTGCCGAAATCCCCATCGCAATTGTTGCAGGCATCGGATTTTATCTGGGCAACCTGTGGATCACATTGTTTGCTCTGATCGCAATGACATGCCAAAGCTCGTTTTTCGGTCCAGCAAAGTACGGGATGATTCCCGAGTTAGTGCCTGATTCGGATTTGAGCCGAGCCAACGGCAGCATCAACATGATGACCAACGTAGCGGTGATCCTAGGCACACTCGTCGCAGGATTCGCCAGCGATTGGTACAGCCCACAAGACGGAGGTGTCGGCGTCCACTGGGTACCCGGTCTGGTGCTGATCTTGCTCGCGATTGCAGGACTGGTCGCGTCACTGGCGATGACACCACTACAGCCCGGTGACCAGAATTTGAAGTACAACTTGAATCCGATGGCAACCTACATCGAGACCATTCGCGAGATGTCCAAGTCGCGATTATTGATGGTGATGATGGCTTGGGGATACTTTTATTTGCTAGCGGGAATGGCGCTATTCATTGTTCCCGAGTACACCGTTGTGTTGGACATCAACCGCGCTGAAGCTAGCGTACTGATGGGCGTATTGGGTGTGGCGATCGGGATTGGCTGCGGTGTGGCTGGCCTGATATCCGGTCATCGGATCGAGCCCAAATTGATTCCGATGGGTGCCGCTGGCCTGATTCTATTCTTCATTCTGTTGGCGGCGATACCACCGTCGCTTCCGAATTTGCCATCAATGTGGCGCGTCGCACTGAGCAACGTTTCCTGCTTTATTTTCGGCGCTGGGTTTTCCGCCGGGTTTTATATCATCCCGCTCCAAGCGTTACTGCAGAAACTGTCACCCGATGAGGGGCGAGGTCGATTCCTAGGGACTGCAAACGCCGTTTCGTTTGCCTTTCTGACGGTTGCCGCCTTGCTGTATTCTGCAATTCGACCCGCGTTTGGGAATCAGCCACAAACCATTTTTTATGTCAGCAGCCTGTTGATGACCGTCGGTGCCGCCTACTTCATCTGGAGTCTACGCGGTACGGGAATCTTAACTGGAACCGCCACCGAACCCGCCAGCGTCGATATTGACGAAAACGCAACGCAACGCAACGACTGAACTGGCGTGGACGCTAGCAAGCCGCAATCGCTTCAACGAAACGAACTAGCAGGCTTACTGCAACTCGACGAGTTGTTTTTCCTTGGCCATCTTGCGGATGTCTTCGGTGATCTTCATCGAGCAATATCTGGGCCCGCACATACTGCAGAAATGAGCGCTCTTAAACGTGTCCTGAGGTAACGTCTCGTCATGGTAACGGCGGGCGGTTTCGGGGTCCAATGATAAGCGGAACTGCTCGTTCCAATCGAATGCAAAACGGGCGCGTGACAACGCGTCGTCGCGATCTTGGGCACCCTTGCGACCGCGAGCCACGTCGGCGCTGTGGGCAGCAATCTTGTAAGCGATAACACCTTGCTTGACGTCTTCTTCGTTGGGCAAACCCAAATGCTCTTTCGGCGTGACATAGCACAACATAGCTGCACCAAACATTCCAGCCATCGCCGCACCGATGCCGCTGGTGATGTGGTCATAACCAGGAGCGATATCCGTCACGAGCGGACCGAGTACGTAAAAGGGCGCACCATTACAGACTTCGATTTGTCGCTCGATGTTCATTTGAATTTGATGCATCGGAATGTGTCCCGGTCCTTCGACCATGACCTGAGTGCCATTGTCTTGGCCTCGCTTGGTCAACTCACCAAGTACATCAAGCTCAGCGAATTGCGCCGCATCGGATGCATCCGCAATGCTTCCCGGTCGCAGCCCATCACCCAACGACCACGTGACATCGTAGTGGCGCATGATATCACACAAGTCATCGAACGCTTCATAAAGTGGGTTCTGTTTGTTGTGCGCCATCATCCACTTAGCGATCAATGAACCGCCTCGACTGACGATTCCCGTGACGCGATTCACGGTCAGATGCAAGTGCTCAAGCATCACGCCACAATGGATCGTCATGTAGTCGACACCCTGTTTGGCTTGGTGCTCGACCATGTCCAAGAAGTGTTGAGCCCGCATGTCCTCGATGTTCCCACCGAGCTGCTCAAGCATTTGATAAATCGGAACCGTACCGATCGGTACGGGGCTCTTGGCGATGATCTGCCGACGGATATTATCGATGTCCTTACCTGTCGACAAATCCATCACCGTATCGGCACCGAAGTGAACAGATGTGTGCAGCTTTTGCAGTTCCTCGTCGACATTGCTAGTAACGGCGCTGTTGCCAATGTTTGCGTTGATCTTGCAGCGTGCCGCAATGCCGATTGCCATCGGCTCAAGCGCTCCCGCAGCATGGACTTTGTTGGCCGGGATGACCATGCGACCGGCCGCGACTTCGTCACGGACAAGTTCGATGGCGAGGTCTTCGCGTTTTGCGACGAACTCCATTTCAGGAGTGATTTCACCAGCGCGGGCAGCAAGAATTTGGGTCGAGGCCATCGGTACGGAGGCTCCAAAGGGCTAAAGCGGGAACAAACAGGTCAGGCTAAGTTATACGCACGGTGGGCCGAATCGAGTAGATGCGACAGTTCGCTGAGCTAGGTTTTGGTTTGACTGGCAATTTGTTGGACGCAATACTGGGGACATGAGCATTCCTTCGACGATTCCGACGAAACTGACGTACGAGGCTTATTGCTGTTTCCCCGACGACGGGAAACGGCACGAAGTGATCGACGGAGTCCACTACATGAATCCGGCCCCAAGTACGTACCACCAAACCGTCTCACGTCAGTTGCAGTTCCAACTCTTCACCCAAATTGAACTGGCGGGCTTGGGCCAAGCTTTTGACGCTCCAGTTGATCTTCAGCTATCGGATTACGACATCATCCAACCCGATATTGTCGTGGTTCTTAATCGAGCGGCGAATATTGTTACGCCGAGCAAAATTAAAGGCGTTCCAGACCTAATCATCGAAATCCTGTCGCCTTCGTCGACGCGAAATGACTGTGTTCTAAAAAAGGAGCTTTACCAGAGGTCGGGCGTTCCCGAGTACTGGATTGCCGATCCAATGGAAACTCAACTTGAGCAACTCGTGCTCGAAAATGGTACGTATCGCTCATTGGCGAAGGCCACGGTGCTGCACTTAATCATTCTCCCGGAAGTCACTGTTGATCTCCAACGAGTTTGGTAACTCACAGGGTTTTGAGGTACTCCAGCACTGCATGTTTCTCTGAGTTGGTAAGAACGTCTGGGAAATCATGACCCGCGTTGCTCTTACCGAATCGGGATGTGTCGAAGTATTCACGTCGCTTGGCTATATCCGTCTCTGTCGACGGCACGTGATCAACCACTTCGATCTTGAACCCGACATAGACCGCATCCATTGCCTTGTCGCAGCGACGCCAAATTCTGGGGCGTTCTTTCGGATTCAGTAAATGCCAAATCGTGGGGACACTTCCATTGTGCAAGTAAGGCGGACTGGCCCAAACGCCATCAAGCGGCGGCGCGACATAGCCAACTGGATCGACTACCGTCGTTTGCTCCTCAGCCTCACCGCCATGAGCGAACCAACTTTTGGCATAGTGAGTGCGTCCCGTGACGGTGAGGGCGTCCAATCGCACAGGGTCGGTGCCTAGGTTATCGATCGGAACGCAAAGATTGGGGTAGCGTTCTTTATCACCATACGTACCGTGACACTCGGCGCAGCTGTTTTCAAACACCGCCCTGCCCTGCTCTGCCAACACACGGTCGATGGTTCCTGTGTACTTAGGTGGTCGAAGCGACGTTAGGTAGGCATATACATCACGAAATTCATCTTCGTGATCGCGAAAGAACTCTGGGCCGTTTTCCGGAATCAACATGAACTGCATCAGCCCACGATGACCTTTTTGTGCAAAGCCATCAATGTAGATGTATGGCCGTTTGTAGAAATGCCACCAAGGCGGCGCATCCATATCGTGGTGGGTGAATTGGGCTGGCATTTTATCGAGCAGATTCAACTTCGCGTCTCGATAGTGCATCAGTCCCATGCCGAACACGACTGCGTTGGTCGTCCCCACACTTGTTCCCAGCGGAACGACGAGCGATCCTACATCCATTCGAGTCAAGGCTTCACCGACACGAAACTTCGTGGACCGAATTTCCTCGGTCAGAGTTTGCAACGCGAAACGATTGTTTGGCGCACCAGGCGTCGGCACTCCGTAAACGCTGCCACCATGGCATGCAAAGCAATTCATCGTCCAACGACCGTCGGCGCCAACAACGTATTGAAGTGGCTTGCTCGAATCGTCAGCGGGCCGGACGGTCAATCCGTATCGCTCAAACGCCATTTCGCGACGCTGGCTAGGCGATGCCTTTTCAGCTCGACTTCGTAATGGTTCCGGCCAACTTCGCCAGATTGCGTCGAATGCTGTCTGCGAAAAGTCACTCGATAGCAACGGGGTTTCAGTCAGTATCCGATAACCGCTATCCGCAGCAACATCGGATGGCGGGCCGGCGCAGACGGCGAGCGATGCTGTCAGCAGCCACAAAAAAATCGTCCGGCAGTATTGAGATGTAGCCATAACACATCTTAGACCGCGGTGAAGCCATGAGGGGCAACAAAAATTCTCGCCCAATCCATCGCCAGCGAGAAAGAAGTGGGCGGATAGTCGACGCCAGCATGCTGTTAACTCGCCGAATGCCGATGCGTCCACCAGCAATCATTCGCTAGACCAGTCAACTGGGCAACTAAGCCAGCCAACTGGGCAATTCATCAGCCGCTGGTAGCGTGATTTCTTTTACTTTCGTTACAGCTTCGATCTTGTTCAATTCTGCGATCGCGGCGGCGGGAGCCTTCATGTCCAGGCTCAGTACCCCGATTGCACATCCGCCCGGCGTGTTGCCTTCGCGACCTACCGCCATTTGCGCGATGTTGACTTGATGATTGCCGAACACGGTGCCGACGCGACCAATAATGCCAGGGACGTCGTTGTGGGCGAACACCAACAACTCGCCGTCCAAGAAGGACTCCAGCCGATAGCCATCGAGCATAATCAGACGCGGCATGTTCTGGCCCAGTATCGCACCGCCTGCCCGCACCGTTTGTCCGCCACCACTGACTTCCACCGTCAAACTGGACGTAAACGCTCCTTGCTCGCGGTGCTTTTCTTCGGCGAGTTCAATTCCACGTTCTCGCAGCAACATTTCCGCATTGATTATGTTCACGTCTTCAACGACTCGCTCGATCAATCCCGCACACAAGGCATTGGTCAGCGTTCGTGTGTCCTTGCCAGCGACTTCGCCGCGATAGCTGACACTGACCCGATCGATACCGCCACCATGCCACTGCGAAACCAACAAGCCCAGTCGGTGCGCCACGTTCAAGAATCCCCGCAAACTCTCCAAAGTTTTCGGATCCAATGATGCGACATTGACCGCATGTTTGATTTCGCCAGTCTTGAGATAGTTGATCAGCAAGTGGATGCCCTCGACGGCGACCTGCGTTTGAGCTTCCTCGGTGCTGGCACCCAAGTGCGGCGTACACACGGTATTGGGCATCCCAAACAATGGGCTGTCGGTACACGGTTCTTCGTCGTAAACATCCAGCGCAACACCGCCGATCTTGCCGCTCTTGAGTCCCTCGACCAGCGCGGCTTCATCGTAGATACCACCGCGAGCAGCATTGATCAGCCGAATTCCGGGCTTCACTTTATCGAGCGACGCCATATTGATTAGCCCCTTCGTCTCTGGCGTCAGCGGCGTATGGACTGTCATGTAATCGATCTCAGGCAGCATGTCATCGACTGTCGCCACGCGTCCGACACCCAGGCTGGCGGCTTGCTCGTCAGTGAGGAACGGATCAAAGGCGATGACTTTCATGTCAAACGCCAATGCCCGCGCGGCGACTTCGCGGCCAATGCGTCCCATGCCGACGACACCGAGCGTTTTGCCGGCAAGTTGAGTACCCATGTAAGCCTTGCGATCCCAGCGTCCTTCGACAAGACTCTGATTGGCCGCAGCGATACTCCGCGAGAGCGCCAGCATCAACGCGAAAGCATGCTCAGCGGTACTGACGGTATTACCCGCCGGTGTGTTCATCACCACGATCCCGCGTCTGGTTGCTGCCTCTTTGTTAATATTATCTGTGCCGACGCCAGCGCGAACAATCGCTCGCAAGCGTGTGTTGCCTTCGAGTGACTCTGGTGTGATTTTGACGCCACTGCGCAGGATCGCAGCATCAAACTCATTGAGCGCCGCTCGCAATTCGTCACCCTTGAGCCCTGTTCGGATCTCGTATTCAACGCCCTCTTGGGCATCCAAAATATCGAGACCTTCTTGAGCGATACTATCCAGAACAATGATACGGTGCATGAGAGAGACTACTGATTTTGCAGGAACAGGTTTTAGGAAAGTGCGACGGAATTTAATTGACGATCAATCTCATCCGTTCTTGCTGGCAAAGTCGTTCATGAACGCTGCCAGTGTCTCGACACCTTCTCGTGGCATTGCGTTGTAGATGCTGGCGCGGATGCCGCCAACGCTGCGGTGACCTTTCAAACTCGCCAGATCATGCGTGACCGCTTGCGATACAAACTTCGCCTCTAGTTCTTCGCTCGGCAATCGGAAGGTGACGTTCATCAAAGATCGACAATCCGGTTGTGAATGTCCCTGATAAAAATCGCTGTGTGCGTCGATCACGTCGTACAACAACTGGCTCTTTGCTTCATTGATTTGCTTCATAGCCGCCAATCCGCCGACGTCATCTTTCAGCCAACGCGCGACTTTGCCCAGTACGTAAATCGAAAATGTCGGCGGTGTGTTCCACATCGATTCAGCTTCAAAGTGATTCTTGTAACGCATGTAACCCGCCATCTTGTCGTTACCGCGTTCTAATAAATTCTTGCGAATGATGACCACCGTTACGCCAGCCGGCCCAGCATTCTTCTGGGCACAAGCGTAGAGAATTCCATAGCGATCCATATCAACAGGGCGACAAAGAAAGTCGCTCGACGCATCACTGACCAGCGGAACCGACTTGGGACAGCTTGGCTCGCTTTGAAACTGCACACCTTGGATCGTTTCGTTGCTGCAGTAATATAAATACGCAGCATCATCGCGCACGCTGTAATCGCCAGTAGCCGGTACACGGTCATAGTTGGTACTCTTAGCGTCGTAAATTGCTTCGGCGTTGCCTTCCTTCGCCGCCTCGAGTAGTGCGTACTTGCCCCATGAACCGGTCAGTAGGTACTGGCCTGGCTTATCAGTCCCGCTCAATAAATTTTGTGCGATCATCGAGAACTGTAGTCTCGCACCACCTTGCAGAAACAGCACCGCATAGTCGTCGGAAATCCCCAACAACGACCGCAACGAGGCCTCGGCGTCATTCACAATCTCGATGAACAATTTGTCGCGGTGGCTGATTTCGAGTACAGAACACCCGGCGCCCGGCAGGCATAGCAATTCCTCTTGCACGCTTTGCAATACCGGAAGCGGTAGCGCGGCAGGGCCAGGCGAGAAGTTGTACACACGTTGCGCGGTTGCAGTGGCAGCCATCGTCGAAGCATTCCCAGGTTAGGCAGTGAGTGAAACCCGAGATTCTATGCCCATCGGCACAGATGCGGAAGGTCGTTGTTCGCGATCCCCAGGGGATTCTTCGCAGGGCGAAACGGAGCGCCCAAGGCGGTGCTTTGAAGACGCTCGCATTTACGCCAATACGATTCACGCTAATATTTCACGAACCACTCGTGCTGGCTCGACTCCGGTCAGGCGCGCGTCCAGCCCTTGGAACTTGGCCGAGAATCGTTCGTGATCGATGCCTAAAAGGTGCAGCAGCGTCGCATGGAAGTCTCGCACGTGGACGCCGTCCTTGACCACGTTGTAACCGTAGTCACATGTCTCGCCATAAACCATTCCGCCCTGAATCCCACCGCCAGCCATCCACATGGAAAAGCATCGCGGATGGTGATCACGACCGTAATTTGTCGCAGTCAATTTGCCTTGCGAATAATTCGTTCGGCCAAATTCACCACCCCAAACGACCAGCGTGTCTTTAAGCATGTCACGCTGCTTCAAGTCTTGCAATAAAGCAGCCGCTGGCTGGTCCGTTTCCAAGCACTGGGTCTTCATTCCGCCAGGAATGTTGCCATGGTGGTCCCAACCTTGATGATACAGTTGAATGTACTTGACACCTTTTTCTGCTAGTCGCCGTGCAAGCAGACAATTGGCGGCGAAAGTTCCGGGCTTTTTCGCATCGGGACCGTACATCTGGAAAATGTGCTCCGGCTCAGACGACAAATCAGTTACCTCCGGCACACTGGATTGCATCTTGAACGCCATCTCGTACTGCGCAACTCGCGCCGACAATTCTGGATCCTGTGTCGTTTGCTGCTCAAGTTGATGCAACTGCTGCAAACGATCGAGCATACTACGACGGCTACTGGTCGAGATTCCCGGCGGATTATCCAAATACAAAACCGGCTCACGCCCAGCACGAAATTGAACGCCCTGGAACTCCGATGGTAAAAATCCAGTGCCCCAAAGTCGCGAGTACAAGGGTTGGCCACTCTTATCCTTGGTGATCAACACCACAAACGAAGGCAAGTTTTCATTGTCACTGCCCAGTCCATAGCTCAACCATGCCCCGATGCTAGGTCGGCCAGCAACCTGATTTCCCGTTTGAAAAAAAGTGATCGCCGGATCGTGGTTGATCGCTTCGGTGTACATCGAACGCACGATCGCCATCTCGTCAATCTGCTTTGCCGAATGCGGCAACAACTCGCTGACCCAAGCACCACAGTCACCGTGTTGAGCAAATGGAAAAATGCTTCCAGCAAGCGGCAAAATCGCTTGGTTTCCCGACATCCCAGTCAACCGCTGACCCTGACGAACCGAGTCCGGCAACGGCTGTCCTTGGTGCTTGTTCAACAGCGGTTTGTAGTCCCACGATTCCAATTGCGAAGGACCACCACTTTGAAACAAGTAGATGACTCGCTTTGCTGTTGGCGTATGGTGGGTCGGATTCAACACGCCCCTCGTGGCAATGCCCTCCGGCGCGATATTGGCGAGGGCGAGACTGGATGTCCTGCCGCACAAGTCCATGAAAGCGACTCCACCCAACCCCATCCCAGCTCGAAACAGCCAGTGTCGGCGATCATGCAATATATCGTTCATTCTTGGCTCTTCTCCGCTCATCGTTTCATCATCGTTTCGTCGTAATTGAGTAGCGTTTCGACAACGACGGTCGTCGCCGCAAGATCCGCATGCATCACTTCTTCCGCAACAACACTTTCCCCCACCTTCAGAAACGCTGCGGCGCTCTCCGGCTGTTCGTTAAAGTATGCCAACTGTTCTTGGTACAGCTTCGAGACAATCTCTTTTTCTTGATCTGTCGGCGGCCGACTAACCAAGCGCCGAAAGACTTCTACCCATCGCCCCTCCAGATCATCAGCGTGATGCTTCATCAACTTGCCCGCCAGCACGCGTGAAGCCTCGACGTATTGGGGATCATTAAGCAACACCAAAGCTTGCAGCGGAGTCGCTGTCAGTTCTCGCTTCGCAGTACACGTTTCTCGACTTGTCGCATCAAACGTCAACATTGATGGCGGAGGAGCCGTGCGTTTCCAATAAGTATACAAACTGCGTCGGTACAAGCCTTCTCCCTTAGCTTGCGTGTAGCGTTTTCCCGTGCCCGCTTCCTCCCATAAACCAGCCGGTTGATAGGGCATCACACTCGGGCCGCCAATCTTCGGCACCAACAATCCGCTTGCCGCTAGTGCTACGTCACGAATCTGTTCTGCCGAAAGACGGTATCGCGGCCCACGTGACAACAACTCGTTCGCTGGATCAGACACAAATACCGACGCATCACGTGGCACAGACGATTGCCGGTACGTTGCTGACAAGACAATCTCGCGACAAAGGCTCTTGATGTCCCAACCGCTGTCGATGAACCGTCGGGCCAACCAGTCCAATAACTCGGGATGGGACGGCGGTCGGCCCTGGCTGCCGAAGTCGTCCAAGCTAGCCACCAAACCACGACCAAAGAAGAGATGCCAAAATCGATTGGCCGCAACTCGACTAACAAGCGGATTTTGTCGATCGATCATCCACCGCGCCAACCCCAGACGATTCGCCTCGATTCCCTCAATTGCAGCAAGGAAGCTCGGAGTCCCAGGTTCGACCTCGTCCGCTGGCGCATCGTACGCACCTCGATGCAGAATAAAACTCTTACGTGGAATCATGGCTGTTTTCATCGTCATGATTTCGCGGACACCCGTCATGATCTCGTTCTCGCGACCTCGTACCGCCAACAACTCATCGTAAGCGGAACGGTAAACGCGATCGCCGAACAAGTGATGCTGAATCCGCATCGCATCGGTCAACTCGACCGCCCCTGAGCCCAACTCGTCTGTGTCCAACGCCTCTGTATCCGGACTCGCCTTCGCGTAGATCGAAGCTACCTCCACATCCGAGATCTGACGGTGAAATACTTGCAGGTCGTCGAGCAAACCGCCGCGAAACCCGTGATCGCGAAACCGTGCACCAAGCGCCAAGCCAACATTGCCCACATTCGCGTCATGCCACTGTTGCAAGTGCAGGATCTCTCGTGTCAATTGATCTCGCTCCGTCGTCGTGACCACCAGCCGTCCATTGACAAACAATCGCACACCCTCGGCGCGGCTGCTGCCGTCGTAGGTCACCGCAAGGTGCGTCCACTGGTCGACCGGAATCTGATCGTTGGCCTGGACTCGCAGTGCGTTGCCCGGCCAGAAATGGATCAACGAAAATTCTGGGTATCCGTCGTCGATCGTGAGTTGCATGCCGCGAAACGCCGAGTCTTCCGCCGCCACACTTTGATGCATCACGACCATCCGAGGTTGGTTCAGCGCCGGCTTGAGCCACAGACTGAATGTCACGGGCATCGTTCGCCCGTACTGTAGTGCCCCCTCACAGGCAATCGCATCGTCGCCATTGCATATACTCGATTCACCCACAACACCGGGCTGTCCGCCATCGAGTGGAAATACCAAGTCTGGCTGTGGAGCTTCCGGAAACTTTTGGATCAGTTCATCAGATCGCTCCAGCCAATACTGTGCGTGCTTGAGGACGATTGCGTCGACCACACGTTCTTTCTCAGCAACTTCGGCCAATGATTGCTGGTGCTGTTGCTCCTGGTCGCCTTCGTACAACAGCAGTGCTGGCGTCGGTGCCGCGAATGTGAAGTGCGAGTACAAACCTAGCTCGTCGATATTCGCAAAGTACGCCGACATCTTGTAGAAGTCTTCTTGCAATATCGGATCGTATTTGTGATCGTGGCATCGCGCACACTCGAACGTCAATCCAAGAAACGCGGTGGCGTTGGTCGCCGTACGGTCAGCAATATTCGCTTGCCGAAACTCCTCGGGAACGCTACCTCCTTCGTTCGTCTGGCGATGCAAACGGTTGAACGCCGTCGCCAGTTTTTGATCACCAGTGGCGTCCGGCAACAGATCACCCGCCGTTTGGTAAAGCACGAACTTATCGTAGGGCAAGTTTTCGTTGAATGCTTGGATCACCCAATCACGCCACGGCCAGACCTCCATCGCGACGTCGTTCTGGTAACCAAAGGTATCCGCATATCGCGCGACGTCCAACCACATGCTGGCCATTCGCTCGCCATAAGAATGTGAGGCAAGCAGACGGTTCACGACTTCGGCATAGGCTTCCTCAGAATCCGATGCCAGAAACTCATCGAGCTGCTCGAGCGTCGGCGGCAATCCGGTCAAGTCCAAACAGACACGGCGAAGCCATTGCGATTTGCCAGCCTCTGCAGCGGGCTGCAATCGTTGAGCCTTCAAACGGGCAAAAACGAATCGATCGAGATCGCTTCTCGACCAGCGATCAGCCTCGGGATCATCCGGCGCATGAACCTCTTCCGCCAGCGGCTGAAACGCCCAGTGTTGCTCGTACCGGGCACCTTCGCTAATCCAAACACGCAGCAACTTGCGCTGATCCGCCGTCAGCTTCTTGCCGGAATCCGGCGGAGGCATTTGTGTATCATCGTCGGACTCAATCCGCTGGATGATAGCGCTCGCATCAGGATCACCAGGCACGATGGCACCAAAATCGATGGCTGCAGTTCGATCATCCAGTCGCAGGTCCGCTTCGCGTGAGTTCTTGTCCGGTCCATGACAGGCAAAGCAATTCTCCGAGAGAATCGAACGAATTTCGCGATTGAACGATACCTCGGCCCCATTCATCGGGCTCGACATCAGCACCACGAACAGTAGGCAGATTGTACGAATTCTCATCGTGTCGATTTTAGACCCAGGTAGCATGTTCACAAACGACGGACCTCTCTTACTTAATCAACGAACATTAACTCATTTGTCAGTAACAATAGTTGACAATAGCGAGTTACCTGAGCGTTGCCGGCAGCGGCCAAAAACTGAACGCCAAGCTCAATCTCCGACTGCGTTGGCTGGCGCTGAAACAAAAGTTGATACAAATGCTCGATCGTTTTTTCGGCTGACATGCCTGCGACCTGGGTTGCTATCTTTTCCGCTTGTTCAGCGACAAACGGATTGTTCATCAAATACAACGCTTGCTGGGGTACGGTTGTCCGAAAACGACCAGGACTGCTGGCGTCAGGGTTAGGAAAGTCGAACGTACGAAACACGCCCGGCAAATTTTGACGGTCAATGTAACCATAAACTGTTCGCCGAACTGGCGAAGGTGTATCGGTCAACTGCACCGGCAATCCACCCAGAGTCAAATCCAAAGTACCCGCCGCCCAAAGTATCGTGTCACGCATCGCCTCGAAGTCCAAACGACGGCGACTGAAGCGATAAACCGTTCGGTTTTCGGGATCCTTCTGGCTCGATAAATCCTGACCTTGACTGGACTGCTGGTATGTCGACGACAAGACGATTTGTCGATGCAAATGCTTCATCGATCCGCCATGCTCAATGAAGTCCGCCGTTAACCATTCGAGCGCATCGTAAAGAACAGGCGCCTCGGTACGAACCCCGAAGTCGCTGGGCGTATCAACGAGGGGTCTACCAAAGTGCCAACCCCAAACGCGGTTCACGAACACTCGCGCCGCAACCGGTTGCTCGGCGACTCGAACAGCCAATTCAAGACGCCCGCTGCCAGCTTTGAACGGTTCGCGACCATCCGGTGACAATGCTTCGAGAAATTGACGCCTGACAATCTCGCCATCATTACCCCGTCGACCTCTTAGCAAAATGCGCGAGTCATGCGGACGCTCGGAATCCACGAGCGCCATCGCTCGCTTGGGAGCCCCATCATGCGTCCAGCTCAAGGCTTCGAGATCGCGTTTTAATGCAGAAGACTTCTCGTTGATATCACGTCGAATCCAATTGGCCACTTCCTCACGCGTGGGATGGGCGGAGTCCGCGACGGAATCGATAAATCGTTTAAGCAGCGGAGCACTTAGTTTGCGCTGGCCAGCAAAGGAATCCAAGTTTGCCTCCGCCCCAATCGATTTAAACTCAGTGGCTGCGTCAATATACTCCGCTTCTCGTGATTGATGTTTATGCAGAAACGCATCAACCAACTCATCACTTTTCGCCTGGATACTCGCTTCGATTTTTGACCGTGCATCCAGATATGCTTGGTATCTCTGTTCATCTGGAAGAGTTCCCAGCAGCGGCCACTCGTCAGGTTCCTTCGACGATGCAAAGACACCATGCAACGAGTAGTAATCTGCCGTTGGAATCGGATCGAACTTGTGGTCGTGACAGCGGGCGCAGGCAACTGTCAATCCCAACATCCCTCGCGTGATGACATCAATGCGATCATCAATAATGTCGTCATGATTGTTCAAAAATCGGCGACCAAGCGTGAGATAACCCAGCGCCGCCAGCGATGAGCGATCCTCGCCTAACTCCAAGTGATCAGCAGCGATCTGATCAACGATGAACTCTTTAAATGGTTTGTCATTGTTGAACGCGTCAATCACATAATCCCGATAGGTATAAGAAAACGGGAATCGCAATTGGGCTCCACCAGGAAGGTAACCTTTGGTGTCGGCATACCGTGCAACGTCCAGCCAATACCGAGCCCAGCGCTGGCCATACGCTGGCGATGCTAAAAGCCGATCAACGACTTTCTCATAGGCGTCCGAAGACGTATCGCCTTGAAAGGCGATCACTTCGGCGTACGTCGGTGGTAGCCCCGTCAAATCATACGTCACTCGTCGAAGCAACGTCCGGCGGTCTGCCGTCGAACTCGCTTCGATTCCAAGTTCGGCTTGCTTGGCAAAAACGTAACGGTCCAACAGTGTTCGATAAATCCTGTTCGGCAGAACCTCCGGTAGCGGTGGTTTCTTAAGCGGTTTGAATGCCCAGTGCTTCTTGGCCGCAGCCATATCTTTGGCCGGTGGCAATTTTGCATCATCGCGAGGGTCGGCGGCACCCTCATCGATCCAGCGTTTGAAATCGGCAATCGCTTCCGTGGACAACGCATCACCAACGTCGGCGGGCGGCATCCGCTGATCAACATCGGAATTTGAGATACGTCGCAGCAGCTCACTCTCTCTTCCATTGCCCGGCACGATCGCTGGCCCCGAATCGCCGCCCGCTCGCAAACCAGCTCGCGAATCAAGCAGCAACCCTCCTTCGGATTCCCCCGCATCGGCACTGTGACAGGCATAACATGATTCGACCAACACGGGGCGAATTCGCGATTCAAAGAAATCGATATCGCGAGCCGACTGCTCCTCACCGCGTGATCCTGATGCTCCGAGGAATAACACGGACAGACAACAGATTCTACAAATCCAAAGGCTCATGCAATCAACTCCGATACGACTTTTCCATGGACGTCGGTAAGTCGAAAATCGCGACCGGCATAACGGAACGTCAACTTCTCATGATCGAAACCGAGCAACCGCAGAATCGTCGCATGCAAATCATGCACGTGAACGGGATTCTCGGCGGCTGCAAATCCGAACTCGTCGGTCGCGCCGTACACTTGGCCACCCTTCACGCCGCCACCGGCCATCCACATCGTGAACCCATAATGATTGTGGTCACGTCCGTTAATCTTGCCTTGATTGGCCCCTTCGGTGGGCAACTCAACAACCGGTGTGCGACCAAACTCGCCGCCCCAAACCACCAGCGTTTCATTCAACAATCCACGTTGCTTCAAGTCTTTCAATAACGCGCCGATCGGTTGGTCGCATTCGCCAGCCAAACGACGATGCTCGGTCTCCAAATCGTCGTGGCTGTCCCAAGGCTGGCCAGCGCCATGATAGATCTGCACAAAACGAACGCCACGCTCCACCAGTCGCCGAGCAATCAACATTTGCCTCGCTTGCACACCCTTGCCGTACAAATCGCGAATGTGTTGCGGTTCTTGTTCAATATCAAACGCTTCACTGGCGTCGGACTGCATTCGATAAGCCAACTCGAACGATTGAATTCTTGCTTCAAGCTCAGCATCCTGGCCACGACTCTCAGCGTGTTGCCGATTCAACGACTGCAATAAATCCAGTTGCTCGCGTTGCTGTTGCGAAGTGCTGCGATCATTACGGATATTTTGAATGAGTTTGTCGATATCGGTGTGTTGGGTATCGATGTAACTGCCTTGATAAACGCCTGGAAGAAATGCGTTTTGCCAGTTCTGAGATTCCTGGATCGGGTAGCCACCCGGACACATCGCGATAAAGCCAGGCAAATTTTGGTTCTCCGTCCCCAATCCGTACGTCGTCCAAGATCCAACGCTCGGACGAGGCAGCCTGGCATCACCGCAATTCATCAACATCAAGGACGGTTCATGATTGGGAACGTCAGCATGCATGGATCGAACCACAGCGATATCGTCAATGGATTCCGCCACATGCTTGAACAGTTCACTGACTTCGATACCACTCTCGCCGTATTTTTTGAACGAGAACGGAGAACCGAAGGCCGCACCCGTCTTGCGTTCCGTTTTTAGATCCAGAGGTAAGGACTGGCCATGCAACTTATTGAGAATCGGCTTGGGATCGAACGTATCAACCTGTGATGCCCCGCCATTGGCAAAGATGTGGATGACATGCTTGGCCTTTGCGGGAAAGTGCGGCGACTTCGGCGCCAGTGGGGACTCGATCGCCATACCTTCACTCGACTGTTGAGCAGCGAAGGTCTCCTCCGCCAACAACTGCGTCAAACTGATCGCCCCCAGGCCGAGCCCGCACCGAAGCAGGCATTCACGTCGAGTGTAGGTGGGTGGGAGCATCGAGTCTTGTGCTGCAATTCGAGTCAGATAAAGCCTCTAGTATAGTCATCAATCTAAAACAACGCACCCTCGTCTACGTTTGTGCAACACTGACCCACCGTTGCTCGCGATGACTTCGCAGAACCGCCTCGCAAAGCAGGATCTCTCGATGGCCATCAACGAATGTTGGAAACGGCCGTGCGGCGGTGAAGTCACTGTTGGCGATGTATCCGTAGAACGCTCGAAACAGTTGCTTGAAAGTGTCGGGAAATCCCTCATTGTGACCCGCGGGATAGCTGGTCACCCCTCTTGCCGATTGCCCCAGCAATGATGGGTCGCGAATTAGCTCTTGGTTCGGAAGCTTGCGTTGCCCAACCCACAACGAGTTCGGCTGTTCACTGTTCCAAGCAAGAGTCTGGCGCGTTCCTGCAATCTCAAAACGCAGACAATTCTTGCGACCAGCCGTCGTTTGAGATACATGCATTGACCCGCGAGCACCATCGGCGAACTTCAACAGCACACAACCGGCATCCTCGGTTGTTATCGCAACAGATTGCGTGTCCCCAGACGCAAGGCCCTGGCCCGAAAATGTTTCCACACCACCAATCGGTCGGCGGCGAAAATCGTGGACAGTTTGAAGGTCAGCACAAACAGCAACGACATCTTGGCCAGCAATGAACTGCACAAGATCCAACCAATGTGTGCCAATATCGGCCACAGCCCGTAGCTCGCCGCCCTCTTCGGCGAGAACTCGCCAATTGAAATCGTCTTCATGCAGCAACCAGTCCTGCACGTAAGAACCAGTTATGTGCAACGTCTGGCCGAATTCACGACCAGCAACCCGTGCGGCAGCTTCATGGCAAAGCGGGTAATAGCGAATATTGTAAGCAACACCAGCGACTAGACCCGTGCGATGTGCGATCTTGACGAGCTCCGCCGACTGTTGCGAGTTCATCGCCAATGGCTTTTCACACAAGACATGTTTTCCTGCTCGTAACACTGCCACAGCTTGCTCGAAATGAAGCAGATTGGGTGTCGCTAGATGAATGACATCGACCGTTGCATCAGCAAGAACTTCGTTCAGCGACGCAAAACCTCGCGGTAACCCCAGTTGTTCCGCAGCGATCTGTGACTTGGCCGGGGAAGACCCCACGATACCCGCGACATGCACGCCAGCCCGGCGCAGCCCTTCGACATGAACCGGACCAATAAACCCCGTCCCCACTACCACAGCCGAAAACATATTGTTCATCAAATCAGTCCCTGTCTGAATACCGCCACTTTGAAGTGCCTGATTGTCGGTTGCCGACAAATACACAAGAACAAAAAACCGCCTCGGAAGCCGATCAGGTCTCTGGAGCACGACCTGGCGAAGAAAAGCGTAGCGGCCCTTGTTGTCATCGCAAAGCCGCATTGTCATGAATGGCGATCACGAGTCAGCTTGGGCTGTCTCGCGTTGGTCGTACATTTGCTTGTCCTCCGTCTTGGCCGATAGGGTTTCAATCGTCGTAAAGGCTGACTCAAACTCGATCCCAGGAAGCGAACGACGCAGCACCGCAGTATCAAAGTCCTGGGCGAAAAGTAGCAAGAACGCTCACTGCTGCAGTTTGCTCGCTCGACCAATCGTCTGTTCGTCGAGAAGGTACGCCGTTAATTCTACCGTATGGACTTCGAATGCTTGGGAATAGCATCGGCAATCATCTGTCGCTTTGCGCGATCGTGCAGACGATCACCGCCCAACTGATCGACCAGGCGAAGGTAGTAGCGGTTGATGGCAGCGAAGAGTTCAGCGGCGAGCGCGCCGGGGCGACGACGTATCGTTGTGTCTGTCCGCACGACAAGTCACCGATGGTAACTTCCTGTCGGGCCAAGGGTCCAGACACGATGCGTTATCTTGGCTATCTCCGGTGCGTGATCCGGTTCTTGAAGGGGATCGTGCCGTCGATGCCAGAAGAACGTCCGGCGGGGTTACCGTATCAACTGGCCCGGTTCGCTGAGATCGCTGAAACGGCAGTGAATGAATGCGGAGAAGCAGTAACGATCAATCGCACTGTGTCGATCGAGTATGCGCTGCAGCAGAAGTTGCACGCTGCATTCAACAAAGCGCCCTTCAGTCGCCCGCCACCAGGCAGCACCATTCTCAGTGAGCAAGTCGGATGAAATCGACGCTGCTGCAAGTAATTGAAACAAGATCAGCGAACAGTGGTTCAAGCTTCCGCACGCGCGGAGCGCATAATCAGACCTTGAATCTACCAATATCCGGCGTCGCACAGCCGACGATTGCCGTTCGACCGAGTGCTGCGAGCTTGAAGAAAAGCATCGCGGAATTCGAAACCGCATCACTTCCATAAGTGACTTCAGGTAATCTGCCCCGGTCTCAATAGTCTTAGTAGTCCAGATAAGCTACCGCTCCGCCTCATCCTCCAAACTCCCATCACTAACTATTTCTTTAATACGAGTTTATCCGCAGCACCCCACAACGTATCCTGTAGTTGCCGCATTCGTTTTCCAAGTGCCATCGCGATGCCTCCGAGCATGTTGAAATCAAGATGGCGCCAAAACGTCAAAAATCAACACGCCGCTAGATTAAGGCTCCTGCCCCTTTTGTTCGCCCCCGAAGTATTCGTGCCACCGACTCGAGGATTCGAGCAAGTCCCTTTCAAACGCAAGCCAATAAACACAGGTCGCTCCGCTGGATCCGTCCTCGGTGTATACAGCTGTTTGTCCATGTATGGAAAGCACAAGCACTATTTCTCCGCTGGATGTTAACTCAATTCTCCAATCCGCAGGTAAAGGGGACGCTTTACCGATCGTTGGCTGCCATTCAAGGTTCGCCATCACGCTCAGCACCTTTTGCGAGTCAAATTCACCTGGCGTCACTTCGCCAAACGCTGTGTGGTAAATTCGCAAATTATCAACTTGCTTACCGCAAATTACCGTTGCAGGTTGTCGGCGCGGTTCACTGCATCCAAATATGAAAAAAAGCAAAAAACAAAAGCATGAGCACTTATCCCACATTCCAAATCCCACATTCCAAAAAATTAATCAGGATATATGTCGACCCACATTTCTTGGCTGCCTGCGCTACAGGAACCCTCATATGGTGCGTGCCATGGATGCCCCCATCCGGGATCTGAGTAGCTCGTGCAATGAGGACCCGTACCGTTCACTGGATCGTTCTCGCCAGTGTGAAAATCGACCGGATACCACGGATTTGGAATCGTCGCACTTGTATTTGGTGAGCCGTAGGAATAACCCTTTGTTCCTCGGACGTGACAACCAGTGGCATTCGCCAATGACTTTGCCAATGGAGCGCCGCGCAAGCCAGTGTTACATCCGCTCAAGTAAATTACACAATCGTCACAAAAATCCACTTGCGAAAGCCAACGTACATCTGTGGGAGGGGCTGCATTTAAAAAATTGTTGGTCATTGTAATTCCGGAAGCACTCCAAGGGCTGGAATGCGCGTTAATATCAAGATCTGCAATGCAAGCAGGACATTTCTGGCCTTTAACAAGCTCTTGAAGCTTTGAAACCAAGTCATTCGTGTTTATGTATTGCGTGTAGAAGTTATGACTTTTCCATTGATTAATTGGGTCGGTCCTATTCCCGTAATCAATGATGTCTTGGTCTGATACGCAGTGAGCAACTACGGGAAGTTGCACCAGCCCATCTGTTAGACCTAGGGGGTCGACAACTTTATGTGGTCTGCCTTTTCCGTACTCATACAAATTCCAGCGACTTCCGTTGAATCCAATCGGATCCCTGGAACAAAACCGACCTGCAATCGAATCGTACATCCGGGCGCGGTAGTGATACAAGCCTAACACCTCGTCAAACTCACGGCCGGTGTAGGTGTAGCGGTTATTGTCGGCACTTGACGTGCGGATCGTACCAGCAGCGTCGGTGATGGTTGGTGTGCCATAGGCACTGTAGGCATAACGTTCGGTGATTGTGCCGCCGCCGTCGGTGAGGGCGGTGACGCTGTATTGTTGGTCGCGATGATAGTAACGCAGGCCACCGCTGCCGCCGCGCATCACAGGTTCATCGATGTAGCTGGCATAGACGTAAGTGTAGGTCGGGCTGCTGGCCGCGGTTGTGGCCGTGTAATCAGCAATCGTTTGCTGGCCAGATTGCACGAAGACCTGAGCAGTCGTGCCGTCGTCACGGTACACTCGACGGCCAAGGGCATCCCACTTGTAGAACACATCCGCCGTGCTGTCGTCGTCCACGTCGGCACTGACAAGCCGATTGTCAAAGTCCCATGCCATTGCCAGCGGATCGGTTCCCGGACGCAGGACCGCCGGGATACTGGTGATGTTGCCTTTGAGATCGTGGGTGACACTTTGGCTGGCAACCGTGAGAAGTTCGTGCGTTGGGCCGTGGGTACGGTTTTGTGTAGCGGAGTTCTCGGTGATACTGTCCCAGTCACCGACCAGGCTCAAATCCCACGACTGGTCCAGCGCCGAATCGGCACGCTCCCAGTTCACCAGCCGATCTTCGTCATCGTAGCCGCTGGCACCAACATCGAAACCGTAGCCGCTCATCGTGCCGCTAATCGCCTCACTGGTCTTGTTCTTGTTGTCGTCCCAGCCATAGGTGAGATTACCAATCGCCGCCCCCGAGAAACTGATCGAGGCCAGGGTGTTGTCGTTATTGTAGGTTCGCGTTTCACTCATGAGCGTTATTATAGCTGCTGCCAGTCATCCGGCCGCCATCGTCATACGTGCGGGTATCGATCGTCGTGCTGTTGAAGGCCAGTGAAGCCAATTGCCCACGGTCGGTATAGCTGCGATGGAAAGCCATGCATTCTCCACGCCAATTCGCTTACTTGCGTTCCCGCAGACGTCGCTGCAGGTCGGCTTCCATCGTCGCGAGTTCCGGTAGCGATTGTTCTTCAAGCACATCTGGTGATGATTCGGGCAACCCGAGTAATTGCTCCAGCAATCGAATCCGACCTATGACTTGTCCTTGCTCCCTGCCTCGTGCCTCGCCTCTCGCCTCACCTCGTGCTTCACCGCGTGCCTCACCTCGTGCTTCACCGCGTGCCTCACCGCGTGCTTCACCCTCGGCGATGGCGGCCTGCAACCGTGCCTTCTCGTCCATTTGCATTTTCAGACGCTGGTTGTACAAGCTTCGCTGTTGGGGGTCTCGGGCAATCATTTCTAGAATTCCTGTCGCTTCACGAAATACTGGATTGGGTAACCGTGCGATAAGTTCATCGGGTGTTAGCTCACCGGCACGCTTAAAGAAGAACGCCCACTGAGCGATCGGATCAGTAATCTCTCGATTATCCTCTGGAACGCGGTACTTCGGCAACTCCAACAAATGAATTTGCAAACAATCGGTCAGCCGCA